>JAWXUD010000008.1:0-58593 GCA_044432945.1 Candidatus Gastranaerophilales bacterium
TGTTCACCTGCTCGTCGCGCTCTCGCACGCCGACACCGTGAACACCGGCTAGCGCATTCCATTAATCACTCAACCTTCCCTAAATTGGAACTCTTTCAAGGGAAATGTGTCAAGATGTGTTTGTATTATAATTTTAAGATGAAAGAAAATATCAAATTTATAAAACTTGATGACTTATATGCTTTTATTGATGAAAATAAAAGTGAATTGATAAATGCTGATGATTTTTTCAAATACTTTTGCACAATTGAAGAAAAAAACATTTCAAAAGGTGATTTGATTAAAATAGATATTGAAAAAAATATTTTAATGATCATTTCAGAAGCAATGAGGGAAAAAATCAAAAAAGAAGTGTATCAAAATGTTACTCAAAATACAGAATATATTGTTAGCAGATTTAAAAAAACAAGCAATATTCTATTAAAAGCATATTATTCGGAAATATTGTTTAATTGCGGTATTGGAGAATATATAAAACCTGTAATCGAAAACTATTTAAAAGTTTTCGATTACTACATAGAAATAAAAATATGTGAAATTGAAAAATATAATTGGATACATATTGATCGTGTCATAAATTGTTTAATTGAATATTCTCTTATTTCCAAATCAAAAAAGATAAAAGAGATAAAAGACAAGATTTTTGGATTATTATCAAATTATAAAGAAGATGAACCAATACATACAGTATGCCAACAAATTGCGATGCACTCAACTGACTTTTTGAAATTTTATAAAAAAGATGAATTTAAAATTATAAAAGATTTAATTTGGAAAATTGGTAATCAATATTTGAAACAAAAAGAATATGCAATTGCTGAACGATATTTTAAAAAAGGTCTACAGTTAGAAAAGATAATTAATGAATTTAAATATAACTGGAATATAAAAATAGGACAATGCTATGAAAAATTAGTAGAATGTAATGATGGTTCCGTAGCAATACACTGGTGCGTAAATGCTATAAATCATTATAAAGAAATGGATTGTACAAGTAAAAAAATAGAATTATTAGAAAAAATGTATCTAAAGGCGAAAAACAATATACAATTTGGGACTATTGAAACGCCAGTTAATATAAAAGAATTTATAAAAGTAGCCGATGAAATATTGGAGAAACAAAATAATCAAATTTTACCTATTCTAGCTCACTCAGAACATCTGTTACCACACAAAAGTGTCTTAATTAAATCGTATAGTTCGTTGGATGATATAATCCCTTGTAGTTATTTAGATAGCAATTTGCATACTTCAAAAATTTTAGATATAAAAACAGAATTGGATAGAGCACTTTCAAATTATAGTAGTTTGTGGAGTATTCAGCAAATTGTTGTGCAAAAAGTACTATATGAAGGAATTGTACAAGATAAAATTACTATTCAAACACTTTTAAATTATTTATTAAAAAGTAGTTGGTTTTTTGAAATGCAAACTCAAAACAAAGGAAACAAAAAAAAGATTAAATATAACTGGAGTCAACTCTTTTTGTCAATATTTAAAAAATATTTTAGTGAAATAAAAAGATACCACGAAAACCCAAAAATATTCTATCCTGATGTTATAGCAATAACTGATAGCTTGGTACTTAAATTTGAAACTCTACTGCGTATATATTTACAATGTTGGGAACAATCCACATTCAAGCCTTTAAAAAAAGAACAAGGTATTGTTCGAGAAAAAGACATAATGGATTTACTGTACGATGATTTTTTAATTGAGCAGCTTAGCTTTGATGACTTACTTTATTTTAGATATCTTTTTATTGCTAAAGAAGGATTAAACTTGAGAAACACGGTGGCTCATGCTTTGTTAATACCGGAAAATTACACATACGAACTATTTAATCTTGTATTTTTTGCATATTTAAGATTATCCAAATATCTTATACCTCAACAAATAAAGAAGATTATTTTCAATTATAATGAATAATTAAAAATCGAGAAAAAATATTATCAAAATGTAATTGAAGAAATAACATTAACATAAAAAGTTATACCAAATGTAATTGAAAGATATGAAAAAAATGCTCCAAAACACGTATTTTGATATTTTTCATCAAAAGGCTTTTAAATCAGTTTTAATAATACTTTAGAGGTGTTTTATAAAAAATATTGCTTCGATTACATTTTGAGTTTCAATTACATTTTTTGAGAAAAAATTTTTGCTTCCGTTTTTATCTTTTAAAAGCCGAAAGGGTTGTTTTAAATGTGTTTCCGACCACAGGGAAGTTTTGGGGAAAATTACATCAAATGTAATCGAAGGCGGATACATTACTTGGTTGTCGGCGTTAAGCGAGTTTCAGGCGGGCAAAGCCCGACCCTGCACTCTCTGCCGACAATCCGCTTTATCCAAAAATAACTATGCCTTAAACCTAAACATACCCCTAAAATCGCCGTATAACTTAAAAACTTCATGTAAAAAGCGTCAAAAATACCGTTAAGAAAACGTTAATTTCGTCAATTTTAATTACAAATTTCTTAACAAGGGGGAAGTAGCCTCTTTCGCCCGACACCACAAGCCTTTTGCCCCTGTTTTTTTCGATTACATATTTATGAAATTGACTGATTAGTTATATTATTAATTAAAATACATTAAAAGTATTATAATTATAAATTATCATGCAGTTTTGAAAAATCTATCATTTTTGCGTAAAAATTTGGTTTTCGTTGGGTTAAAACCCAACCTACAGATTACAACATAAAAGCTTGCTTGATACAACCTAAAGCCTTGTGAAAAGGACGTAAAATTTGAAAAAAGTAGAGTTGATGTTTTACGCAATTATAAAGAAATGAAACGAGATGTGTAATTAATTAATCAAATATTAACAAAGACGTGATGTCGATTTCTAGAGAATTTGCAATGCGATTAAGTGTTTTTATTGTTATATTTTGTTTCCCCGTCTCGATTTTTGAAATATATTTCTCATGAACCTCAACCATTTCTGCTAAAATCTCTTGTGTCATGCCCTTTTGTAGTCTACGATATTTCAATTTAAGTCCAAGATTTTTGAGTATTTCATTATCGTCCATTTTTTAATTATAAAACATAAAATAGTACGAATAACATATTTTATTACTGGAATGGGAGTATTATATGTTGACATAGCTTGTGACATGAAGTAAGATTATTTTGTAATAAAATAGAGGAGATAGGACATGATAAAAAGATTTGGTTTTACTTTGGCAGAGGTTTTGATAACACTCGGCATAATCGGTGTTGTGTCGGCGTTGACCTTGCCTACATTGTTTAGCAATTACCAATCAGAAGCCTTAACTAAGAAAAAATTATTATTCGAAAGTCGATTAGAAGAAGCGATGAATCAAATGCGTTTTCATGAAAAGCTTACTGGTTATGATAGTGTTAAAGACTTTGTTGACGAATTGTCAAAGTATTTGAAGATAAACGAAACTTGCGATTTAACGAATATGGAGGAGTGTTTTCCGAGTGTATCAATAAACTCTTGTGATGAAGTTATAAATGTCGAAGATTTAAAAACAGGTGAAGATTTTGCATCTAGATTGATTGGGGTAAATGATTTTAGTGATGATAACGTAGGTGTGATTTTTGCTGATGGCACAAAGGCTATTTTGAATTATGACTTAAATTGCGATTGGTTGGAGCCATACGATGGTGGTGCAAACCGATCAGAAGCAGTGCAATGTGTAGCGATGCTTGCTGATGTTTCAGGTGACACAGGCAAAAATTCAGTAGGCTCTGATATTTTACCTGTGAATACTTCAATAGGTGTTGATGTGGATGGTGTTTGTTGGAGTATTTCAAATACTTCATTTTCAGCAATCAATACTTGTAACGGCGAAAGTGTGTATGATACAAATTGCACAACCGCAAATGATTGTAGTTATTGTGATACAAATTATTGGGCTGGAGCACAAAAAGCCTGCAAGGATATGGGATTTAATTTGCCTTCAAGCACTGATGCATTGGCATTGGGTAATTATCTTTATCCTGATGCAGAAGTAGACGGTTCTGATGGTAGTATTTATTATGGCACAGTAGATGAAGATAAATTAGCTAAATTAGGTCTAACTGCAGATGATTTAGAAATAAGATATTGGCTAGATACTGATATGTATACTATTTATGGATACAATCTATCTATAGGAAAAGATGCATTTCATATGCAAGGTATAACTTCCGTTAAAAATAGTACTATTCCAGTAGTGCGTTGTATTCAGTAGCCAGTAGGTTGGGTCTTGACCCAACCTACAAAATCTAAGAATTATTTTGTTATCCAAAAGAATTTATAATATGTTTTAGTGCTTTGTCATCACCTTGTCTTGCGGATTGCATTGTTTTTTGATGTATATCGTGTGCAACGCCAATTGCTGAATTTATTTTTAAAGCATTGATATAAGAAGCTGTATCTTTTTTTAATCCATTAATAGTTATTCGTTTATGATTTTCTAAGGATTTATATTGCACATCTTCTTCATCTCTAATTATATATTTATTATTTGGATTAGATTGTAGTGTTACAAAAATTTCATCTTCAGATATATGTATATCTGCCCCTGTATTATTTTTTTGCTCTTTTGTAATTTCCATTATTTCATTGAAACGTTTACTGTCATTATTTATAATATCACTTAGAACTTTTTCACCACCTTTGTCGAGGCGTATTTTGCCAAATGATGGTCGCTGATAATTGCAATGAGTTATATTCATAATTTCTCCTTATGGTAGTTTTATGCTAAATATAATGTATATGAAAAAAAATTTTGTTACTTTATTGCAATAAATTTACAATTCCGATTGCATATTTAATTAACCAATAAAAATATTGACAATTTGTGGAAATATCTATATTATAATAGTATGGCGATTGTATATTTAAGTTTAGGTTCAAACAAAGGCGATAGGATTGGATATATCCAACAAGCAACAAGTTTTTTGGGTGCTATTGAAGGGATCACAATCATTCGCACTTCTGCGTTTTATGAAACTGAACCTTGGAATATGAATTCTGAAACTTGGTTTGTGAACGCTATTGTGGAGATAAAAACTTCTTTTGAACCTAAAGAGTTGTTGAAAGAATGTAGAAAAATTGAAGCTCAGTTAGGTCGTAAAGAGGTCTTGAGCAAGGTTTTTGAAGATAGAACTATTGATATTGATATTTTATTTTATGGTAAAGAAGTTTTTTCTGATGAAGATTTGTCTATCCCGCATCAATACTTGCATTTGCGTGCTTTTACGTTAGTGCCACTTTTAGAATTAATCCCAAATTTTGAACACCCTATTTTGCACAAAACAATTAGTGATTTGCATGATGATTTAGAAAATCCAGAGGTTGTTTTCTTGTATGGTACACGTATTGAAATCTAAAATTGCGATAGTTGGGGCAGGACCTGCGGGGTGTGCGTGTGCGTATTATTTGCAAAACGATTATGAGGTGACGCTTTTTGATTATGCTTCTGCTCTAAGAACTCTATTGCCAACTGGTGGTGGACGTTGTAATTTGGCGTATGGTGAGTATGATTTTAAAGATTTGGCGAAGAATTATCCACGTGGTGAAAAGTTTTTGTATTCGGTTTTTTCAAAGTTTTCGACTGCTGATACTTTAGCTTTTTTTGAAAATATTGGTGTCGAAACTTATATGCAAGATGATTTTAGGATTTTTCCTAAGTCAAATAGTGCCAAAGATGTTAGAGAAAAGTTTTTAGATAGCATCAATAAAGTAAGACATGTTCGTGAAAATGTTTTGCGAGTAGATAGAGTTAATTATTTGTTCAAAGTTGTGACAGATTTGGGTAGTTACAATTTCGATAAGGTTATAATCGCAACTGGTGGGCATGCTAGTTATGAAATAATGAAAATTTTGGGGCATAAGATTGTTGAACCAAAGCCAGCTTTGGTCGGTTTGAAGTCGAAAGAAAACTTGTCGGAGCTTGCTGGTGTTGCATTGAAAAATGCGAGTGCAGAGTTTCCTAAAGGTGTTTTGAGTGGAGACTTTTTGTTTACGCATCAAGGTGTTTCTGGACCTTTGGTTTATCAGATCTCATCAATTATGGCAAAAGAAAAATTCCCTTATAATATCGAATTTAATTTTGTTGGCGAGATTGATTTGCAGACGATGTTGAATGAGAATTCGCAAAAATCTATTAAAAATATTTTGTCTGAATTAGTACCAAAATCTTTCGCTTGTTATGTATTAGATAAATTAAAAATTGATGAGGATAAAAAAGCGCATAAGATTGATGGAAAAATGCGTGATGAAATCCTGAATTTGTTGCAAAAATTTATGGTAACTATATTTAATGTAACAAAAGATGGAGAAGTAGTGACTTGTGGTGGTGTTGATTTGGCAGAAATTAATCCAAAGACGTTAGAATCAAAAATCCAAGAAGGTATTTATTTTTGCGGTGAGGTCTTAGATATTGACGGTTTTTGCGGAGGGTTCAATCTGCAAAATTGTTGGTCTAGTGCTTACGTTGTGTCACAAAGTATTTCGCAATAAAACTTTACATGACGGTCAATTAAATTTTTGTTTAGTCATTAAATAATTATGAATATCTCCACAAATCAGCAAAGTAGTCGTGTGCAGTTTAAAAATAACAACAATCCTGTTGTCAATTCTGCTGTCTTTTTAGATAATCGTGTTTTGATGAATAAGGCGGTATTGGATCTGGTTTTTGATGTGCCTATGGTCTTGTTGACTAATAACAAGGACGAGCAGCGTGAGAGGGCTAGTAGATGTGCTTTGATTTGTGGAATATCTTATGCAACGCCATTTGTCACGTTGCCTATTACAAATAGATTGGCGATGAAGCATGTTGCTAAAATGTCAAAGTTTATGGGGAAAGAGAGTAATTTAATTCAGTTATCTAATAAGTTTTTAAAGAGTGCAGATGATTGTAAAACGGGATTAGCAGAGTTGCCCGAACAGTTGAGTAAGGGGTTGTTTGAAAAAGCTAAAAAGAAACCAGAAAAAATGGCAGAAGCTGTTGCAAAAAAGGAAGAATATTCGCAGTTAATCAAGTCGGTTGTTGAAAAAGAAAATGGGGATTTTGAGGCAATTCGCAACAAGATAATTAACGCAAAAAATTCTGTATTGAGTTTTGACTTGTTATTTACGGCTGGCTCTTTGGGGAGTATCAATTTCTTAAATAATTATGTGACTAAGAAAAAAACTGGACAAAAGGGGTTTGCAGCAGAGTTTAAGATGGCTGATAAGGAAGTTGTTGAGAAAAGAGCAGAAGAGTATAAAAAAACTCAACCTCTTCGCACTGGAATTTATGCATCTGCGTTGACTGGATTAGCGTTGTTACCTTTAGGGATTAAAAAAGGCTTGTCTAGTAAATCAGGGTCTAAGTTTTCAGAATTTGTAAAAAAGCACGCAACAAAATTTGATTATGATGACGGAATTTTTATGAAAAGATTGCCGTTTGCATTGGCTTGTATCGGCTTGAACGCAGGTACTGCTGCATCGTCAAGAAATAAAACAGAGTTGAAAGACGGGCTTACTCGTGGGGCGATGATTTTCTCTTTATTCTTTGGTGGTGATATGTTGTTAGGCAGTACGATGGCTCGTCTTTCTGATAAGTATCTTAAAACAGATATTGTTGATAAAAATTGCAAGCCAACATTAATAAATAAAATTATACCGCCGATTAAAAAGCTTCAAGATTTGAGTGGACGTTCAAAAACAATTGGTGCGGGGCTTTTCTGGGCTAATATGGCCATAATGTCTGTTGCGATTGGTGGTGGAGTGCCAATGCTTATGAATAAAATGATTAAAAAAGACGTAAATAAAGATATGCAAAAAGGTGTTCAAAACCAAGGGGGCAAACTAGAAGGCAATCAAGGGGAGAAACAAGAAGATAATCAAAAGACACTCTCTCAAACTGATGTGTTTAAAAAAGTGTCTTTAAACGAATTCCTTAATTAATTTATAGATTAGGCAACGCCAAGTTCTTTTTTTGCATTTTCCATAACTTTATATTCGCTGTTATCTTTATCAAGTTTTCTTATGCCGACCATAATCGCAGGAACGACAATTCCTAATGCTCCAACGCAGGCTAGAATGTTGCCTATGATAGCACCTCTTTTTAGCGTTTTAACCTTAGACAAGAAAGTATCAATATTCTCACCAGATGACATAAATTGTTTGTCTAATTTTTCTATTTTTTCTTTAATTCTTATCAGTTTTTTTGTATCAATAAATTTTCTAGTATCAATTTGCTCGCTGTCTTTCATTGTGTCAATAATATCAGATTTTTTTGCCATTTGCACGATAAAGTTATCAGGGTTTTTGTGGACAAAATCATAAATTTCAGCATCTTTTGCGTTAGTCGGGAACTCTTCGATAGCTTTTTGAATACTTCTGCTACCCATCGCTTTTTTCAACTCTTCACTTTCGATTACTCTAGCATCTAGGGCAATCGATTTGTTATGCTTTTTGTCGCTTTGATTTTCTAAAAAGTTTTGGATAGGTTTGCTTGCTAAATACATAAACGCCCAAATTCCGCCTTCTTTTACGATATAACCCGCTAATTCTTGTTTGCTTTCTGCATATGCAAATCTTTCGGTTGTAATAGCCCCATCAACAATCATCAGGTTTTTTACTGGACTGAACATGAAATCTTGAATTCCACCTTTAAAACTCGGTTTATTTGATTTGTTTTTGTTGCCAAAAGTCGTTATGTCAGGTTTGATTATGCTCGTGTCAGTTGTTTTGTTTTTTAATTCTTCTTGAGTTTTTAAAACCTCTTTTTTTGCGGCATTTTTTCTATAATTTTGTCTGTATTTTGTTAAGCCAGCGTATGATGCTATTGTTAAAGCTGTCGCTAAGCCAAATTTAGCAAGAGCTAAATTCTTGGTCAGTTTTTGATTTTTTGCGATGTTTTCAAGACTTTCTTTAATCTCTTTTGTTGGAGCATACTCGATTGTTTTTTTCATAACCTCTTTGTCTTTAAGGTTTCTTACATCGAATTTTGAATCAATGCCAAACATTTTATACATGCTCAAATCAGCTATTTTTTTATACACTGGTAATCCAAAAAGCCAGATAGCTTGCGTGCCAAACTCATCGATAAATCTATCTTTTCCTTCGAGTTTGTCCCCTGTTATATAAGAACCAGTCGTAATGCCTGCACTATTTGCGACATCTTTTATGGCTAGGGGTACGAGTGAATTATTATTACCTAATGTTGAATATATTTTACTTACTGTTGTTGCTGGAATCATTTTATTTTATACCTTCTTTTTTTCAGGCATGTTCTAATTTAAGAACACACGAATAACTACTACATTGGGGTTGGGTAGTATATCGTCGTCGTAATCTTAAATTAATAAAACTATTCATCATTTATGTTCTAAACCTCGTAAAAATTTTTCTTGCGTTAATTCCTTAATAAATTAACTTTTCGTAACAATAAAAAAGACCCTATTAAAAAGGTCTTGTTTAAATATATATTTCCATAACAAACGATAGCGTCTTTAAAAGATAAACAAGCCTTTTTCTTTATTCACTATTCGTCGGTTTTGGTTTGAAATTTTTATCATAAGGCTATTGTATTAAAAAAAATATAAATGTCAATATTTTATAACGAGAAGATGCTTTTAAGGATTTTATGAATCAGTTGGATTTCATTATCATTTGCGTTTTTGATAATTTTTTCTATTTCATTAATTAATATAGTTCTAGTTTTATTGGTTTTAATTGAAAAAAGATCAGTTGCTTCAATGTTAAAAGCTTTTGCATATTTTTCTATCAAATCAGCTGATGGGAAATTTTTACCTGTCTCGATGCAACTTTGATGTTTTACGGCAATACCGACAATTTCAGCCAATTCAAATTGCTTTAAATTGTTTTTAACCCTAAGTTCTTTTATTTTAAGTCCTAATAGTTGCTTTATATCCATTAAATGTCCTTCTTTTTGTCAATGTTATACGTTATCTAAAAAACTATAAACATCGTTTGAGGTTATTAATGATTGACATAAATAACGTAATATGTTATTTTGACAGAGCGAGTTTGTATTGATTTATAAAAGGAATATTATTTATGAAAAAAAGATTTGACAAAAGTAGCGTCACTCCGAATTTACGGATTTTTGACTGTGACGAGAACCCTTTGCTAAACCGAGTTCAAGGTGGCAGTCGCATTCCCCTCCGCTCGCTTGCGTTCCACGGGAGGGGAATTTTAGAGCGTGGTAATCCATAAAAATATTAAATCTAGAAATTATTAATTCATGAAAGGAGAATTATATGTTTAAATTCAAAAAAGCGTTTACACTAAATTGCGTCATTCCGTACTTGATACGGAATCACACAGTCGAGAGATACAACGATGATGAGACCCTGAAACAAGTTCAGGGTGACAAAGCTACACGTCCTGGGTTTACGCTTGCTGAGGTGTTGATTACACTAGGTATAATCGGTGTTGTATCAGCGATGACGATACCAAATTTGATTAGCAACTATCAAAGTGAAGCATTAAGTACGAAAAAAACTTTATTTCAGGAGCGACTGTATGAAGCGATGAATCAGATGAGGTTTCATGAAAAACTTACTGGATATTCAGATGCTGAGGATTTTGTCGAAGAATTAGGAAAATATTTAAAAATCAATGAAACTTGTGATTTGACTGATATGACAGATTGCTTTCCTGATGTTGCGATAAGCTCATGTGATGAAAAAGTATATGTTGAGGATTTAAAAACTGGTGAAAATTTTGCAGCAAATATTTTAAACAGAAATTTTAAAAGTGATAACGTTGGCATAGTTCTAGCTGACGGAACAAAAGCAATTATTAACTACGACCTAGATTGCGAATGGTTAGCCCCATATGAGAGCGGACTGAATAGAACAGAGGCAACGCAATGCGTTGCAATTATCGCTGATATGAATGGTAACGCTGGTAAAAACACTGTTGGTAGCGATATCGTTGCGATAAATTCATCACTAGGAATTATGATAGAAGATACTTGTTGGGATACTGCCAATATTTCATATTCATCAATTAATACTTGCGATGGACAATCTGAGTACGATAGCAATTTCACATCTAGTGCTGTTTATGAAGCTGACCCTACTTATGATATGGGAACAAAATGTTCGAGTAACAACTGGGCAGGTGCAAAAAAAGTATGTGAAGATGCTGGAAAAACATTGCCCTCGTTATCTCAATGGGCATATTTTGTACAATATGTTTTTGATCTAGATTATGTTCCTGATGAAACTAAATCAGTTACAAATGTAGTAATGAATGAAACAAAAGCTAATGAACTCTCAATGGGAGGTGGTATAAATTATAGGTTATGGACTTCATATGAAACTGGTAATGTAACCGCTTATCAAAAAACTATAAGTTCTACTGCTTCTGGCTTTGATGGCTCAGCAACAGAAACAACTAATTATACTGACAATTTCAAATCTGCTGGTTGGAATGCTCGTTGTGTGAGATAAACTCCATTTAAAAATATAATGACAACAGCCTTTCTTTTTTAAAAAAGAAAGGCTGTTTATTTAACACTTTACTAAAATTCTTTATTTGTGATAAAATTTAGCTATGATAAACACAGTTAAGGAGATTTTATGCAAAGTTTAAGAGATAAATACGAAGTTGTAATCGGGTTAGAAGTTCACGCACAGTTGAAAACTAAATCAAAGATTTTCGCACCTGATGGCACAGAATTTGGGCAAGAACCTAATACGCAAACTAGCCCAATCACTTTAGGTATGCCAGGCGTGCTACCTGTTTTGAACAAAAAAGTTGTTGATATGGCTATTCTTACAGGCTTAGCTCTTAACTCACAAATCCCCGAGCGTTGCAAATTCGATCGCAAACAATATTTCTACCCTGACCTTCCGAAAGGTTATCAGATTTCTCAATTTGACGAACCGATTTGTGTCGGTGGACATCTTGATATCAAAGGCAAAAGAATTGGTATAACACGTGCGCATTTAGAAGAGGACGCAGGAAAACTTAACCACGCTGGTGCTGATGGTTTAGCTGGTTCTAGCTATTCATTAGTTGACCTTAACCGTGCAGGGACGCCACTTTTAGAAATCGTATCAGAACCTGATATGAGAAACTCTGAAGAAGCTAAAAATTATATGGAAGAATTACGTAACATCGTTAGATACATCGGTGTTTGTGATGGAAACCTTGAAGAAGGCTCGATGAGATGTGACGCTAACATTTCGGTTATGCTTAAAGGAGCGACTGAGTTTGGCACACGTGCTGAAATCAAAAACGTAAACAGTTTTTCAGCATTACAAAGAGCGATTGAGTTTGAAATTGATAGACAAATCGACATCGTAGAAGATGGTGGAAAAGTTATTCAAGAAACTCGTCTTTGGGACGACAACTCTCGTGAAACTCGTTCTATGCGTGGCAAAGAGGACGCTCACGATTATAGATACTTCCCAGAGCCTGATTTGATGCCGTTAAAAATCTCTAGAGATTGGGTTGAACGCATCAGTGCGAACATGCCTGAACTTCCTCAAGCAAAACGTGAACGCTATATGGGCTTAGGGTTGAGCGAATATGACGCTAGTGTTATCGTTGAGCAAATGGGGCTTGCGTTGTTCTTTGACAAAACTCTTGAACTTGGTGCTAATCCAAAAGCTACTATCAACTTTATAATGGGCGAAATCGCTGCTTATTTAAAAGAAGAAAAATTAGAAATCACTGAAACTAAATTAACGCCAGACAATTTAGCTGAACTTGTTGTATTAATCGAAAACAAAACTATTTCTAACAACATCGGTAAACAAATTATTCTTGAGATGATGAAAGATGGCACAAGTGCAACCGAAATCGTTGAGAAAAAAGGGTTAAGCCAAATCTCTGATGAGAGTGCGTTAAAAGAAATCGTGAAAAAAGTTGTCGAGGCTAACAACAATCAAGTTGAAGCTTACAAAAACGGCAAAACTCAATTGTTTGGGTTCTTTGTTGGACAAGTCATGAAAGAAACCAAAGGACGTGCTAACCCGCAAACTATCAATTCATTATTAAACGAGTTCTTAAATTAATATTGGATTTCAATATTTTTAAAAACTTTAGAAAGGAAATGATGTTTTTTACAAAAAAAATAAAACCATCAATGGAGATAGAAATTTTTGAACAGGCAGAGATATTAAAAAATCTTTTTAATATCCATGTTGATGACAACAATTTTATTCAGTTTGATATACCTAATAATATCGAAAAAATTGTATTAGTTGCTAGTGGCTCTTCATATCACTGTGCGAGATATGCAGCTGATTTGTTTGGCGACATTGCAAACATAGAAGCTCGTGCGATTTATTCGAGCGAATTTTTATTACAGACAACAATTCCATATGATGAAAAAACGCTTTATATTTTCGTCACTCAATCAGGAGAAACGACCGACACCAACAAAGCTTTAGCTCGTGCAAAAGAATATGGCGTGTCTACTCTTTGTATTACTAATAAAAAAGATTCGACAATCTGGCAAGCTGCTGATTATAAAATCGATTGCCACGCTGGTGAAGAAAAAAGCATCGCAGCAACAAAATCTTTGACAACTCAAATGCTTTGTCTGACTTTACTTGTGTTGAAATTCGCAACGCTTAGAGGTATTGAAGTTTATGAATATCTATCACAGCTTAGAACGCTTTCTAATATGGTTGAAAAAACTTATGGACTTCAACCTGAGATTAAAAAATTGGCAAAATTTTTATCTAAACATAAAGATATTGTCGTGACAGCTGATGGGATATTCTCACCGCTTGCTAAAGAAGTCGCATTAAAGATTAAAGAAACCTCATACGTTCACACAACTGCAATGATTTTAGGCGAGTTTATGCATGGACACGTTGCGATATTGAGCAACAAAATGCCATTGATTTACATCACTGGTAATCAACTTGGCTACACTACGATAAAAAATATTAATAAGATTAAAGAAGATTTCAACCCGCAAATTTGTATTATTGGAAACTCTAATGATAAAATTAAAACTGATTTTCACATAAATATCGATTGCGAATTTGAAATTGTTAAATCATTTTGTATCACAATTATTGCTCAAATTTTAGCGTTAGAAATAGCAAAATATTTGAAAAAAAATGTAGATAAGCCAAAAGGGTTACAAAAAGTAGTTATTTAAAACGTATTTGAAAATACAGATAGATTGAAGTAAAATTAAATTATAGTTAATAGAATAATAACAGAAAAGAGAGAACATGAAACAAGAATTTATATTTTTAGGACCTCCAGCAAGTGGTAAGGGTACACAAACATCAAGATTAGCAAAAGAACTAAATTTCCCACACGTAGATACTGGCTCACTTTTACGTGCTGAAATCAAAAACGGAACAGAATACGGTACATTAGCAAAATCATTTATCGACAAAGGTCAATTAGTTCCTGTCGAATTGGTGGCTGATATTATTAAAAACCGTTTGTCTGCAAAAGATTGTGAAAACGGTTACATATTAGACGGTTTCCCTAGAAGCGTTGAGCAAGCGGGCAGACTAGAAAATATTAACAAAGAAATTGATAACGGCAATGAAGCTAGATTTTTAGCTGTTTATTTTGATATTGATCAAGAATTACTAATTGATAGAATAATTTATCGCCGTTCATGCCCAAAATGTGGTGATATTTATAATATCAAGTTTAACCCGCCTAAAGTTGAAGGCGTTTGCGACAAATGTGGCGAAGCCTTAACTCAAAGAAAAGACGACAACCGTGAAACTGCGACTGCACGTTTTGAAACATATTTTAGTGAAACTGCTCCGCTAATTGAATATTACAAAAACAAAAACTTACTAAAAACTATTGACGCAAACGGCGACATCAACGATGTTTGGGAACGTTTGCTCGAAGTTGTTAAATAACAGGAAATAAAATGATTAATAAAAAATCAAGAGATGAAATCAAAAAAATGCGTCACGCAGGTCACATTGTAGCTTTGGTTCACCAAAAAATGGCACAGGTGATTGAAGTTGGCATTAGTACAAAAGAACTTGACAGCATCGCCATGAATGTAATTAAAGAAAACCGTGCAACGCCAACGTTTTTAGGCTATCAAGGCTTTCCAGGTTGCATTTGTGCTTCTATTAACGAAGAAGTTGTCCATGGAATTCCAACAGAAAATAGGATTTTAAAAGAAGGCGATATTATTAGCGTTGATGTCGGTGCGACTTATGGCGGAATGGTTGGTGACAGTGCTTGGACTTATGCGGTTGGCAAAATCGATAATGAGGCTCAAAGACTTATGAACACAACAGAAGAAGCATTATTTGCAGGTATCAATCAAATGCGTGAAGGGCATGTTTTAGATGATGTTTCTGGTGCGATTGAGCTTGTTGCAAAACGTGAAAAGATGGGAATTGTTCGCCAATACGGTGGGCATGGAGTTGGGCATAATATGCATGAAGACCCGTTTTTGTTCAATTATAGAGTAGGGGATAGAACACCTTTGAAAAATGGTTATGTGATAGCTATTGAGCCTATGTTGAATTTGGGTTGTGACGAGGTTGTGGTTGCTAGTGATGAATGGACAGTTAGCACAGCTGATAATAAATATTCTGCACATTTTGAACATACAGTTTTAGTAACAGAAGATGAACCTTTGATTTTGACCAAACTTATTCCATAAAATCGATTTTACAATTAAAAAAATATTGGAGAAAAAATGAATTATTATATCGGGCTTTCATTAGCACCAAACTCAAGCAGTGACAGCGGAATAGCGATTATTGACGAGTTTAACAATCTTATTTTTATCGACAAGCTATATACAATGAATGATATTATACATTTTTTTGATAATTTCAACTCAATTGAGCAATCAAAAATTTGCATCTCTCTAGCTTGGGATAAAACTATGCTTAACGGCAAATGGAGAGTGCTTTCAAAGCCTTATCAACTTGTTGCAACAAACACAAATATGAGAAACAAAGATAATTGGACGCAAAGATTTTCTAACCGTGGCTCTGATTATTTTAAAGCATTGGGCGAAAAAGGTGCTGAAATTAGTCGTTTTGAACTTTATTTGACAAGACAAAGTTTAAAACTCAACTCTTTTAGCAAAGAACGCTCACCTGCTGATTGCAAATTCTTGCAACAAACATTAAGACAAGAATGGGGCATTGATTTGCCAGCTAATATGATGCCAATGTCGCAACTCGAAGCAATTATTGGGGCGATTGTCGCTAGAGAAAACTATCTTAACAAAAATAATATCAAAACGATTGCACAATTTAAAAATTCGAACGTAATTGATGTGATTAAAAATACTGAACTGCAATTAGCTAGTGTATAATTTTTTTCGCTAATTCAATTTCTTCCAATTTTGTAATCTTAGGATTTTCTAACTTATATTTTAATACTTCTTCAAAAATATAAGCGAATTTTGGCGATGGCAAAAGCCCTAAAGCTTTTAAATCCTCGCCAGTTATTTCAAGTTTAATGTCTTTCAAATTATCTAAATAATGACGTGCAGTTTTCTCATCACGCAAAATCCCATATAATAAAACTGTTTCCACAGCTTTATTTTCAAAAGCTTTATATATTTCAAAATCACTCAACAAAATATTTTTTGGCACATCATCAAGGATTTGTTGCTCAATCCTAGTCAGCGGAAGCCTTGACAAATCTCCAAGAACACCAACATACACAATCCAAGGAGCATTGACAGGATATTCATTAACCAATTTTTCAATATTAATTTTAGGGATTTCAACAGCATTAGTCGTAATTAATTTATAAATATTTTCATTAATAAATTTTTCAAACGCAATTTGTGAATTGAGATTAAACGTCTCAATCAATTCTTTTTTAACACGTTTGTAACTCATATCATAATTGATATTTTTTAAAAAATCTTGTTGAAGCTCAAGCGTTTTTTCTTCAAGTTCAAACCCAAAACGAACAGAAAATTTTAACCCACGTAAAATCCTTGTAGGGTCGTCTACAAAACTTTTGTCATGAAGCACACGGATTTTTTTGTTTTTCAAATCCTCAACCCCACCAACAAAATCAATAATCTCATCGGCAGAAACCGATTTCGCAAGCGAATTTATGGTGAAATCACGGCGTAATATATCTTTCTTCAATTCACAACCAATGTTTGTAACCGTAGGTAAATGACCTTTTTTTTCATAAATTTCACATCTCGTAGAAGCGAAATCGACTTCTTTACCATCAACCAAGATTTTTATTGTGCCAAAATCTGGATTTTCTTGAACAACTTCGCCAAATTTTTTACAATATTCAATCGCATCACCAACAAACGTTATATCGACATCAAAAGCTTCACGCCCAAGCAATTCGTCACGAACAACCCCGCCGATATAATATAATTTATTAGAATTATCAACTATATTGATGATGCCCATATCCGTATTTTAACGTAAAATATGACAAAATGGAATAGGAGTGCAAACATGTTACAGGAAGCTTCAAAAGCAATAAATTCAGCGTTTAATCAAAGTTTTATAAAAAAACTTAGCCAATATCTTCACGATTGCGTTCGAGAAGAGGTAAAGAGTTCAACTTTTCGTAACCTAAAAGGCGACAAAGATAACAAATGGATTTTCTTACAAGGCGAAGAAAAATTGTTCTCAAGCTCTGAAGAATATTTACCACTTGATGGAAGCAACCCTAAACTGACAGAATTAATGATTCAAAGTGATCTTGGTTCAAAAGATAAATATTTAATATATGGTTATTTATTTTTGGTAGGCAAAAGCTCAAAATCAAAAAAACAAAACGAATTCCTAACCCCATTATTATATATGCCTTGCAAACTTGAACGTAATGGCGTAAACATAAACTGCTTCCCTCAAGATGAAGTCCTATCGCTCAACACTGGAGCTTTAGCTGCATTAATGAGAAAAAATGATGACGAGGACGAGGTAGATTTGCTATTAGAAGGGATTTTAGATGTAGTCCCTGATTTGCCGATTACAAAAGATAAATTAGACGTGTTTTTAACAACGCTAAAATCACTTGTTCCTGAACTAGAGATTTCGACAAGCGAAAAAGATTTTATTGAAGAAGATAACGTTTCTAAAACTCCTGCAAAAGATTTTTACAAAGAAAATATTAACGCAGAAAACCTTGATGAAATTATCGAGCAAGAGGAAAATAATTCAAAACCAAGCGTAAAACTAGAAAAAATTGGGATTACTCACCAAAGTGCAATAATCCTTACAAAACGCCCTTCTGTAACTGCTGGGGTTCTGCACGAACTTACACAAATCGCTGAAAAGCCTTCTGGAGTTTATCGTGAAACCGCTCTAAGCATAATCAATGAAGAATACGCTCAAAGCAAAGAGAAATCAGTCCCATTAAAAGATTTGAACAAAATCACTGATTTTTATCCGATTACACCACTTTCTTTGAGTGATTCGCAACAACAAGTCATAAAAAACATCGACAATAGCAAATTTGTAGCAGTACAAGGACCACCTGGGACGGGAAAATCACAAACTATCGTAAATCTAGTAGCGCATCTTGTCGCAAACGGCAAAACTGTTTTAGTCGCTTCAAGAATGGATAAAGCCGTTGATGTCGTAGCAGAACGTCTAAATGAAATCGGTGCAAGCCATATGGCACTACGTGCAGGACGACTAAACTATCAACGACAACTCGCAAAAGATTTAGATAATCTATTAGCCCAAAATGTCGGACTTGACGATGATGTCGAAGATATTTTACTCGTTGAGAACAAAGATATGAAAGAACATCTTGAGAAAATCAAAAACTTTGAACAAAAATCAGAAAAAATAATTAAGCTAGAACGTGATTGGCACGACAAATTATTAGAAGTTGAAGAACAAGAAAAAACTCTTGGAAAAGTCCAATTTGTAAAAAAACCACTTAAAAAAGGCGAAATCGACACCGTTTTATTATCAGCAAAAGCACTTTCAAAAAACATTGAAAAAGCTGGACTTGTAAGTAAAATAAGCAATTTCACAAGCCTAAACCAATTAAAAAGCACGCTTAAAATAAAAGATTTTGAAGTAAATTACGAAAACCTTGCACGCTTAAACGATGAAATCGCACTATCTGCGATGAGCTATAACCTAAGAAACGTTGAAGCGGAAATCCAACGTATAGGAAATATTCACGTGCTAAGCGATCAAATTAGAAACCTGAAGAAAAAACAAAAAGGGCTTGCAACAAACATTCTAAAAAACAAACGCCGTGAATCTCTAAAAGTCTTGTTACGTGATGAGAACAAACGCAGACGTCTAAAAATCCACGCAAAATCGTTGGTCACAACACGCAAAAGATTACAGAGCAACATATTAGAAGATGAAGATTTTAGACCATTATTAGAAGCGTTCCCTTGCTGGTGTGCAACAACTTACGCTGTTTCTGACTCGTTACCGCTAAAACCAGGTTTGTTCGATGTAGCTATTATTGACGAAGCCTCTCAATGCGACATCGCAAGCTGTTTCCCAATCCTGTTTAGAGCAAAAAAAGCAGTGATAGTTGGTGATGATAAACAACTTCCGCATCTATCGTTTTTAGAAAAAGCTAAAGAACAATCGTTTTTAAGCCAATATAATATTCCTGATAAATATCAGCTAATGTGGCGTTTTAGAACAAATTCTATGTTTGATTTAGCTGATTATTACTCAATGAATTCAGTCATGCTTGACGAACATTTCAGAAGCTTGCCACCGATTATCAATTTTTCAAACAAAGAATTTTATAACGATAGAATTCGTGTGATGAGAAAAGATTTTGATGGGGACAAAGTTCTTGAACTGGTAGAAGTTGCTGATGGCAAAGTTGATTTTGATGCGACACGCAACATGCCTGAAATTGAAGCTGTTGTTAAAAAGCTTCACGAAATTGTAATCGAAGATGAACGCAAAAACCCTGATACCCCTGTATCAATAGGTATAATTTCGCCATTTAGAGCACAAGTTGAACAACTAAAAATTTCTGTTGGCAAAGTTTTATCCGATCATATGATTAAAAAACATCAAATAGAAATCGGCACAGCACACACATTCCAAGGCGATGAACGTGACATAATGCTTATTTCTTGGGCTTTTGCAGACAACAGTTTTAAACAAAGTTTAACCTTCTTGCAAAAAGCAAATCTGTTTAACGTTGCGATTACTCGTGGACGTAACAAAGTAATAAACTTTATTTCACGCAACCCTAGCGAGCTTCCACAAGGTCATTTCAGAAACTACATCTCGTTCTTGAAAGATTATCAAGAACGACAAAAAGCATTGATTTCTGGAGAGATAGACGAGAATGTTTATAAAAACAATCTAGAACGTGAAGTCGCTGAACAAATTCGAGAGCTTGAACATAAAGTTATAGCAGGTGCAGAAATCGCTGGATTTAGTGCTGACTTGCTAGTCGATGACAAATTTGTAATAGAAATCGATGGGGTCGAAGACAAATTCGCTTCACATACAATTAATATGAAAAAACAAGCCATAATTGAGCGTTGCGGGTTCAAAGTCAAACGTATAACCTTCCGTGAATGGCAATATTCACAAAAAGCTTGTATCGATAGAGTATTATCTGATATTTAAAATCAAATTATAAAAACATAAAATTACATACAGTAATCGCTAATAAAATTCCAATCAAATCCGCTAAAAGCCCGACAACCAAGGCATAGCGGATTTTTGATATCCCAACAGAGCCGAAATAAACCGCTAATACATAAAACGTGGTTTCGCTCGAACCTACCATAACGGCTGAAAGCTTTGTTGCATAATCGCTCGCACCTGAATTATTTGCGATGTCAGAGAATACACCCAATGCCGCAGAACCAGATAAAGAACGAACTAACATAATAGGTATAGTATCAACAGGGACATTGAACCTTGTCAAAATCGGTTCTAACAAACCGCCAAGCATTTCTATCGCACCTGATGCTCTAAACATCGAAATCGCTACAATTATTGCAACCAAATAAGGGATTATGTTGACAGAAATCTTAAACCCATCTTTTGCACCATCTGTGAAAACTTCATATATAGGCACTTTTTTTATTAACCCCATCGTCAAGATTAATAATATTATCAATGGCAAAACCCAAAGTGAAATCGTATTTAAAACGTTTTGAAACATTACGCCTCACCTCGCTCTTCTTGCATAAGCACATCTTGCTTGACTTGCGGAAGCGAAAACTTCGCAAACAATTTTGCCAACACAATCGCAAAAACAAACGCAATTGAAGACACTATCAAAGTCGGTGCAATAATCTCAGTTGGATTTTCATAACCAATACCTATCAAAACAGCAATCACAGTCGCTGGTACAAGCTGAAACCCTGCCGTATTCATCGCCAACAAAGTACACATAGAATTTGACGCAGAAGCCTTATCCACATTGTGCTTTTGTAACTCTTCCATTGCCTTGATACCAATTGGTGTCGCCGCATTCGTTAACCCAAAAGCATTCGCCGAAAAATTCATCGCAATATCAGCTATCGCTGAAGAATTTTCTGGTATCTCGTCAAATAATCTTTTTGTAATTGGTCGTATCAACTTCGCTATAATTTGTATCAATCCGCATTTCTCAGCGATCTTCATTATCCCTAACCAAAACGCCATAATGCCTATCAAAGAAAACGCTATTTTTACAGACAACTCAGCACCCGTCAAAATCGAATTTACAACGTCCTGAAGCCTACCATTTATACCCCCAGCAATAATAGAAAATACAATTAGAAAATAAAAAATGTAATTCATAAACCCATTAAATCATTAAATTTTATAGTGGTCAACTTAGGAATTTTATTTCAATAATTCATTTATATCCAATTCCAATGCATTGGCAATTTTCAGCATCGAAATCAGTTTAGGGTGTTGTAACCCAGCTTCTACCATACTAATTGTCCTTCTTGTAGTATCCGCCAACTCCGCTAATCCCTCTTGTGAATAACCTTTTCTCGCTCTTTCCACTCTGATGTTTTTGCCTATATTATTCAAATATATTTTATACATATATAAAATATACATGTTGACTTTATATATACTATGTGCTACATGTAACATAATGATAGCTTTAGATATCATATTGCAATTTGTAGATATCATATTTATGACTATAGTTCATAATTATGAAGTGTTAACTAATAATAAAAACAATAAAGCCAAGATAACTAGTTTCAGGGTAACAATATTATTTATGAAAGGAATATTATTTATGAAAAAAAGATTTGACAAAAGTAGCGTCACTCCGAATTTACGGATTTTTGACTGTGACGAGAACCCTTTGCTAAACCGAGTTCAAGGTGGCAGTCGCATTCCCCTCCGCTGGAACGCAAACGAGCAGAGGCAGAAAGCGAACCCGCCTGTTCAAGCGGGAATAATTCCCCTCCAGAGGAGGGGTGGCAACGAAGTTGACGGGGTGGTTTCAATGACGAAGCGTCCTGCGTTCACATTGGCAGAAGTCTTAATCACCCTAGGCATAATCGGCGTTGTATCAGCAATGACGATACCGAATTTAGTTAGCAATTATCAATATAAAGCGTTGGATACTAAAAAAACTTTATTTCAAGAACGACTTTATGAAGCGATGAATCAAATGAGATTTCATGAAAAACTTACTGGATATTCAGATGCTGAGGATTTTGTCGCAGAATTAGGAAAATATTTAAAAATTAATGAAGTTTGTGATTTGACCGATATAACAGATTGCTTTCCTGATATTGCGATAAGCTCGTGTGATGAGAAAGTCTATGTTAAAGACCTAACAACTGGTGAAGATTTTGCAGCAGACGTTCTAAACAGAGATTATACAAGTGATAATGTTGGCATAGTTCTAGCAGATGGAACAAAAGCAATTATTAACTACGACCTAGATTGCGAATGGCTAGACCCATATGAAAGCGGACTGAATAGAACAGAAGCTACTCAATGCGTTGCAATTATCGCTGATATGAATGGTAACGCTGGTAAAAACATGGTTGGTAGTGATATTATTGCACTGAATTCATCATTAGGGATTAATATTGAAAGTTTAGACGCTTGTTGGGACACTTCTGATACGCCAATCACCGCACTTAATACTTGCGATGGTACAAATACTTGGGATAGTGCATTTACAACAACAGCTCAAGAAACATGGCTTGCTGATAGTAGCGTAAGTGGCACGCCAGATTGTTCGACAAATTACTGGGCAGGTGCTTTGAAAGCATGTAGTGATGCGGGAAAAAGATTGCCAACAATGAGCGAATTAGCAAGCTTAGCTAATTATCTATATGATGTCGATTGGATTGAAGAAACAACAAGCGCATCTAGCATAGTTCTTAATACTACAAACGCATCAGAATTCTCAATGGCTAATTCTTATAACTATAGATTTTGGTCATCAAACGAATCTAGTGACGTAACTGTATTTCAAAGAAATTATAATGAAACGAGATCTGATTATGATGGTGCGAGTTCTAATGCAAGTTATTTTGACGATAATCTAAAGTCTTACGCTAGTACGCAAACTCGTTGTGTAAAATAGTTGATGTTTAGCCTTGATTTATAGAATTATTTTTCCAATTGCTTCAATAGAGCGGTTGGAAAGTAATTCTGCTTTTAACTTTTTATTTTTGCGTTCTTTTTTTGGTAATTCTATTGGTGGTAAAATTCCCCAATTAGAATTTATCGGTTGAAATTTCTTATGGTTTTCATCGGTTATATATGAGGTTAACGCTCCAAGAATAGTTTCGCTTGGCAAGCTTAGCAACGCTTGATTTTTTAGGTATCTTGCCATATTCAAACCTGCCAACATTCCTGTTGCGATTGATTCTGTGTAACCTTCTGTGCCTGTTAGTTGACCTGCAAAAAATAAATCTTGTCTAATTTTTGTCTGTAATGTTTTGTTTAAAATTTGTGGTGAATTTATAAATGTGTTTCTGTGCATAACCCCATAGCGAACGATATTAACGTTTTCTAGCCCGGGGATTGATTGTAACAATTCTTTTTGAGCTGGCCATTTCAAATTAGTTTGAAATCCAACTAAATTATATAATGTTTTTGCAGAATTATCTTGTCTTAGTTGAACAACAGCGTGGCTTTGTTCATCGGTTCTTTTATCGATTAACCCTACTGGCTTCATTGGTCCAAAGCGTAGTGTGTCGACCCCTCGAGAAGCCAAAACTTCAACTGGCAAACAGCTTTCAAAAAATTTCGCACCTTTTTCAAATTCTTTTAGTTCGATTTTTTCAGCGTTAATCAAAATATTATAAAATTTGTCATATTGTTCTTTGTTCATTGGGCAGTTGATATATGAAGCTTCGCCTTTGTCATAGCGACTTGCATAAAATGCGATATCTAAATTTATGCTATCTTTTTCAACAATTGGTGCTATTGCATCGAAAAAGTATAAATGTTCGTTATTTGTAAAATTCTTGATAGAATTCGATAAATCCTCGCTTGTTAATGGTCCAGAAGCCATAATTGTCGGTGTGTTAGGTATTTCTGTTAATTCTTCACGAATTAAGTTTATGTATGGATTTTCTTCGATTTTTTTTGTTATTTTTTGAGAAAATAATTCTCCATCAACTGCTAAAGCCCCGCCAGCTGGTACTTGGCATTCAAAAGCTGTTTGAATTAGTTCGCCACCAAGCATTTGCATTTCTTTTTTTAACAATCCAGAAGCATTAGAGCAATCAGCTGACCCTAAACTATTAGAGCAAACAAATTCTGCACAATCATTACTTTTGTGAGCTCCAGTTGTTTTTATAGGTCGCATTTCGTATAAATCTACATAAATTTCGTTTTTTGCAAGTTGTAATGCTGCTTCACTTCCAGCCAATCCTGCACCAATTATCGTTACTTTCATAAGAATAATTTTATTATAGATAAAATTTGAAGTCAATTTGAGGCAGAATTATCCTCAATTATTGGGCGATGTAAAGAAATATTACATTTTTTGTTATAAATGTAGTAAAAAACTTGATTTTTTTTATCTGATTAAGTATAGTAAATACACTTATTATAAATAAACATTTATTTTTATGTAAATTTTTAATAACATTAGTCGGAAATAGAGCAATAAAAAAACATTACGTGTTTTTTAATATGTGTGTAGTTATATAGTAATTAGAAAAAAGTAGGGACATGTCAATAAAATCAATCCAGCCGTCTATTCAAAAGCGAAATAGTTTGAGGCAAAACAACGAAAATCAAAATCAGCAGCGTGAGAAAAACAGCTCATCTGTGAATTTTAAAGGTGCAGGAAATCCTATAATTACAGTCATGGACGGTATTGATAGAGGTGGATTTATTGCATCTTTTATGTCGCAAGATTTTATTGGTTTGGTCAGTCCAAGAATTTGGAAAGGTTTAAATAGAAACAAAGAAGAAACTGGTGAATACAATTGGGATTTCGCCCGTAAAGAAGGTGTGCGAGAAATTTTAAGTGGACCTAGTGCGTTTGTTATTCCTGCGGTTATTTTGGCGGGGGTTAAGAAATTCGGTGGTAAAGCGAACAATGTTTCGGTTGATTTTATCAATGGATTTAGTAATAGTTTTGCTGATTTTGCTTCTGGTAACAAAGATAAATTGAAGGATTCTAAACAGGCTGAAAAAGGTTTCTATGAAAATGTGTTTGCTAATACGTTAAGAACTTCTACGACTAACCCTAAGACGGGTGTAGTTGGGCTTGGTGAAGAAGAAATCGCTAAAAAATCTAAAGAATATGCACAAAGATTGATTGAAATTAAAAATGCTAAGAGTAAGAATTTCTTGAAGAATTTGGCAGGTACTCCTGTTGAAGGTTCAAAAGAAGATTTGACTACTGCATTGTGTGATGATTTTGCGAAGTTAAGACAACAACATCTTGAGGCAAATAATAGTTCATTAGTGGCTGAATTCAAGTCAGGTGATGAAAAAGTTATTAGTACACCGTTTAAAAAGTTGTTAACAAGTGTTCAGGATTTTTCTCATGATGCCCTAAATCATGTCGATAAGAAACTCGCAAAAGATTCTGGTGCGAGTATTCAAGATATGATGAAGAATTTTGCAAAACAGCGTAGTGGTACGAGATTTGCGACAAATATGAGTATGTTTTTGGCTGTAGTTGGTTTTTATTCAATTATTCCAAAATTATATTCATTGGGGATTAAAGGCAATCCTGGCTTGAATGGTCTTGATACTTCTCATAAAGATGACGCAAATACTTTAAAAGCAAATGATGAAATTAAAGTTAGTTCGGAAGAGAAAAAAGTTGAGAAATCAACAGCTCAACCATCGTTTACTGGGGTTCAATCTCTATCAGCAAAACTTGGTGATAAAGTTAATGATGTAGGTTGGTTGAAAAAAATATCAGATAAATTTGAATTTAATGGACCAGCAATGCCTAATACCGCAATGATGACGCTTTTATTTGGTTTTACATTGCCACCAAGGTTTAAAAATGCTGCCGATGATCATGACAGAAAAGAAATTATAGTTCGTGATATGACTACTTTTGCGACAATATTGTTCGCAGCAAAAGCTATGGCTAGAGGGTTCTCGCAAGCTTTCTCGAAAATGTCTGGTCTAGCTCTTAACACCAAACCTGAAGATCATACAAAAAGTGCTTGGACGAGATTCCGTGATTACTTCTCTCCAACTGGTGGTATCGATGTAATGAATAGTGAACAAATTCAGACAAAATATGGAAATATTGATAACTATAAAAATGGCTTGAATGGATTTTTAGAATTCGTTGAATCAAACGGTGGTGATTCTAAAAAAGTATTAACGCTTGATAAAAATGTTCAAGAAAATGTTGAAAAATTGTTAGGCAAAAAAGTATCTGAATTCTCTTCATCTAAAGAATTGTTAGAAAAGCTTACGCCAATAGTCGAAGATGTTAAATCGGGTAAGGCTGATGAGAACGCTAAAGTTGCATTGAAAAAAATATATGATGTATTTGCTGATTCTGGTAACAAATTTATAAAACGTGCAAAAACATTAAATAGTGCATTTAATTTCGCATCTATTATGGTATTAACACCAATGTTTATGATTTGGCTAGCAAAATACTGTGAGAATATGACTAAAAAAGATTTGGCTCAAGAGGCTTTAGAGGCTCAACAAAAAGCTAAGTCGCAACCAGCAAATAATGAAGCTGTTGCTGAATCTAAGCTTACTCAGCCTTTAATGGATTCATTTTTAGATGAAAGTAGAAAAGTTTAAATATAACCACACAAAGAGCTGTGGTGTCTGATGACGCCACGCTTTCTTTTACAAATTTTGTATATAAAAAATTTGTTACTTGATGTTGATTGAAATAAAATGGGGACGGAAATCTTTGATTTCCGTCCCCATAAAAGTTTTTTTAAATAATTATTTATTTAATATTGCGTTAATATCATTAACCATTTCGTCAGGGTTAAAACCGTGAACTTTAGCTCCAGCTTCAAGGTTCTCAAAACGTGCTGCAGCACAGCCAACACAGCCTAAGCCATATTTTTGAAAAACTTCTAAACTTTCAGGATAGTTTTGTACGATATCAAGAATACTCATTTCTTTGTTTACTTCTCTTGTCATAATCTTTTTTCCTTTCACAAAAATGTTGTTTTTTGATTTAATATCATTAATAATATTATACACAAAAAAAAGAAGGAAGGGTATGAATTTTTTAAAGAGTTTATTTAAAGATGATGACAAAGTAATTGGTCTTTGTTCTCTAAAACGTAAAACACAAAAAAGCCATGTATTTATTCCAAATTATGGTGGTGCAAAAAAAACTTATGGCACAAATTATCGCAAAAATATTTTCGTGTGAAAAGTTTATCCGAAAGTGTATAATTTGTCGCCTAAAAGTCCAGCAACTCTGCTTTCAGGTCTAGTAGGGTCGCCAAGAACGGCTTGATTTCCACTTGTTCCATAACTATTAGTGTTGGTTTGATTTGTTTTCCCACTAGAAGTTATCCCCCAAAGTGGAGAAAGTGGAGGTGTTGCACCTATTGGTAATGTTTTTTGTACTAAGCCTGACATAATTATTCCCCAAAAATTTTCCTATATTAATATAAAGGCTAATTGGGAATAAAAATTGCTTAAAAATGACAAAATATTAAGTAATGTTACATTAGGCTAAAAAATCGAGCTTAGTAGCGTTAATACCGTTATCTTGCACATTTGGTCGATTAAGGTTGTAACCAGTTTGTTGAGCAAAAATATTGTAATTATTATAATTAAAGTTTGAACTTTGTTGATTATTAGTTGCCTGTTGTCGTTGGTTGTATTCCATGACAACTGGATCAACTTTAAAAATATAATTTGGTTGTATTGAATCTATGCCTGATGTCGCCATTGTTAATAGTCCTATATTTTAATCTATATATCTATATAAAATATTTTTAATGATAGTAATTTCAAAGTCAACAAAAATGCTTAACATTCTTAACAATTAAATAGTTTTAAGTAAGCGATGGCTTTGAAAAATGATTTTATTGGTCGTTTTCGAAATGATCTTTGTCTTTCATTAGTCTTTCAAAATCACTTGGTTTAATGCTTTGAACAAACTTCTTAAACTCTTGTGCTTCCGCCTCATCTTTAGCACTATCGGTTGAAACAGAGCCATTAGATATTACGTTTGTTGTAACAAAAATAGGTGCTTCAGCTCTTATAGCGACAGCGATGGCGTCAGATGGACGTGAATCGATTTCAATGATTTTGTCATCATCGTTTTTAATAAAAATCGTTGCATAATAAGTTTCTTTTTCAACGTCATTAATTTCAATTCTATCGACATTAAATCCAGTTTGTTCAACTAAATCTAAAATTAGGTCATGTGTCATCGGGCGAGAAACGTTAAGGTTTTCGATTTTACGAATAATAGCACTAGCTTCAGCTGAACCAATCCAAATAGGTAATGCTTTTCTATTATCTTTGTCGTGCAGAACGACAATTGGCGAACCTGTTCTTGTATCAAGTGCGATACCCATAACTTTCATTTCAATCATTTTTTATGCCTTTCTTATTGCTTAATTATTAATAATATTATACCTGAAAAATTTATTTTAAAAAACCCTTTTCAAAATAAAATGTTTGTGTTATGATAAAAAAATGAAATCCAGAAATGGAGTAATGGCCGAGTGGCTTAAGGCGGCACCCTGCTAAGGTGTTATGTGGAGCAATCTGCATCTAGGGTTCAAATCCCTATTACTCCTATTTTTAATCGAGGGGAAGCGTAAGCTCTACCTCGATTTTTTGTTTGCATGCTAGATATGTGATTTAATGAAAAAATATCCTACAAAAAATGCAGGATATTTTTTAAAGCGAAATTATTAATTTATTATTTAATTATTCTTCAACGCAAAACACCCAACGAAAAGAATAATGACGATTGCCACTATTAATTTCGGAATATGTTTTTTCAGAATCTAAATATCTACGATGAGAGTATGTAGATGAATATTCATCACCAGACCAAATGGCATACGATCCTGAGCTAAAATCTGATATTCCATAATAGGTTAGTCTATCGCTATTAGGTGTACCATAAAAGGTTCCATATTCGTCTACAGTAACTCCATATATGTCTGACGCCATAAGTGCCAAATCTACCATGGTCGGTAGGTTGCTTACGCCCCCACAATATGATACAGCTCCTGCCCAGTAGTCTTTATCTCCATAAGTTGAAATGTCGTCCGCTGTAAAACAATATTCAATACCTAACTCACCTTTTTGGGCTTCACATTGTGTTGATGTTAAATAACCGATTGTTGTGTTGTAAACTGGTGTTGTTGTTGCACAAGTGCCGTTGCTTAGTATAAACGAACATGCGATTTGAGCATTCAAGGTCATGACGTCACTATTTAACGTATTTTTACCTTTTTTACCGTTCAAATCATATACCATTGAAATACAATTTGTTGCCTCGCCTCGATTTGCTCCGCCGTCATATGGGTCAAGCCAATCACAACTATCTTGATAATTAACTAACGCATGTACTCCATCAGCAAAAATAACACTCACATTATCACTCGTAAATTTATCTTTTTTTGATTTCATTACCATTTGAGAGCCTGTCGCTAGGTCATCTTCAACAACTAACGTTGAAAGTTCTGTTGTGATAGTTTCAGGAAAACATTCTGTTAGTTCATCATTATCACAAACTTCGTTTATTTTTAAATAATTCCCTAACTCTTCAACGAAATCCATCGCACTAGTGTATCCAGTTAATTTTTCATGAAATCTCATTTGATTCATCGCTTCTTCTAAACGACCATCGAATAATTCTTGTTTTCGCTCAAGTGCCTCTGATTGCATATTACTTATCAAACTCGGCATCGTCATCGCCGCCACAACGCCGATGATACCAAGGGTTATCAAGACCTCAGCCAATGTAAACGCAAATCTTTTCGTCATAATAATTACCCCTTTCAAATAAGAACCCACTTCGGACAAATAGGTCACTGATACTGAAACTACGTTACGGTAAAATAGGTCACATGTCAAGACTTAAACTTTTAGGGAAGAATATTGCAAAATATCGTCAGGCGAAAAAACTTTCACAAGAAGCTCTCGCTGAAATCGTTGATTTGTCGAGAGAATATATAACAAGAATTGAAAATGGTCAAAAAAATATTAGCTTGAAGAAATTATTTTGCATCGCAGATGCCCTAGAAATTGATTTTTGCCAATTAACTAACTTCAAATAAAATCCGTGTTAAATGGCATGATAAATTCTTATTTGAAAAATAATATGTTTTTGTTACAATCAAATTATGAAAGATATGTTAGACAAAATATTACAAATAGAAAAAAGTTATAACGAATTAGGATTGACACTCTCTGATCCTGCTGTTATTCAAGATTATAATAGATTTAGAGATTTATCAAAGCAAAGAAAATCGATGGAAGAAACTGTTAACCTTTATTATGAATGGAGATCAGCAGTCGATGCTATTGAAGAAGCTAAAGAATTAATCAAAATCGAAACCGATGATGAAATGAAATCGTACCTGAAAGCTGAAATCGAAGTCAATGAAGTGAAATTACCTGATTTTGAAGAGAGAATGAAGGTTTTATTACTTCCACGTGATCCAATGGACGATAAAGATATTATGCTAGAAATTCGTGGTAGTGCTGGTGGCGATGAAGCAAATATTTTTGCAGGTGATTTAGCTAGAATGTATTTGAGATTTGCCGACAAGCAAGGCTGGCAAACGCAAGTTTTAAGCAAAACTGAATGCGAAGCTGGTGGTGTTTCTGAAGTAATTATCTCGATGAAAGGCGACAGCATTTATTCTAGATTAAAATACGAATCAGGTGTTCACAGAGTTCAAAGAGTTCCTGCTACTGAATCTCAAGGCAGAGTACACACCTCAACTGCAACAGTTGCTGTTATGCCAGAGGTGGACGATGTAGAAGTTGAATTGAATATGAACGATATTGAAATGACAACTGCTCGTTCTGGTGGTGCTGGTGGACAAAACGTAAACAAAGTTGAAACAGCTGCTCGTGTTTTTCACAAACCAACAGGGATTATGATTTTCTGCACAGAAGAACGCTCTCAACTGCAAAATAAAGAACGTGCTTTACAAATTCTTAAAGCAAAATTATATGACCTAGAAGTGCAAAAACAAATGCAAGAAATAACTGATCTTCGCCGTTCACAAGTAGGCTCTGGAGATAGAAGCGAAAGAATTAGAACATACAATTTCCCTCAAGGACGTTTGACTGATCACCGAATAAATCATAACCTTAACGTATGGACGGTCGTTGATGGCGAATTAGAAGATTTGATTAAACTACTTATGGAACACGACCAAAAATTGAAGCTAGAAAAATTAGCACAAGTGAATTGAGGTCAATAAGTGTTTGAAAGAAAATGTGTAGCGTGTGGCGATTACAAAAAAAAAGATGAGTTGATTAAACTCACTAAACAAAATCCGCACGGTGACGTTGTTTTGAACGGAAATTCGAAAGTATTTGGCAGATCCGCATATCTCTGTTATAATATTTCTTGTGTAGAAGGTGCATTAAAAAAAAATAGGCTTCAGAAAGCCTTAAAAACAAATATTTCTGAAGAATTGAAAGGAAAATTACTAAATGAGTTTTGAGACAATGAGAATAAATGAACTAGCAAAAGAATTAGGAATGACTAGCAAAGAAGTCATAGACAAATTCGCACAAATTTCAATCACTTGCAAAGCTCATTCAAGTACAGTTAATGCCGAACAGGTTAGAAGACTGAAATCTTTTATTAAAAATGGTGGCAATACAGAAGCTAAAAAACCAAAGGCATTTGTTGTTAAAAAAGCAAAAGCTCCAGAAGTTGAAGTTGAAGTGAAAAAAATTGAACCAGAAACTATAGAAACACCAAAAGCACCAACTACAAAAATAGAAAATCAAAAAGTTGAAAAACCTGAAACGAATAAAACAGAGCAGGTAGAAGCAACAAAACGCCCTGCTATAGAAGTTGTAAAACCGCAAAGTCGTTTAGAAATCGTTCGTAGAGCGCCACAAAAACCTGTTGGTCAAGATGGCAAACCTCGTACACCACTTGAGCGTAGAACGTTTAACAATGATGGCAATGATAGAAAATACCCGCCAAGAGGCCCTCGTGGCGAACAAGGTGACAGACCTCAATATCCTCGTGGCGAAAAACGTCCATACACACCTCGTGACGGACAAGCTCCTCGTGAAGGTGGTTATAGAGGTAACAACAACCAAGGTGGGCAAAGACCTTACACTCCAAGACCTGCTGGGCAACCATATAGCCCAAGACCTACGGGGCAACCGTACACTCCAAGACCTGCTGGGCAACCGTACAAAACTAATAACAGACCTCAACAAGGAACTGGTGGTGATGCGAACGGATTTAAAAAACCTATCCAGCGTCACATAATTTCTCAAGAAGGTGCTAATACTGAAGGAAAAGCATTACCAAGAAAACGTGGACCAATCGATCCTAAGAAAAAAGGTAAAAATTTTAATTCTAAAAAAGAAGAACAAGAAAGAATTTCTTTAGAAAAAGCAGCAGCTCAAAAACATAAAAAAAGAACTCAAAGAGAAGAAATTGAAGAAGTAACCAAAATCGTAGTCAACAAAGCTATGACAATTAGCGAACTTTCAGTGAAAATCTTAAAATCACCTGCAGAAATCGTTAAATTCTTGATGCTTCAAGGTACAATGGCGACAGTTAACCAACTTATTGATGTCGATATTATCAAAAAAATCTGTGCTGAATACGAACTTGAGGTTTTAGATGAAGATTTAGATGCATTTTTAGAAGAAGAAATGGAAAAAGAACAAAAAAATAAAGTTTTAAGTGAAGTTGACAAGAAATTACTGAAACGCAGAGCTCCTGTTGTTAGCATAATGGGTCACGTTGATCACGGTAAAACTACATTACTTGATAGCATTCGTGCTTCTAAACACAAAATTGTTGCTACAGAGGTCGGTGGTATTACACAATCAATCGGTGCTTACACAGTGTTCTTAGAAGAAGACGCTCCTGAAAAGAAAATCGTATTTGTTGATACTCCTGGTCACGAAGCGTTTACAGAAATGCGCGCACGTGGTGCAAAAGCTACTGATATCGCAATTTTAGTCGTAGCGGCAGATGACGGGATTATGCCTCAAACAATTGAAGCTATTAACCACGCAAAAGCAGCTGAAGTTCCTATCATAGTAGCTGTTAACAAAATTGATAAACCTGGTGCAAACCCTGATAAAATCTTACAACAATTAACAGAACACGGTCTTTTGTCTGAAGAATGGGGTGGAGATACTATCACTGTCAAAGTTTCAGCACTACAAGGTATCGGTATTGATGAACTATTAGAATATATTTTATTAGTTGCTGACATGGAAGATTTGAAAGCAAACCCTAAAGCAGAAGCTTCTGGTGTTGTTATTGAAGCAAATCTTGATAAAGGTAAAGGTCCTGTTGCAACATTATTAGTACAAAATGGTACTTTGCGTGTTGGAAACTGCATCGTTGTTGGAAACTGCTGTGGACGTGTTCGTGCATTGTTATCGGATTCTGGAGAAAGAATTCAAAAAGCTGAACCTTCTACTCCTATCGAAATTTTAGGTTTGACAGAAGTCCCTCAAGCTGGCGATTATTTTGAAGTTGTTCAAAACGAAAAAGAAATGAAATCAATCGTTGATAAACGTAAAGAAAAAGAACGTTCTAAACGTCTTGGTGCAATGTTGCCTGCACATATTCGCCGTGAAGCGGTTGCGGGTGATGAGGATATTCCTCAATTGAATTTAATCATCAAAGCTAACACACACGGTTCTGCAGAAGCAGTTACTCAGGCGATTGCTGGCGTTGAATCAAAATTGATTAAAACAAAAATTATTCATGTCGGTGTTGGTAATATCTCAGAAGCTGACGTTATGTTAGCATCTGCTTCTAAAGCGTTAATTTTAGGATTTACAGTCAAAGAAGATAACAAAGCGATTGTTGCTGCCGAAAAAGAAAGTGTAACTATTAAGAAATTTGATATCATCTATCAAATTCTTGAAGATGTTGAAAAAACTATGCTTGCGTTACTTGAACCTGAAACAAAAGAAGTTGAACTGGGTAAAGCTGAAATTCGTCAAGTATTCACTATCGGCAAAACGACTAAAATTGCTGGTTGCTACGTCACTGAAGGCAAAATCGTCAGAAGCAAAGATGCAGTTCTATACCGTGATGGTGTAGAAATATTCCGTGGTGCTATCGATCAATTGAAACGCTTTAAAGACGATGTAAAAGAAGTGGCTCAAGGTTTTGAGTGTGGTATTTCTTTTGCTAAATTTAACGATTTGCAAGAAGGCGATATTATTGAAGTTTCAACAACTGAGCAAGTTGAACGTAAAAGTTTAGGTTAAGGTAGGTAAAAATGTCATTAAGAAATGAACGAGTAAGAAAAGAATTAATGAGAGATATTTCTGATATCCTAAGACGTGATGTTAGAGGTCTTGAAGGTGTTGTATCTATTCTTGATGTGGAAGTTTCACACGACAACGCTTATGCAAAAGTTATTTATAGCGTTTTAGGTTCTGATGAGCAAAAAGAAAAATCTAAGCATGTTATCGAAAAATCAACTTCTAAAATTAGATTTGAAGTCGGTAAAAGAATTCGTTTGAGATTGACACCAGAATTAAAATTTATATATAGTGATTCTATTGAACAAGGTGCTAGAATTCATGAATTATTAGAAAAAATTTCACGTGGTGAGTTATAAATTAGATGCTTGGATTTCTTAACGTTTATAAATCCAAAGGAATGACTTCTCATGATGTTGTTGCACGTCTGCGTAGAGTTACAAAAATAAAACAAATAGGACATACTGGAACTCTAGATCCTTTTGCTGAAGGGGTTTTGCCTATTTGTATTTCTAAAGCCACTAGATTAATCGAGTATCTTGATGATGAGAAGGAATATTTAGCAACTATTCAATTTGGCTCAAGCACAACAACTTATGATCTTGAAGGTGAAATTGTTACCACTTTTGAAAAAAAAGTTGTTGAAAAAGATGTTATAAAAGGCTTAGAGGATTTTAGGGGTGAAATTAGTCAGCTTCCACCTATTTATTCAGCAATAAAAGTTAATGGCAAAAAGTTGTATGATTATGCCAGAAGTGGCGAAGAAGTTGAGATTAAACCTCGTGATGTCGTTATCGAAAAAATTGAATTGAGAAATTTTGATGAGATTAACCAAACAGCTGAAGTTTTAATAAAATGTTCAAAAGGGACTTATATCCGCTCTATCGTTCATGATTTAGGTCAAAATCTTGAGGTTGGTGGGCATCTGATTAAACTCGTTAGAACTCAAGCGGGGAAATTTTTTGTTGATAAATCAATTAATATCGATGAAATCAATGATGTCGAAACGGTTCTAAAAAATTTGATAAATCCTATAGAAATGCTTAATTTAGTAAGCATAAAAATCGATGAAAATGATTGCAAACTGATTAATAACGGCATGGCTATTGCAAACAAAAATAATGAAATCAAAGATGGCGATTTTGTAATTTTAGTTTATAATGAGAATATAAAAGCAGTTGGTTATGTTGAAAAATCTGTTATTAAAATGAAAAAAGTGTTTTAATTTATGAAAAAAAAGTGTTTATTAATATTAGCTAGTATAATTTTATTATCAAATCTGGCACAGGCACAATCCTGTGACTACACTTGCAAATCACCAGTTGATTTGTCTAGTAAAGCAATGCAGATTTTTAGCATCATTACTGGACAAAATTTCGTTTCTGAAAAAGTTTTTGAACAAATTATCAAAAAAAGTATTGCAAAAAAAATTGATGGTGATTTTGACGTAAATCTTGATGGATACAGTTTTACTGATTTGAAAAACGGGAAATTTAAGTCTTTAAAAATAATGGGAGAAAGCGTAAACATTAAGAGGATTTATTTTTCAGCAGTTAAGCTTCAAACGATTTGTGATTACAACTACATAGATTTTAACAATTCTGAATTTGAGGTTAAAGAAGACTTACCAGCAAATTTTTCATTGATGATGAGTGAGCAAGATTTGAATAAAACGATGTTATCAACTGATTATCAAAAATTGCTAAAAGAACTGAACCTTTTTGGCAGTAGCTTGAATTTATTTGAAATAACTTCATCAACGGTGAAAATTAGCGAAAATAAAATTGATTATATTTTAGAAATCAAAATGCCATTTATAGGTGGTAAACAAAGAGTTATTATTTCTGCCGATTTGAAGGTTGAAAATGGCGAAATCAAATTTGTTAACGCTGAATTTAACACAAATTTTTTGAAGATAAACTTGAATAATATCACCGAAATGCTAAATTATATTAACCCGCTTGCCTTTTCTATAAATATGTTAGAGAATAATAAAGTTAACATAAATACTTCTGATATAATATTGAACGAGGGTAAAATTTATGTTAATGGAAAAGTTATTGTTCTAAAAAATTAAGAGGATTTTATGAGTAATAAAGAAAAAAAAAATTTATTAATAATCGCAATTATAATGCTATCTATCTGCCTATTATTAGGTAATAAACTTTTGAATAATAACGAAAAGCAAATTGAGATTTTACCAATTGAAGAAGTTATAATCCCTGCTGAAGAAGATATTTCAGAAAAAACATCTGATATAACTTTATTTTTTATAGGTCAAAATCAAAATGGCGATGATGTTTACAAAACAGTTACACGCAATTACAGAGAAGATTTGGGGATTTCAAAACTGCAATTTACTCTTCAATCTCTAATCAATGGACCTACTTATTATGAAAAAACACAAAATGTATATTCAGAAATTCCAACTAATACAAATATTATCAGTGTATATGAACAACCTCACAAAATTGTAATAGACTTAGATTTTACATTTGAAGCTGGTGGCGGTACTGATAGCACTTATAAAAGGCTTTTTCAACTAATTAAAACAATGAAAGCGAACACTAATATTCCTGTATTTTTATATATTGAGGGTCAGCAAGCTGAAGTTATTGGTGGCGAAGGAATAATGATTACTCAACCATTAGATGAAAATTCTTTAGGCGGATAGATTAATGATAAAAGATTTAGATTATTATATTAATTTGAATTGGACGCTCATTCAAGGTCAAGATTTGGATTTTGAAGGGCATATTTATTATTATATCGAAATCAAAGAATTACCTAGTTTTATTTTTACAGCAAAAACCCCTGAATTAGCGTTGGCGAATTACAAAACACAACTAGGTTGGGCATTGTCTGTTATGATTGAAAAAAATGCTAAAATCATTGAACCAGAAGAATTTAAAGAAGAAATTGATTGGGAAAAACTTTGCCCATAATTAAAAAACTTTTCAAAAATCTTTTTTAGTTTTTCAGAACCTCTGCATATTGCGGGTTCACGGCAAGCCATTTATATGACTCTTTTTCTTCCTCAATTGGAGTGTCTAAAACGAATGTCCCACCATTATTTCCAGAAACCATCAAAATAAATCCATCATCTTTTAATTTATGCAAAGCCGTACGAATAGTATATGTGCTATATCCTAATTCTTTTGATAATTCTTTCACTGATGGCAATTTTGTACCTGGTGGATAACTCTCATTGATAATCTTTTTAATATATTTTTCAACTTTTTCATGACGATACATCGCAACATCTTGTGCTGAGGCAAAAATATCATATTCTTTACCTGATGCATTTTTTTGCGATGGCTTACACAATACATAAGCCCCCATGCAACCCCTTTTATACGCAATTATATTGTCTTCAATCAATTTATCATACGCATATTTTATTGAAACTGTATTACAACTGAATTTGTTAATAAAATAAATACGTGATGGCAAATTCTCACCAGTAGAATAATTCATCTCAACATATTCTTTCAACTGCTCTAAAACTTTTTCATTTATAATTTCAATATTTTTGCTATCATGCTTTTCTATTTTTGAAAAATCAATTGAAGTAATAACCCAACTATATTCTTTTTTATTCTTAAATTTACGAGTGACAAAACCCTCAACCATCAAATAAGATAAAACGCTTCTAACATTACCTTCATTAATCTCCATATAATTAGACAAAATTTTTGTACTAGGCAACAAATCTCCAACCACAAGATTATTCTCTAATATCAACTCTTTAACCTTAATTATTGCAACATGATTTTTTAAATGCCTTTTAGTATTAGACAAATCCATATTATCTGACGTATTAATAACATTGCCAAATCTCGCAACATTAGTTAAATAACCCAAGTTGCAAATGTTTCGAATACAGACCTGAATTGTACTTTTAGAAACCCCTAAAAGCTTTGCTATATCATCAACAGGAGGCAATAAAGTATTTTTCTTAAACCTATTTTGCTCCAGCCCCTTTTTAACAAAATCAATTATTAATCCAGAAATTGTTTCAATTAATGGTTCATTTTTATTTTTAATAATAGGCAACTGCAAGTTCATATCTTCGATTGATAATTTATTAAATTCATTCTTTTTAGCAAATAGATTTATGTAATTCATTTTTTCCTCTTTCACAATTATACATTATTTTAAAAGATATATCAAATCTTTTTTTGCTAGTTTGTAAATGAATGTAAATCTAAAAAGCCAAAAAACTCGAATTGCTTCGAGCCTTGACGCTATTTATATACTAAATATATAAAAATCTTATTCCAATAAGGATTCAAGCAAATTCGCATTTTCTGACGCAGTTGCTGATTCACGAACTTTTTGTTTGTGAATGTAAGTTCTTAGAGCTTCTCTAATAAGCTCACTTCTAGAGCGATTTTCACCATCTGCAACCTGATCGATTTTGCTTAAAAATTCTTCGGGCATTGAAATTAATACTCGTGCCATATATTCTCCTTTAAAAATTGATATCCAGTCCTTATATACTTATAAAAACAAATAATCAAAAAAAAGTGCTAATTTATATTTAAAAAATATATACTTTTTTCAAAATAAAGTGTGTTATATTGATTTTAGAGCGTTTAAAGTGGTTTACAAAAGTTTACACAAAGCCGATTTATTTGTCATTTTTTGCTTTACTTGTACAAGTTTTTCAGATAAAATATAAAAAAGAGGTGCTAATGGAAAAAGAATTGAAATATAACCGAATTTTATTAAAAATTAGTGGAGAAGCTTTATTAGGAGAACAACAATTTGGGATCGATCAATATCCTGTCAAAAGGATTTGTGAAGAGATTAAATCCGCTAAAGACTTAGGTGCAGAAATTGCAGTTGTAGTCGGCGGTGGCAACATATTTCGTGGAGTAAAAAATAGTGCCAAGCTAGGTATGGATCAAGCTTCTGGCGATTACGTAGGAATGCTTGCAACGGTTATGAATGCGATTGCTATTCAAAGTTGTTTAAACCAAATGAATATTCCTTGTCGTATTCAAAGTGCGATTGCAATGAACCAAATTGCAGAACCTTATATTCGTTATCGTGCTATTCGACATCTTGAAAAAGGCCGTGTCGTAATATTTGCGGCTGGAACTGGAAACCCATTTTTCACAACAGATACAGCGTCAGCTCTAAGAGCCTCTGAGATTAACGCAGAAGCTATGTTGATGGCTAAAAACGGAGTCGATGGCGTTTATAACGATGACCCAAGAATAAATAAAAATGCAACCAAGTTAGAAAATATCACTTATGATGACATTATTAAAAATGGGCTGAAAGTCATGGATACTGCGGCATGTGATTTGTGCAAACAAAACAATATTCCAATTGTTGTTTTTGATTTTGATGCAAAGGGTGGTATAAAAAATATACTTAATGGCGATAAAGTCGGCACATATATTAGCAAATAGAATTTAACAGAGAAATTATAAAGAAAGAGGTAAAAAAATGTCAGAAGCTTTAGAAGAATTATTTTTATTAGGTGAAGAAAAAATGGAAAAAGCGATTAACCAATTGAAAAAAGAATTTGGTTCAGTTCGCTCAGGTCGTGCTAATCCTTTAATTTTAGACCGTGTTTTAGTTGACTATTATGGTGTCCCTACTCAACTTCGCCAAATGTCACAAGTAAACGTTCAAGATGGTACAACTCTTGTAATCACACCTTATGACAAAACTATTTTAAAAGAAATTGAAAAAGCAATCATCAAAGCTGACATTGGCGTAACTCCAAACAGTGATGGTATTTGCATCAGATTGACATTCCCTGCATTGACAGAAGAAAGAAGAAAAGAAATCGTTAAAGATGTTAAAAAAATGGGCGAAGAAGCTAAAGTCGCTATCAGAAACATTCGCCGTGACATGACAGATGATTTAAAAAAGGCTGAAAAAGCTGATAATCTTTCTGAAGATATGGTTAAAGATAACCAAGACAAAATTCAAAAAATTACCGATAAATACACTGCTATAGTTGATTCAACTGTTGCGGACAAAGAAAAAGAGGTTTTAACTGTATAATGGAATTTAAAGGTTTGAATAAAAACGCAACAAGATTGCTAACAGGATTGATTTTAGGGACAATAACCTTGCTTTGTATCAAATTTGGTGGGATTGCACTTCTGTGCTTATTGTTGATTGTTGTCATTTTTGCCTCAAAAGAATTTGTCACAATTCTAGAACATAAAGGTTTTTATCCAAGCTATAAGCTAATGGTTGTTTTTGTAATATTACTTGCAATCGTTGCTTTTTTCCACCGTTTTGATTTAGTTCCTGCCGTATTAACAATAGGGTGTATATCATCGTTTTTATGGGTTTTATTCAAAGGAAGACAACCATATATCGCAAACGTTGCAACAACTGTTTTAGGATTTATTTATTGCGGTTGGTTTCCATTGCATTTACTTTTTTTAAGAGATTTAAGCTCAGCGCAATATGATAACGGTTTAGGTTTTGTCATGATGATGTTTTCTGCTATCTTATCTACAGATATCGGTTGCTATTATTTTGGTTCACATTTTGGCAAAAACAAATTAGCACCTGTCGTCAGCCCTAATAAAACTATTGAAGGCTCTATTGGTGGTGCGATTTCTGCAGTTATGATATGCTTAGTTTTTGGTTATTTCTTAAACGTTGCTTGGTACTTGTCTATACTAGCTGGATTGATTTGTACAGCCTGCGCACAATTAGGTGACCTTTCTGAATCGCTTTTAAAACGTGATGCAGGAGTGAAAGATTCTGGCAATACATTACCAGGGCATGGTGGATTTTTAGATAGAACTGATAGTTTTGTATTTACTATTCCTGCTATGTATTATTTTTGTGAATTGTTTATTTTTGATAATACAATTATTCAACAAATTTCAGGATTTTTTAAAGGGTTATTTTAATGAAAATCTTAGAAGATGTTTTTGGGATAAAAATCAATAACACTGAATTTTATGAAAAAGCACTTTCACATACTTCATATACTAAAGAAAAAAATAAAAGCCAACTGGAAAGTTATGAACGACTTGAATTTTTAGGTGATGCTGTATTAAAATTAACTATTTCTGACATTTTATTTAAAAAATTCCCTGAATATAATGAAGGTGAATTATCTAAAATCCGTTCTATAATTGTATCAGACAGCGTTCTATTTGAAATTGTCAAAGATAATAATCTAGCTCAGTTAATAAAACTTGGCAAACACGAAGAAAAACAGGGTTGCCGTGACCTTGAATCAATTTGTGCTTGTGCCTTTGAGGCTCTTTTAGGTGCGTTTTATCTTGATGGAAAACACCTCGAATTATTAACCTCTTTAGAGAAAATTTTTATGCCAATAATTGAAGATGCACAAAAAAATTCAGCTAATTATAATGCAAAAGCACTTTTACAAGAATATACGCAAAGTATAAATAAAGATTTACCAAGCTATATTTTAAAAAATACGGTTGGACCTGACCACAAAAAATCGTTTGTAATCGAAGTCTTATACCACGATGAAATCATTGCTCAAGGTGAAGGAAAAACAAAAAAAGAAGCAGAGCAAATGGCTGCACTTTTGGCTTGCAAAAAATTTGGAGTAATCAAATGAATAATATAATCATATCACCATCAATTTTATCAGCTGATTTTGCGAATTTAGAACGAGATATAAAACTTGTTGAAAACTCTGGTGCAGACTGGATTCACATTGATGTAATGGACGGTCATTTTGTACCTAACATAACTATTGGATCACCCGTTGTAAAATCAATTCGAGCGATTACAAAATTAACTCTTGATGTACATTTGATGATAGAAAATCCAGAAAAATATATTGAAGATTTTGCTAAAGCAGGTGCTGATTTCATCACGTTTCATTACGAAGCGACAGAAAATCCTATGGAAATTATTGATTTAATAAAAAGTTTTAATAAAAAAGTTGGATTATCTATAAAACCCAAAACAGATGTATCTAAGATATTAAAATACCTTGATAAAATTGATTTATTATTAGTCATGACTGTAGAGCCAGGTTTTGGTGGTCAAAAATTCATGCAAGATTGTGCAAATAAAATTACAACTATAAAAGAAAATGCAAAAAAAGATTTAATTATACAAGTAGATGGTGGGATTAATGCTGAAACAGCAAGAATTTGCACCGAACTTGGTGCAAATTCTTTAGTTGCTGGAAATTATATTTACAAATCTGAAAATATTAAATCTGCAATCAACTCATTGCGTTAATTTTCTTCTTTAATACCTTTACGCTCTTTGCGTTTAAGGATTTCTTCAGTGTCAGCTGTAATTCCCTCGTCTGCTAACGTAATTTCACCAGGATCATCAGCTAAGATACCTTCTTCATCAGCTTCTTCTTTTGGTGGTGGCGGTGGAACCATTGCCCCTTCTGCACCTTGAGGTCCTTTTGGAGGCTCTGCACCTTCTTCGCCTACCTCTGGAACTTCAGCCAATGTTGGATCAATCACTTCACCATCTTCTGCAGCAATGCCAGTCGTCAATCCCATCGGTTGATCTTCAGTATCTGCAAATGTTGTCATCGCACCTGCAATCGCTTCATCAGTAAATTCACTTGAGTCCTCATCACCCAAATCACTAGTTTCTACAGCTGATGGATTTAGCAACATTTCTAATGCCTCAATATCAGTTGTACCATTAACAGCTTCATAAGTTGTAGTATCTGGAACTTTTTCTAAATTCGTAATCTCATTCGCCCACGTAACAATGGCTGCAGGCACCTCCTCGCCTAATTCTTCTTGCTCCAAAATGTCTTTTGCCGACATCGTTTTCCATTCTGAGGTGGAAATTTTTGAAGCTGACGTAGCTCCTGCATTAATTGAATCAACCATATTTTTCTCCTTTTGACAATATAGTAATAGTAACTTTAATTTCTTTGATTTAGTTTACGGCTTATTAATAAAAAAACTTTAATATAATCTTAAAAATTTATGCCTTTTGTAACGAAATGTAAACAGAAAATATATAAATTTTATATAAAAAGGCAATAATTTGAGGGAAGGTGTTTTTATATAAACATAAGAGAGAAATAAATACAGAGAGGTTTATAAAATGGCACAGAAATTTTTATTTACGAGTTCAGTAACTGAATTATATAAAGAAACATCACATTCTGTTAACACAATCAAATTAACTGATAACAAACACGTTGTTAAAAAGACATTAGTTGAGATGATGAGACAATCATTTTTTCAAGGACCAAGCAGATTTGGAACAAATTTTATAGCTTAGTCAAAAAATAAATCGTTGGAAAATCAATAAGAAATAAGTTTAGGAAATTAGAAATTAGGAAAATAGGAAATTATTTAAAGGACCGTAAATGGTCTTTTTTTATTTGTAATATTTATCAATTATGTGAAAATTAGATACTCGGATTTAGGATTACAAAAGCTAAATTTAATACTGATGCAAAAATTAGCCAAATCAAATAAGGCAATAATAAAAACGCCGAGATACGTGAAATTTTATAAAAAATATAAATCATAAAAGCGACTAGTAAAGTCAATGAAACACAAATTAATAACGCTAATTTTATATTGTAATAACCAAAAAATATAGGTGTCCACGAAAGGTTTAATAATAATTGGATAATAAAAACACTAATAGCCAATGGTTTTAATTTATTTGATTTTTCAGCCAAAATGATAATAAAAGAAACTGCCATTAATGTATAAAGAGTCAACCAAACAGGGCTAAAAACCCATGCTGGTGGTTGAAATACAGGTTTAACAAGCTCGTTTAGAAAATTATAATCAATATTCATAAAGAAATTATATATTAATATAAAAAAATATTATTCATCTAAAGCCTAACAAACAAGAGTAAACAAAAGGCTCTATCTTTTATAAAAGATAGAGCCTTGTATCAATTAAAAAATTAATTAGTCTTGAGCGTGTCCAGCAGTTCCTAAAACTTGCATTTTATGTTTAACAAGTTCTTTTACAGCTGTTCTACCAGGACCCATATATTCTCTTGGATCAAATTTAGCAGGTTCTTCAACGAAGAATTCTCTAATAGTTGAAGTCATAGCCAATCTCAAATCTGTATCGATGTTGATTTTAGCAACGCCATTTTTAGCAGCAAACGCTAACATATCTTCAGGCACACCTTGAGCGTTTGGTAATTGACCACCAAATTTGTTACATTTAGCAACAAGTTCTTGAGGAACTGAAGATGAACCGTGAAGAACGATTGGATAGTTAGGGAAACCAGCTTCAGTCAACGCATCTTTGATTTCTTTCAATCTATCAAAATCTAATCTAGCTTCACCAGCGAATTTGTAAGCACCGTGAGAAGTTCCGATAGCGATAGCTAATGAATCACAACCAGTTTCTGTTACAAATCTAACAGCTTCTTCAACGTTAGTAAATTTAGCATCTGCAGCAGAAACGTTAACGTCATCTTCAATACCAGCTAATTTACCTAATTCAGCTTCAACAGAAACTCCACGTTCGTGAGCATATTCAACAACTTGTTTAGTCAAAGCAATGTTACCTTCTAAATCAAATCTTGAACCATCGATCATAACTGATGAAAATCCACCATCGATACAAGCTTTACAAATTTCAAAATCAGCACCGTGATCTAAGTGAAGTGCGATAGGCACAGTAGTTGTTGCAAGTGCAGCCTCAACTAATTTTAATAAATAAGTTTGGTTAGCATATTTTCTAGCACCCGCAGAAACTTGTAATATGATTGGTGATTGAGTTTCTTCAGCAGCTTCAGCGATACCTTGAACGATTTCCATGTTATTTACGTTGTACGCACCGATAGCATAACCACCAGCAAGTGCTTTTTTGAACATGTCTTCTGTTCCGACTAATTTTCTTGTCATAATTTTGTTTTCTCCTTCTTAAAGTAAAATTTTTTACTCCCTCAAAATACTACAAACAAATATTTTATTCAACTATTAATATGATATTATCGAAAACATTAAGAAATGTTAAAACTTTATCAAATTCTTTACATGTGCTATGAATTCAATTATAATAGGCACATTAGGTCATGTGTTTAAAAAAAATAAAAATCAAGGTAGCAAAAAAAAATGTTACGGTTTTTGTATAATTAACAATTTAAGTGTAAAAAATGGGGTATATTAAAATGAGAGTATCTACAATTAGGACGAATACGTCTACAAACAGTGTGAATTTTGAAAGAAATAAGAATTTCAACAGGAATAAAAATGAAAATAATAGTGATAATTCATTAAATCCTAAAGTTGCTAGTTCCTTAAAGTCCTTACCTGCCGCAACCATGTTGGCATTAGCAACACTAGGTAGTCCAACAGCAGCACGGGGGCAAGATTTTTATGAAGAACCACCGGAAGGCGTTGTAAAAGGTATAGATTTTAGAAAGTTTGGTAATGTTGTTACCAATTATCCAATAGTAGACAATGGTCATGAAGCACATATTTACCTAATAGATACTGATGGCAATAAAAAAAATGTTGAAGAGATTTATCTGAGTGAAGCTATTGCAAAAGATCCAAACTATTCAAGTATTTACTATAATACGCTATTAGAACCGACCCAATTAGTTCAAAAACGTTATATTTTTATGAACTCAGATGGTACAAAAAGTGATACACTCGATGTTTATTCAACATTTGCGAAAGCCATTGCTGATAGTAACCCGAATTCACGTAGCAGCAAATTTGCACAAGAAAACCAAGGAAAAATATTTGACATACCAGGTGATAACAAGAATAGCTTCGTGAGAAGAATTCCAACTATGGATTATGCAAATATTTCGAAAGTAGTTCCAAGCAAAACTATAACAAAATATTTAAGCTTTGACGAAAATGGAGATATCGTAAACAAACCTGCAACAAATATCATGACTAATGCTAAACCACGCAGTGATTACGGTTATCAATTAGCAATGCAAGATAAAAAAACAAACCAAGGGATTTACACTATCAAATATTATTCAACCGTAAACAATCCTGACACCGCTAATTTAGTAACAATTTCTAAAAACGGTGGACCTGAACTTAAAGTTGAAAAAGTAAGAAATGCTGATAAAGAATTTACCAACGGAAATCATGACGGTAAACACAGCAAACAAATAAACTGCGGTATAGTTATCGCATCTGATTGTGCTTCAACGCCAACAAAAGTTGTATTTTCTGACAAAGAATTATACTCATTCTTTGAATATATGTACACAAAACACCCAGGTGTAGATAAAAATATTTTCAAATATCTACAATATAGTGCTTCAGAAAATTTTCAAACAAATCCAGACGGTTCAATTGAACCATTTAAAGCTGATTTAAGTTTTATGGAAGATTGGTAAATAGACACCCAAAGCCTTATGTGAAGATTTGTAAATTTTATTTTTGATAATGAAATACATGCCTTATTAATGTTTTCATGTATATAACAATTCAAAATATGAGAAGATAACTATGAGCTTTGATGCAATATATAATGAAACAAGTGTAAGTTCGACAAATAACACTAGCTATTCAACAAGTTCATCAACAACTAATACTGCAAGTGATACAAACATTCAAATGGTACGTAAAAAAACTGATGCAGAAATTGCTGCTAAATTAGGTGTGTCTATTGAAGTTTTGCAAGAATTAAGAATTAAAAATCCTGATTTTGGTACATATAAATTTGAAGACCAGCAAAAACTTGCGAATTTATTATCGAATAATCCTGAAACAACAAAAGCGACAGAAGTAGAAACTGTTAATAAAAATACATATTCTCAATCTATTGATGATTTTGATTTTGAAGCGTTTACTAATTTAGAACCAGAAGAAAAACTTAATACTTTAATTGAGCAACGTGCCAAAACTCAATTTATTCTTGGCAGTGAGCCGCAAAAAACTGAAGAAGAATGGGCTGCATTAACAGATGACGCCAAACAAGCGTTTCTCGATAAGCAATTCGAGCAATTAAAAGCTCTGGGACAAGAATACGGCGAAGAAATGAAAGCTAAAGGCGACAATTTTAGTTCATCGCTTAATAAATTCATGAAAATGGACTTAATTGCTGCAAAAAACGGAAAGACTTCCAAAGAATTTATTGGATCAAGTAAAGCTGAACAAAGTGTTTTAACATATAAATATATTGATGACAAAATTAAATCAGGAAAAGAGGATACTCTTACTGATAACGAACATGTTGTATATGAGCAAGAGACATTGTTACTAAATGCAATAAAGCACCATGTTACTAAGACTCCAGAAAATGATAGTGTTGTCAAGGATATGACTTATTCAACAGCTATTGATACTATTAAGACACGTGAATTAAACATATCAGACATCAATTATGATTATTTAATTAGCAAAGACGCAAGTGGTATAGAGCTTACTGATTTAGAAAAAAAAGAATTAGACGCCCACGGAGAACTACACAATTCCGCAATATATAAAATTGTAAAAGATGATATAGGCAAAGAAATTGGTCAGCCGCCTGATTTGTTAGCCGAAGAGCCTGATGGATTTACTTTTGAAAGTGACACTACCAATAAAAAAGAACGCAACTCAGAATATGTTGCTGCTTTAATTGATCATTATGTGAAAAATGACGACAAAGAGAAATTAACTCTATTCACAATTGATGCATTAAAAAAAGACAGAACCCATTTAGCAAAAACATTATATGAAAAAATTTCACAAATGGAAGGTGGACAAGAATATTTAGCAAACCCTGATGACGAATTATTGCAAGCTTATGGCAGCACCAACGTTGAAAAGTTGGGCGAATACGGTAAATCTTATACACAAAAAATGTTAGATAATGAAAACTTGCCTGAAGAATTCAAAGTCGCAGCAAGCTCAGATATCGTAACAAACTCAGCCGAAGAACAAAAAGTTTCTATTGGTAAAGTTTTTATCGCAAACAAGACTGAGTCAATTGCGGTTTTCAGTTCAGAGATGGCGGTGAGTTCAGAAATTTCTGAAACTCAACTAGAATTATCTAATTTAATTGCCGAAAGCGATAATAAGAATTTAAAACTATACCACACAAACAATATTCCAGAATTGAATACAGACGTTGAAATGTCTGTTGCACAAACATTTATCAATTTGAAAGATGAAGATATATCTTTAGCTATGTCACAAAACACTTCTAAAATGCATCAAGATAACCAAGTTGAATACCAAGCGATGGTGCATGAAGCTTCTTACGATTTTTCAGATGATGTCGCTAAAAACATTCAAACGAATTTGGCTAATGATATCCAGAACGCCCACGCTGACAACCAAGCAGCGTTACACGAAAATATTTCAAGCTCAAAATTCTCTGAAATCGCTGAACTTGCAGCAAGCAATATTTCAAATTATGCAGAAACAGCTCAAGCAGAAGCGATTACCACAAGTTTAGCCACTAATAACGAAAATGTAGTAAAAATAATCGAGCAAAATATTGAATCATACTCAGCTACTGCATTAAAAGAAGTCATATCTTCAGTTTTAGAAAAAACGTTGGCGTTAGCAGAAGCTGACGAAGAAACAAATCTAACTGGCACACTGACAGCAAGCGAAATTTCAAAATTATCAGCCTCAGAAAAAGCTGAGTATTACGAATATGTATTTGAAAAAGCAAGTGCTAGAGAAAAAATCACAATGCTTGAAAAAATACCAGGAATTCAACAAAAAACAATTTTTACAGCTATTTGTAAATTTTATCCAAATTTGATGAACACAATGATTGATGCAGGAAAAGGTCCAATGCTCGTAGAATCAGGTATCCCTGGAAGTGCATCAAACAAAGTTTTTGCAGAAATGGAAAGAATTGCACCTACGAATAATAATATTGCAAAACAACTTGTAGAATACAAAGATGACAAAAGATACGCACTATATGCTCAAAGTAGAAATCTTGCTGAAGCAACTAAGCCAGATGAAACCGACGAAACAGCTCAATCAAATAACGAATATACAAGCAATCCATTTGATGAATATTTGACTACTAATAGAAGGAAAACAGCAGCAATCAACCCTACAGGGACAGCTGGACGTCTTGATTTAAGCGTATAGAATAATTTAAAAGGTACAAAATTTGTATAGTTAAAGCGAAAACCGATTATTTATAATCGATTTTCGCTTTATTAATAATTAATTATATTCTTGATTTTTATTTTTTTTTGATGTTAAATATATTTACAGCAAGTTTACTAACCCAAATTTGCGAGTTCATTTGAAAGAAGACAATTCTAAATTGCCGAAAGATATAAATATAGCAAAATATGCAGGTTTCTGTTATGGCGTAAAAAGAGCCGTTGAAACAGTTAAAAAACTTAAAATAGAAAATCCTGATAAAAATATTTTCATACTTGGAGAACTAATTCATAACGCACATGTTATTAATGAGCTTTCCGAATTAGGCATAAAAACTGTTAGTTCTATTAAAGAATTAGAAGGTAATAACGGAATTTGCGTTATAAGAAGCCATGGCGAAAGCCCAGAAATTATTGAAGAAATCCAACAACTAGGGTTTGAGCTAATTGATTTGACTTGCCCTGATGTTAAAAAAGTTCAGCAAAAAGCAGTAGAAATGGCACAAAACGATGATTTTGTCATAATTGTTGGCAAAGCTCAACACCCCGAAGTCATTGCAATAAAAGCTAACGCTCAAAGATTTAGCGAAAAAGTAATTGTTGCCGCTAATATTGAAGAATTATTCACCTATGAACAAGATATAAAATCACATAAAAAAGTTGGCGTTGTCGTGCAAACGACTCAAACTATTTCAACACTAAACTCTATTGTTGAATACCTAATCCCAATTTCAAAAGAATTACACATCGCAAACACAATTTGCACAAGCACTTCTATTAGACAAAATGAAGCCAAAAAATTAGCCCAAAATTCTAAATTGATGGTAGTTGTCGGCTCTAAAAAAAGTGCCAATACAACTCATTTGACAGAAATTTTATCAAATATCACTGATACAATTCACATAGAAAACGTTGAAGAATTACAAAATTATACTGGTATAATCGAAGCCAGCGAAAAAATTTCGATTACAGCAGGAGCATCAACTCCACAAAAAATAATTGATAACGTGTTTAATAAAATAAGAAAGGAACATTAAAATGACACAAACATTAGACAAATCATCTTTAGATGAATTTGAAAGCTTGCTAGAAGCATCTTTCGCAAAATCACTTTCAGTAGCTGACATCGTTGAAGGTACTGTACTTAGAAAAGAAAACGATGGCTATTTGATTAGCGTTAAAGGAGCTAAAACAGAAGCTTTTTTAAACAACAAAGAAATCTCTAACTCAGACGATTCAGAAACATTACAAATCGGAGATGTTAAAGAATTTTATTTATTAAAAGAAGAAAACGATGATCATGGCATGCAATTATCTTTAAAAAGATTGGCATTTGCACAAGCTTGGTCACAACTAAACGAATCAAAAATTAACGGAGATACAATTTTAGTAAAAGTTCTATCTGTTGTTAAAGGCGGAGTTTTGGTTGAAGTTGCTGATTTAAGAGGGTTTATCCCATCTTCTCAATTGAGAACTGGTACTCCTTTTGAAGGCTTAATCGATACTAAAGTTGAAGTTAAAATCCTTGAAGCTGACCCTAAGAAAAACAAATTAATCTTATCTCAAAGATTGGCTGTTGCTGAACAACGTGATCAAGTTGTTGACAACATTATTTCTAACCTTGAAGAAGGTGCTGTTGTTAAAGGTGAAGTAGTAAGAATCGCTGATTTTGGTGCATTCATTGACATCAACGGTATCGATGGTTTGTTACCGATTTCTGAAGTTTCTTGGACAAGAATCAAACACCCATCTGATATTATCACTTTAGGCGAAACTATCGAAGTTAAAATCATTAAAATCGATACTGAACTAAAAAGAATTTCATTGTCTTTAAAAAGAATGGGCGAAGATCCATGGGAACAAATCGAAGGCGAATTTAAAGAAGGTCAAGTAATCACTGGTACTGTTAATAAAATCACTGGATTTGGTGCATTTATCAACATTTTCCCTGGTGTTGAAGCTTTATTGCCTGTTTCTGAAATGTCAGAAGAAATGGTTAACCCATTCAACTTGTACAAAGTTGGCGACAGTGTTGAAGTTTTAATCAAAAAATTCACTCCTGTTGAACACAGAATTGCATTAAGTATTATCGATATCCAAAAATAATATTTCAATTCATATTTTTAAAACCCCTGTTTTTTAAATAAGCAGGGGTTTTTTAATGTTTAATTTTTATTACGAAATAAGGTTCAAATATAACAAATAATTTATTCTAAATTTTTAGCAACTTTATATAAAGTAAACTGCTTATCTTTGTTTAAATTATCAAAAATCCTATTAATTTCAGATTTAAAATCAATATCATTTTCATTAGCAAACTGAAAAAACTCACAGATATTAACCCCTAAAACAGTTGCAATTTTCTCTAAAGTACCTAATGTCGGGAAGTTACGCCCAACCTCTAATTTACTAATATAACCAAAATCCAAATCAACAGCTTCCGCTAATTGCTCTTGTGTGATTTTTTTATTCTTACGGATTTCTTTTATTTTAAGCCCTATTAATTCTTTTGTATTCATATCCCACCCTCATCTTTTAAATTGTAATAATTTAAAACAAATAAAAAAGGTAGTTCATGTGCTTTTTTCATATCGAATATGAAATATATTGACAATTTTAGCTTTTCATGTGATATTTATAGAAAAAATAGGACATAAAATGCTAGAAATATAATTACAGATAACAATGAAAGGAGAATTATATGTTTAAAATTAAAAAAGAATTTATACCAAGCAACGTCATTCCGAATTTACAGATTTTTGACTGTGACGAGAACCCTTTGCTAAACCGAATTCAAGGTGACAGTCGCATTCCCCTCCGATGGAACGCAAGCGAGCAGAGGCAGAAAACGAACCCGTCTGTTCGAGCGGGAGTAATTCCCCTCCACTGGAGGGGTGACCGTGAGGTCGGGGTGGTTTCAATTGCGAAACGTTCTGCGTTTACGCTTGCTGAAGTGTTGATAACCCTTGGTATCATCGGTGTTGTATCGGCGATGACGATACCGAATTTAGTTAGCAATTATCAATATAAAGCGTTGGACACTAAAAAAACGTTATTTCAAGAGCGACTTTATGAAGCGATGAATCAGATGAGGTTTCATGAAAAGCTTACTGGATATTCTGACGCTGAGGATTTTGTCGCAGAATTAGGAAAATATTTAAAAATTAATGAAACTTGTGATTTGACTGATATGACAGATTGTTTTCCTGATGTTGCGATAAGCTCATGTGATGAAAAAGTATATGTTGAGGATTTAAAAACAGGTGAAGATTTTGCAGCAGACGTTCTAAACAGAGATTATACAAGTGATAACGTTGGAATAGTTTTAGCTGACGGTACAAAAGCAATTATTAATTATGACCTAGATTGCGAGTGGCTTGACCCATATGAGAGTGGACTGAATAGATACGAGGCAACGCAATGCGTTGCGATAATCGCTGATATGAATGGTAACGCTGGTAAAAACATGGTTGGTAGTGATATCGTTGCGATAAATTCATCGTTAGGGATTAATATTGAAGGTTTAGACGCTTGTTGGGATACATCAGACACGCCAATCACCGCACTCAATACTTGCGATGGACAATCTGAATGGGATAGTGCATTTACAACAACAGCTCAAGAAGCGTGGCTTGCTGATAGTAGCGTAAATGGTACTCCAGATTGTACAAAAAACTATTGGGCAGGTGCGTATAAAGCATGTAGCGATGCAGGCAAATCAGTACCGACATTGTCTGAATGGGCATATCTTGCACAATATTTGTATGACCTAGATTACACACCTGGGGATACTACTAATATTACTTCAGGAATTACATTTAATGAAACAAAAGGTAATGAGTTATCGATGACATTTAATACTAGCGATGTAGGGAATTTTCGTTATTGGTCAGATACATCATCAAGTGACGTTACAGCATATAATAGAACATTTTATAGCACCGGGACTATCATAGATGGTTTTGCAAGTGGCGACACTACTTATGGTGACAATTTGAAATCATATTCACCAGTAAATGCACGTTGTGTGAAGTAACAAAATATTCAACCACAATCAAATAAAAAGTTCTCTTATTTAGAGAACTTTTTTTAATTAATATAAAACAAATTATTCTTTAGGTATTCCTTTATTTTTAAGTCTTTGTTCAATTTTTCTATACCATTTTAATTTTTGCTTAAACAACACTCGATAATTTGACAAATCCCCTTTTGAAATACTCAAAAACTGGCTGTCACAGACTTCAGTCAAACGTTGCTCTAAAAAATGTGTATATTCTTTTCTATCAATTTTTCTCGAGTTATCAAGACTAATCACTTTCCCAAATTCAACAACAACCTCTGGACGGTTATCTCTAAAAAAACAATAATCCATCGATACAGGTATCAAATTAATTTTACCATATTTTTTCACAGCGTTTTGTGCGATAAACGTAAGCCCTGTTTGGAATTCAAACGGTCTGAAATGTGGTGGACGGATAATCCCTTGTGGAAAAATACACAATATATTATTCAAGTCACCAACACATTCAACAGAATATTTCAATGCTTTCATCGCTGATTGGGGAGATTTTTTATTAACAGAGAACGCACCACCACGTCTTAAAAGCGGAAATCTGTTAAGCTCTTCCACCATCAACCTGATTTCTTTGTGAAAAATCCTATGAGTAATATTATAAAGAACAATTCCGTCCCACCAATTGCTATGTGGTGCGAAAAGTATCGTTGGAACACCTTCTTCAGCCTCAAAATAATTTTCTGCCCCTTTATAACGAAACGCAAAAAAACGATTTTGCAACATATTAAAGAAAAAAGAATTAGCAACCCACAACCAAAATCTATTAGTTCTTGCTGGTGCGAAAGTTTCTTCCTTATTTCTCAATTTTGTCGGTGGAATATCAGAATATAATTGTTCTTCTTCTACTATCATATATTTATTGTACACCGATTTGAACATTTTGCAAATACCTGAATGGTTTATTTTTAAGAAAAGTTAACAATTAACCCCAATAAAAACCCTATTTTCTTGTAATTAGATTTTTTTTGTCGTAACCTTAAATCAACATTCAAGAGGAAATCGATGTGAAATTCATCAACTGTGCCGCAACCGTAAAGTCGGAATACTCAGAAAAATCCTTAATTTTCACCGAGCAGTGGAGTTTAAGACAATATTTTTTCTGTTATCCTCTCGAATTATAATAGAGGATTTTTTAATGCAATTAGGCACACTTCAAGCAAATAAAATGAAATCAGGGACTTGCCCTCACGGCATGCCACTTGGAGCATGCCCTATTTGCAACGGAATGTCTGGCGGTGGTATTGGCAAAAATGCGGTTAGAAAACCAGGAGAAATGACTTGGAGTCAATGTGCAGCTATAGGTGCGATGCTTAAAGCTAGAGAGCAAGCAAAAACTGAACAGAAACAAGAACTTTTAGATTTAGCACAAAAAGCTCAACTTTTTAGAGATGCGATAATGAACGCTAGTCTAAAATTAGATAACGTAGCTAAATTTTTCACGCAAAATACTCCAGCGATAATAGCAAAACCAGTAAACTTCATTCTAAACAATATTATTGGCGGTGTCATGAGATTAATCGCACAATTACCAGTCGCTGTAGCAAATGTAATACAAAATATTCAAAAAAAATTCGCCGACATATCAGATAAATTAACAGCTATGATGGGCGAATTAAAAGCCGCTATCAACAAAAAAGTATCTGATGCGTTTGAAAACGCCAAAAAGAAAATTAAATCCATATTCAAAATTTTCTACACAGCTGAAAACCAAAACGATGACAAACAAATCGATGAAACAAAAAAAGCTTTTAAATTAAAAACATTTATACACGGGCTTTATAAAAAATTAAGCAAGGATAATGAAAATGAAAGCAACTAACCAATTTTATGATAAAGATTTAACCAGACGAAATCTGACAACCTCACAACAAAAAAACAACGCCAACACAAAAGAAGGAGTTGTTGTAAATTCGTTTATAAAAGATTGTCCTGAATGCAAAGTGAGCCTACACGATGTTTACGATTCCTTAGTAATCTCATCAAACACGCCTATGCCAAAACAACTAAACGAACCAAAAACAAAAGAAAAAAATCTAATTCCAATTAGTGGCATAACAGTCGGTGTAATGGGTGCATTAACTGCGACAACGGCGTTCATACAACACAGTGCGAAAATAAATCTTAATATGGACAAAATGAAAAAGCTTCCATCAACAATCAGAAACGTTGCAATCAACGATGAAGCACAACAAGCGATATATCAAGTGGTTCAATGCCCTAACAAACAAACAATAGTCGCTGGTGCTGGCGTAATCGTACTTACTGCCGCCGCTTTTATGAGCAAAACTTTTATCGATGGGTTCAAAGAAGTCTGGGTGAAGAAAAAAGAAGCAAACATCGAAAAAAATTTACAAGAAAAATTAATCGATATCGAAACTCAATCATTCTCTGGCAAAATTCAAATTACTAGAAGCATGATGAGCGAAAAAGCTAAAGAATTTTCAAAAATCTTAGAAAATAATAATGACGAAACACAAAATAAACCTCAAAGCTTTATGAGCAAATTCATGCCAGCATTCGGCAAAAACTCCCAAAATACCAACAACAAAAATGACAAAAATAGCCTTAATTATTTCCTTCTAGGCACGGCAACACTAGCAACAATAGTCGGCTTAGGATATATGGCAATGAGAAACCTCTCAAAATCTCGTGGACATCTGGACAAATTAATAGGAGAAATTAGAGGCGAAATAGACACAATAGTAACGAAAACAACAGAAACCCCAACAAAAGAAGAACTCTCTAATTTGAAAAACTTGTTTATTTCTGTCCAATCACACCCAACAGAAATGGCTGAAAAACTAGGAAAAACAAAATGGAGCAAAGAAGATATCACAAAATTCATCAAAGAAACATCTACTGAGATAAATAAATCAACTGTAGACGCTAATATTTATTGCGGTGGGGGCAAAACCCCAAAACCAACTTTCTACTCGCACGTAGATGATTATCGTGCATTCTTTTATAACTATCTTTTAGACACTGACAACAAACAGTTCAAAGCACTGTTCTTTGGAATAACAGGCATGAGTGCATTAAGCTATGGTGGAAAAGTTCTTGGCGATGGCGTGAAAGAAGTTCAAGTTAAAAAAATTAACGCAGAAACTGAACTAGATCTGCAACAAAGACTTGTATCTACTGAATTGAAAAACTTTAAATCAAAAAAAAGTGCCGCCATAGAACCACTGGTCGATGAGTTTTATAAACAAGTGGAAAACGACAAGCCTAAAGAAGAATTGAAAGTCATGGCTGATAATATATTATTTGAAATCAAAAACGGTCCTCCGTTCGTATATTCATAAAATTGGAACTCAAATGCAAGTACAAAAAATATCTTTTACAGAAATAAAAAATTCATATAAAAAACCAACCATGCCTTGTGACACAAAAAATTACTGCACCTTTGATAACGACAAAGTAGACAGATTCGTAAGCCGCAAAGAAGCTTCATTGCCTTTTTTAGTGAACACACTTAAACACACCAACAAAGAAGAAGAAGTCGTTGAGAGCTTATATATATTAGATAGAATGCTTGAAAAAGATGTTAAAGGTATCGACAAAATGTATCCCGTACTTTCACGCTTCAACAACACCAAATCACCAAATATACAGACATTTCTAGCTGGAATTTATAGGAAAACACAAGTTCCTGACGCTTTCGGTCCACTAGTTTCAATGCTCGTACAAAACTCAATTAACCCGCCAAAAGCTAATTTTGACCCCAATGAAGAGATTGGTGGAGCTATTTTGTCGTATATGAACGAAAGATTTAGAAATTAAACTTTCTTGATATACTTGAGTTTTAGCCATTCTTTATTAAGTTTTGTAAACATGCTTCAACGCATGATTAAAGTCTTTTTGTAAATATACCGTATATAAGGATATAGAACACAACTAATGAAAGGACAAATCGATATGGGAATGGCAGCATCACAAGCAAGATTTTTGGGGCTGACAGCACGTAAAAGTAACGTTGAGTACGAAGGTCAACAAATCAACCAACAACGTACTACGCTATCCAATCAATCTGCAGCATATTATACCGAATTGTTAGGTATGTCCGTACCAACTGTCCCTTCAGTTGATGATTATACCTCTACAGTTTACACATTCGAAGACGGTGCGTTAAGCAACACTGTTACAGCGTTAATTGCAAGCACAGACGGTACATATTCTTTAAGCTATTTGAGAAGCTATACAGATGATTTCGCAATCGTATCTTCAACATCTAGTATCGTTACTAAATCAACAGATGAAACAACAGGAGATACAACTGGTTATAGCATCGGTTCAAACACATTGAGAACACTAGGTGCAGCAACACCTGAAGAAATTGCGAGCGATGCTTATTTAAGCACACTTACAGATGATGAAGTTACAGCATTATTAGAAGAAGAAGCTCTATACTTCGATATGTTAGAAGAAACTTATGACACAAGCAATTGGTATGTTAGATATACTGAAGATAGTTCAACAGGTGAACAAGTTCCATATTTCTACAATGGCGATTCTCTTGAAGATGCTTCATATAGTGCAAACGGACATTCACAAAGTAACATTAACTGCTACACAGTAGGCAGTGCAACTGTAAACGAAGAAGTAAAAGGAGAATCTGGCTGTGTGTTAGAACAAGATAGTTCTGGACGTTATATCAACATATCAATACCAGTTTATGATTCGAGCGGTACTGCAACTGGAACATATACGACATATGCCCTAACAACAACGACTGCGACTGACCAAGA
>JAWXUD010000009.1:0-57129 GCA_044432945.1 Candidatus Gastranaerophilales bacterium
TTTTTAAAACTTATTGATGACAAAAAATAGACGATAAAATGACAGTGTAAGTGGTACTTTTTAGTAGGAACAATTTCCGAGCTAATTAAAATCGCCAAAACGCCCAACACATAAGGTGTTAGGCTAGTGGTACTTTTTTGTAGGAACAGTACTTTTTAGTCATAGTCATTTTTGACTTACATTAGTCATAGTCATTTTTGACTTACATTTGACTTACTGTAAAGAGACACTCGGTTTGAGAATAAAGGACGGATAGTTTGAGAAAAAAGATTAATTTAATAGTTTCATTTTGATGTAAATAGATAGTTGTAGATTTTTGTGATACACTTGAAAATGAATTGAGAAGGTGTTCTATGGACAAGAAAAGCTTATCGGAAAGAGATATTTGCACAAAATTTATAACTCCTGCGATTAAAAAAGCAGGATGGGATATTAACACGCAAGTTCGCGAAGAAGTTTCTTTTACTGATGGCAAAGTTATTGTTAGAGGCAAGCTTGTAACTAGGGGTAAGCAAAAAAGAGCCGATTACATTCTTTATTATAAAAACAATATTCCAATAGCAATAATTGAAGCAAAAGATAATAATCATTCAGTTGGCGCTGGTATGCAACAAGGATTAGGTTATGCTGAGTGTTTAGATATTCCTTTTGTATTTAGTTCAAATGGCGATGGTTTCGTTTTTCATGATAGAACGGTTGATTTAGGTAGAAAAGAGTTTGAACTTTCTTTGGATGAATTCCCAAGCCCAGAACAACTTTGGGCGAAATATAAAGCTTATAAAAATATTGGTACAGAAGATGTTGAATCTGTTTACACTCAGAGTTATCACAAAGACACCAAAGGAATGGAGCCAAGATACTATCAACGAATCGCAATTAATCGTACAGTTGAAGCAATTGCAAAAGGGCAAGACAGAGCGTTGCTTGTAATGGCAACAGGAACAGGTAAAACTTATACAGCTTTTCAAATTATTTGGAGATTATGGAAAGCTAAAAAGAAAAAGCGTATTTTATTTTTAGCAGATAGAAATATTTTAATCGACCAAACAAAGAACCAAGATTTTGCACCGTTTGGTGATAAAATGACAAAAATTTCAAAACGTAAAATTGATAAATCTTATGAAATTTATCTTGCTCTTTATCAAGGCTTAACTGGAGCTGATGAAGATAAAGACGCTTACAAAGAATTTTCAAGAAATTTCTTTGATTTAATTGTAATAGATGAGTGTCATAGAGGTAGTGCTAAAGACGATTCTGCGTGGAGAGAAGTGCTAGATTATTTTAGTTCTGCCACTCATTTAGGTTTAACTGCAACACCAAAAGAAACAAAAGATGTTTCAAATATCGAATACTTCGGCGATCCGATTTATACATACTCCCTAAAACAAGGTATTGATGATGGTTTTCTTGCTCCTTATAAAGTAATTCGTCCTTTAATAAATATTGATTTGGATGGGCTAAAACTAAAAAAGGGGACAATTGACAAATATGGTAATGAAATCCCAGATAGAGAATTTAATACAAAAGATTTCGACAAAAATATTGTTGTCGATGAAAGAACAGAGCTTGTTGCCAAAAGAGTTTCACAATACTTGAAAAATACAGACAGATTTGATAAAACTATTGTTTTTTGTGTTGATATTGACCACGCAAACCGTATGCGAACAGCTTTGATTAATGAAAATGCGGATTTGTATAACAAATGCGAAAAATATGTTATGCAAATCACAGGCGATAATGATGAGGGTAAAAAAGAACTCGATAATTTTATAGACCCTGAAAATAGATATCCAGTTATTGCTACAACATCAAAACTTATGACAACAGGTGTTGACGCAAAAACTTGTAAATTAATTGTGCTAGATAGCAACATAAATTCAATGACTGAGTTTAAACAAATTATTGGGCGTGGAACAAGATTAAGACCAGATTTTGGGAAATGGTATTTTACTATTCTTGATTTTAGAGGTGTAACAAGACTTTTTGAAGATAAAGATTTTGATGGCGAACCTGTAAAAATCAAAGAAGTTGACGAAACGGGCGAAGATGAAGATATTTGGGTTGAAGATGAACAACCAACTCAAAAAGATTATGAAGATATAATTGAAAATCTTGATAATGAAGAAAAAGTTGTTGAGCTTCCACCTGATATAGATATCACGGATGTTGATAACGGCGTTAAAAAGTTTTATGTAAACGGCATTGAAGTTGTTCAAGTTGGCGAGCGTGTTCAATATTATGGCAAAGATGGGCAATTGATTACAGAAAGCCTTGTTGATTACACAAAAAAAACTATTTATTCTCAATATGGTTCAATGGATGAATTTATCAAAAAATGGTCAGAAGCAGATAAAAAATCTGTTATTGAAAATGAATTATTGGAACAAGGTGTTTTATTAGAAGAATTAAAAGAAGAAGTTAAATCCAAAACAGGAAAAGAACTGAGCGTGTTCGATTTAATTTGTCACGTGGCTTTTGATATGCCACCATTATCAAGAAAAGAGCGAGCAGAAAATATTAAAAAACGCAATTATTTTGGCAAGTATTCAGATAAAGCAAGAGCTATTTTAAACGCTCTTATTGATAAATTTGTCGATGATGGAATAGCTCAAATCGAGAGCAAGGATATTTTAAGAATAAACCCATTTGATGAATTTGGAACACCAATAGAGATTGTAAACGAATTCGGTGGCAGATCAAAATATGAAGAAGCTATTAAAGAATTAGAAAAAGAACTTTTCACTAATGAGGTAGCTTAATGAGTAAAAACATCGAAAAAACCCTCTTTATTTTATTTGTTTTTATAATGTTACTTATTTTTTTATACGCAACTATCAATAAATTAGATATTACTAATTGGATAATGGCAATATCAACTTTTCTAATGATGATAGCAACAGTTGCCTTGGCTCTAATCGCTTGGCGAGTAAAATCATCTTGGAAAGATGAACAAAAACGCAAATGTCTAGTATTATTATTTGAATCCTTAAATAAATATATGCAGGATTTACAATATTATGAATTAGAGTCTACAATATTTTCTAAGAAAAATAGAGAGAATATTTCACAAGATGTTTCAAAAAATGAATTAATGGTAGAATACAAGTTCATTGATAATGAACTATCAGAGGTCTTTGGAGAATGCCTTTTATCTATGAAAAATTGGCTTATTGAAAATGATAATCAAGAAATCATTATAAATAAATTGTTAGAAAAAACTCAAAAATATAGATTTGAAATTTTTGAATATATACAATTCAAAATAGATTTTTTTATAAAACAAACAAAACCAGCAAACATTATATATGGTTTAAATGCTGATACTGCAATAGATATGTTAGAACATAAGAAAAATTTATTGTCCTCAAGAGAGGACATTACAAACACAATCACAGAATTTAAAGAATTAAACAAAAAACTTTTAAAATAAAGGAGCAATAATGCCAAATATAACAAGTGTAATAAAATCAATACAAGATATAATGAGAAAAGATACTGGGGTCGATGGTGATGCTCAAAGACTATCGCAAATTGTTTGGATGTTGTTTTTAAAAATATTCGCCGATAAAGAAGAAGAATATGAGATGATGGAAGATGACTATAAATCTCCGTTACCAGAAAATTTAAGATGGCAAACTTGGGCAAAAGATGATGAGGGAATTACTGGCGATGAGCTTATTCAATTTATTAATACTGAATTATTCACTGGACTTAAAGAACTTGATGGAAGCGATAAAGCAAGCTTAATTGCCAATATTTTTCAAGATACCTATAACTACATGAAATCTGGTACGCTTTTAAGGCAAGTAATTAATAAAATTAACGAAATTGATTTTAATTCTTCAGAAGATAGACACCTTTTTAACGATATTTATGAGCAACTGTTGCAAAGTTTGCAATCTGCAGGTAATTCAGGTGAATACTATACCCCTCGTGCAGTTACACAATTTGTTGTTGATATGGTAAACCCTCAACTTGGTGAAAGCGTTTTAGACCCCGCTTGCGGTACGGGCGGATTTTTAACTTGCTCTATTGAACACTTGAAGAAACAAGTCAAAACTAAAGAAGATAGTGCAATTCTTAATAACAGCATTAATGGGATTGAGAAAAAGCCATTGCCCCATCAGCTTTGTTTAACAAATATGATTTTACATGGGATTGATACTCCAAATAATATTCAAAGAAAAAACACGCTCTCAACACCAATTAGTGGTATATCTACGAAAGATAGAGTTGATTGCATACTAACAAACCCTCCTTTTGGCGGGGTTGAAGAAGCTGGTATTGAAAGTAATTTCCCGGCAAGCTTCAGGACAAAAGAAACAGCTGATTTATTCTTGGTATATATAATGAAAATGTTAAAACCACAAGGTCGATCAGGGGTTGTTCTTCCTGATGGTGCATTATTTGGAGAAGGTGTTAAAACAAGAATTAAAGAAGAATTGATGAATGAGTGCAATTTGCATACGGTCATCAGGCTTCCAAAAAGCGTTTTTGCCCCTTATACTTCAATTAACACAAACCTGTTGTTCTTCACTAAAGGTGAGCCAACTAAAAATACTTGGTTTTATAGAATGGATATGCCAGAAGGTTACAAGAATTTTTCTAAGACAAAACCTATGAAAAAAGAACATTTTAAAGAGGTTATTGAATGGTGGAATAATCGCCAAGAGATTACTATTGATAATTTTGATAAAGCGAAAAAATATTCTATCCAAGAAATTAAAGAACGCAATTATAACCTTGATTTGTGTGGCTATCCTTATGAAGAGGAAGAAGTTTTGCCTCCAATGGAGTTGATACAGAAATATCAAGAAAAAAGAGAATTGATTGACAAAAATATCGATGGAATTTTAGCTCAACTTAAAGAAATGATTGAGGGGAAATAAATGGAAGACAATATAATAATTTATCAATCACAAGATGGAAAGACCCGTATTGATGTGAGTTTTGATAGTGAAACCGCGTGGCTAAATCAAGGGCAAATGGTGGAGTTATTTCAATCAAGTAAAGCGAATATAAGCGAACACATATCACATATTTTTAAAGATGGCGAACTTAGTGAAGATTCAGTTGTTCGGAATTTCCGAACAACTGCAAGTGATGGCAAAAACTATAATACAAAATATTATAACTTAGATGTCATAATATCAGTGGGCTATAGAGTGGGGTCTTTGCGTGGCACTCAATTTAGGATTTGGGCAACCCAAATTCTAAAAGAATACATGCTTAAAGGATTTGCGATGAACGATGAATTACTTAAACAATCTGGCGGTGGGGGAGCTTGGAAAGAACTTTTAGAACGCATTCGTGATATCAGAAGTTCAGAAAAAGTTTTTTACAGACAAATACTTGACATTTATGCAACAAGCTCTGATTATAGCGAAAAAGCCAAAGAAACAAAGTTGTTTTTTAAAGTTGTACAAAACAAAATGCATTTTGCTGCTCATGGACATACTGCTGCTGAAATAATTTATCTAAGAGCCGATAGTTTAAAAAACAATATGGGATTAACAGCAATCAAGGGAAAACAACCAAGAAAAGATGAAGTTACTGTGGCTAAAAATTATCTTGATGAAAAAGAGTTAAATATTTTGAACAGAATAACCTCTGCTTATTTAGAATTTGCAGAATTGCAAGCAATTCGAGAAATTCCAATGACTATGAAAGATTGGATTTTAAAATTGGACAATTTTATAAAAATGTCAGGAAGCGAGCTACTAGAAAATGCTGGTACAATAACCAAGCTTGAAGCGGACAATAAAGCACTGGCAGAGCTTGTAAAATATAAAGAACTCAAAAAAGATGAGCTATCTGATATCGAAAAACACTTTATTGAAAGCGTGAAAAAAAACCAAAAGTTGATAGCAAAAAAAGCTAAGGAAGAAAAATAGTTGAAAGCACAAGATTTAAAAAAAGCTATATTACAATATGCAATGCAAGGGAAGTTAGTTGAACAAGACCCGACAGATGAGTCTGCAAGTGAACTTTTAAAAAGAATAAAAGCCGAAAAAGAACAGCTTCTAAAAGACGGCAAAATTAAAAAAGAAAAACCACTGCCACCAATTGCAAAAGACGAAATTCCATACGAACTTCCACAAGGCTGGGAGTGGGTGAGATTAGGTTCTATTTTAATAAAATTGACTGATGGTACTCATTACACCCCCAAGTATGTTTCTTTTGGCGTGCCCTTTTTGTCTGTAAAAGATATGAGTTCTGGTAAATTAGATTTTTCAAATACAAAATTTGTTTCTGAAATTGAACACAAAGAATTATTTAAAAGATGTAACCCAGAAAAAGGTGATTTGTTGGTAACCAAAGTCGGCACAACTGGTGTTCCAGTAATCGTTGATACTGATATTGAATTTAGTTTATTTGTAAGTGTTGCTTTAATGAAATTTAATCAATCATTGGTTGACGTACAGTATTTATACCATTTAATATACAGTCCGCTTTTATCGGAGCAAGCTAAAAACAATACTAAAGGTGTTGGAAATAAAAATTGGGTTTTAGATAAAATTGCTAAATCGATTATCCCACTACCTCCCCTTGAAGAACAAAAGCGAATTGTGGAAAAGTTGGAGCAGATTTTACCTTTGGTTGATGAGTATGCAAAAAATGAAACCCAGCTAACAGAGCTTAACAAAACCTTGCCTAAAAAGCTTCGTCAATCTATTTTGCAACACGCAGTACAAGGCAAACTAGTTGAGCAAGACCCAACAGACGAACCTGCAAGCGAGTTGTTAAAAAGAATCAAAGCTGAAAAAGAACAGCTGATTAAAGATGGCAAAATTAAAAAAGAAAAACCACTGCCACCAATTGCAAAAGACGAAATCCCATACGAACTTCCACAAGGCTGGGAATGGGTGAGGCTACAAGAAGTTTTGAACATAATTTGTGCAGGTGGGGATAAACCTCAAAATTTCACACAGAACGAAACGGAAAAAAATATATACCCCGTAATTGCTAATGGTGAAAAAAATAATGGAATTTTAGGTTATTCCGACAAACCTACCATATTACAAAGAAGCATAACAGTTTCAGGCAGAGGCACGATGGGATTTGTCTGTATTCGTGAAGCAAATTATATTCCAATTGTTCGTCTTTTAGTTCTAATCCCGAATGAAAACATTAATATGGTGTACCTAAAATATCTACTTACTTTTTTATCAGAAAATGGAACAGGAACTGCAGTTAAACAGTTGACGGTTCCGATGCTATGTCCAAAGGTTATCCCACTGCCACCACTTGAAGAACAAAAACGAATTGTCGCAAAAATAGAAGAGCTTACGCAATTCTGCGACAAATTAGAGGGATAAATTAACTTCTATGAACAATTTAATGCAAAACTATTACAAAAAAGATTATAAGCATCCAAAAAGGATAACAGCCAATGTATGAATTTAAAAATCCTGTAATGTTTGAAAGTGTATTTACTTTAAATGATAACCAAATATTTCCAAATCTTTGCGTAATGGGCGAAGAGCCCCAAATAGTTCCTCCTGCTAATAGTGAGCCAGGGATAGTTTATCATTATTGTAATAATAATGCTTTTACTGGAATCCTTGAAAATGAATGTTTTTGGCTATCATCCTTATTTTATACTAATGATGAAATGGAATCTAGTTATTTTTTTAATCTATTTAATAACTATGTTCAAAAATATCAAATAAATCAAGAATGGGCTGATTTTTTTATAAAAATGAAAAATCATTTTAGAATTAATATAGATGAAGCTTTTTCTGTATCTTTTTCAAATCAGAGAGATGATAAAAACCAGTGGATATTATATTCCGACGATTGTCAAGGTTATTCAATAGGGATCGATACGACTCAGTTGACGCTTACGAGAGGTTTGCCTCAAAGGTTATATGCAGGAATGGTGCCAGATTGCTGTACAGCGTTCTTGAAAATAAATTATGATGTAATCTTTCATGAGGCTCAAATAGAAAAACTTTTAACAAAAATGTTTGAAGAAAAATTTCCAATTTCTGACATATGTCATTTTTTATCAAAATTGGCATTTGTTTTTAAAAGTGATTGGTATAAAACCGAAAATGAATATAGAATATTGTATACGCCTGGAATGCCCGAAGTTTTAGGAGATATGCCTGGAGGCATTGATTCAAGTAATGGTTTTATATCCGAAAGAAGAAAGCGAAAAAATAAAATATCGGACAATGTTTCTTATTTTTGTTATTCTTTTGAGAAATCTTTAATTAAAGAAATTGGAATTGGTCCCAAAAATAATATTAGCATAGAACAGGTTAAAAGCCTTTTAATTGAAATGGGCTATGATACAAACAATATAAATATCTATAAATCAAGAGGGGCATATAGATAATTGTGTTTAAATGTTACTCTTTTATCTTCTTTAAGACTTTGTCAGGAGCTTTCGTTGTAATGTGTTTGTACCTAAGGAGGTTACAGGCATGGAAGATATTAAAACATACAATCTTACACAAAAACAGTTGCAGCTGATATTTAAATCTGCTAGAAATTTGTATCATACAAGTGTGGTCATTGAACATTTTTGCTTAACTCAAGTTGAAATCGAAGCACTTGAAAATATATTGCCAATAATTAGCTTGATAAGAAATAATGCAGATATAATAAATTCTTTTTGTGTGAATTTTGAAAATAACAATCTGGATTAAATGCCTTAAAAAGGCTAATAAAATAATTTTAGCAACTAAAGTGTATAGATGTATAAAAACATTCAATGTCGGCGAATTTAAACGGTTTTTAAACGGTATTGCTGACAGCTTATCTTTGCGCAAAGAAAAATGCTTTACAGGTTGCGAAAAAATTGGTATAATAGGACATGTCAAACGCTTAAAATACAAATTGCATAAAATTTCAACCTTGTTCCAAACCAAAAAAAGGAACAAATTCTAATGAAAAAAATTATATCCAATTCAAAAAAAACTACGGTCGAAAAACAAATACCTGCATTAACTAACACGATACGAAGCGAAGCGACCCAAATAGACTTCAATAAATCAACCACCCAAAAACAGGATTTTAACTCTATTAATAAGATATGGAGCGAAGCGCAGCGAGCGACCCCCGAAGGGCAAGATACAAAAGCTCAAAAGCTGGATTGCCACGCTCACGCTCGCAACGACGTAAAGGTTCATCATATTCTCTCTTTAAGTGGTGGGAAGGACAGTACCGCGCTTGCGTTTTTTATGAAAGAGAACAACCCCGAAATCTTTGAGCGAATGGAGCTTGTTTTTTGCGACACTGAATGCGAAATCCCCGAAACTTACGATTATTTAAACAAAATAGAAGTTTTCCTCAACAAAAAAATCACCCGCTTAAAACCTGAAAAATCCTTCGACCATTTGTATCAAACCAGAAAATTTTTGCCGTCAATTGTCAATCGCTGGTGTACAGTGGAATTGAAAATTAATGTTTATAAAAAATATATTGATAAAAAGTTGAAAAACATTTCACCTGATGCAATTATTAAAACTTATGTTGGAATTCGCGCAGATGAGTTAGGACGCGGATTATCGACAGAGAAAAACGATAAATTAAAAACAATATTTCCGTTTCAAGAATTTGGAATATGTAAATCAGATGTGGAAGATATACTTGTAAACAATGGCATTGGCTACTCGGATTATTATAAATGGCGCAAGCGCTCAGGGTGCTATTTTTGTTTTTATCAATCAAAAATGGATTGGATTAATCTATACGAAAATCACCCCGAATTATATTTTAAAGCAATGCAATATGAAAAAGATAACGAAGACGGTTCAAAATTATATGGCTTTAATATTGATATGAGATTGAGCGATATTATTAAATCTGAAAATATTATAAAAATCAAAGAAGATTATGCAAGAAAAAACAAAATTTGCAAAAAGGTATCAATTTGCAATTTAATATCTTACTTTTAATTTCTTTTACAATCAGGATCTTCGCCATCACGCAAACCGTCGTGGTCGTTATCGATTCCGTCAACGCAAGAATTATACGAGTCACAACTTTCAGGTTTGGGTTTATCTGTCAGCCATTTGTCAGGAATTGAATCCCACAAGTATTCAAAATGTGCTTTAAATTCTTGTGCAATCTGTGTGTTTTTAATCAAAAGCGAATTTTCATCATTTGTGTAGTGTGCACCACTTGTAAAATTCATTGAGCCAATTAAAATATATTCATCATCAATAATCATGGATTTTTGGTGCATTTTACCACCCCAATTTTCTATTTTTACAGGTATGCCAGCCATTCTGAAAATTTCATGCTTTGAATAACCAGTTTGTGCCGATGTGGCGTCGATTATTAATCGTACGTCAACCCCGCGATTATGTGCGTCTATTAAATCCTGAGGATACTTTGAATGCGTAAAGAAAAACATTGGAACATAAATATATTTTTGGGCGTTTTTGATGTATTCACTAATTTTGTAATATGTTGAACGATTTTCAGGCAACAAAAACGCTTTAACAGAAGTGTTTTGGTCAACAATTATATCATTTTCCGATTTTAATTTTGTCTTCTCTTTGTGGAATTTGTTTTCATTGTACATTTGTTCAAAATCTTCTGTGTAAATTTGCGCTAATTCTTTTGATTTAATTGCAACAGAAGAATTTGAATTATAATTAACACAAGACGAGCTGACGTTCATCGACCCTGTGTAGACGTATTCATTATCGAATACAAAATATTTATTGTGCATTATTGATTCGTTGTAATCTTTGATTCCCTTGTTTACAAAATCTGCCGAAACTGTTTTACCGTTTATAACATACTCAATTTGTTGAATATAATCCTTTCTAACAGGGGTAAAATCATCTATTTGCTTGTAATCCGTCTTCATTGTTGATAATTCATTCATCAATGGGACAGTGTCTGGGTAAGGATTTCTATTTTTACTGTTTTTATCTGTGACACCACGAACATTTACACCGCGCGATTTCGCACGCAAAATCGCGTTAAAGACTTCGTCTTGTCCTGCAATTCCGTAAATCGCGAAATCAATTGAGGTTTGAGCGTTGTCGATGAGCGCAACAAGCGACACGCAAGCATCGTTTTCGCACTTGTTTTCTGGATGTTTTTTATTGACTGGATCGACAAAAAACAACAAGATTTTTTCTTTGTCTAACTTCTTCAACAATTGTTCTTTTTTTGATAAAAAGCGCTTACTTTGTGTGGTTTCTTGCGCGACAGCTGGAGTTTCTTGCGCAACCGCAAACGCTCCAGCTTGAGCGGTCAAACATATTAAACTCGCTATCAAAAACTTTTTCATAAAACAATATTATCATGAAATATTAAAAACGCCTGAGAACTCTCAGGCGTCGTATGTTGCTTTTTCCTTGTTTTATTTTTCAAATTCATAGGGTATGATGCTTTCTAAGTCAAATTGAGAAAAATCAGCTATTCTAAATTTCTTCAGCCCCTGACCTATATATTCATTTTTCAACCGTTTTAGCATTTGCGTCGGAGAAGAAATCTTTTTTCGGTCAACGACCATATTATATGGAAGCATTTTTTCAAACCTTGTTATAGCTAGTTCCCAAGCCTCTTGTTCAGTATATTTTTTCGTTGTCAAATAATATTCCTTGAAGAAATAATAAATCTCACCAGGTTCATAATCATACTTCTTTAAAATATTATCAAACCCATTTTGCGATATTTCATCGCGATATTTGTAATAGGTTGCAGTAGCCATGTTATGTTTTTTTAATATCTGTGCAAGTTTTTTGCTACCAGCACCGTGACCTTCTTTTAAAACTGTCAAAATCCTGTGGATAGGCTTCTTCACTCTAGGCGGTGCAAAATAGAAATTTGCGTAACCTTTAATCTCGTTCAGCCGCCTCAAATACATAACCTTTGGTTTTTTAATTGGGAATGGAAGCATTTCAAGAGTCCAATCAGTTGGCGGATTATATTCTTTAATTTTCGGCTCTTTGTTGATATAAATATAGCAGTTATTTTCATATTTTAAATGTTTTAGTTCGACTAATTTTTCTAAAACCCAAGTCGTATCTACTTTTGAAAACCCTGTCAAAGTTTCCACATCTTCAAGACAAAAAACTCCTAGTTTTTTGGCAATTTTCATTACAATTTTTGGCGATCTTCTTTTATCCATGTTACCAAGCAAGCTCCTTTCTTGTTATTACTTCATAATCATTTGTTAGTGCAAAATTTTCAATTTTCAAAATTAATTTTACTATTTGTCTAAATCGATTGGCTTTTTGATGAATAATTTCAATAACTTCATCATCTATTTTTACTTCGCTTAATTGGTTAACGATATCTTTTACGTCATCAAAATCAAACGACGTAAAGCGGAATATTTCAACAATTCTGTCAAAAAAATGCTTACACCTGCTCAATTTTTTATCAGCATTGTCCATTCCAATCATCAAAACTGGAATTCCACATCTGTCGTGTAAATCCCTAATAGTTTCAATCGCAGCATCTTTGCCAGCTAGATAATCAATTTCATCAACAATCAACATTCTAGGCTTTTCAATAAGTTTTTTTACAGCTTGTTCAAAAAGATCACAACGCTGATACAAAGGTGTTTCACCTAGCTCTGAAACTAAATCTGACAAAAACCATCGAGCGGTCATTCCATTTTTTGCGGTTAAAAGTATTGCATCTTGCTGAATTGCCCACCACAAAATCGCATTTGTCTTACCTAATCCAGGCTCGCCATAAATTAGTCCCATTTTGGGTAAATTTCCTTGAATGTTTTTCAATCTTGTTGCAACCGCAATAAAAGATTTGATGTTTTTTGTTTTTACGAAAACTCTTTTCATATTGCTTTTTTCCTTTCTTGTTTGTTTTCAAAAATCAGTTTGTATTCACTTGTATTTTTATAATTTTCTATCCATTTAATATCTTTTTCTTGAAGGTTTTTTTGAGATAATAGCCATTCATATTTTTCAAATTTATTTTCAAAAACCTGATTGTTTTTTTGCTTAACTTCTTCTTCAAAATGCACTATTTTCTTGCACTCAGGTACATCGAGTTCTATTTCTTGAATTACTGGCAGAAAAATTTCTTCTTTTTTGAAAGATTTCAAATAATCTTTTACCGTTTGATTTTCCAACTTTTTTTGTTGCTTAAGCCGATATTTTAAATCCTCAACGTCTTTCGCTTCGCCAATGTAATTAGCTAACGGATTTAAGCTTTCTAGCCGTTTTGCAACACACAAAAACGCACCGTCTTTTTTGTAGACTTTAATATATGACAAGTCAAAAAGGCTGTATTTTATCAAAACTTCTTCTCGAAGCCCATACAAAATTTCGTCAAAATAATCTGATTTCAAAAATCTTATACCATTTCGTCCTATTTTTTTAATCTGAGTTGCCATCATCAAATCGTCCAATTTTTCAATATCAACACCAGTTCCTCTGCCTTGAAAAAAGACTTCGCCAATGGCTTTCCCCTTCATGTTCGGACAAGGTTGAGAATAATGAAAATCTAACCACTTGTGCAAAAGCTCAATTGTCTGCTCGATTGTTGGCATAAAATCGTTATGATATTTTTGATGAATTTTTTCATTACGTTTCAAATATGCTGGTCGATTATCAATGCTAGAACCCATAAATGAAGGTAAAAATCGCTCAAACCCATCTTGCATTTCTTTAAAAAATCTTTCAATTGATTTGGCTTTTGCATTGTATGGTTTCGCAAAAACTGGTTGAATACCTAATTTGGCAAATATTCCAGAAAGCATTCCTTTTTCAATAAAATATTTAGCCTTAAACGCTTTGCCATTATCTTGATAAATGAATTTTGGAATTTTGCCCAAATTTATTATTGAATTTCTTAGGGCTGAGGCTATGCACTGCGTATTTTCTTCTAACATTATTTCAAAACCGACTAGCGCTCCAGACTTCCAATCTTGATATGCGATAAGCATTGGACGAGTTGGTTTGCCATCAAAAGGATTGAGTACTTGAAACGCAAGTCTATGCCCGTCAGCGATTAAGACCTCGCCAACTTCTAATTTTGAAATATCTCGACTTATATATGGCAGAACTTTATCTTTTAGAGCTTTACCCCCTTCACGTGCAAAAATCCATTTATCATAATGCTTTTTCTTGTAATTGTTAGCAAATCTGCGATACGTTTTATCACTTGCGAATTCATTGAAATCCTGCTCTTTCAAAATGTTTTTCGTCCATTTAATAGCTTTACCAATATTGATTTGGTTGTTGTGCAGTAGTAAGCTAAGGAAAATCTCTTGTTCTTCAGATTTCAAAATCGAAGTGTCTTTATTTTTACTGACATAGTTATTAATTAGCGAAGAATAGTCATTATTGTTCGCTTTCAATGTTTTATCCCAACGATAAAGCGTGCCAAGACTAGTCGATTTTAAAATTTCGTAAATATCTTGATGAATAAATTTCTGGTTATACAGGTTTAAAAAATCCTTTGAAGCTTCAGTTTTGTTCGTGTTTTCACTACGATATTTTCTGAATTTTTCTACTAAGCTGAATTTTGCAAGTGCAAGTTGCTTTTCTTTTTCAGAAGGTATTTTATCGGGATTTGGATTATTTTGATTTAATAATTCTTGCGTTTGCTCATCTAGACTTGAGACGAGAACTTGATAAGTTCGGGAGTTTTTTCTTACAACATATTTATCTTGTGCGATTGCTTTTCTAATTGCACGATCAGAAATGTTTTTGATTTGAGCAAGTTCTTTGGTTGTAATCCATAGTTTTTCCATAAATTAGTATAGGCATATTTCGACATCCTTTTTCAAATGAATGGTGCAATGAATTATTCATTGCATTTTGCAATGAACGGTGCAAAGTAAAAAACATTGCATTGTTCATTTGACTTTTAAAATGTTTGTAGAAGCCAAAGGCATGGAATTAAATCGGGTTCCGTTTGGTTCCGCAAAATGGTTCCGTTAGGGGACAATTTATGAAAATTTTAATTGTGTAAAATGGTTTTTCATAAACCACTTGAGAGTAAATTTTATGAACTCAAAGTCGGAAAGATAACTGATTTTAGTCGGAAAAGAACCTTGCTAGACTTTTTACCAAACGATATTTTTGAAATTAAAAGTTCCGTTTGATAGATTTATAAGTTTTTCGCAAACTATTTTTTGGGGTGTTTTATTAATCGTTGTGCGAGTTTCAAGGTGGTTTGCGTAATTCCTAAACCTTGTGTCTTTTTACATCATTATTTTAAAAAGGGTGGTACTTTTTTGTAGGAATAATTGATGTACCACTTTAACTAAAAAAAACTATTCCGACAAATTTGTACCACTTCGCATTGTCATCAGCCTCAATCGTAAACCACTGTAAACATTGAGCAATTTTTTAAAACTTATTGATGACAAAAAATAGACGATAAAATGACAGTGTAAGTGGTACTTTTTAGTAGGAATAATTTCCGAGCTAATTAAAATCGCTAAAACGCCCAACACATAAGGTGTTCGGCTAGTGGTACTTTTTTGTAGGAACAGTACTTTTTAGTCATAGTCATTTTTGACTTACAATTACACAAAAGACAAACAACAAGGCTTTTAGAAATTTCTAAAAGCCTTGTTATAATTGGTTGCGGGAACCGGATTTGAACCGATGACCTTCGGGTTATGAGCCCGACGAGCTACCGAGCTGCTCCATCCCGCGTTATTTACTCGATATATTTATTATCAAACAAAAATTTTTTAATTGCAACCCCTTAGAGAAATAATATAATATTAATTTTCAAACAAATTAAATCCAGAAGGTAAATTCTTTTTTACTTTTTTTATGAAATCTTCAAAATCCATATCTAAAGCGTTTGCTATTTTCCAAATAGTTGATAGTTGGGGATCACGCAACCCTTTTTCTATTTTTTGCAATGACATACTTGGTAAATCATATTCATATGATAATAATTGAATGCCGATATTTTTCTTTTTTCGGCTTTCATATACCACCTTTGCAACAGCTTCTAATAATATTTTCTTCTTATCTTTGAACTTATTCATTTGCATAATATGTATTTTAATGTTATATATACAATAAGCCATGCTCAATTGAGCATGGCGAAGATGAAAATTAGGAGTGGATTAAATGCAATTTATTAACAAAAAACGACTGGCTTTTACGCTTGCAGAGGTGCTTATTACTTTAGGTGTCATCGGCGTTGTATCGGCGATGACCTTGCCTACATTGTTTAGCAATTACCAATCAGAAGCTCTTGCTAAGAAAAAACTTTTATTTGATGGTCGACTTGAAGAAGCGATGAATCAGATGAGATTTCATGAAAAACTTACTGGATATTCTAGTGCGACAGATTTTGTTGATGAATTGGGAAAATATTTAAAAATTGATGTAATTTGCGATAATGATGAATTGACGGATTGTTTTGCTGACATTATTCATACAAGCACTCAAGACTTAACGACCGAAGATGATTTAGCAACAGGAATGGATATTGGCACGATTGCGATTAAAGCAGATTTGTTTGAGAACAATATTGGTGTAATTTTTGCTGATGGGGTTCATGCGATATTGAATTACAAAGACGGTTGCGACTGGTTAGACCCTTATGATGGTGGTGCTGATAGAGCGAAAGCTGGCAATTGTGTATCATTAGTTTATGATTTAAACGGTTTAAAAGGCAGAAATACGGCAGGAAATGACGTTAACACTTATAATGCAGTTATTGATTGTGTTAAAAGGCTAGATAATGGTTCTTGTATTACAACTACGGCTACTCAAGCTAGTGCGTTGACATATTCTGAGTGCATGGCACAAAAAGACGATTTAGGGATTGATGAGTGTTGTTCGACTACTGATTGTTCTAATGCTGACTATTGGGCGGGAGCAGTCGCACAGTGTGGTGGTGTTGATTATGTTGTGTCAGCTGAAGATTTAATGATAATCGCAAATGAAGTGTATGATATTACTTTAGCCGGTTCTCAAAGTACATATTGGGGCGAACCAGTTTATACGGAAGTCCTTTCAACATTATCAATAACAAATTCAGCTATTTGGGCTAGTGATTATTACACATCTTCTTTAGCATTTGACAGAAGTTTTCGTTCTACCTACACAAGTTATGGTGATTCAATAACAAAAAAAGCACGTTATAATTCCAGTGTGTATATACTTTGTAAAGAATAATATTTACAAAGCCAACAAATTAAAAGCTGCATTTTATTTTAAATGCAGCTTTATTTATTTAATTATACATAACATTTAAAATAATGTATGTAGCAGATAGTGAGAATAATTGTGTAAATCTCTTATCCTTTAAATGCTCCCCATGCTCGGATTGTACCGTTTTGGTATTTTACTAAATAATATTCACCGTCTTTGACGTATTCAATACTTGCTTCCATAAAAGTTTGTGGTTCGTCTGGCGTCATCTCGACAGCTGCACGTTTTTTATTAATCATCTCACGTTGGCGATCTTCAATAGTTGTTTGTTTTTTTATATCTTCTTGCCTGTCTTCTTCGCTAGCGTCTTCTTCTATTTGGATTACTGGGATAATTGCACGAGCAACTTTTGATTCTATCAATATCAACAAATCACGCTCGTCTGTTAGTGCTAATTCGTAATGACCGATAGGGATAACATTTCCAGTCTCATCGATAATTGGTTCAGCAATAACTAATGTTGGATAATCTGATGATCTTAGTGAATAACGAAAAAAAGCTTCTGTGCCTTCGATTATGCCAGAAGTTTCTTGAGGCGAAACTGTGTCGTGCATAATCCTTTTTTCGTGATATAGAGGATCTGTATAAGCACCTTCAAACATAAATTTTCCTTATTCGTATCTGTAATTTTATAATTTAATATTTTTATTTGATATTGTCAACTAACTTTTTCATAATATTTTGTATTTCAAAAAAATTTTTCCCTAAAGCGTTTTCAGTGCCTATGAAAATTAATGAAATATATTTGTCGGCGTTGCCCGTTTGGGAGTTTTTTATAAGTAGTCGATAACTTTCACGCATCAGTCTTTTTAATCGATTACGCTTTACAGCTCGTTTATGCGTTTTTTTACTAACAACAAAACCAATTTTGGTGGCGAAATCTGAAGTTTTCAACTTACCTACAAACAAAGTTACTCCACCCTTGTGGGAGGAGTTTTTAACTTTATATGTCGCATTAAATGCATATTTGTTTTTTAATCGATATTGTTTTGGAAGCATGATTTTTTGTTCCAAGAACTAACAACTAAGCACGTTTCTTAGCCAAAATAGCGATTCTGTGACGACCACGTGAACGGCGTCTGTTAAGCACTTCTTGTCCACCTGGTGTAGACATTCTTGCTCTAAAACCACTTACACGTTGTCTTTTAATTTTTGTTCCTTCTAGTGTGCGTCTCATTTTTGTATTCCTTTTTTATTATTTATATTTATCGTATAATGTATATGTTAAATGAAAAATAAATATTAGTCAACATAAAAAAAGGATTTAGGTGGAGTTTTATGAACAAACATTACAAAATTGGTTTTATTGGATGTGGAAAAATGGCGAGTGCTATCATTAAAGGTGTGCTTTCTACTGGGTTTTTGGCTGAAAATGAGATTTTAGCTGCAGAGATAAGCGAGGATAACGCATTAAAAGTTAAAAATGCTCTTAATATTGAAGTAACGACTGACAATGGAATTTTGGCTAGAAATTGTGATGTCATTGTGATCGCCACAAAACCATGTTATGTGGAAGAGGTTTTAAGTGAAATTGCATCTGAATTGACATGCGAAAAACTGATTGTTTCTATCGCTGCTGGCGTATCTATTAATAAGATTGAAAATATTGTTGGTGAAAATCGTGTAGTAAGGGTTATGCCAAACACTCCAGCGTTGGTTTTAGAAGGTATGAGTGGGGTTTGCAAGGGGACTTTTGCTAAAGATGGTGATATTGAGTTTGTTATGAATTTGTTGTCTAAAATTGGCAAATGTATTGAAGTTAGCGAAGATAAAATCGATATTGTAACTGCTATTTCTGGTTCTGGACCAGCTTTTTTCTATAAAATAATTGAAGAAATTGCTAGGGCTGGCGAAAAATTAGGTTTAGATTATGAAAAATCATTATTATTGGCTACTCAGACAGCAATCGGTTCTGCGAAAATGATAGAAAATCGTGGAGAGGTTGAGGTGCAAACTTTGGTTAATAATGTTGCAACTAAGGGTGGTTGCACTTTTGTTGGAGTTTCAGTCATGAATGAACAAAAGTCTGATGAGTTATTTTTTGATGTCATTGACAAAACTACACAAAAAGCATGCGAGCTTGGTAAATAAACTATAGGTTTGTGGAAATCGTTTAAGGGTGATATAATTTTGAGTATGGAAACTAAACAAGAAAATTTAACAACACAGAATAAATTAATTATTTTTGGGCTTTTGCTAAGTACGTTTTTAATTATGGCTATCGCTATTTTTGCGATTTTTAATATTCAAAAAAAGTTAAATGAGGGTTATCATAATTTTGGGAAGGTTATTTCTAAAACTCTAGCGATAGAGAGTGTTGAAATAATTAAAAATATTCCACAAAATGAGGTTGAAAAAAGTCTTAGCTCGCATATGAACATGATTTTAAAGGGGCATAGCGACATTGTTTTGATAGAATTTCGTGATGCTAATGGGAAAGTCATTTATTCTGGTGAAAATTATGTAAAGGAAAAATCTAAAAAGTCTACAATTAGCGTTAATTCACCTATGATGATTACAAAAAATGGCAAAATTGAGAATATTGGTTCTGTAACTGTAGGTCTATCAGGAAGTATTATTAATGATATTTCATCAACAACAAGGGCTTCTATGTTATTTGTTTTTTCTGTTGCTTGGATAGTTTTTGCGTTTGTTATTTTGATTAATACTTATTTGATTACTAGAGAATTAAGGATTTTGCATAATGGTGTAAAGCAAATTTCTTCTGGTAAATTTGGCTATACTATCGAAAATCAAGAGGTTAGCCACGAGGTTCGTGAGTTATTTAATTCGTTTAATAACATGTCTTCAAAATTGCATATTTATGAAGAACAAAATATTGAGCAATTAACTTTAGAAAAAAACAAAATGGAAGCAATATTGATGAGCATCGCAAATGGTGTTGTCGTGTGCGATAATAATGATAATGTCGTCATGTTAAATGAGCATGCGAAAGCTTTGTTAGATGTAGAAAATCATCAGCTTTTAGATAATAAAATTCAAAATTATATAGATGCTGAAGGTCGTTTTTGTTTTAAAGATAAAATTGAAGAGTTTAAAGATACTCCTTTAGAGATTATTGAGAAGAAGCCAATTGAATTTAGTATTAATGTTGATGAATTAGTTATAAAATCTATAATTTCACCTATGTTTACTAGAAATAAAGATTATGTGGGTTACATAATTGTGTTAATTGATATGACAAAAGAAGCTAGAGTTGACGCTATGAGGTCAACTTTTATATCAAATGTTTCTCACGAACTACGTACGCCAGTTACTGTGTTGAGAACTTATATCGATACATTATATAATTTTGGTGATGAATTTGATTATCAAACTCAAAAAGAATTTATTGGAACAATAAATCAAGAAATTATAAGATTAAACGCTATGGTCAATGATATTTTAGACTTCTCACGTATGGAGTCTAATACTCAGATGCAAAAATCACTCAATGATTTAGCACTAGTTGTGGAAAAAACTGTTGAGCAGGTTGGTGTTTTGGCTAAGGAAAATAATATTAAAATAAATATAAGTAAGGGTAACGATTTACCGGATTTATTGTTTAATTATGATAACATTCAGCGTGCAATCACAAATTACTTGTCAAACGCTATTAAATATTCACCAAAAGATGGTGTGATTGACATTAAAATGAATTACCTAGATGTGTCAAATGAAGTTGAGTTTAGCATTACGGATTATGGTTGTGGGATTTCAGCAGAACATCAAAAGAAAGTTTTTGATAGGTTCTATCGTGTTGAAAACAATACTCACACTGTGAAAGGAACAGGGTTGGGGCTTCATTTGGTTAAAACAACCATTGAAAAATACCATGCTGGTAAAGTCTTTGTTATTTCTGAACTTAACAAAGGTGCAACTTTTGGGTTTAGATTGCCAGTTTCAATTGAATTAGAAAACTTAGAGGTAAATTAATTGAAATACTATTTTAATAATAAGACAGCATAATTCATCAACGTGAATTACAGCATCTTGCTAATTAAATAGTGCGTTAATTTTATCTAAAATTTCTTGTGGGTCTATTTCATTAGTAACTTTATTAATATCTTGAGCTATTTGATATAATTTTGCTGCTTCAATTTTGTCGCCAGTAATAGCAACTGCTCTAGCTAAATTGAAATGTGCAAGAGCATAATTAGGGTTACATTCGATAGAGCTTTTAAAGTATTCCACAGCTTTTGTAACTCGCCCTAGATCATCAAGATAAATTACACCCATGTTGTTGTATGCAATATCATAATTTTTATTATACTCAATAGCTAGTGAATATTCTTTTATGGCTTCGTCAATATCACCTTTACCCCAATGTAAAAATCCTAAATTACAGTGAATTTGAGCGTTTTTAGGATCTAAGTCTAAAGCGTTACGATAAATCGTAAGAGCATTATCGATGTCTTCTTTGTCATAAAACGCACTACCTAGGTTGATATAAATATCAATGTCTTTAGGTGTTAGCAAATATGCACTTTGATAAGAACTAATAGCTGCGTCAATATTTTTGTTTGTTTCTTGATGTACAAATCCTAAAGTTTGATTGATAATACTTGTCCATTGTTTTTTAGGGTTTAGTGTAATAGCAATTTGAAAATGTGAGATAGCTGATTGAATATCACCTTTTACATATAAAATATTTGCTAAATTTGAATGAACATCAGGCATATTAGGCATGATTTGTATCAATTTCTTATAAATTTCAACAGCACTATCATAATCACCTTGTTCCTCGTAAGCAGAGCATAAATGACGATAAGCTGTAATATTTAAACTATCAAGCCAGATAGCCATTTTATATTCAGTAATAGCGTCTTCATACTGCCCTAAATGTCTATAAATATCGCCAAGCAAACAATATAGTGGAACAAAACCAGGAGCTTTTTCAATTGCTTCAGTGTATGTGTCAATAGCTTCGTGCAAGCCTTTTGTTCTAACTAGATAAAAACCTTTGAATAATATTGGAAAAAATTGCCAATAAGAAATCGCTCTAAAAACATTACCTATCGCAACTTTATCAAACGCTAAAGTTAATATTGATAAAGTATATTCAAATTTCGAAAGTGTCCAGTTCTTAAAACTTCTGGCTGATGAAATACTATACAAACTAGATAGTAGATAATGAGCGCAAGAACTTCTGCAAGGTGCGTATTGAATAGCTTTTTTGGCATTTAATTGTGCTTCTAAAAAACGTGCTTTTTTGGTGTAAGTTTCTGCTAATAAATAATAAGCTTTAGCTAATTTAGGGTTTTTTGAAATAGCTGTGTCAATATAATTTATAGCTTTATCTAATTCACCTTTGAAGAAATGTGCTTGACCTATTTTAAAATAAATCTCAGCAGAATCGATATAATTTTCTAAAGCACGTTGATATTCAGTAATCGCTTCATCAATATATTGACAAGAATTATAAATATCCAGATGCCACGCTAGATACAAATCACCAAGACGTATATGTAAATCAGCATTGGTTGGGTCATCTTGCAAACCTATTTGACATAATTCTATTGCATTTTTAACATTACCTGTTTTGTATTCTTTATTAATCTTTTTTTCTAGTTTTTTAGTTATTGACATAATATTTTTTAAAAATCTCACTTCGCTTATTCTAGCTTCTTATATATATTGTAATAAATTTATCTATAAAATGCAAGTTATTAAGAAAGTTTTATGATAAAATTTATTTGTTAGAGATATATAGGAGAGATTATAGATGGAAGAGGAAAATTTTATTACGAAATCAACTATTAGTTTTGCTCAAAAAATTAAAAATTCGTTATTTGGAATTGTATTTGGGTTAGTATTACTGATAGTAGCACCGATTTTACTTTATTGGAATGAAGGGCGTACTGTTCAACGTATTGAAACTATTAATGATGCAGAAAGTGTTGTTATAGATATGCCTGATATTAATGCTGTTCAACCGTCATTTAATGGTGAGTTAGTGTTCGCACAAGGTATGGCTAAGACAAATGATTTCTTAAAAGATAATGTCACAGGCGTTAGCGTAAACGCCATTAAATTAATGAGAGATACAAAATACTATCAATGGGTTGAGAAAAAGCAAACAGAACAAACAAAAAATTCAGATGGCTCAACTACAAAAACAACAACTTATTCGTATGAAAAGAATTGGGTTAATACTCCAGTAGATTCGGATAAATTTAATGCGAGATCAGAGCATATAAATAATATTCTTATAAACGTGCAAGACTATACTTGGATAGCAAAGAATGTCGCTTTTGGTGCGTTTCGTTTACCTGAGAATATAATAAATAAAATTTCAAATAAAAATTCACTTGATCTGAATATCCTTCCTAGAATAGTTCAGTCAAATATATTAGCTAGTGGGATTAAATTAAACAAGAATAGTTTAAATTCTAGCCAAGCAGATTTTATTGAGGTTTCTGAAAACCAGATTTATATTGGTGAAAATTCTTCATTGCCAGAAGTTGGTGACTTGAAGATAGCTTATTATTATGTTCCAAATACTAATATTTCAATCCTGGCTCAGGTTAATGGTAATAGTTTTACGAATTATACTTCAAAAAAAGGAAAATCTTTTTTATCGGTAGCTAGTAAACTAACAAGTAAAGATGAAATGTTTCAAAATGAACGAAACAATAATATGTTAATAACATGGGGGTTGCGTCTGTTAGGTATAATCTTAATGGTTGCATCTTTTTCTTTAATCCTTGCTCCAATCTCAGTGCTGTCAAGTGTTATTCCTTTTGTGAGCTTCTTAGTTAATTTTGGCGTTAAATCTATTTCAACAGTTTTAGGATTATCATTATCATTGTTTATTATAGCTATTGCCTGGATACGATTTAGACCATTAATCGGTATTGCATGCTTGGCTGTTGTGGCTTTAATTATAACAATTGCACAGAAAAAGTTAAAAAAGCTAGAAAACTAATTATATATTAATATTTGAAATTAAATTGAATAAAAGTCCGTTGTCACAAATTATGTTAACGGGCTTTTATTATTTGGGATATAAATCTTGCTCTAGTGGTTATGTATTAAAGTATAAGCAATATAGTTATCGATTTTTGTAATATATAAACAAGGAGATATTCCATGTCTACAAAAATATATTACAAAAAAATGTCTACTGAAGAATTAGTTGTATTGGCACAACAAGATGATTTTAAGGCACTAGAAGAGCTTATTAAGCGTGAGCAGAAAAATATTTTTGTTGCATTCTCATATCTTAGCGAGAAAAGAGAAAACGTATCTGATTTGACTCAAGAAGCACTTTTAAGAATTGCTAGAAAAATTCATACATTAAAAAACCCTAAAATATTTAAAAGTTGGCTTAATCAAATTGTTACAAATCTGTTTTATGACGAGCTTCGTAAATCTAGGCGTAGACCAAGCACGATATCTTTTGAAAACGAATTTAGAGATGATTATATGAGTGTCCCAAAAATTCAACTTCCTGATAAAAAATGTAAGCCACATGAAAAATGTATATCGCAAGAATTAGAAGTTGTTATAAAAAATGCAATATTGGCATTGCCCGATAAGTTTAGAATTGTCATCATATTAAGAGAATTGCAAGGGCTTAGTTATGACGAAATTGCAGAGGCGACTGCCACTAATATTGGCACTGTGAAATCAAGAATAGCAAGGGCTAGAAATAAATTACAAGAAGAATTAAAAGCATATATTTAAGGAGTAAAAATGCAGTATCAATTGACTTGCACCCAAGTAGGTGCATTAATTACATATTATATAGAAGATAAATTAAGTTCTAAATTAAATGATTTTGTGTCAAAACATCTTGAAAACTGCCCTAGCTGTAAGGCAAAATATGAAGCGATGAAAACAATTATTGATAAATATTCAAAATTAAAAACAGAAGCTAATACGCAAGCTAATGCAAATTCAATAAATCCTTTTGATAATAATCAGTATGAAGAATTTAAAAAAAATCTATCAGCATATATTGATAATGAGTTGAGCGATGATGAAAACGTCAAAATTCGCAAGGTTACAATCCTAAACCCACTAGCTCGTCATGATTTAGAGGAAGCGTATAAGTTCAAAAAGCTTTTACATGCATCGTTTGACAAAACTAGAAATGAAATTAAAGAAGATTATTCTAGATATATTACTAATGAAAAAATGCTTTGTTCTCCAAAACAACAGGTTGAACCATTTATAATAATTTTAACTTCCTTTAGTCTACTAATGCTTGGTGTCGTTGGTATTCTTATAAAATTCCTATATTTTTAATGATGAACTAGATGAAAATCTTGTAATTGACATCTTTTGAAAATCAGCCATTCTTACCTGATTTGGTTTATATTGAGGAGTGTCAGTAGTGGAATAATTATTTGTTGAAGCAGGTTTGTTTTCTTCATAATGCTTCATTTTTTGTAGGGTTTTCTTTTGTTGATTAGAGGCAATTTTGTTTCTGCAAATTGGAGTAATCACATTGCATGACAATACTGAACCAGCAACACTCGCCAATACCTCTACACCGTTTTTAAATGGTGTGTAATCTTTTTTTATTTCAGAAAATTTATCTAATTTTTCGATATTAAAATCAATTTTGCCTATAGATTGTTTGTCAATTTTTTGTTTTTCTAAAAATTCTCTAACAGGCTTTGTCGCAAGTTTTCCAGTTGAAATAAGTTTTGATGACATTTTTTTAACTGAATTCGTTACTAAATAAAAAGATGCGATATTCACACAGGCATCAGCGATTTCTTGCGGGATTAAAAAAGATTTTTCTTTTTTAGAAATCTTGTCATTAAAAACAACAGCACCAACTTGTGCCATAGCTGAGAGTATCCAGCCCAAAACACCAGTATGCACAAGCATAGTTCCAGGATTTTCACCATAGTTTTTGTATAAACTATTTTTGCAACTTTCAAACATTTTTCCTAACGAACTCATTCACTACCCCCATCTGGCTTAGAGGCAAGTGCTTTCGCATCGTCTTTTTCGTGTTTATTTATAAACACGTTGGTTAATTTTTTTGTTAATGGAGCGTCAATGGCAAAATTTGTCACTGTCATTACAGCTAATGCTGCAATAGTGCCTGCTGCGTTTTGATATTGCTTAAAGGCATCAGAATTGACATCAATGTTTAAATCTTTGCCATTTGGCATAAACATTGATTTATATTTAGGTAGATCTTTTGCTGGTTTTTGTGACCAAGCTTTAATGGCAGTGATACAGCCTTTTCTGGTGAGATATCCAGTGGTTGTCGCAACAAGAATTTTGGCAATAGTTCTTGCAACCGACACCTTTCTTGTCTTCTCATCAACTCTCTTATTGTTAGCATCGATAAACGGTTGGGTGGCTAGTGCAGTAGCACCTAAAATAACTCTTTGTTCAGGAGAAGAAATTTTCTGACCAAATTTTTTAATATTTTCAATAGATTTTTCACTAGATACTGTAATCTCAGGAAAGCTATCTACAACAGTTTGTTTCGCTGTGTCAACGCCTTTTTGGACGTGTCTAGCGAAATTGGAGCTTGCTATAGATGATGATATTGAACTAATATTTGCCATATATTTCTACCCAAAGACATAACGTTTCTAAAGAAAATTAATTGTCTTTTATTGGGCATAAGTTAATAAAAATTTACATTACCTGTTTTTTAAAGCTTACACCCTTTAGGTACGACTGTAATGCCTGTTTCAGACACAACAAAGCCTCTTTTTAAATCTTCTTCTTTGTCATATCCAATTCTGGTGTGAGGTGGTATAATTACGTTTTTGTCTATAATCGCTTTTCTTATTTGTGAATAACGACCAATTTCTACATTTTCCATGATTATACTATCGTAAATTTGTGAATAACTATTTACACGAACTTTTGGTGATAAAATGCAGTGTGAAAGGCTTCCACCCGAAACAATGCAACCTTCTGAAACCATTGAGTTTGTTGCCATACCGACACGATCCCCAACTTCCCAGATGAATTTTGCTGGTGGATAGTTGTAATTAAAAGTACGTAATGGCCAATCTTTTGAATACAAATTTAATTCAGGAGTGTCATGTAGCAAATCCATATTCGCTTGCCAATAAGCGTCAATAGTCCCTGCATCACGCCAGTACCCACGTTCAGCTTCTGTCATGTCAGAGAATTTGTTGTTTGCAAAATTGTATACATAAATATTCTTATCTTCTGCTAAAAGCATTGGGATAATGTTTTTGCCAAAATCATGCGAAGATTTTTTAACATCGACATCTTTTTCAAGTGCGTTGAGTAATATATTTTTATCAAAAATGTAATTACCCATTGAAGCCAAGCACATATTTGGATTTCCTGGTATTGATTTCGGTTTATGTTGAGGTTTTTCTGCAAAACCAGTTAGTTTCCAGTTTTCGTCAACTTCAATAATTCCAAATTCGTGTGCTTCTTCAATAGGAATAGGTATTGCTGATATTGATAATTCAGCAGATTTTTCTTTATGAAAATCTAGCATTTGAGATACGTCCATCTTATAAATATGATCGCCACCAAAGACGCAAACATAATCAGGATCTTCATCTTCAATATGGAATATATTTTGATAAACGGCATCAGCAGTTCCACGATACCAATCATTTCCAGTACGCATTTGAGCGGGTGCTAGGTCTACATATTGGTTTAAAAACGGTGATAATGCCCAACCACGGGTTATATGTTTGTTTAGCGAATCTGATTTATATTGGGTTAATACTTTTATTTTGAAAAATCCAGAGTTGATAAAATTGTTTAATACAAAATCTATTATTCTATATCTACCACCAAAAGGTACAGCAGGCTTTGCTCTATCTTTTGTTAAAGGTGCAAGACGTTTACCTTCTCCACCAGCTAAAATTATAACGATAGCATTATCGATAGACATATTTCTACTCCTTATATAAACTCTCTATGTCTATAATACAACAGAATTTTAAAAAGTGCAAAGTTATTATTCTGATATACTAGAATAAATTTCTAAATATTTTTTAGCACTCTTGTCCCAAGAAAAATCGGCTTCCATTGCTGATTTTTGCATAGATTGAAAAGTATATTTATCATTATAAATAGCAACACCACATTTAATGGCGTCAAGCATATTCCAACCGTTATATCCCCAGAATTTAAACCCTGTTGAATTATCTAAAGGATAACCCACAACGGTGTCTTCTAACCCGCCAGTAGCTCTAACAATCGGCAAAGAACCGTATCTCATAGCGATAAGCTGGCTAAGTCCACAAGGCTCAAATTTTGATGGCATTAAGAACAGATCGCTACCCGCATAAATTTTGTTAGCCAAATCTGCTCGATATCCGATGTATGCACGAATATTTTTAGTGTTGTTAGACAAATATATCAATAAGTTTTCATATGTACTTTCGCCGTTACCTAAGAATATAAAATCAGCTTCTATATTTTTCAATTCATTCTCGACTTGTCTTATCAGATCAACACCTTTTTGTTCAACCAATCTTGAAATAAATGCGATTAGTGGTCGATTAGGATTATATTCAAGCCCGAATTCTTCACATAAAAGTTTTTTATTTTCTTCTTTTAATGCAATGTTTTTAATATCATAATTTTTATAAATTGTTTTGTCAGTTTTTGGATTAAAAACATCATAATCAATGCCATTTAGTATGCCAACAAGCTTATTTTGATTCATTCTAAGCGTATAATCCATACCTTCACCAAATTCATGAGCTAAAATCTCATGTGAATAATTTGGCGAAACAGTGGCTATAATTTCCGAATAATTTATAGCACCTTTTAGCCAATTTACACGGTTGTAATGCTCAACGCAACCATCGTTATAAACAATATCTTTACGCATATTTGCGAAATCAATTACATCTTCAAACCAAATACCTTGATAAGCTAGGTTATGGATTTCAAAAAGTGTTTTAGTATTTTTCCAATAATCATCAAAACGATAGTTGCTTTTCAAATATATTGGAATCATAGCGGTATGCCAATCATTTGCGTGAATTACGTCAGCCTTGAAATTCAATAATTTTGCATATTCTAAAGTAGCAAGTGAAAAAGCGATATATCGCTCGTGTTCATATCTAGTATCTAGCCATTTAGGATAAACTTCTTGAAAACATGAAAAATACCAATCATTTTGTATGAAAAAAACGTTTATATTTGTATCAGGCAATTTGCAGGTGAACAATTTAAAGCAATGTTCTTTTCCTTCAAAAGTCAACCAAAGATCGGAATTCTCAAGTTCAACAATTCCATAACGTTTTTTATCAATCAAGCCGTGTAGTGGGGTGAAAATTGCGATTTCTGCATCGTCTTGTAGTGCTTTAGGTAAACTACCAACGACATCTGCTAGTCCACCAGCTTTTGAAAAAGGTGCTACTTCTGCTGACGCAAATAAAATTTTCATTATTCCTCACTTTCATTTGCAATTACAAATTTTTTATTATCTAATTCATGATTGTTATCTGAAACAGAATTTTCTTCAAACTCTTCTGCTGTTATATAACTATCAGGATTTATATCGAATGTGAAATTTATACCAAATTTTGTAGCTAGATAATGTGCTTGTTCTATACAAATTTGAGCTTTGTCAAACTCTTTTTTATACATCATTGTTTTAAACATATTATATTTGAATAAAACTAACAAATATTCTGAAGTCAAACTGTTTTTTTCTAATTGGATTAATGAATTGTTAATAATGCCAAATGCGACATCATACTGATGTTGTCTTAATTTCAAACAACTCATCATATACCAAGCAACATATAATAAAGTCGTCATTCCATTTTCATTAGATGCACTTATTATTTTTAATATCATTGCTTCAGCTTTTTCAAAAGAATCAACATCGATGTAGGCTTTGGCTATCATCAAATCAGCAAAAAGTTCAAGTAAGTGAATATTATAAGCTCTCGCAAAAATCTTTGCTTTGTAGAAGTTTTCTGCAAATAGGACAGGTTCAACTTCAGCAAAACTAAATGCACTAAGCATATTGGCAATAATTACGCCGAAAGTATCGTTATCATCAATTTTGTCAACAATCAATCTAGGTTCATAACCGTGAAGAATATCTTGTAACATAATAAATATGTCATATGAAGCAGGAACATCATTCAAATCGTTACGAACGATATTTAAGAAACTATCAACATTTCCGCTAAGCATCATAACGTTAGCTAGTGCAACGTATCCAACAGCAGTGTTTATTAATATCCTAAAATCATCTTTTGAGAAATAATCTGGTTTAAGTTTATCTAAAGTGGCTTCTGATGTCACGTTTAAGACTTTAAACCCTACATCTAGGCAATCACTAATAGCACCAATATTAAATAAAATTTGTATATGTAGCAAAGACATCAAATAAAAATAGCTGTTAAAATCAGGAGAATCCGGATTTAGCGATGCCGAAGGCAATAATGACAAAACCTTGTGGGTTAATTCTAATGCGTGAGCGTAATTGCCAACGACCAAATTACCTTGAATCATTTTGTTGCATAATAAAACAATTTTGTCAGTATCCATTGATTTTTCTAGATTAGCCAATGCTATTTCTGCGATTTCTGAAGTTTTTTCAGGTACGTATTCATACAAATTGTTTGCAATATTTTCATATAACTCTAATTTGTATTTTTCGTTTTCTTCAAAATGTTCTTCATCGTTATCTAGTTCAATAAGTTCAAGGATTTTCGCCGTACAATTTAGATAAGAGCTAAAATCGCCTAAAGACAGATTTATTTTAGCTAGTTTTTCCCATTCTTCACGTTCAGCCGTAGTATTTTTTATCATTTTGAAAAGATCAGCTTTAACTGGACTTGGCATTTCATCAACAAATGCAACCTTAAATAATTTATCAATAATTTGTTCTAAAGAAATTTTATCGATTACATCAAGCAAGCATTCACGTAAAAGATTATAGTTAGGGAAATATATACAGTTGTTATAGAAATAAATAAATCCCATTTGCGTCAAGTTTGCATAAATCTCATTAATATTCTCGAAATTGAAACTTCTAATCGTGTTTTCATCAACCCTAGTGCCTAATAAAACGACAGTCGTGATGAAATTAAAAGCTTCCATATTATCTTTTAATAAATTAATACGGCGTTTCATAAGGTTTTTCAGATTTGATGGGATAATAATTGTTTTAGGATTAATCATCTCGATACTATCTTTTTTCATCTCAAATACACCAGATTCGATAAGATATTGAATTGCTATATCGATGAATAATATGCTTCCACAAGAATATTTTGCCACCCTTTGGAAATAAAAATTATCTAAAATATTTCTATAAAATTCTTTATTTTCTTCTATAAGTTTTTCAAAAGAAGTTGGCTTTAACGTGATTTCTGTATAGTAAGGTCTTGTGACCAAGAAATGAGATTTTTCATGTACAGAGAAGTTTTTTTCATGTGAAATTAAGAAACTAATATCAAGTTGTTCAAATGTTTCAAATACAAATTTCATAACATCTTGAGAGCTTGCATCAATTTTTTCATAATTTTCGATGAATATTAATGTTTTTGGAATTATTTCTAATAATGTGAAGAATATATTAAAGAACTTTACACGAGTATCCTCAGTGGCTTCGAAATTACGTTCTTTCAAAGTTATCAAATCTTTGACTAAACCATCAGGATCAATGGAAGCGAACATGCTAAAATCGTTTTGAGAATAAAGTTTTTGAGAAACTGTATATTCAAAAATAGCTGCGACCAAATCTCTAAAAAATGAATAAGGTGAATACTTCATCTCATCATAACAAGTTATAGTGATTATATTATTATAAATATCTAAATCTTGTATTGCATTAATGATTTTCAACGAATACGGCTTATATAAATCAGCAGTTTTCATAGCTATGATTGAATTAGGATTAGCCTGTAATCTGTGTGCAATATGGTAAAACACGTCAATATTTTCAGTTCTGATGAATTCTGCATTAATCTGTTCTAGATCAAACGTTTTTATATCATATATAGCATCAGGATCAACAGGTTGATCAAGTTTTTTTAAAGCGTGTCCATCAATTTTGTCTTGTTCTACTAGCATATTTTGAACAAAATTAGGAATTTTTATCTCATCTTCTGGAACTTCTTCTTCAGGAAACTCTAATATAACTAAATCTTTGACATCAATTTCATAAAAAGTAGTCATCTTATCGCCAATTAAAATTGTATTGAGTGGTGAGATTTTATAATCATTTTCAATAATATCATAAATTTCTTGCGTAACTAAAACCTGCATAGTATTTAAGACTTTATCTTCGTCAGAACTATTGTCTTGCCCTAATAAATTGATGTTGTTACCAGAATTAATATTATTCGGGTCATCTTCAACTGAACGTTTCATCAGGAAAATATTACATTTAATAGTCGCATTTTTCTTTTTAGTCAACTTGCAATTCATTTTCGCAATGCTATTTAAAAGTTCGATAGAAGCTTTAGATGCATTAAGAGCCGATGTTTTATATGTATAATCTTGAGTAAATCTAATAACATAAGTTTGTTCTATCAATTGGCAACGAAGCCCGTTAGTTTTAGCAAAATCAAAAACTAATTTATCAAGTGTTACCTTGAATATGTTATATAGCTTAGCGTTCCCTAAAATCGACTTCATATCAGAAACATTCAAAAAATTGACTGTCATCAAAGCGAAATCATCACCATTAGCTTCGTTTTTGATAACGCTTTTTTCGGTATCGCTACCACACTTTCTACATTTTTTTGTAAAAGTCTGGTTAATCTTACCGCACTTGCTGCACTTGGTAATAATCGTATATCCACATTTCTTGCAAGAGTTGCTAGTGTTTACGCACTTGCAAATAGGGCAAATAAGTTTCAAAACTTTTTTGCAATTTGGACAAACTATCGTATTATCATCAATCTCTAAACTACATTTTGGACATTCCATATAAAAACTATATCATATATTTTTTATATTAACAAGATTGAAATTAATGCAAACGATGTAATTATTTCACGTATCTGATGCCAGCATTTTTCATTCTAGAAACGCATTCTTTCAGGATTTCGACATCTTTTGTCAACGCTATTCTAAAATACCCTTCGCCATGTTGTCCATAACCGTTGCCAGGAGGAACAACGACATTTGCTTTTTCTAGCATTTCGCCAACAAACTCTTCGCTGGTCATGCCTTTTGTGACAGGAAGCCACAAATAAAACGTAGCTTTAGATGGTTTTAAATCCCAACCTAATTCTTTTAACCCGCCCTCAATGACGTCACGGCGTTGTTGATACATTTTGTTTAAGTCGTTGATATATTTTTCATCGATATTAAAAGCGGTAATTGCGGCGTTTTGAATAGCTTTAAAAGTTCCGCTGTCAATGTTATTTTTTATAGTGCCTAAAGCTTTGATAGCATCAGCGTTTCCAGCGACAAAACCAACTCTCCAGCCAGTCATGTTATAAGATTTTGAATGCGAATAAAACTCGATAGCGACATCTTTGCCACCTTCAACTTGCAATACAGAAGGTGCGATATAACCATCATAAGTCATTTCGCTATATGCCATATCAGAGCATAATAAAATATCATATTTCTTACAAAAATCGACAGCCTTTTTGTAAAACTCTAAATCAGCGACAGCCCCAGTCGGGTTGTTTGGGTAGTTCAAAAACATTAATTTTGATTTAGTAGCGACATCTTCTGGAATTTTGTCAAAATCAGGTAGGTAGTTATTTTCTTCTAATAAAGGCATTGCATAAGGCGTTCCGCCTGCAAAAATTGTTGCGTTTTTATAAACAGGATAACCAGGGTCAGGGATAAGAGTGTAATCGCCTTCATCAACAAACGCAAAGAATATATGTGCAATCGCTTCTTTAGAGCCGATGTTAGCCAAAACCTCTTTGTCTTTATCTAAGTTTACATCAAAACGGCGTTTAACCCAATCAGTAGCAGCCTGGCGAAACTCATTTGTCCCGTTGTAAGGTGGATAATCGTGAGTTGTCACATCATCAATAGCTTTGTGCATAGCTTCAACAACAGGAGGCAATGTAGGAGTGTCAGGGTCACCAATTCCTAAACTTATGATATCAAGCCCTTTTGCACGAGCCTCATTAATTTTTCTATCAATTTCTGCAAACAAATACGGTGGTATTTTTTCTAAACGTTCTGATACTTTCATTTTTAATCCCCTTTTTTCAATATAACCCTGAATTTATTTTATCACAAATTCTATAAAAACAATATTTATTTTTCAACGATTTAATTTTATATAATTTCATGTTATTCTGTTCAGACAAGGGGAATTTATGAGTATAATTGCAGACGATGACGATTTTCAAGACGATAATAAAATAGAGTTTAAAAAAAATCCTATTACTAAAGCTGAAACCATTGAGTATGACAAGAATTTTGAGAATTGTATCCGACCAAAATCTTTTGATACATACATTGGTCAATCGGCGTTAAAAGAAACGCTACAGATTTCTATCGAAGCTTCAAAAAAACGAGAATTACCTCTCGACCATTTGCTTTTTTACGGACCTCCAGGGCTTGGGAAAACTACTTTGGCTGGGGTTATAGCTGAGCAGATGGGGGTTGAGATTAAGATTACTTCAGCTCCTGCGTTAGAACGCCCACGTGATATCATAGGGATTTTGATGTCACTTAAAGGTGGCGAAATCCTTTTCATTGATGAAATTCATAGACTTAATAAAGTTGCAGAAGAAATTTTATACCCTGCTATGGAAGATTTTTTCTTAGATATGACGACAGGAAAAAGCCAGACAGTTAAGACTTTACGCATTCCACTGCCTAAGTTTACGTTAATTGGAGCTACGACAAAAGCAGGTGAGCTATCAGGACCTTTGCGTGATAGATTTGGGATTATACATCGGTTGGAATTTTATTCAGAAGATGAATTGGCTCAAGTTATTAAACGTACGGCAGGGATTTTGGATATAGAGATCGAAGAAAAAGGTGCATACGCTATCGCTAGACGCTCAAGAGGGACGCCTAGGATTGCAAACCGTTTGGTGAAACGTGTTGCTGATTATGCTTTGGTCAAACACGATGGTAAAATTACAGAAGATATAGCTAATAAATCACTAGATGTTTTGAAAATAGATAATTTTGGTCTAGATAATACAGATAGAAGTTTGTTAAAATTGATTATTGAAAAATATGACGGTGGGCCTGTCGGAATCGAAACGATTGCCGCAGCGATTGGTGAAGATGTCCGCACTATCGAAGATGTCAACGAGCCTTTTTTGTTGCAAGCGGGACTTTTGCAACGTACACCTCGTGGTAGAAAGGTTTCACCTGAAACTTATCGACATCTGGGGTATAAGAACAAAGTTTCAGAGCAGAAAAATTTGTTTTAAGTCATTTGCCTTAAATGCCACAGTCCAAATTCCCCTCCCGAGGAGGGGTGGCTGAATGACGAGGTGGTTACAATGCATCAGTTTCAATACATCAAAACATTTCCCTTAAATGCCACAGTCTAAATTCCCCTCCCATGAAGGGGTGGCTGTAAGGCGGGGTGGTTACAATATATTATTTTCATTTTCTTGTACCGACAAGAAAACGAAACAAAAGAAGCTCTTGACAACGCTTGTGAGAAAATAAATGTAGTTACTCAACTAAAAAGCGGAATAACTCGCTATTACTTCCGCAAAAATAGCTAGGGGTAATTTTATAAATATCGCTCAAACAAATTCCGCCTTGAAGTTGTTTCGTAAACATTTTTTAACCTCACTTCGCTAAAGTCAAACCTAAAAATATATTTATTCCGTGCGGTCAATTCCCCTTCCATGAAGTGGTGGCTGTAAGGCGGGGTGGTTTCAATGCATCAAAACATTTGCCTTAAATGCCACAGTCCAAATTCCCCTCCCGAGGAGGGGTGGCAACGGAGTTGACGGGGTGGTTACAATAAACCAAAATGTTTGTCTAGAAACTTTAAAACCCCATCTAAATTTTTCTTAACGTCTGTGTCTAAAATATGAATAACTACTAAACCTAATTTATTGAAATATTCATCTCTGATTTTATCATATTCATACTTTTCATTATGAGATATTCCATCAATTTCTATTATGACGTTATGTTCAGCACAATAAAAATCGACAATATAATTACCTATGATTTTTTGTCTATCAAAATCTAAATTTCTAAAATTTTTATTACGTAATTGCTTCCATAACAAAACTTCTGATAGATTTTGTGCTTTTCTTAATTCTTTAGCTCGTTCCTTTAACATTGGATTATATGGTAACGATAAGTATTTTTTAGTGTTTCTTGGATTGCTCATGAGTAATTTTTACCATAAAAACATGTTAAATGAAATTAAATTGTAACCACCCCGTCAACTTCGTTGCCACCCCTCCTCGGGAGGGGAATTTCATAGCAAACGAGCTGTTTGATTACTCAAACAGCTCGTTTATAAGTCTTTATACGACTAGATTATTCTTAGTTGTATAATACAGCTTTACCAGCTTTTGTATAAGGTACAATTCTTTGATTGTAATATGTTACAGGGTATACATCAGATGGGCTTGATACTGTACAAGGAACAGTAGATGATACTGGCGCATCACAACCTACGATTTTGTTAGGTCCTTTTGTTCCGTTAACATCAATATAACCAATACATTCACCAGCTGCATCACAATCTGAATCTTTTGTAGAGTAAATAAACATAGTACCGTCAGCAAATAACAATGCGTTATAATCTGATGATGCACTAGTTGGTGTAGAAGTAAAGTCAGCTAACGTAAAATTTGTTGATTTACCAGTATAAGTATCAGTTGTCTCTTCACAATCATGAGCACTGCCAGCAATATCGGTAGCAGTACATGTATAAGAAGTACCAGATTCACCTGCTTTAAATTCAGTTGTACCCTCAGTGTCAGAGTTCTCGGCAATAGAATATGCATCATATTTTGAAGTTTTTAAATCGACTTCTTCAACGTTCATTCTATCACCTAACATAAGAGCAACTGTGTTTGTAGCATTAGCTGTATAAGCATCAGCTGTACCGAAATCGTACTCTGTAATTGCATAGTTAAGTGTAATACCTTGAGAGATTGATGAGATAACTTTTTTCAAAGCAGTTTTGTATTGAGCACCTTGAGTTGAGTTCATCAATGTTGGCATAGTCATAGCAGCTACTACCCCAATAATACCTAATGTAATTAATACTTCTGCCAAAGTAAAACCGAATCTTTTTGTCATAATCTTTTACCCTTTCTTTCTTTCGAAAACTATGAACTTGTAATTTCTATAATATCATAATACATTTTTTTTCAAAACGTGTCAACCATTTGAATGAGATTTTTATCACGAATTAGTTCTTGAAAACTAATTACAAAGGATTAGTTCGTAAGCATTAAACTCACTAGGCGTAATACTTTCAAGTTTCAGCGAATTCCCTTTAAAATCAACATTTATTGCTTCAAAATTCGAATTAACAAAACTTAACATTGTAACAATTTCGTAATCAACAGGCAAATTTAGCGTTTTATTTTTGATTGTTTTGCCTTCAACTATTTCTTTATATGAATTTCCGTATTCATCTGTTTTTGAAAGTTTTTCTGTTGGTGGATTTGAGTTGCACACTACCAGATATGCTTTTTTAGCGGGTTCTTTTGAGATAATCCAGGCACAAAACCCATCATCATCTTGGGTTATTAATTGTGCCTCGCCATCAGTGATTATAGGTTCTGATTTTACAAACCTATCAATCGCATCAAATTTTTCATAAAACTCTTCATAGTCCTCACGCACCATCGAAATTTCGCACCCTATAACGTGTTCGATGCCTCGTTTAGTAAAGCTTTCATCACCATCAACATACATCATCGAGCGTTGTGCAAATTTGCCTCCTGGTAAGAACTTGTATTTAAACCATTTGAACAAAGCTCCTTGCATACCCAACTGTGCAGGGTATTGGTCTATGCAACTGAATTCGCCATCTTGGTTGTTATATGTTTTTAAAATAGAGAGCATGTTTTGTTTGAAATTGACGTTATAATTTGTGAGATGTTGGTTATCCTCAATAATTCTTTCTGGAGTTTTTTCAAACTGAGAGATGATATCGTTTCCCCAAAGTAGGTCGAATTTCATGTCGTTGTGATATTCTTTTAAAAAGTCGTCCCAGAGCATATATTCAGCGAGTGTCGCAAAGTGAGGGGTGTCTTGTTTCATCGCAAGATTAAGTTTTTCTAAAACAATCCTTGGCGCTCGATAACTAATAGGCGTACCGTTCGTTTCTGAAACCTCGTCAACAATATGGTCGATGTGATCAACTCTAAATCCATCAAAATTAAACTTTTTTTGTAGTGATTTCATCTGTTGAACAAAAAATTCTATGACATTTTGGTTGAATTTGCCGTTTTCAAGGTTGCAGAAATAATATGGGGTTTGGCAATCAAGGTTTGCAAAGTGTGTTACATCTTCGCCTTTATAATCTAAATGTTTGAATGTTGGATATCCACCGCACTCGCTCATTTTTTCATAAATTGGGACGCCTGCTGAACACCATGCTCCGCCTGGAGCTGGCCAAAGACCTTGTGAAATTAGTTCTTGGATTAGTTCTATTTGTTTTGAGATGTCCTTTTCGCAAAGTTTTTTATTAGGGTTTGTGGCTAAAATTGTAGCGACTAGCTGTTTAACACGTTTGTGAAGTTTGGTTTGACTAGATTGTTTTAGCATATCTTCGGAGTATTCTTTTTTAAACTTAGCAACCAGGTCGTCAAATTCTTTAAACAATTCTTGATAATGGCTAGTCAAATTTCCTGCTTCGCTATTCTCTTTATAAATATTTTTAATAACTTCAACATCTTCAAGATCATTTGTTTTGCTAAGTATTTCTGCTGTATTGTCGATTGCGTTAGAGATTTTTGCATCTAGTGTTGTGATATCATACCAACGTGCGATTTCAGGGGTTGCCAAAACAGCTTTAGAAAACCTTCCTGTTTGAGGTAATACGTCATAAATCACGGGGTGTCCTGCCAATTGTGCTAGTGTTATGAAGTTTTGTACTTGTTCTGTAACGTTCATACCTGTAATATTATATATGTTTTCATCAAATAACTTTTCACTAACCTCAAAGCTTTTTGGTAAATAAGCACAGCCGAATTCTCGTGGGTGAAATGGGATTAAATAAATTGTTGTATTGAAAATCTTGTTTTTTAAGTTGCCTGTCGGTAATATTAAAAGTTGGCGTAACCAATCGATAAATTTGCCAGTTTCTTCCGATTTGTTACCATCGCCTAGCCCTGCTAAATTGATTAGTTTGATGTCGTGTCCTTCTTTTTTTATCCAATCAGAATTGTTGACATTGTTACGTGAAAGTGGACTGATTTTGTCGTTCTCGAAAATAAATTCGCCATCTTTGAAAATTCCGTTATTAGTCCATTTTATTTCTAAACCAAATAGGATTTCCTCAGTCGTTAATTCTTGAAGTGCTTTATAATAAGAATAGTTTAGATAGCCATATTGGCTTATTTTGTCGCTTAAAAATGTTTTTCTCTCATTGGTAACGTTATTGAAATTGTATTCTGATTTTAATTTTGAATAAACCTCATTAATGTTAACTGTTTTTTTAACTTCGTTTTCTTTTTTTGTGAATAAAAATTTTAACATACACACTCCCCTAACTATAATAATTTTATTATAGCATGAGCAAAAAATGTTTTTGTAAATAGATTTCTTGTCGTGGTGCGAAATGACCATATAGCGAAATAACCACCCCGTCAACTCCGTTGCCACCCCTCCTCAGGAGGGGAATTTAGACTGTGGTGTTTAGGGGAAATGTTTTGGTGCATTGTAACCACCCCGTCAACTCCGTTGCCACCCCTTCTCAGGAGGGGAATTTGGACTGTGGTGTTTAGGGTAAATGCTTTGATGTATTGTAACCACCCCGCCCTTCAGCCACCCCTCCTCGGGAGGGGAATTTGGACTGTGGCATTTAGGGGAATGCTTTGATGTATTGAAACCACCCCGTCAACTTCGTTGCCACCCCTCCTCGGGAGGGGAATTGCAGTTTTGTCATAGCCCACCATAGCTATTTGCAAAACTGTTGGATTTATTACCCACCTCGGTAATGGATTAATCACAACGGGTATTCTTTAATTTAGGAGTATTAGAAATATTTCGATTTAGTTTAAGTGAGGGTAAAAATGATTAACAAAGTAGAAGAAATGAGTAGTAGTTTAGTTAAAACTGTCAAGATAGTTATAATTGAGGATTTTAAACTTACTCGTGTTGGCTTGCGTTGTGCGATGAATGCTAACGAAGATATGAGCGTTGTCGCTGAGGCTGAAAGTGCAATAGAAGGGTTAAGACATGTTGAACGATATAAGCCAGATGTCGTTTTAATGGATTTGGGCCTGCCAGGCATGAATGGGATTGAAGCAACTTTGAAAGTCAAAGAAGTTTCGCCACAAACGAAAGTTATTGCATTAACTTCTCATGATAGATCTGAAGAGGTTATCGCTGCACTTAGTTCTGGTGCTAGTGCGTATTGTCTAAAAGATATCGATCCTTCAAAACTCGCTGATGTCGTGCGTGATGTAGCTATTGGGGTTTGTTGGATCGATCCAGTTGTAGCTCAAATGGCGTTGAATTCTTTGCCAAAAATTGAAAACATCGGGTTTTTACCTAACAAAGCCGCCAGCGAAGGTCGTGTGCCGTTGACAGAGCGTGAGTTTGAAGTCTTAAAACATCTTGTTTCTGGTAAAAGTAACACAGAAATCGCTAAAGAGTTAATCGTTAGCGTTCATACCGCAAAAGCACACGTCTGTTCTATTTTACAGAAAATGTGCGTTAATGATAGAGTGCAAGCAGCCGTGAAAGCTGTCAAAGAAGGTATGGTCTAAACCTTTAAACTTATTATTATTGATTAAGCGGTATTTTTCCGCTTTTTTATTGCGATTTATTTTTTATGAATTCGTTTGTGTTAATATGTTAAAAAATATGGGTATGGAATTGAATAATAATTTTCAAGATGAACAAATAAAAAAACTTTTTCCTGAATGCTTTAATGACGGCAACTTGGATTTTGATGCTTTTATTGAAGCTTTGAGCGATAAATGTGAAGAGAAATATGGGTTTGAGTGGCAAGGGAAATCCGAATGCGTAAAACTAGCCAACGAACAGACTTCTGCAAGATTGAAATTTTGTCAAGAAAAAAGTGTTGATTTTGAAACAACCAAAAACTTATATATAGATGGCGATAACCTTTGCGTAATGAAATTGCTGTTGAAAGATTATGAAAATAAAATAAAAATGGTTTATATCGATCCACCATATAACACTGGCAAGGATTTTGTTTATAACGACAACTTTAGAGAAAGTAGACGTGAACTTAAATCGGAACAAAAGAAAGAAACTTCTGCATTAAGGCACACGAAATGGTTGAATATGATGTTTCCTCGCCTTATTGTCGCAAGAAAATTGTTGAGCGAAAATGGAGTGATATTTATCTCTATCGGCGATTTTGAAGTAGTCAATTTGAGAAAACTTTGCGATGATGTCTTTGGTGAAGAGAATTTTGTTGAGATGTTTTCTTGGGTACGTACAAATACGCCTGTTGGGCTGTCGCCAAAATCAAGAAAAACTAATGAGTATGTGCTTTGCTATGAGAAAAATAAGAATTCTAATAAATATAATGCGGAGTTGCAAGACGGTGGCGATCAACCAATGCTAAATAGTGCCAGTACAGTTAAAACCCTGAAATTTCCTGTCGGAACAGTTGAATTTACTCGAAAATTCAAGCTCGAAGAGGTTAAGGCTTGCAAGCTTGAGAAAGTAGAGATTTTGAATGGTTTTAGAATTGTTAATGGCAAAAATCATGAAGAAGTGGCTTTGAGTGCTAGGTTTAAATGGAACCAAAAATATCTCGATAACGAAATTGCTAATGGTACAAAATTTGTTGTTAAAAACGAAAAGTTTTTGATGAGATTTCTAAAAGCTCAAATCGATTATAAAAGACCTAACAATTTTATTAAAGATGAAATTATTTCGCCATTGATTGATAAAAAAACTTGTGATGTTGATACGAACGAAGTTGGTACAAAGGAGCTTGTATCAATACTTGGCGGGAATTATTTTGATTACCCAAAACCAACCTCGCTGATAAAATATTTGATGAGATTTGTGATGGAGAACGATGATATTGTTTTAGATTTTTTCTCTGGCTCAGCTACAACTGCTGATGCTTGTTTTCAGCTGAACAATGATGATGGCGGAAGCAGGAAATTTATTTTAGTGCAATTGCCTGAAAGCTTTGATATTACTTCAGATGCGTACAAAGCAGGTTTTGAAAATATTTGCGAGTTGGGTAGAAAAAGAATTTTGCACTCAGGTGATAGGTTTAGACAAGAAAATAGCAGTATTGATGTCGGGTTTAAAACATTCAAATTGGAATTGTGATTTGAAATATTTTTTGTAAATTTATGTAAAACTTTCAATGCATATATTGTTAAAAATCTTTAAGCTGAAAAGTTTTCATTTCATTTGATTTTCGCTCATTTATTTGTGAGTCTGATCACTGATTGGTGATAAAAATCACAAATATTTGTATATTGTGTTGAATTTTACAAATGTTTGTTGTATTTTGTCATTATAGATTTTAGAGTAATGATAAAGATTATAATAAGGAATTAAAGAATGAGTAAGAAAAGAAATTTATTAATCGCAGCGATGGTCGCTTCGGCGGTTTTTGCTGTTCGGGCTAGTGCGGGAACTATTATAGACTCGCAAACGTACGAGAATTTATCGACTTCTACAAATGGTGCAGCTATAAATAATACAGGCACAATTTCGGAAATTATTAATTCTACATTCTTAAATAATGCAACAACAGCTTCTGGCGGTGCTATTTACAATTCAAGTGATTTGAGGGTTTTAAATTCTAATTTTTATGAAAATTCGGCAGGAAGTGCTGGTGGCGCTATTTATAATGCTGGTTCGTTGACTATTGGTGATGGTGTTGTATTTGATAGCAACTCAGCACCTTTAATTGGTGGTGCAATTGCAAATTATGGTAGTAATATTCAAATCGGTGATAATGTTACTTTCTCAAATAATACTTCTTTGGCTAATGAATATATATCTTCTCCTGCAAATTCTATGGGTGGTGCTATTTATTCAGAAGGAACTTCAGACGTTCAAAGAACTATTACTATTGGGGACAATGTTAGTTTTGACAGTAATAGTGCTTATGGTGGTGGTGCATTATATTTGTTCGGTAATAATGATGTTGCAATTGGCGATAATGCAACATTTTCTAATAATTACACTCAGTATTCGCAGAGTGACGATTCAGTAGGCGGTGGTGGTGGTGCTATCACATTAGTTTCAAACGGATCTAATGGCTCGGCTTCATTAACAATTGGTGATAACGCTACATTTGATAATAATACTGGATATTTTGGTGGAGCGATAACACTGGGCAGTTCTGATAGCGTTTTAACAATTGGTAGAAATGCGACTTTTACAAATAATACAGCTGATGGTAATGTAGGTGGTGCAATTTCAAACGTTGGGATTGTTACACTGGGAGACGGTGCGGTATTTAGTGGTAACTCAGCGACATTAGGTGGTGGTGCTATTTTTAACGGTGGTACGATTAATGAATTTTCAGGAACATTTACTGAAAACACTACTGAAGGTTCAGGCGGTGCTATTTATAACTATGGCACAATGGCCTTAATAAATTCAGATTTATCAAATAATTATGCTGGGGTTTCAGTTGGTGATGATAGTTCACTGACTACTGTTTCTGGTGGGCAAGGTGGGGCTATTTATAATTATGCCAATTTAACTGTATCTGACTCTGTAATTTCTAATAACTTTGCATCTAGTTCTGGTGGGGCTATTTATAATTATAGTACGGGGAGTGCAACTATTTCAAATACGATTTTCAATTATAATGAATCTAGTTCTTATGGTGGTGCAATTGACAATAGAGGTACTCTTACTGCCTCTGGCACCTTGAATTTTGTGGGGAATTCTTCGGGTAGCTACGGTGGGGCTATCTTAAACACTAATTCTATTGATTTTAGCAATGCGATAGTTAATTTTACTGGAAATTCAGCTGATTCTTCTGGTGGTGCGATTTATAATAATGGAATTATAAATATTGATGGTGACGTAACATTCGTTGGTAATACAGCAACTACTTACGGTGGAGCAATTCATAATGAAGGTACTATTACAGCTTCAGGTATATTGACTTTTGATGGGAATTCTTCGGGTAGCTACGGTGGGGCTATATTAAACACGAATTCTGTTGATTTTAGCGAGGCGACAGTTAGTTTTATAAACAATTCAGGCGTTGGTGGTGGTGCAATTTATAACCAATCAACAATGACAATTGGTGATAGTGCATACTTTGATAACAATTCTGATACATCTATTTATGGTGGCGGTGCAATATTCAATAATACTGGAGGTAATCTTACAATTGGTGAGGATTCAGTATTTACAAACAATACAAGTACGGGATATGCTGGTGGAGCTATTTATAATACAGCAACACTAACAATCGGTGATGGTGCAGTATTTACAAATAATAGTGCTAGTTCCGGTTATGGCGGGGCAATTTTTTCATCAACAGATCTTACTTTGAATAATGCTATATTTACTAATAATACGGCGAAGATTGGTGGAGCTCTTAGTGATGTTTATAATAATGACAATGTTATTACGATTTCAAATAGTATATTCGATAGTAATACAGCAGTTACCATTGAGGACGAAGGTGGTTCTGGTGGGGCAATTGCTTTATTTAGATATGGTGACATTACTGATTCTACATTTACAAACAATTTAGCAATTGGTGGTTCGTCTAATGGTGGTGCTATTTATATGGGGGGGAATGCTAATTTAAGTCTTGACAATGTGACATTTACGGGGAATTATTCAAATGCTATTGGCGGTGCTATAGGTCAAACAACAGCAGGTGTTGATTATACTAACGATGTAGATATGGATATTGCAAATTCGACATTCACTTCAAATATCGCTGCGGAACGAGGCGGTGCGATATTTAATAGATTTGATTCAGATGCAGATACAGCTGGTACATATACAATTACAGGTACAAATTTTACTGGCAATATAGCTGGTTATGTGCTGGATACTGATAATGGTACGTATAGTGCAAATTCAGATGGGCTTGGCGAAGGTGGAGCAATTTATAATATTGGTGATTTAATTATTTCTGATAGTACATTTAATTCTAACATTGCACTATCAGACGGTGGTGCTATTTATAACTCTGCTGCTGCGACTTTGTATGATCAAGCATTTACGGAAGGTTCAATTATTATAAGCGACTCGAGTTTTATTGGTAACACGGCAGGAACATCAGGTGGAGCAAGAATACGGGTTATGCGACTTTTATCATGAATGAAGATCAGACAACTGATATAACTACTGATAAAGTTTCTGGTAATTTTACTATTAATAATAAAAGCACAACATCTAACGCAAATATTGGCGGTACTGGTTTGACAATCGCAGATGGTGCTAATTTGACTATTCAAAACACAAACATAAGTAGCGGTGCTAATATCAAATTTGAAGATGATGCATCAACTGCCACATTAACATTATCTTCAACAAATGGTCAAGATGTGAACATTGACGGCGATATTACATCAGCGAATGTTGGTAATAAATTAACGTTCTCTTCTGGTGGTAATTATTATGTTAACGGTACAATCGACCCATTAACAGCAGTTATTGAAGGTAATGTTACTCATACAATTGACTCGATAGCTGAGGAGATTAGTTATGAGATAAGTTCTGGTGCTACATTGACATTTATGAATGATACAACATTGTATGATTCTTCAACTTACACCTCAATAGCCAATGCTACTCAGACTTATAACTTGAACTCAATCACATTCAATGGTGGTACGTTGAACTTAGCTAATGGTGTAACTTCTGATTTGTTATTATCAGATATAACTGTTAATGCAAATTCTAATTTGTATGTTGATGTAAATATTGCGAATGAAACGATGGATACAATCAATGCTGATAATTCTGTGACTGTAAATTCAGGGAATTTAAGTATTGCAGGGTTAAATATTATGGGTAATTCTTCTTCTAAAGATTTTGCTATTAAATTTACAGATAGTACAACTTTATCAGATGCGATTTTATACTCTGGTCCTGCAGCTTATACATCATCAATTTATAAATATAACATAGCTTATGACACGACTTCTGATTCATTATTGTTCAGTATGTTAGGTAATGGTGGTTATAACAGCTATAACCCATCTATCATGTCATCTTCAGTAGCTGCTCAATTGGGTGGATACTTGACTCAACTTAATGCATATAACCAAGCGTTTGGTAATATGGATATGTATATGATGATGACTAAAGAACAACGTCAAGCGATGAAATTTAGAAACCAATATGCTGCCGCTGATGGTGATTTGGTATTTGATCCTACCATTTCTCAATATGAAAACAAAAGTGGTTGGGCTAGACCTTATGCTACTTTTGAAAGCGTTTCGCTTAATAATGGACCAAAAGTTTCAAACGTTGCTTATGGAACATTCTTAGGTGCTGATTCTGAATTATATGATTTAGGAAACGGTTGGGACGCTATGTACAACGTTTATGTAGCGTATAACGGTTCTCACCAATCTTATGATGGCGTAAGCATTTATCAAAACGGTGGCACACTTGGTGCTTCTGGAATGTTGTATAAAGGTAATTTCTTTACAGGTTTGACTGCCAACACTGGTGCTAACGCTGGTGAAGCTAGTTCTGATTTTGGTAGAGATAGCTTCGCAATGCTTATGGCAGGGGTTGCTTCGAAATCAGGTTATAACTTCGAGATGGCTGATGGTAAATTTATTATCCAACCTAGTTATATGATGTCTTATACATTTGTAAATACATTTGATTATACGACAGCGTCTGGTGTTAGCATGAAATCTGATCCACTAAACGCTATATCAATCGAGCCAGGTATCAAATTTATTGGTAACCTTGAAAACGGTTGGCAACCATACGCTAGTGTAAGCATGGTTTGGAATATAATGGATAAAACAGACTTTATGGCAAATGATGTATCTTTACCAGGGTTAAGCGTTGATCCATACGTTCGTTATGGTGTTGGTGTTAGAAAATCTTGGGGTGAAAGATTTACTGGATTCTTCCAAACTTATTTAACTAGCGGTGGAAGAAATGGGGTTGGCTTACAAGCTGGTTTCCGTTTGATGTTCGGTGATAAATCTAGCAAACAAGAAAAGGCTGAGAATAAAATTCAACCAGCAGCTAAAACTAAAATTTCTTTAGAAGGCTCTAAATAATTTATTAGTTAAAGTAACTAACAATAACCCTAAAATTTGACAATCTAAGTCTGTTTTAGGGTTATTGCTTTTTATAAAAATTAAGCTGATTTATAAGTGTGATTATTTAATTATATTTAATTTTGAAAACCGCTTGTTTTTTGTTTTTTTAGTTTTATCATAATTATTATGGTAAATAATACACTTAATTTGAATTTTTTAAAAAAAGACATATTAGCCTCTATTATAGTCTTTTTAATAGCATTGCCTTTGGCAATTGGAATATCGATAGCTTGCGGATTGCCAGTTTATTCGGGGATAATTTCAGCTATTATTGGTGGTGTCGTTGTCGGGATATTTTCAGGCAACCCTTTGCAGGTGTCAGGACCAGCCACTGGACTAATTTTATTAATAGTGGATATAATCAATTCGCAAGGTGTTGAGGCATTATTTTTAACAATAATTTTAGCAGGATTGTTCCAGATTACTTTTGGATTATTTTCTTTAGGTGGATATTTTAGAGCGATTTCGCCAGCTATTATTCAGGGTATGCTCGCAGGGATTGGGGTTTCGATTTTTGTATCACAATTTGTAATAATGCTTGATGCTAAGCCTAAAGCGAATTTTTTCGAAAATATTCTTTATCTAAAAACGCTTTTTTCTGATTTTATTTTTAATTCTGCTAATAGTCAGGGGATTTTTGCATTAATTATTGGTTTGATAACAATTTTAACCATTATTGTTTGGCACAGATTACCTTCTAAAAGAATTCAAATACTTCCTGCTGGGCTTATTGCGATAATTCTTTCAACTTTTGTTGCACAATCTTTTGATTTTCAAGTTGAACATATTTCGTTAGGTAGTAATTTTTGGCAGAATTTTAAGTTTATAGATTTTTCTCAATTTAAAAATATTTTTGATTTTAAAATATTTATAAACGCTTGTGTTATTACGTTGATTGCTAGTGCAGAAACATTATTAACATCGAATGCTTTAGATAAAATTAATAAAAAAATAAAAACAAATTATAACAAAGAAATTATTGCACAAGGTATAGGTAATACGCTTTCAGGGCTTGTTTGTGGGCTTCCTATTACTGGGGTTATTGTAAGAAGTGCGGCTAATATTAACGCTCAAGCACAAACTCGTTGTTCTACAATACTACACGGGATTTGGATTTTGTTATTTGTCACCTTCTTCCCGCAGGTGATAAATTATGTTCCTCAGGCGACACTTGCAGCGATATTGGTTTATACGGGTTATAAATTAATTGATATTAATGCGGCTAAAAAAATATATAGTCTTAGTAGAGGCGAATTTGTAATATATGTAATTACCGTTGTTGCAATTTTGTTCTCAAATTTATTTACAGGGATTGTAATAGCATTCTTGTCTGCATTAATTAAAAGCGTTTATAAAATGTTATCTACAAATGTAACTATTGATAAAAACGAATTAGAAAACACGACTAATCTTATTTTAAAAGGTGAAGTGATATTCTTGCATATTCCTAAGTTAGTCGATATTTTAGATAAATTACCGAAAGAACAAACAATTCATATAGATGCTACGAATTTACATTTTATCGATCACGCTTGCGTTGATTTGTTGCATGATTGGGAATTGGAAAGACGTGATGCCCAAAATATTAACATCGATTGGAATTTACTCAAAAAAAGTTATCCCAATTTTAGATGGGAAAATTTTGATTAAAATGATTTTATTTTAAAATTTAATAAGGAAATTATTTGATATTTATTAAATAATTTCCTTATTAAATTTGCATTTCTTTTTCGAAGCCAAATAACGAGCTTACAGATTCATCATCATGAATTCTTGCAATAGCTGCACCTAACAATGGAGCAACAGAAAGCTGTTTGATGTTAGAAGGTAGTTTGCTAGTATCTAATGGTATTGAATTTGTAACAATACATTCTTTAATAGGTGCATTAGATAATCTTTCAACCGCTGGTCCTGAAAATACTGGGTGAGCTGCACATACATAAACATCTTTAGCCCCTTCACGTTTCAATAGTTTGGCAGCCTCACAAATCGTGCCAGCCGTATCTATCATGTCGTCAAACATCACACAAACTTTATCCTTAACCTCACCGATTACATGACTAGCAATAGCTTCATTGTGCTTGTCACGGCGTTTGTCAATGATTGCTAATGAACAGTCAAGAAGTTTTGCGAAGTGACGTGTGCGTTGTACGCCACCTGTGTCAGGGCTGACTGCGACCATGTTCTCAGGATCGATATTTAAATCTTTAATATAATCAACTAAAATTGGCGTTGCATAAATATGGTCAACCAATATGTTGAAGAACCCTTGAATTTGTCCTGTGTGTAAATCCATAGCCAAAACTCTAGTTGTTCCAGCTGTTGTCAACAAATCAGCGACTAATTTTGCAGTAATAGCTTCACGACCAGATGTTTTACGATCTTGTCTAGCATAACCATAATAAGGGATTACGGCAGTAATTGTTTTCGCACTAGCACGTTTGAATGCATCGATTATTATTAATAATTCCATAAGGTTTTCATTTACAGAATTACAAAGTGGTTGGATTACAAAAACATCATCACCACGAACACTTTCTTTTACCTGAACATAAATCTCACCATCGGCAAAATTCTTGATAACCATTGGTCCGACTGTTGTGCCTAAATAATCAGCTATTTCTTGCGATAATTCAGGGTTTGAACGACCTGAAAATAATTTGATATCATGAGTTGGATTAATCGTTTTGTTCAATTGAGGAAATGTCATTTCTAATACCATTTGGGTAATCCTTTCTTAATTCTTTCAAGGTAATTACTTTAACACTGATAATTTTTTTTATCAATATTTCTTTAAGTAATATTACTAGCTTTTCTTAGTGAAAATTAGTAATTATATTTTTATGCTATTTTGTAAAGTAAAATTTACAAAATAATATTATTATTGATTAATAAATGTGTTTTTTATAAAATTATTTAATAGGGAAGGGCAATATGTTAATTGAACGCAAAGGGATAAAAGAACTTGTTGAAGGATTGCACAATGCAGGCAAAACTGTTGTTGCGACTAATGGGTGTTTTGATATTTTACACGTTGGGCATGTTAGGTATTTAGAAAAAACGAAAGAGTTTGCTGATGTGTCTATTGTTTTATTAAATTCTGATAAATCAGTTAGAGCAATAAAAGGTGAAACCCGTCCTATTAATAACGAGAATGATCGAGCTGAATTGTTAAGTGCTTTGAGATTTGTCGATTATGTAGTATTATTTGACGAAGAAAGTCCTAGGGATTTGTTAGATGAGATGAAGCCTGACGTTTACACAAAAGGAGCTGATTACACATTAGAAACTCTTCCTGAAGCTGATATTATGAAAAAAAATAGTACAAGAGTTGAGTTTATAAGTTTTGTTGAGGGTAAATCTACAACAAATATAATTAATAAAATGAGCAATAATTAGAGTGCTATTAGCACAAGGAGTAAATATATGAAAAAGTATAACGTAGAAGAGATTGCACATATTGTTGGGGGTATGTTATCGAAAGTTGAGAATGTAGAAATTTCGCAAATTGCACCTCCGCTATTGGCTGATGAAAACACTTTGGCTCTAGCTCTTGGCGAAGATGAAATTAATAATCTTAGTGAATCTAAAGCAAAAGCTGCATTAGTTCCATTAGGCGTTAGCATTCCTAACATAACAACAATCGAAGTTGAGCGTCCAAGGTTAGCTATGATGAAGCTTTTACATGTTTTTTATGAAGCTCCAAGAGTTTATGATGGAATTCACCCGACAGCCGTAATTGATGCTAGTGCGACTATAGGAAAAGATGTTCAAATAGGTCCTAATGTTGTTATTTCTCATCATGCTGTTATTGGAGATGGTACTAAAATTTTGGCAAACGGTTATATAGGCGGTGGCTCAAAAATTGGTAAAAATTGTTTCTTTCACGCAAATGTTAACATTGGTGATAGAATTCGAGTTGGCGATGATGTAATCTTACACAATGGTGTTTCATTAGGTGCTGACGGATTTAGTTTTGTTACAGAAAACCCTGATAACATTGAACAAGCTAGAAAAGATGGAGAGATTAAGGAAGAAAATGTAAAACATGTTATTTTCAAAATCCCATCAATTGGTTCTGTAATCATTGGAAATAACGTTGAGATTGGTGCAAATTCTGCGATTGATCGTGGAACGATTGAAAATACTGTTATTGGCGATGACACTAAAATAGATGATTTGGTAATGATTGGTCATAATTGCCGTGTTGGTAAAGGCTGTATGATTGTTTCTCAAGTAGGTATTGCAGGAAGTTGCGTTATAGGTGATAGAGTTGTTATAGCAGGACAAGCTGGTTTGGCTGATCATATCCAAATCGGTGATGACACGATTATAGCTGCAAAAGCTGGTGTAACAAAATCTTTCCCTGAAAAATCTATCGTTGTAGGTGCGCCTGCTGTTCCTAGAAAAGAATTTATTAAGCAATTAAAAACCATGAAAGATGCACAAGATCTTATTGCTAAATTCAAAAAATATGAACCACTTTTAAAAGAATTTGAGGAAAATTTAAATAATGACGACAATTCTTAAACAAGTTGAGATTACGGGCAATGGTTTAATGAAAAATAAGCCTTGTACTGTGAGATTAGTTCCTTCAAACACTGGCAAAATTCAATATTTTGTTAAGAATGAAGCACCTTTTGAAGCAAGCGTTGAAAATGTTTTATCTACTGATCATTGTGTGACAATGGGGAACAACAAGGCAAAAGCAATGTTAACGGAGCATATTTCTGCAGCGTTAGCGTTCACTGGTATAAATTCTATTGAAATTCATTTGTCAGAAAATGAAATTCCAGCTTTAGATGGAAGTGCTAAAGATTGGGTAGAATTGATAAATAAAGCTGGCGTTGAAAAAGGATTTTTCAAAAAAACTAAACAATATACAGTTAGTGAACCTGTTTATTATTTAAACGGCAAAACAAGTTTGGTAGTTTTACCTGATAAAGAATTGAATATAACTTATGCTGTTAATTACAATCATTCAGAGCTTTTTCATCAATGGGTTTCTTATAATGTAAAAAACAAGACTGAAATAATCGAGGCACGAACATTTGGCTATTATAAGGATTTGAAAAAATATCAAATGTTAGGGTTTGCAAAAGGGGTTAGTGAGGAGAATACTGTTGGATTGTTAGATGAAGGCTTTACAACTGATTTGAGAAGCGAGAAAGAGCCAATTAAGCATAAAATTCTTGATTTGATTGGTGATTTGTATTTAACAGGAGTAAATCCGCTTGACTTGAAGTGTCAAATATTGGTAAAAGAGGCAGGACATGCAGTTCATGTCAAAACTGCAAAGTTGTTAAAAGAAAAATTGATAGAAGTAATAGGAGAATAAAAATATGACAGAAGAAATGAATACAGAGCTTTTGAGTTTTGATACAGTGCAGATTATGGAAATGATTCCACACAGATATCCATTTTTGTTAGTTGACAGAATTACAGAATGTATTTCTGGTAAATATTCAAAAGGATATAAAAACTTAACGATGAATGAGGAATTTTTCCAAGGTCATTTCCCTAACAATCCGATTATGCCAGGTGTATTACAATTAGAAGCGATGGCACAATGTGCAGCTCCAATATTAATGACTATGCCTGAATTTAAAGGAAAGTTGACGTTGTACGCTGGAATTGAAGGTGTTCGTTTTAAAAATATCGTTCGCCCTGGTGATAGATTTGAGATGGAAGTTGAGATGACTAAAATCAAAGGACCTGTTTGCAAAGCTCATGGTATAGGAAAAGTTGATGGTAAATTATGTGTAGAAGTTGATATGACTTTTGCAATGAAATAATTTACTTTGTTATTTCTAAGAGGCGATTTTTGATATAATCAAAAATCGCCTCTCTTTTTTTATATTTAATTTTAATTAAAATCTAATGCAATTCAATTGGTTTTATGTAAGGCTAGTATAATCACCAGTTTCAAAAAACTCATTCATCTGTTCCGCAGTGATACCTAGTTGTAGCCCCACTACATCAACTAAGCCATTGCCACGATAAAAATTAATTGCTTCATCAAAGTCTATTAAAGCTAATTCTTTGTCGTTTTCGCTGAATGTTTCAGTGATTTCAGCTTCAGAAATATTAGCTCTCAAACTCTCACGAGTTACGCCTTTTGCATTGTATAACCCTCTGAATACATCGCCACGAGTTAGATTTAACAAGCCTATACGTCTAGCTTCTTGTTCGCCTAATTCTTCTTCGCTGTACATTGGTGCATATCCTGTTATGTACCAGCTATCATCAATCTCGGATTGTTCAACATCATAAAGCTCTATGCTATAACCATTTTGTACAGCCCATGCCTCATTAGAGTTCGCATTCATCGTTAAAACGTTTTTAGTTTCTTCGTCAATATATTTTATTCTTTTTAACATATTACATAACTCCTTTCAATGGATAAAAAGTACAAACTTGTGAGCCACCAACACCTGAAAAAGTTATAGTGTCACCCGCAGCCGCCCATGCGTAGTTTGTTCTATCTATAGAAAGATTAGAGGTGGTAAAGTAGGAAACGTTAATACCATTAATATATATACTTGATGCCCCATTTGGGTTAGAGGTGCATTTTAACACAATATATCCCGCATAAGGTGGTTCATATTGAGAGCTTATCGTAACGCCGTTGTCAAAATCTGGTACTCCCCAGTTCAAAACTTCTACTTTGTCAGTCTTTTTTATAAATTCAATAGGGTTAAACACTTCTAAATATGTAACCAAATTATCATCGGAAGTGCTATATTTACCTATCATTACGCAACTTTTTGTACTATATGAAGAACCATTATTAGATGAGTAATAGTAATTTGAATTTGATACAAAATACATATGATCTTCACTTAATACTAGATCTGGCAGATCAGTTGTTGAATCAATAATTTTAAACATCGAAGTTGGAATATTAGATATAGTTTCATCATCGTTTAGAAATAGATAAAATTCATCTTCGCTTGCATCAGTACAGCTATAGGTAAGTGCTTCTTCAAGTTCTAATTCGATACTTTTTAATGTTGCATCATCATTTCTTCCATCAGGAATTAGCACTTTTAGCCCTGATTTTACAGTTATTGTGGTTACTGAATAACTAGCAACACCGTTGGGTGCTGCCATTATCCCGTTGCTAAATAAATATGAATTTGTTAAATCAGAATTGGCTAATGTTGATGTCAATTCATCAATTTGCGTTTCTACCGCCTCAATTAACAAATCAGCATTATCGCTTACACTGCTGATAGCATCGGCGACTGCTATAAAGTTGGCATTCACTTCAGATGCTTTAGCCTTAGTGCCAGGGATAAATTCATAAGGTATTGTTATATTTGTCATAAATTTGCCTTTCGACAAATTTAATACAAAAGTAAATTAAAAAAGCGTTTGATAAAACAATTATACAGATTTTTTATTACTTGTCAAGAAATTATTTTTTATTCTTTTCAGAGCGTTCACGAACAGAGATTCTTATTGGTGTACCGAAGAACCCAAAAGCTTCACGCAATTTATTCTCAATATATCGTTTGTAATGATCTTTCATTAAATCAGCGTTGTTGGCGAATAATACAATATGTGGCGGACAAGTGCTGATTTGAGTCACATACATAACTTTCAAACGCTTACCTTTGTGTGAAGTTGGAGGGTTGAGCATATAAGCTTCTTTAATAACTTTGTTCAACAAACCAGTAGATATGCGTTTTGTGCATTCAGAATAAACGTTTTGTGTTTCAACAAAAATTTGATTTAATCTTTGTTTTGTCATCGCACTAATATAAATTTTTGGTGCAAAAGCTAAAAATGGAATTTCGTTAGCTAAAACTTTGTTATATTCATTCACAGAATTAGATTTTTTATTTTCGACTAAATCCCATTTATTTATTGCGATTATAATCCCTTTACCAGCTTCTACGATTGTAGATGCTATTTTTTTATCTTGATCAGAAATCCCTTCAGTAGCATCTATGACAAGCAAAGCCACATCGCAATCACGAATTGAGCGTATAGCACGGTCAACTGCGAATTTTTCAACACCCCAATCAACTTTAGATTTTTTACGAATACCAGCTGTATCCACGATTACATATTGTTTCTCATTAACCGTAACCAAGCTATCAATACTATCACGAGTTGTTCCAGAAACATCAGAAACAATAACACGATTTTCGTTCAACACAGCGTTTACAATAGATGATTTCCCCGCATTTGGGCGACCAACGATAGCTATCTTAATCGTTTCTTCTTTTTCATCGTCAAGATCAAGCTCAAAGTCTTGAGTCAAAATATCTAATAAATCGCCAACCCCACCACTTCCGTGAAGTGCCGAAATCCCAATAGGCTCACCAATTGCTAATGCATAAAAATCACTAATCATAAGCATTGAAGATGGGTTGTCTATTTTGTTAACAGCAAGAATAATTTCTTTTCCTGATTGTCTTAAAATTTGTGCGATGTCATAATCAATAGGGTTTACGCCCTCTTTGCCATCGACTAAAAACACGATTTTATCAGCTTCTTCACAAGCAATTCTTGCCTGATCGAAGATTGATAACATTATTTCATCTTCATCACCTGGTATAATCCCACCAGTATCAATTATAGTAAAGTTTTTGTGTTGCCATTCAACATCAAAATAAATTCTATCACGAGTAACTCCAGGTAAATCATCTACAATTGAGTTTCTTGAACCCACAAGTCTATTCACAAACGTTGATTTACCTACGTTTGGACGTCCGACTATCGCTATTATTGGTTTTCTATTTATCATAATAAACTCATTGTAACACAGATATTTTAAAAATACATTTTTAATATATTTCTAAAAAACGCCACGAATTTCTTCATGGCGTTTTTTCTATTATGTTATTAAATTATTTTACACAACGCACATACGGTGACGTACTGTTTTTTAAGATTGTATACCACTGCTCATGAAAATACGTACTCGTTAAATAAAATGTTCCACCATAATTAATATAACCAGAATCATAACTAGAACTCCATAACCTAAATGGTAACGAACTAATATCTAAAGACAACATCTCAAAATTCTCTGATACTGGCGTGCCTAAGTAATCTGCGACTGTCGTTGTTGTGCTTGTATCTAAATAATAATCCTCATATAAATAATTTTGTATTAATGATAATAATTGCGAATTTGTCGGCATACTCATACCTCTATCCTCACAAGCTTTTTTTGCACCCGCCCAAGCGTTAGATGCACAATAATCATTTGCCGTACCAGTGTCATCATATGTCGCATCGCTACATGTGTTAATCGCAGAATATGGAACATCTGCTAACATCCAACAAAGTCCGTCAACCTCTACTCCCATCAATGTGTTGATTGGCCAAATATCAGAGCCAACCGTGTTTTTACCTTTTTTACCACTCACATCAGCTAATATCGCTACACATTGCACGGCTTCTGAACGATTAGCTCCACCTTCATAAGGATCTAACCATTCACAGTTTTTATCATAACTTATTACTGCCCCTGTCCCATCAGCGAATATCACAGCTGATGTCGCACCGCTATGATCAGTATCACTAGTTTCAGCAGCAAAATTGATACCAACTTTTAAATCATCAGTAGTCAATTCTTTACCACAAGAATCTAATATAACTTCTGGAAAGCAATTTTCAATCTCATCAACGTCACAGCGTTCATTTATTTTTAGATA
>JAWXUD010000010.1:0-56945 GCA_044432945.1 Candidatus Gastranaerophilales bacterium
TCCACTGCAACATCTTTTCTTGATGCGTCAGTAATCATTTGTAAATCCTCATAACTCGCCATTATCACTTTGTTTTTTAATTCCTCATTTTAATTATGTTATTAATATAACTTATTTTTTAAAATTTTTCAAGAGATTAGCTATTTTAACATGTTGTTACATAATCTACAAACTCTTTTATAGAATAAGAATTGTTTATCACAAAAAATTCTTTACCTGTTGCTTCTTTAACATAATCTAAACTTGCACCATCTAAAAAATCCTCGCTATAAGGCTTCAACATAATTGATGGAATAACAATTAAATCAGAACTGTCATTTTTCAATGCGTCAATCAAATCATCGCTTGTAATCAAGCCTGCAACTGTTATATTTTGTCCCCAATAATTTGATTTCACAGGAATAACATTTGTATCTAAGCCATCAATACAATTTAACTTTTGAGAAATTTCACCCATAGCCTCAAATGCAGCACAAGAAGTAGCAAACGTCACTTTCATTGGTTCAGAAATTTTATTAGGCAATTTCAACTTCCCAAAATCATCTAATAAAAGCCTAATCGCTCCAACACCATCTTCCAACTGACCAAAAGCACCATAATATTTAGAATTAGGTATCTCTTTTTCTGCTAACAAGAAAAATTCATCAGAACAACAAACGTTTTTATACTTACTTGCAATTTCTAAAGTTTCAACAGCAACCTTTTTATCAACCTGCACCAATTCGTTTTCTCTAAATTGCGTAACTCCAACTGGCACTATTGCGACTGATAAAACAGAAGTTTTTAAAGTAGCTAAATCAGATAAAGTTCGCTCTAATTCAGCTCCATCATTATAATTAGGACACAAAACAATTTGAGCATGAAACGGTATTTTATTCTTTCTAAACCAACTCAAATTCTCCATAATCTTACCAGCATTAGGATTTTTCAACATTTCAACACGCAAATCAGGGTTTGTAGTATGCACAGAAACATAAAAAGGCCCTAAATGCATACGCTTAACACGTTCTTTGTCCACATCAGTAAAATTTGTCAAAGTAATATACGTTCCTTGCAAATAAGAAAGCCTGTAATCATCATCTTTTATGTACAAAGTTTCTCTCAACCCTTTTGGCTGTTGGTCCACAAAACAAAAAATACATTTGTTTAAACAAGGACGAACCCTGTCAAAAACTGCACTTTCAAATATAATCCCCAAATCCTCATCAAATTCTTTTTCAATTTCAATGACCTCAATCTCACCGTTTTTTTTCTTAACTTCTAAAGTCAAAAAATCAGTTTTTGTCATGAAATTGTAATCAATCATATCAATCATTTCAAACTCATCGATTGAAACAATCAAATCACCTTTTTCTATCTCTAACTCTTGTGCTATAGAATTTATCTTAACTTCACTAACTATTGCTGACATTATCTTTTTCAAACCCTTCGACTATATTAATAAAGTTTTTAAGCTCACAAATCGTATTGTCAACAACAATTTTTTGATAAAAATTAAACTGATTAAAATCTTCACTCAAAAACGCTTCCGCAATATTTTTATGTTTCGTTGCGTTTTTTTTTGTCATTAGAAATAATCTATTTTTTTCTGCCTCATCTAATACACAAGCACAAGACAATCTGATTTTAGCATTTGGCATAAATTGTATTGGATTTTCACTATAATCAGCCAAGATTATTTTTTTCAATTCGCCTATCCCAGAATTTGTAATCGAATAAAAAACAGAAAGCTTGCCACCATCAGACATTGACTTTCGTGATGTCAAAAACTCTTTATCTATTAGTCTTTTCAACGCTGGATTTATCGCTCCAAAACTTGGCTTAGTAAAAGGTGCAAAGTTATTTTCAATGAATTTATGCACAGCATACATCGTCAAATCACGCTTAGATATAGCAAATAAAACCAACATTTCTATCATAAGTATAAAATATCATAAATTTAAGCAATAATCAATTTATAAACATATATTAATCAAATTGCACAAACGAAATATTTTCGCTATAATTAACATATGCGATTATTGCCAAAATATTACAAACAGTCAGCAACTTATAAAATATTTTCAGGGATTTCAAAAGAATTAATTATCTTCATCGAAACTCTAGGAAGAATTTGCTCAGATTTATTAAAGCTAATAAAATCAATACCCAAAAATGGCATAAACAAAGCAGAACTAATCTATCAATGTGACAGATTTGGAATAAGTTCATTACCAATAACATTATCTATCGTAGGTATGACTTGCGTAATTGTAACCTCACAAGTGGCTGGCGAGATGGTCAAGCAAGGTGGCGGAAACCTAGTTGGAACACTTGTCGCTATACTAATAATCCGTGAATTAGCGTCTATAATGTCTGGATTTGCGATAATCTCAATGATTGGTTCTTCACTCGCTTCTGAACTTGCTACAATGAGAGTTACAGAACAAATTGATGCAATTGATGTTTTAAAAGTTAACCCTATAAATTATCTTTTTGCACCTAGAGTTCTTTCAGGTATGATTATGATGCCATTTGTCGTAATCATTGCTTCAATATTTGGGGTTCTAACTGGAGCTGTAACATCAGAATTGGTGTCAGGATTAAGCTATCGTTCATATTTTGATTCAGTCTGGCTTGGCATCTATTTAAAAGATGTATTCGTCTGCATAGCCAAATCAATATGTTTTGGTGCAATCATTGCACACATAAGTTGCTCTTTTGGATATCACGCTAAAGGTGGAGCGAAAGGTGTTGGTATAGCAACCACAAAGGCTGTAGTGTGGTCTTTTGTCGCCATAGTAATAATTGACATGCTGTTTAGCATCGCATTTTTCTTTTAAAATAAATAAGGATTTAATATGAGTATTGAAGTAAAAAATTTAAATAAAAGTTTTGACAATAAAAAAGTTATCAATGATGTGTCATTCAAGATTAACGAGGGTGAAACCTTAGCAATTGTGGGGTTTTCTGGCTCTGGCAAAAGCACAATTTTAAAACTTATATGCAACCTCATAGAGCCAGATAGTGGTGAAATAATCACATCAGACGGCGATATAGCAATGGTTTTTCAATACTCAGCTCTATTTGACTCACTGAATGTATCCGAAAATATTGCTTTTGCACTTAATGAAAGAAAAGATTTAAGAAATAAATATAGCAAAAATCAAATAACTGAAATCGTTGCAGAAAAACTTGAACTAGTTGGGCTTAAAGGGATTGAAGACAAATTCCCATCAGAATTATCAGGTGGCATGCAAAAACGTGTTAGCTTTGCACGAGCCATCGTCACAAAACCTAACTCAATCTTGTATGATGAACCTACTTCTGGATTAGACCCAATATCTTCAACACTTATCGAAGATTATATAGTAAGACTTCAAAAAGAAACGAACGCCTCTTCTATTGTAGTAACACACCAAATGTCTACAATTCAACGCACAGCAAACAAAGTTGTGATGCTATACAACGGCAAAATTGTTTTTGAAGGCACTCCAGACGAGATGTTAAAACAGGATAATGACTACACGAAACAGTTTGTACAAGCCTCACTCGAAGGACCTATGCAAATGATTAGCGAATAAATAGATAGAATAAAAGGATAAAGATGGAAAATATATTTAATGAACAAATACTTTCACTAAACACATATATAATGTTTAAACTAGCAGAAATAACCGCAGAACTAACACCTGAATTAAAAAAAAGAAACAGAAACCCTATTTCACTTTCAATGGGCGCACCAACAGCAAACCCTCCACAATTTGTTATTGACAAACTAAAAGAAGCTCTTGATGAAGACGGTATTCATACCTACTCAACCCCAAGAGGTGAAAAATATTATAGAGAAGCCATTTCACTAAGAATGAAAAACAGATTTAACGTAGAAGTAAACCCTGACACTGAAATTTTCTCATTAATCGGCTCTAAAGAGGGTATAGCAAATCTTATTAGATTTATAACAACGCCTAAAGCTGAAGAATTTGAAAAAGATATCATTTTAGTACCAAACCCTTGCTATGCCTCATATTTAGAGTTCATAAAATGTTCTGGTGCAAAAGGATATTCACTTCCGTTGACTAAAGAAAATAATTACCAACCTGATTTAGAAGAAATCAGAGAAAATTTGATAAATGATGGCTACAACCCTAAAAACATCAAAGCACTAATTATTAATTATCCAAACAACCCATTAGGAATTTCAGCGAGTCGTGAATATGTTCAAAGCTGTGTCGATTTTTGTAAAAAATATAAAATAATTCTTATGTCTGATGCTGCATATTGCGACATGTACTTTGATGAAAAGGAAAAACCATTTAGCGTCTTAGAACTCAATGGTGCAAAAGATGTTGCTATAGAATTTTTCAGCTTCTCTAAACCATACGCACTGACTGGCTGGAGATTAGGTTGGGTTTGTGGCAACAAAGAAATTGTTCAAAGATTTGGAAAAGGAAAATCAACCATTGATAACGGCATTTTCAAAGGCATGCAAAAGGCTTGCTCACAAATTCTTAATTCAAAAGATGGCGATGAATACATTGCACAAGGCAACAAAGGTTTTGCACGCAAACAGTCAATAATGGTAAAAGGGCTAGAAGAATTAGGCTGGGACATCTCAGCTGAATCTGTTCCACATACTACTTTTTATTTATGGCTCCCAATCCCTCCTAGATATAATTCAGCATTTGAATTTTGCGAAGATGTATTACATAAATCTGGCGTTGTATTAGTTCCTGGTAACGCATTTGGGGACTGTGGAGAAGGCTTTTTTAGACTTTCATACGTTTGCTCTGATGAAAAATTACAAGAAGTAATTGAGAGATTTAAAGCTGACGGATTTTATTTCAATAAATAACTTTATAAATTTAAATAACACAAACTCAAAAACTGCTCTTTATTCAAGAGCAGTTTTTGTTATATAAAATTCCCTAAATTATAATTATGATAAAGCCATTAAAGCTCTAACTGAACGAGCATTATCACGAATTTCTTCATCAAATTCTTCTGATAAAGCTTCAGATAAAACGCTCATAGCGATAGTTTTGTCAGCTAATGATAACAATTCATTTATTGTACTCATAGCAACTTGAGTTGACATGTCATTAATACCTTTGCCTTTACTCATTACAACAACTTTTAATGCTTCATACTCATTTTTCTTAACCAATGCACGAGAAGTTAATTCACGAATAGCATCAACGCTTGAGTTTGTACCTACATCTTCTAACATATCGATAGAACGTGGATCTTGGTTCATTCTAAGACCTTCAATAATATTATTTACGTCTTTTTCTAATTTTTTTACAGCCATTTTAAAATCTCCTATCTTCTACGCAGCCGCTGAAGCTTCAGCTAAAGCACTAACTTTTGAAGAAAACATTTCGTGCAATCCTGCATAAGCCTCTTCATTACCTAAATCCATTTTTGAAATTTCTTTTCTATTAACACCAGAAGTCATAGAATTTTTAATATCATCGATGATACCAATTTTCACTTCAGTATTTTTCATTTTATTCCAGAAATTAGAAACGCCTTCAGTTACTCTAGAAGAAAAAGCTACGATTGATTCAACACCTGCACTAAATTTCTCAGAAATTTTAGCACCAATATTGTTTACAGAGCCAGCCATCGCACTTAAATACAATTTGCTTTTTGCTGGAGCTGAAGTAATGCTTCCAAAACTTGGCGTACTAGATTTGCTACTAGATGCTTCAAATACGTCCGCAGTCAAAACGTTACCTTTAAACGTTCCTTGTGCAAATGGGTTTGAGTTTCTAGCAACAGCCTTTTCGTGTTTAGTATCGTTAAAAATACGTTCACGAATGTTTGTAATAGATAAATTCATTATAAAAGTCCTCACTTAATTATATAACTCTATTACAATAGCACATCACTCCATAATTTTATCAACCATATGTATGATAATTCAAACTTAGCAAATATTTATGAATATATCGAAAAGTCGTGCTATAATATATTTATGGGATATAAAAATTTAGAAGAATTAATTGAAGTTATTAGGATTTTACGTTCACCAGAAGGTTGTGCATGGGATAGAGAACAAACACACAAATCTTTAGTTAAGAACATAATTGAAGAAGCTTATGAAACCGTTGATGCGATTGAAAGTGGGGACAAAAAGCACCTTTGTGAAGAACTCGGAGATGTACTTTTACAAGTAGTTTTACATGCTCAAATAGCTTCTGAGAACAAGGATTTCGACATAGAAGATATTGCTAGAAACTTAAAAGACAAACTAATCTATCGTCATCCACATGTTTTTGGCGACACAAAAGTTGCTAATACTGATGAAATCACAGCTAATTGGGAACTATTAAAACAAAAAGAAAAGCCTCACAGAATATCGCATATGGACGGCATTTCAAAAGCTCAATCAGCCTTAATGAGTGCTCAAAAAATCAGCAAAAAAGCTGTAAAAACAGGGTTTGAATGGCCAAATGAACAAGCATTATATGATTGCATAAGCTCTGAATATCAAGAATTTAAAGAAGCTAAAGTTAATAAAGATTACCAAAACATGGAAGAAGAATTAGGCGATATTCTTTTTGCGACAGTAAACCTTGCACGTTGGAACAATATCGATGCAGAGCAAGCACTATTAAAAGCTAATAAAAAATTCATGACACGCTTTAGAAAAATGGAAGAATTAGCCACAAAATCTCTAGAAGATTATTCTTTTGAAGAATATGATGCACTTTGGAATTCTGCAAAATCAGCTCTCAAATAGCTCCTGAATGCCATTAAAAAATTATGTAAATTAATGTAACAAAAAATTGCTTCAAAAAGGCAATTTTTTCATCTAAAAATTGTTTATATAAACATAGTGAAAAAGGATAAAAATTTTATGAAAGAACATGAATTAAACACAATGATGTCGGTTGTATCAGATCCTATCAATAATGTATATAAAATTGAGTCGAGAAAAGAATTAGAAGAAATTCAAAGAATTATTAGAATTTTAGATATTTCTCAAAGTCAACATACGAAGCATACAATGTTTTCTATCAAAAATTTAGCAACTTTCAAACTTGTCCTGAGTAACAATTAATACGCCCACAATCCAGTAAATATAAAAAAGCCCTGACTAATAATCAGGGCTTTTCAACGTTTAAACCATAATTAAAAATAAATCAATTAACAAAATCAATCAACTCATGCCCAAATAAAATTACTCCAATAATTATCGCCAAAAATGTCGCAAACATAACTGCTCCAGCCGAAATATCTTTTGCCATGCCCACTAATTTAGAATATTTATTGCGAAAAACAGCATCTAATCCAAATTCAATCGCTGAATTCAACATCTCTGTAACCATGACAAAACCAATTGTCAACAACAATATACAGAATTTAACAGCATCAAATTGCAACAATAACGCTAATGCCAAAACAATTACCGCAATTACAAAATGAACCCTAATATTCATCTCTGACTTTAAAACCAGACGCAAGCCTTTTCTTGCATTCTTAAACGTATTAAAAAAACCTTGTGATTTGAATTTACTCATATTACCCTCTATCAAAGAGCTTTTATTGCTTTATCTTGAAGCTCTATAATAAAATTATAGTCCTCTTCACTCTGATGGTCAAATCCCAATAAATGCAAAATTCCATGACTAATCAAAAATATCAATTCATCTTCTCTTGTTTTATTCTTTTTAATCGCTTCTTGCTCTATTTTATCCAGTGCAAAAACAATCTCACCTAGATTAACTTCGCCATCTAAAACAAACTTGTCATCAGTATCAGCAAAAATTGCAAACGTAATTATATCGGCAACATAATCCTTATCACGATAATCACAATTTATCTCATGAGTTTTTACACCATCACAATACAAAATATCAAAAGAAATTTCTGAAAAATCATGCCCAAACAAACAACTTTTATTAAATATTTCTTCATCACATAAATAAAAATTCAATATCTTTTTAGCGATATCTAAATATTGTTGCTCATCAAATTTCCAATCAGGATAAATATTTTCACTATACACACTGATTTCAAACATATTAGCCATTTTCATCTTTATCTTTATTACTAGAGTTTTGTGCCTCTAATGTTTTAATTTTATTATCCATGTCCTCATCATAAATTTTAGGCGAAGAAATATTAATTTTAGCATTCTTAATTTCCTCATCTAAAGTTTCTTGATACTTAATACGATTGTGTTGCATACCTCGCAAAATCCTTGAAAAAGTCGCTGCAATAGTTTTTAAATCTTTCAAAGTCAAAGGACTATCAGCTAATTGAGTATCATTTAATCTTTCAACAATTATTTTATCAATAATAGCATCAATCTCGTCAGCAGAAGGAGTTTTCAATGAACGCACAGCCGATTCTACAGCATCAGCAATCATCAAAATCGCAGTTTCTTTCATATTTGGCTTTGGACCAGTATATCTGAACTGCTCCTCTTTAACACTATCAATCCCCTCTTCTTCAATAGCCTGATTATAAAAATACTTCGCTAACCCTTCACCATGATGTTGAAGAATAAAATTATTAATAATTTGTGGCAACCCATATTCCTTAGCAATATCAACACCATCTTTAGGGTGAGCCGTAATAACCATTTTGCTTAATCTAGGATTTAATTTTGAATGAGGATTTTCAATACCAAAATACGATTGATTTTCAACGAAAAACAATGGTCGTTTCAATTTTCCAATATCATGATAAAACGCTCCAACCCTAGCTAAGACAGGATTTGCACCAACTGCCTCTGCGGCTGCCTCGCACAAATTCGACACCATTAAACTGTGATGATAGGTGCCAGGAGCTTCAAATTGCAATCTTTTTAATAAAGGTTGATTATGATCAGCCAACTCCGCAAGCCCGTAAGGCGTAATAATTTTAAATACATTTTCCAACAACGGAAATAAACCTAAAGCAATAATTGAACTTACAATGCCGTTGACAAAAATAAACGCACTATTTTTAAAGATTAAAATATTACTCACATCTATAAGACATTTTTCTAGAACATAAATACTCAATACCAAAATCAAACCAGCTAAAGATATTCCAAAACCAGTTTTAATAATATCAAATCTCTTTGAATATCTAATTTGCGAAACCCCAATAGAAGAAAACAACCCTAACATAAAGAAAGTTACCACAAATTGAGTATCAAATTGAAAACCAATCGCCATTATTGATAATAAAAGAGAACTCAAAACAAAAGCGACACTAGGTGAAGTAAATACCGAAAGCACTAATAAGAAAAGTGGAAAAGGTATAATATAAACTGAATATCCAGTTGGTAATAGTGCTGCTGCTATTGCAACCGACAAAGATAATACTGCCATTAAACACAAATAATTAGCCCCGATATATTTTTTTTCAAAATATCTCAAATATGCCAAAAATAAAGCTGTGCCTAAAACAACTAGTATAAATATAGATAAAACACCTTGCCAATTTAGTTCATAAACATTGTAGCCAGCTTGTCTTAAAGCATCACGCTTCAATTGAGTAACAGGCTCTCCTTCAAATAAAATCTTATCACCATTTTCAAAAATAATCTCATAAGGCTTAGTCGATTCTTGTGCATTTTTACGAGCAACATCTGTCGCTACCTCATCAACAACAAGATTAGGGACAATTACCTGCTCCAACAACCCCTTAATTATAGCTATCTGACGTTTAGACACATCTGTGACTAAATTCATCATAATTATTTCATTTACACCGACCTGCTCTAGGTCACTTTCATTAACCCCAACCCTTAAAATATTCTCTAAAGTCAAATTAGATTTATTAAAAACCTCTCTCAAGCTATTTTCATCAGTCATTAACAAGAAATTTATTATCAAATCTTTATTTGCATTACTCGAAAAATCAAATAATATTCCTAATTCTTGATGCTTAATTTGCTCAGTTGCCGTTTTTTTGCGAATTTGCCAAATCGAATTTTGCAAAGTGTTAAAATTATTTTTAATAAAATTATCTTCAGCAGGAGTCAAAATAGGTTCAACCGATTGTGCAATAACTTTTTTCTGCTGTTCTGTACGTTGAACATCTATTACCGTAAGAGTTTTTTGTGCGATTATATCACGCTTACTTATGCCATTAGCCACAACATCTTGAAACAAAAAGTTTTGAGAAGCTATCACAAAAGTCAACAAACAAGTAAAAAATATAAAAGCTGAATTGTTAACAACCTTTCTTGAAGTTAAAAAAGCCTTAATTTTTTTTATTAAACTATTATTAAACATATATTATAATCCCATTTTTCTCTCTATTATTCATATATTGTATTATCTAATAACAAAATTTACAACCCTATAAGCAAAATCATAGATTAACTTTTTATTATGTTTGTATTACACTAAAATCAGGGATAATGAAAAGATTACAAAAAGACATAAAACTTAATATTGGGGTGAAAAGTAGCAATTTTTTTTTTGTTCGTACTTATATAATATAGAAGTGTTTTCATCCTTGGGAAAAGGTATATGAAGGTAGATATTAATAGCATTAATAATTCACGTGTCGTTTTAAACAACGCACAGAAATATCCAATGAAAAACCGTAGCAACAATACGAATTTCAACGGTGCAACAAGCGTTGCTAAAAATATTGATCCATCTGAAATTAACAAGTTCATGCCTAAACCAATACAAGCGATTTACAAATTCCATAAAAATTCTGGCGAATTGCAAGATATCATAGTTAACGCATGCGGGACTGGACTTATTGCACCAGTGTTTATCAAATGGAACCCATTATCTAAAACTGACGAAGATACTAGAACATATTCAGCTTTAAGACAACCTATTTCAGCCGTATTAGCAGTCGGAACACAAGGTTTATTAACAATTCCATTCAATGCTATGTTAAATAACATGTTTAACCCAGGTGATTTTAGTGACAAATACAACAAAACAGCTTTCCAAGATATAAACTATATCAAAAAACAACTAAAAATCGATAACCCAAATCTATCACTCACTGATTTAGAGAAGAAAGCTAATGAAATATCACAAAAACAATCAGATGATCTTATAAATTCAATTAAAGAAAATAATATAACATTTAAACACACTAAAGGAAAACCAGACACTCAAATGAGTAAAGAAGCTTTTGATAAGCTAAGTCATAGCTCAATTGCAGACATGATTAAAGCAGAAACAGGACATCTTGAAAGATTTGAACAAATAAAAATCCCACAAAGAATACAACGTAGCGAATATTACAGAACAAACCAAGAAGAAGTTAAAGGGGCATTAAACGAAATAGATAACCTTATCAAAGGTGGAACTGACCCAGATGGAATTAGAACTTTTATTCAAGAAAAAATGAAGTCAAAAGGCAATTCAATGCACCCAGAATTAAAGAAAATCATGCAGGAAATTGAAGCTCGAACAATTCATGGCAATACTGATGAAGTTTATGACGAAATAAAAATGAAAATCACCAAAATGCTTGATCCTGAAAAAGGCCATGTCGCAATGTATAAAGATTGCGAATCTATCGAAGACGTTGAAAAAATTGTTAGAAAAAACTTAGAACCCCGAAAAAAAGACATAGACGAAACATTAAAATTCCTAAGAGAAATGGAAGCCAAACTTAAAGATGGTACTGGCGTTGGCGAAATAGAAAAATTAATTTTAGAAAAATCAAAAAACAGCCCTAAGTCCTCTATTAATAAATATAAGAATTTTGCAGAACAAATTGCTGAAAAATTCAAAGGACAAATAAATAATAATATCTCCAGCTTTAAAAGAACCTCTAACTTAGTGGTTGCTTGTGCTATATTACCAGTCACCTGCTACATGCTAAACTGGATTTATCCTAGATTTATGGACGCTGTATTCCCTAATCTATCCAACAAAAAACATGCAAAAGTTGATCACGACTTTGTAGGAAAAGCTAACCAAAACATGGAGGTAAAATAATGTGTGCCTCTGTTAAACCTATAAGCAATTTTGTCGACAAAGCCATAGATTTTGGTATTAAGAAGCCGCTTAGAAAAGCTGCAGATTCAAAAGTTTCACAATATGTCTGTGACAAATTTAACGCAGATACGGCTGAAAAAATAAAGTTCGCTTCAGGACTAAGCGTTGGCTCAATCATATTAAAAGATGGTGCTGGTTGTTACATGTACGTAAACCAAAGTTTAAACAATGAAAAAATCCCAGAAGATAAACGTAAATTCGTTGCTGCACTTGATTTAGCAAACGGAGCATTAATGATTGGTTTTCAATTATTAATGGCTGCAACAATCTCTAAAGAAAGTGTACAAAAAGCAATGTTCAACAAAACTTTTGGAAAATATTTCAACAGAGCAACGACAAAAAGTCTACAAGCTGTTATGAACAAAAATAAACCAGGAATGACTGGAGATAGTTTCCACAAAGCAATGCAAAAATATGAAAAAGAAGTTGCTGCAGGATTTGGCGGGTTAACTACATTATTAGCTGCATCAGTTTTAGGAAAACGTGTACTTGTTCCATTTGTGGCAACACCTCTTGCTGACAAAACTAAAACTTGGATGAGCAGAAATGATAAACCACCTAAGACCCACAAAGATACTGCAAACAATTATGATAAAAAAGGTATTGATAAAATTGCCATAAATACAGATGAAAAAGATGAAAATACTAACTTATTAGAAACAAAAATCAAAAAAACTAAACATAATAAAAATGACATAAATAAACTTAATTCAAAAGGTGTTCACAAAGAAACTAATTTATTAAAAAATAAAATCAACTCAACTAACGAAAACAAATAATACAATTCATACACTTCTAAACAAAAAAGGCTGTGAAAACAGCCTTTTACTTTTGTCATTTTAAAACCTATTAAAATGGTTTAGTCTGATTTAACTTCAATCTCAAATCTCTAAAACGAGCAATGTCCTCTTGAGTTTTACCCGATTCTCTAAACACAGCCTGAGATGAGGGGTGAACCATCAAAACATAATCCATATGAATTTCTAAAAAATTATACTTACGTGGTGCTTGGTTGTTATTACGTGGAAAGATTTCTGCGTTAGTCACTGCTAAAAATCTACGTTCTCTATCGTTTAATAAATCAGTTAATTCTCTATTTGTATTTGTATATTTTGATACATGAACAACACCTTTTATATCATGATCTGCTGTTAAAATACTTACTTCTATTGGAACTGTATCGATATTTTTTGCCATAATTTACTTCCTTTATTTAATCATTATAATACAATTTTAAAAAATTGTCTATACATTTATTTTTTAACTTTTCCACCATAAACTTCGTGAACGTCCCCCACTGAAACAAAAGCATGCGGGTCAATATCTTTTATCACTTCTTTAATTTTACCTAATTCCAGCCTTGTTACAACACAAAATATAACATCTTTATCTTGCCCAGAATATGCTCCCATACCTTTTAAATAAGTAACACCAATTTGAAAATTATTCATCAAAGTACTACCGATTTCTTTTGCATTATCACTAATAACCCTAATAGATTTTGCAGTATTAAAGCCTTCTATAACCATATCTAAAACACGATAAGTTATGAAATAACTAAGCACTGAATACATCGCCTTATCCCAACCAAAAACCAAACCTGCAACTAAGTAAATAAATACGTTTATAGTCATTATAATTTCGCCAACTGAATACCCATATTTTTTGGACAAAACTAATGACATAATCTCTGTTCCATCTAATGAACCATCGTTTTTAAGCACCGTACCAACACCCACGCCTAAAATAATTCCACCAAAAACAGTTGATAGCAACAAATCATCAGTCACCTGACAACCGTGAAATATATTAACAAATAATGACAAAATAACAATTGAATAAAATGTTTGCAAAACAAACTTCTTACCAATTTGATTAAACGCAAACAAGAAAAAAGGAATATTAAATAAAACAATTAACAAACCTAAATTCTGCTTACACAAAAAGCTTGTAATAATAGAAACCCCTACAATACCACCATCAATAATATTGTTAGGAACTAAAAAGCCTTCTAAAGCAAACGCCGCAATAACAGGACCTAAACTCAAAAAAAACATTTTCTTTAATCTTTTTTTTATAATTTGAGATTTAGTCAGCGGCATTCGTCTGAACCTTACTTGAAGAACTAGAACCTTTTTTTATAGCCATGAAATTATTGAACTTAAAAATATTCTTTTTACCGTCATCTTCTTCTACATTTTTTACGCCCAAAATGCTTTCTAAATCCGTTTTTAAAGAAACAATGTCCTCATATTTTTTCAAAACGCCATCTACAGCAACGGAAACATCACCCGTTTCTTCTGAAACAACCAAACAAGCGGCATTACTATTTTCAGTCATACCAATAGCAGCACGGTGACGTGTACCATATTTCCAACTTAATTTAGGGTCTTCTGTTAATGGCAAAAGCACACCTGCTGAAATAATTTTCCCACCGTCAATAACAATTGCACCATCATGCAACGGTGTGTTAGGGTGAAAAATAGTCAAAATCAGTTCAGTCGACACATCAGCGTTCAACTTGCAACCGACATCAGAATACGTAAAACTTAAATCCTTTTGAAAAACAATCAAAGCCCCAGTGTGAGATTTTGAAAGATATTTTACAGCCTCTATTAGTTCCTTAACTACATCGATTTTAATATTTTTGTGTTTATTATGAGAAATAAAATTACGGCTAATAAAATCAACTTGCCCTAAAAAACCTAAGAATTTACGCAATTCAGGCTGGAATATTACTATCAAACTCAAAGTAACTAAGGTTACGACTGATTTCAAGAACATGCCGAATATTTTCAAATCAATTCTAACTAAAATTTCGCTAAAAATCCAAGCAAAAACTATTATCAAAAGTCCTTTTACAAATTTTTCAGAATTCGTATTTTTAATAAATTTTTGATACAAAAAGAACAACATTAACGCTAAAATGATTATCTGAATAACGTCAGACCAACTCATAGACATGTTTAATGCTTTTATTTGTTCAATTATGTATGCAAAAATATCATTCATTAATTTTTCAACCTATCTACAATAACATCATGCGAAATAATGTCATCTAATGTCTCTCTATTTATTATAATATCAGATTGTGAATTTTTTACAAGTACCATTGCAGGTTTTTGAACACGATTATAATTTGAGGACATAGAATAATTATAAGCACCTGTGTTATAAACACACAACAAGTCACCTTCTTCAAGTTCTGGTAATTCAATTTCTTTAATCAAAATATCACCAGATTCACAAAATCTTCCTGCAATTGTATATTTTTTCTCAAGATTTTGTAAACTTTTATTAACTACTTCTGCATAATACTCAGCCTGATACATGCTAGGTCGTGCATTATCAGCCATACCACCATCAACTGCAAAATAATTTTTACCATCAGGAACCTGTTTTGAACTTCCTAGCGAATATAACGTTACCCCTGAAGTAGAGACAATGCTTCTTCCAGGCTCAATAAACAAAGTAGGATTATCTATGCCATATTTGGCAACATTTTCTTCCAAACTATTAATAATTTTATTCGCAATTTCAAAAGTTGAAGGTGGCTCATCAGAGTTCGTATATTTCACTCCTAACCCACCACCAACATTGATCTCGTCAAGCTTTAAACCAAACTTTTTATCTAATCTCGAAATCTCTTTTATTAAAATCTCAATTTCATCTGAATAAATAGTTGTTTCAAAAATTTGTGAACCAATGTGAGCATGAAGCCCTTTCAAACTCAAATTAGTATATTGATTTAATATCAATTCAACTGCATCATCAACTTGCGTCAAATCAAAACCAAATTTAGAATCAAGATGCCCTGTTTGAATATATTCATGCGTATGACATTCAATGCCAGGAGTGACACGCAATAGTATTTTAACATTCTTGTCATTAGATTTAGCAATCTCATTCAATAAAGAAAGCTCAAAAAAATTATCAACAGAAATTCTTCCAACACCTAACTCAATTGCCAAATTCAATTCATCAATAGATTTGTTATTCCCATTAAACAAAACCTTTGACATATCAACACCAGCTTTATAAACAGTATAAATTTCACCAGCGGAAACCACATCAAATCCAAATCCCTCACTAGCCAATATTGCTGAAGTCGACATCGTGCAAAGAGCCTTAGAAGCAAACATCATATTAACTTTATCATAACGAGAAAAAGCCTTTTTATAATCATCACAAATCCCACGTATAGTCGCTTCGTCCATAACATACAAAGGCGTTCCATACTCATTAGCCAAATCAACTAAGTCACAGCCCCCAATTTCAATATTGCCGTTCTCGTTCACTCTAGCACTAATCGGTTTCAAAAACTGGTTTGTTGATTGCATTATTCCACCCTCACTTATTCTAACATTTTATATAACTAAAATAACATAACTATAACTAAAATTAAAGCAAAATAAATCATCAAATTTCGTGATTGAAATATTCTAAAATAAAACGATGCTACAGGAGTATTTTTTAAATTACTCCAATCATCTAATGGCTTGTTATACCAATGAACTTCTGGCAAAAACGTTTTATCTTGATTAAATGATTTCATATAATTATAACTTTTAACAGCCCAAAATATACTAATATAAGTTAAAAAATATAAATACTGACCAGTTAAGATAGCGAAATAAGCAATTGTTCCATAGCCTAATACATAAAAAATAGGCAATAATCTTAAAGCTTTGTGCTTATCGCCTATTCTAATACACAAAGTTTTTTTATGAGAAGTCAAGTCACCGTCAAAATCCAAAAGCATATGAGAATATAAAAAACCAACAGAGAAAAAAACTAAAGCAAACGACAATATCAAAACCTCAATTGAAAACGTTTTAGTCATCACATAATAAACACCCTCAAAAAGTAAAGGTCCATAAGCAATAGCAACAGCGACCTCACTTAACCCAACAAGAGAACATTTCGAATAAAACAAAGTGATAATTCCACCAACAACCCCCAACCAAACAACAGGTAAACCTACTTTAAAAGCCAAAAACACACCCGTCAACAAAGCTATACTGCAATAAAAACCCCCTACAAACAAAACCTCGTTCATAGTTGCTTGCCCAGTACGTATGAACTCACATTTACATTGCTGAGCGGAATTCATGTATTTTTCATCTTTACTCAAAACCTTATAATCGAAATAATCATCTAAAATATTTGTTGCTAAATGTGCCATAGCAATTCCAACCAAAGCCACAAGCCCCAACATAATATTCCCACCTTGTTTTGCAGAATAAACGAATATCACCAACCAAGAAAAAAAAGTTATCGCAAGAGCAAAAACCCTAGAATTAATAATCCAAAACTTCAATCTTTCAATCATTATTTTAAAATCCCCTTCATACAAGTTACTGCCTCATAAGTTGCACCTGCTTCAAGAATTTCTTCAGCTGACAACCCAAACAAAGTGATGAGTGAATAAACTTCCTTATCCCCATCTTCCAACATTTCAACAACAACCTTGACAGCTTCATCACGAGTAAGACGTGAAAATCTATCATTAATCCCTAGATGAAGGCTTCTTTTTTTTGATTTACCCATTACCTAAACTCTCCAAAGCCAACAACGCAACCCCAATCATGCCAGAATAATTTCCAGCACTAGCCAACACTACTCTTGTCGGCATTGTAACTATCTGCTTATTAACTTCAGATTCAACATATTTAAAATCTACAAACTCCGCCATCGAACCTGATAAAACAAAAATATCAGGATCTAACAAGTTCGCAAGCCCAATTATTCCATTAATCAAATCATTTTGCCATTTATTAAAAATCTCAATCATTTTCTCATCACCAGACTTCATTTTATTAATCACATCATAACTAGTTACATTCGCATCATTCAAGATCTCAACTGCAGTGTTCTTCAATCCGTTTCCACTAGCATAAGCCTCAAAGCAATCATAAGCACCACAAGTGCATCTACGATGCTTATCAGAACGCATTTTAAAATGCATCTCTCCAGCTCCACCACTTTTACCACGCATTAACTTATTATCAAGAATAATACCGCCACCAACTCCAGTACCTAAAGTCAACATGACTGAATAATCAAACCCCTTTGATGAACCTATTTTATGTTCCGCCCAAGAGGCAGAATTTGCATCATTTTCAACATAAACTGTCTTTTTAGATAATAATTTAAAATCAATTGTTGGATACTCTTTAAACAAATTCGCAGTTGAACCCAAAACCTTAGAATTTGCCTTATCAACTGTACCCGCAGTTGCAAAAGCGATAACGTCAACATCGTTTTCATATTTTTCAACGATTTCATTTAACAATTTAACCATCTCATCATAAGTTTTTGGTGTTTGATTTTTATCAATTTCTGATAATATTTCTCCATTTTCATCAACGATAGTATTAAAAATCTTAGTACCGCCAATATCAATTGCTAGTGCTTTTTTCATAAATAACCTTCCCTTTAATTAATTTCTTGCAACAAATCTTTTTGTTATCAATTGTGGACGTGTCACTGCTGAACCAATAACAACGCAATGAGCGCCCAATTCAAATGCCTTATCCACTTCGCTAGGCGACCAAATTCTACCCTCTAAAATAACTGGCTTTGAAGTCGCTTCAATAAGTTGTTCTAAAAGTTCAAAATCTGGCTCATCTGACGTGCTTGTAGAATGCTGAGTATAACCAGAAAGCGTTGTTGATATGATATCAACACCCAAACGTGCAGCTTCTATTCCTTCCTCTAAAGTCGAAATATCTGCCATTGATATACGCTTATTAATCCTTATAAATTTTATCAAATCTTCAACCGTTTCCCCATAAGGTCGCACTCTAGAAGTACCATCAAAAGCAACAACATCAGCCCCTGCATTAATCAATTCTATAACATCACTGACAGTAGGGGTGATATAAACAATTTCTTGCCAATTTGCAGGAACGACATCAGGTTTTTTTATACCAATAACAGGTATGTTAAAAAGACTTTTAGCATTTTTAACATCACGAACTCCAGCAACACGCAAACCACCAGCCCCACCTTTAACAACAGATTTCATCATGGCAACCATACACTGCTCTGCATATAATGGCTCACTCGGCATCGCCTGCACTGATATTATAACTTTATTTCTCAATCGATTAATAATATCCATAAATTTATTATAACTTAAAAAATTTATTTGCGATATAATAATACAAAGAACTTTAAATAAAGGAAGAGTAAAATGAATAAAACTTTGGTAAAATATCCATATTTAACACAAGATCTAGAAATTTATGAACGTGATAACGGACACAAAATCATTCTTGCACATAAAAAAGGTGATTTAGTAAACGTAAGCACTTGGGTTAAAACTGGTTCGATAAACGAATACGACACCAACAACGGCATTTCACATTTCCTTGAACATCTAATGTTTAAAGGCACTAACAAGCACAAAGCTGGTGAATTTGATAAAATACTTGAAGCTAAAGGGGCTATTGTCAACGCTGCAACTTGGAAAGACTACACTTTTTATTACGTAACCCTTCCTAAAGGTGAGGCTGACAAAGATTTATATCAAGCTATTGAATTACATGCAGACATGATGCTAGACCCAATTTTACCTCAAGAAGAAATCGGTGCTACTTTTGATTTGAACGATAAAAATGTTACCGATAAACGTGAAAGACATGTTGTCATTGAAGAAATCAGAATGCGTAAAGACCAAAATTGGACAAAAGTTTATAACACCTGCAATAATAATTTATACACACAACACCCTTACAAACGTGATGTAATCGGCACTTCTGAAATCATCTCGCAAGTTACACGTGATGAAATCATGAACTATTATCAAACATTTTATTCACCAGCAAATATGACAACTATCATTGTTGGCGATTTTGACAAAGCTACCGTTTTAGAAAAAGTTGAAAAAGAATTTGATTTCAAATCACGAAAAAATACACCTAACAACAAAAATATCATTGATGAACCGACAAACTCTACTCAATTATTTGAGAATTTCGCAAAAGTAAACACAGGTTATATGATGTTTGGATACTTAGGACCTAAAGCAAACAATCTTAAACAAAACATCATACTAGATATCATCAGCATAATCCTTGGTGATGGAACAAGTTGCAGGCTTTATCAAAATTTAATCGAGAAACAAAAAACTCCTATCTTCAATATGATTGGCTCTGAGCATTACCAATTTAGAGATGGAAACAATTTTTTCATACAAGCAAACTTCAAAGCCGATAAAAAAGATGAAGCTATAGATCTAGTTAAAAAAGAATTAACTAACCTGATTGATGTCAAAATAAATGAAGAAGAACTTGCTAAAGCGAAAAAGAAAATCAAATCTCGGTTTGCATATGCTGCTGAAACCGTTAGTGAAATCGGAGAAACTATCGGATATTACATGACAGTTTGCGATGACTTAAAGCTTGTCGAAGATTATTTAAAAGATGTTGAAGAAATAAGTATTGATGATTTAGAAAACTCTGCAAATAAATATTTAAACATTAACAATGCTACAATTTCAATATTAATGCCTGAATAATTATTTTCAGGCAAAATAATTTCAAATACTATTAAAAACAATGCTAGATGAATTAAAATGAAGACTATTTTGTTTCGATAAAATTCGTATTTGGGATATAACTATTTTCGTTATTAGAATTAAAATCCATATTATTAATCAAACTTGCACGTTTTTTTCTAAATAACATATCCACAAACGCTTCTAAACGAGTAATGAAGCCTGCCTCACCTGTTTGCTCATCGATAGTTAAGTTTAATAACGGCTTGTTGAAACGTTTTGCCTTCCTAGTAATCCTTTCAACCATCAACGAATCAGGACCACAACCAAAAGCAGTTATTGTAATAATTCCATCAATGCGAGCATCTTTCAAATAATGTCCAGCTGTACCAGTCATTTCATGTTCGTTTGCCCAATAAATATCTTGCCCTAGCGATTTGATACCATCATTCATTTGTTCATTCGAAAGCTCTAACGAAGAAACTACACGAACGTCCATAGCTTGCAATTTTTCAAAAACCTTCATCGAAGTGCGTTCATCAAAAATATTATATCCATGTGAAACCAAAGCTATCGAGATTGGATACTCTTTTGTCTGCTTTTCTATAAATACCTTACCTTGAAGAGCATAACTCATAGCTTTTTTATAACTCATTCCAGATTTTGACATGATATGGAAATTATTATAAGTTCTCCAACCAGCTTTAGAAGCTTTTTTAATCCTATCGAGATCTGTTATACCAAACGGTGCAACAGCCTCTGATAAAAATGCATATAAGCCTTGATTTTTTTCTGATTTATCTAAGGTCGCATCGATTATTGTAAAATCACGTTTTATTACGTTACGGATCAAATCAGGAAGCCCACGGATTTTTGAACAATTATAAATCTTTGGTGCAATTGATTGAATTGATGGAACAAATATTTTATCAATCCCTCTATCCAACAAGTTCAAAACATGCCCTACATAAACTTTTATAGGCAAACAAGTTTCTGTAACAACTAACGCCGCACCATTTGACATAGTCTGCTTAGTTGTCGTATCAGAAAGAACTATCTTAATACCTAAATCACTAAAAAAACCGTGATAAAAAGGATAAGCGTGATAAAAAGATAACGCCCTAGGTATTCCAATTGTCATTTCATTTTGGTTATTATTCGAATTATTCAAAAATTTCCCCTTAAATTCTTTAATACTTGATTTCACTTGACTTATAATACTTCAAAAAAGTTTTTTTTGCTAGTAATTAAATACATTAATAAAAATTATTATTTTGATGTAATATAATAAAAAAAAAGGAATGAAATAATGCCACATTTTTTTATAAATTCTAAACAAATAATTGATAATAAATTAACAATCAGCGATAAAGAAAACTTTACTCATATCGCAAAATCGCTTCGTGCTAAAATTGATGAAAAATTTTTATTTATTGATGAAAACAAAATCCAACACGAAACAATAATCAAAAATATTACAAAACAAGAAATCTTTTTTTTAATAACAAATTCATACCCGTCAAATAAATTTTTAGAGTTTAATTTATGCTTAGCTCAAACACCGCTTCGCAGTGACGCTCAAAACACGATTATAGAAAAAGCTACAGAATTAGGTGTAAACATAATTTATCCAATTCAAAGCGATAATTGTGCATTAGCAAAAAATATCATTGATAAAAAAATAGAAAGATGGCAAAGGATTATGCTTGAAGCTTCTAAACAATGCGAAAGAGCCGATATCCCTGAATGCAAGACGCTCACGAGCTTAGAAAAGTTACTCAATAATAACAAATTTGACAAAATAATTGCGTTTTGCGAACGAAAATCTGAACTTAATCTAAAAAAATACCTGAACCTAAATCCCATAAAAAAAGGTGAAAATATACTCGCAATAATAGGCCCTGAAGGGGGATTTTCTCAAAAAGAATTTGATTTTTTTATAACTAACAAAATACCTATGATCTCACTTGGTGAGTTAATATTAAAAGCAGAAACAGCCGCTATTGTGGCGTTAGGAAATATTGTTTATGAATACAATAATAAATAAAATCAAAAACGATATTATTTTAAACACAATTTTAACTAACACCACTGAACAAATATACTTAGTCGGTGGGACGATACGTGATTTCTACCTAAATAAAAAAAGCTATGACCGAGATATTATCATCACAAGTTCAGATGCTCGTAAATTTTCGATTAAAATGGCTAATATTCTAGATGCGACATTTGTGTCACTTGACGAAGATAACAAAATTTATAGACTCGTCTTATCAGATAAAATCAACTATATAGATATCACAAATCCAATAGCAAATTCACTTGAAAAAGATCTGCAAAGAAGAGATTTGACTATGAACGCAATCACTATTAATCTAAAAACTTATGAAATAGTCGATTTGTGTGATGGTATAAGCGATTTAGAAAATAAAATAATTAAAGCAATTTCTGAAAAAAATTTAATCGATGACCCGCTTAGATTACTAAGAATTTTTCGATTTATGTCAAATCTAGGGTTTGAGATAGAAGCAAAAACGCTTGATATGATAAAAATGAACAAAGAAAAAATAAATGAACCAGCACGTGAGCGGGTTAATTATGAACTTATGAAACTTTTTAGTGGAAAATATGTAGCTGAAACATTGACACAAATGAATGAAATCGGCATTTTATCAGAAATCTTTCCTATCGTCAGCGAGCTTAAACAAGTTCCGCCAAACACACATCACCATTTAAGGCTTTTAGAACATAGTATCGAAACAGTTAATCAAATTGAAATAATTTATAATAACTCAACAAATGAGGTAAAAACGCACCTTGATGAAAAAATCATCGCAGGATTTTCTCGTATTTCATATCTAAAATTAGCAGGATTTTTACACGATATCGGTAAATTTTCAACTTGGACTATCGAAGAAGAAACCAATCGCCATAGATTTATGAAACACGAAGAAGTCGGTAGCAAACTTGTTGTAGCATTATTGAAAAAACTCAATTTTTCCAACAAACAAATAGAACACATCGCAAAATTAATAAAAAATCATATTTACCCATCGCAAGTCGTATCAACAGAGGATTTAAGCGAAAAAATAATGATGCGATATATTAGAAAAATGGAAGATGAGTCTATTGATGCAATAATTTTAGCACAAGCTGACAGACTTTCTGCTCGTGGGGTTGATGTAAGCGATATGATGGTAGAAAAAAATATTTCATCATTAGATATATTATTGAATTTTTATCTAAAAATCCGTAAAACACTAGAGCCACTAGCTAAACTTTTGTCAGGAACTGAAGTTATGGAAATATTACAAATAAAACCCTCAAAAGAACTTGGTCAAACCATGCTCGCACTAAACGAAGCACAAATTTCTGGCGATATTATAACAAAAAATGATGCGATAAATTTTATAAAATCGCTAAAATCACTATAAAAAGAGCATCTAGCATAAAATTGTTACAAAAATTAACATTTAAATTTTACACTATTTTTAAAATTTTTTATCCTAAAATATCGTTTCCACACGCAAAAATATTAAAAAAATGATTTTTTCTGTATTTTTTTAGATTTTTTAGTGAAATTTAAAAATTTTGTCTTTACATAAATTTTACATTTCAAACCAATGGGGCAATTTTTATTTTTAGGGCTTTTAATATAATTGTAGAATTGTTATAATGGATTTTGTAGTAAAAAAAATAGATATATGATAAACAAGGTTAGTCAATCAAACATAAATATAAATAACTCCGCTAAAGATAAAAACAAACATTTTGCAAAAGGTCAACAACCTGCGAGCAAAACTAGTTTTAATGGTGGTATAGATTCATTGATTTGGGCATCACAACAATGTGAAAAAAATCCAATGGTTAATGTTTCTGTGCTTGATTTGACTTCAGCGATTTTACCAAGAACGTTTTTTGAAACAGTAATGGGTTCAAAAACAAAAGATGAAGATGGTAATACTGAACGCAAACTAAACATACACGGCGGATTTGAAGCATTTAGACGTGAATCTTCTGGATTAATCGTAAACTGTTTGCTACCTAGTTTTATCGTAATGGGAGCTACAAAAGCTTTAGAAAAACCGATTATGGGTGGATATAACAAATCTAGCTTAGTAAACACTTGGGCTAACGATGACTCATTAGACAAAATTCAACAATTCTATTCAAAAGCAGAAGGCAAGGGCGAAGAAAAAATCTATAACACTTTCAAATCAATGTTTAATTCTATTGAAGGTGTAGATGGCGATGCTGAGAAAGGCGGATTAAAAAACTTTAAAGATTTTTATGATGAAGATATTGATACAGCTCTAAGAAAAATGGCAAAAGCTTCTATTGAGGACAAACCAAAAGATGTTTCTGAAGCATATCAAACAATCGTTAAGAAAACAAAAATCGCAGAAAACATCAAATTTAATGGTGATAAAGGATTCTTCTCGAATAATTTAGAAGCATTATTTAAAGATGGAGCAAAAGTCTTACACGGTGTAGAAAAAGAAGGCATTTCTAATGCCGATGAACTTGGCAAATACATTTCTAAAGCTAAAAAACTAGTTCGTGGCAAAAGTATTCTAGGTATGGGAATTATCATCCCACTAGCGATTTCTATGCAACCTATTAACAGATGGATTACGCACAAACTATCTGGTCAAAAAGGTGCGCCGATTTATAACGATGACAAACAACGCAAATTAAGCGATGAAGAAAAATCTGAACTAAATAAGAAAAAAATGTTAGCAGTGCCGTTAATGGCAGGAGTTGCAGCACTTTCTATGCTTATGGATAAACCTAGTTTAAAAATGTTCCAATTCAAAGGTCTATTCCCTACTATGGATCAAGCTAGAATTATCTCAACGGCTACTTTTGCCAGTAGATTAGCTTCATCAGAAGATGCAAACGAATTAAAAGAAAATACGGTTAGAGATATCGCAACATTTTCTAGTTTCTACTTCCTAGGTGATTACGTTGCAAAAGGAGTAGCTAGCCTTATTGAAAAAAATGACCCAAGCGTTAAATTAATAAACAGACGTAAAAGTAGCAAAGAAGATGCAAATATTGCACAAAAATTCTGGAACTGGGCTAAACACTCTTCAATGAAATCAACAGATGAGTTAACATCAATTAAGGACAAGCGTCTAAGATCATTATGTCAACTTAGCAATCTAACTTTTTCTTTATTCTCTCTTGGTATGGCAATTCCAGCCTATACAAGACACAAAACACAACAAAAAGAAAAGGAAAAACTAGCAAAATTAAATCTTGAGGAAACTTCTAATATAAAACAACAAAAGTTTACCTCACCTGAATCAATCGCAAGCTTATCGCTTATGAACGATTTCTTACAAGGTTAGAACTATTAATAAAAGAAAGAATAACAGTGAAAATCAATCAAAACAGACAAAATCAAAATTATAATAAATATCCACAAAAACAAAATCAGAACTTCACAGGTGCATTTGAAGTCATAAGTTCAGGTTTAAGATTTTTAGATACAAACCAGGCATGGGGTGCTAACGCTGTGGATTTAGGCTCTATGGTAATCCCTAGATCTTGTGTTGATACTGTTAATCGTGGACCTGAAGCTGGTGCTGAAACTGCTTTTCGTGAATCTACTGGTACTGCCAACCACTCATTAATCGGGGTCTATGGCACAGGTGCAGGAATGGGATTGGCATACCTTTTTAACAAACAATACGGTATCAGAGCAGATAAAATCTTCGCTGATAATACCACTACTGATATTATGGCAAAACATTATCAACAAGCTAGAAGCTCTAGTGATGACAAAGCTACTTTTATCCGTAAATATACTGATGAATTAGCTGAAAGCCTTCATTTCTTTAACACTGATGCTGGTACTGAAGATGGATTAGTTAAATTATCAAAAGAAACTAAAGAAGAATTTTCAAAAGCATTATCTGACAAACTAATAAATGGCGAAAGCGAAGTTATCGATGAACCGTTTCAAAAATATCTTCATAGCTTGTTGACTTCTGACACTGGTGCTGAAAAGAAAATTGTTCTAAAAGGATTTGAACAAGAATCTGAATTAAGTGCAAAAACATTAATATCTAACATGTACAACCTATCAAAAACTTTCATGAGCGAAAAAGTTGACAAAGTATTTACTGAAACAAAAGATATTGATGCAAATTCATTCATCAAAGGCATCAAAAAACTAAACGTTCAACGCTCTGTTGTAGGTCTTGGAATTGCTGCTGGAATTGGTTCATCAGTTCAACCTATCAACATGTACATGTCTAAAAAACGTACAGGTAGCGATGGATTTGTTGGGGTTAAAGGACGCAAAAAAGATAATTCTACAGAATTTAAAATGCTCAAAGCTGGAGCTGCAGCAACTTTTGCACTTGGTATTCTTGCTACAATCACGACTAATCCTAAAAAATTCTTGAGCAAAATCCAATTCCAAGGAATGACACCTACTATGAATCAATTAAAATTGGTTTATGGTACAACTATTGCTTCAAGATTACTTTGTGCTCGTGACAAAGATGAACTTAGAGAATCTAGCGTTAAAGATACTTTAGGGTTTGCAAACCTATTAATTTTAGGGGCTTTAGTGACTAAAGGTTCAGCAAGAGCTATGGACAAATCTTTAATCAACGTAACTGAAAAGGGCAAGAAAAATGCGATGTCTTGGCTCACTAATTCTACACTAAAAACACGTGATGAGATTTTATTTGAATCATTAAAGAAAAAAGGAATTGAAACTGTAAAAGATGGAAAAGCTATTCCTTTCAAAGAACTTATAAAATCTGCCGATAAAACAACTAAATCAAAATTAAACAAATTAAATATTTCACAAGCTATCGGATATGTATATTCTGGATTAGTTTTAGGTGTTGCACTTCCAAAATTAAACATCTGGATGACTAATAAATCAGAAGAAAAACGTCAAGCTAAAATGAAATTAGAAAATACAAATGGACAAAACACTGCTCTTAACAAGTCAGAAGAGCTAATGCTTCAAGCAGAAAATTTAGAGTTTTTAAGCAAATTCATGTAACTTAAAATACTCTTATAACAATTAATTGGCTTGTGGTGCTATAAAACCTATTAAACCAACTGAATACCCGCCCCACTAGCGACTTCAATAATCTCTTGCGTAATCAGTGCTTGGCGAGTTTTGTTATATTCTATCGTTAAAGAATTAATCATTTTTTCAGCGTTTGTAGATGCAGAAGACATCGCTGTCATTTGTGCAGCCAACTCACTTGCTTTTGCCTCTAGCAAAGCCTGATAAATAATATTAGATAAATAAAGCGGAACAACTTTTTGTAATACATGATGTGCGTCAGGCTCAAACTCCATAATTGGTTCAAGCACGTTATCATGTAATTTTTCAGAATCTTCATCTAAAGATTTTAGCGGTAAAACTACCCAATTTTCTGTGAAATAACTCATCATGTTTTTAAAACGAGTTGTAATAATCTCTATTTTATCAATTTGATGATTGACATAATACTCAGCTATCTCATCAATAATCAACGCAGAACCTTCACCAGTCGGATTGTTTGCAACTTCTAAATATGTTTTTTCAATAGAAACTCCCAAATCCTCACAGCGGCGTTTTAAAGCAGAAACCCCTTTTTGCCCAACAACAAAAAGCAAAGTTTTAATCCCCATAATATTATTTGCCTCTATTGTTTTAATAGTGTTACGAATGACATTCGCATTATAAGCACCCGACAAACCCTTATTTGAAGTTACAACCACAAGCCCAACTGTTTTGACATCTCTAACCTGCAATAATTCAGGATAATTATCAATCGCAGATTTTATTTTCAAAGTTGAATTACAATAAGTTTCAACGCTATCTAAAAGTTTTTTGAACATTAAAGTAAGCTCATAAGTAAAAGGACGTGAAGCTTTAACTGTATTTTCAGCCTTTTTAACCTTTGCCGCAGCAACCATCTTCATTGCACGAGTAATCTTTTGGGTACTCTTAACACTGCTTATTCTGTTTTTAATATCTTTCAAATTAGCCATTTTTACCTTTTTTTAAAACGTTTTCTTAAACTCTTCAATAGTTGCTTTAAGTTTATTTTTATCCTCATCAGACAAAGCTGAACCAGCATTTAAGCTAACAGCCAAATCATTCAAATTAGAATTAAAATAAACAAACCATTCTTTTTTAAATTTAGTCAAATCTGAATTTTTAATATCATCAAGCAAACCTTCATTCGCTGCAAACAATATGCCCACCTGTTCTGCAACGCTCAAAGGTGCGTATTGAGGCTGTTTAAGAACCTCAGTCAATTTCTCACCACGAAGCAATTGATTTTTTGTTGATTGATCCAAATCAGACGCAAATTGTGCAAATGCAGCAAGCTCATTGTATTGAGCCAAATCAAGTCTTAATTTACCTGCAACCTGTTTAATAGCCTTAGTTTGAGCTGCCCCACCAACACGAGATACTGAAATCCCAGCATTAATCGCAGGTCTAACACCAGCATTAAAAAGATTTGACTCTAAGAAAATTTGTCCATCAGTAATAGAGATTACATTTGTAGGAATATAAGCAGAAACATCTCCTGCTTGAGTTTCAATAATTGGAAGTGCAGTGATACTTCCACCACCCAACTCATCACTCAATTTTACAGCACGCTCTAACAATCTTGAATGAAGATAGAAAACGTCCCCTGGATAAGCCTCACGACCTGGTGGTCTTTTCAATAACAAACTCATAGCACGATAAGCTTGAGCATGTTTACTTAAATCATCATAAATAATCAATACGTCTTTGCCCTGCTCCATAAATTCTTCACCAATAGCAACACCAGCAAATGGGGCAATATATTGTAATGGCGCACTTTCATTAGCAGTCGCAGAAACAATAATTGAATATTGCATAGCACCATGCTCCTCTAAAGTTTTAGCCAATTGTGCGACAGTTGAAGCTTTTTGACCAATTGCGACATAAATACAAATTACATCTTGCCCTTTTTGATTGATTATTGCATCGATAGCGATTGCAGTTTTTCCTGTCTGTCTATCACCAATAATCAATTCACGCTGACCACGACCAATCGGAGTCAACGCATCAATCGAAGTTAACCCTGTTTGCAAAGGCTGATGAACTGATTTTCTAGTAACAATACCAGGTGCAACACGTTCTATCGGACGAATTTTATTTGATTCAATTTCACCTTTACCATCAATAGGCTTACCAGTAGGATCAACAATTCTGCCAATCAAACCATCGCCTACAGGCACAGAAGCAATTTCACCCGTAGTTTTAACAGTCATACCCTCTTTGATATGAGCATACTCACCCAAAATTACAATACCAACACTATCCTCATCAAGGTTAAGCGTAATACCTAAAGTGTTTTTACCATCTTCAAAAACTACAAGCTCGTTTGACATAACATTACCTAAGCCATATATTTTAGCGATACCATCACCAACTTCAATAACTTTACCTGTGTTAACAATTTCTGTCTGTGCTTCAAAATTTTCTATTTTACTTTTAATAATTGTGCTTATTTCATCTGGTTTTATAAGTGCCATAGTACCTTCCTTTTCCTATAATGATAGGTTACTTTTCATTTTTTCTATTTTATTTCTTAAACTTGTATCAATTATATTATCATCAATTTCCACAACCAACCCTGCAATAATACTCTCATCAATATTCCAATTAGCAATAATGTTTTTTGATAATTTATTTTGTAATTTTTCGACAACCAATCTTTTCTTTTCCTCTGATAGTTCAATAGCAGAAGTCACATCAACTCGCTGAATACCATTAATCTTGTCTAATTCCATACGATAAGCCGAAACTATCTTATCAAATTCATCAAATCTATTTTTTTCTATTAAAATCTTAAAAAAGTTAACGATGCTTTGATTAATCTCATTTTTAAAAACTTCTTCAATAATTTCATATTTAACTTGTAAATTTATGCTTGGATTTTTTAAAACTTTTTGCAAATCCAATGAACTATCGATGATTTCCTTTACAATTAAAAGATTTTCATAAATTTTCTCATAAGATATCCCAACACTGTTAGCAACTTCAACTAGAGATGAAGCGTAATTCTTAGCAACCATTGAAATCTTGATTTGTACCATACTAAATCACCACCCCGTCTAGTTCTTGAATACTTTCATCAATAAGTTTTTCATGAAGTTCAATTCTTTCTTTTAAAGCTTTTTCAATATTAGATTTAGCTAAATCAATTGCTGTTTTAGCAACCTGCTCTGACAATTTGGTAGAAATAGTTTTTTCTTCACTTTCAATTGTCTTCTCAACGCTTGATTCAATCAAACTAATTTTAGAATTAGTATCATCGATTATTTGCTTTGCAATAATCTCTGCATGCGATTTCGCTTGCTCCAACCTTGATTTGACCTCTAAGTCAAGATTTTGAAATTCTTTTTTAGACTTTCCTAGCAATGTCTGTGCGTTTTTTTGCTCAGTTTTAGAGTTTTCAACACCCTGAATAATTTTTTGTTGCATAGTGCTAATACTAGATTTCAAATCAATTTTCACTACAATATATCTTAAAACAATCAACATCACCACGAAATTAAACGTGTTTGATTTTACAATCATGTGCCACAAATTTGTTATAAAATCCATCAATTCACCACCTGAGCCGTTTCTATAATATTTGAATTTGAAACATTAGCACTATCATCTAAAATCTTCGATGTAACCAATTTTGCGATATCAACAGCACTATCTGATAATTCTGATTGAGAGGTTTCCACCTGCTGATTAATCTCATCTTTTGCATTCTTAATCTTATCTAATGATAAAGCTTTTGTTTCATCTAATAAAATTTTAGATTTTTTATTCATCTCATCAGTCTTATCAGATATTATTTTTCTTGACTGAACCAACGCCCCATCAAGCTTTTCGTCTTTTTGCTTCAACAATTCATCTGATTTGTCGTTACATTTTTTCGCATCTTCATAATTAGTATCAACCAACCTTTTACGCTCATTCATCGCAGTCAAAATCGGCTTGTAAAATATCATATTCATAATGAATATAAAAATCACAAAACTGATTAAAGATATTAAAAAAGTTGCATTAAATTCTAACATGACAAATCCTTAAACTATTACCTATGAAAAGATTAATAACAAAGCAACCAATAAAGCATAAATAGCTGTTGCTTCTGCTAAACCAGCACCGATAATGAAGTTTTTAAAAGCTTCATCTTTAATCTCAGGCTGTCTTGCTATCGCATCTAAAACTCCTTTTGTAGCTATACCAAGCCCTAATCCACCGCCGATTGCACCAAATCCAATTGCAATACCTGCACCTAATTTTGCTAAATCCATTGTTGCTGTTTCTACTGCCATAATTTTTCTCCTTTATAAATTAGTCAATTACTCTTTTACTGCCATTGATATATAAGTCATTGAAAGCAAGGTAAATACTAATGCCTGAATCAATGCTACAAATAATTCAAATAACATAAACGGCAATGGTGCAAAATAAGCAACCATGCCTAATATTGTAAACACCAAAACTTCGCCCGCAAAAATATTTGCAAAAAGTCGAAGTGCTAGTGAAAACGGTCTAACAAATAGTTCTAAGGTATCGACAAGGGTTATTATAATCCCGTCAACACCAAATCCGTGAACAAAAAAGTGTCCACCTTTTTTCTTAACACCATAATATATATAATATAGCGAAACCACAATTGCCATTGCAGCCGTAAGATTAATGTCGTTAGTCGGAGAAGCCAACTCGCCAACTTGAAGATGTACCAAATGCCAAGGAAGCTGACCCGCCAAATTCGCTGTCAATATAAACATAAACAATGTTAACAACAAAGGCAAATGTTTTTTTGTTTCATCATCACCCATGTTCGCTTTGGAAATATTAGCAAAATAATTTATCAATCCTTCTGATATCATCTGAAGCTTCGTTGGGATAATTGATATCTTACGAGTAGCAATGAAGGCTATAATAATTAATAAAGCCATCGTAAACCACATTGTAATTAAAGTATCCATATTAAAATTAACAACATGCCCCGCTATATTTATTGATTTAACCCAATGTTCCATTTAGTATTCAACTCTCCTACTGATTAATTTTAACACGCACCAAAAAAAATCGCAAATTATTTTTATTTATACTAAAATGATTTCATAAACATTATTATTTTCAAGGGAGTATATGGATATAATTTTTTTAGAAGAAGTAGATTCTACAAACTCTTATGCTAAACAAAATATAAAAAAACATGACGACAAAACAATTATTGTCGCAAAAAGACAAACCTCTGGACGTGGCAGACTTCAACGAAAATGGATTGATCTAGGTGAAGGCAATATTTTTTGCTCAATAATTTTAAAACCATCTAGCAGATTTAACGAAATTTATTCAAATCTTACACAATATCTTTGCGTCATATTATGCAGAATTCTTGAACAATATAACATCACCCCAGAAATAAAATGGCCAAACGATATCCTCATTGATGGCGAAAAAATAGCAGGAATACTTTGTGAAACAATTATGCAAGGTGAAAACTTTAATGGATTAGTATTAGGATTTGGAATTAATCTCAAAGCAACAATCGAAAATCTAGCACATATCGACAAAAAAGCAACCGCTCTAAATTTAAAAACAAACAACAATATAAATACACAAGATTTTTTGTTAAGTATTATAAACGCATTTTTTACAGATTATGAATCTTTTTTAAGCAACGGATTTATAAGTATAAAAGAAGAATATATAAGCAAATCTAATTTTTTAGGCAAAGAAATAAGCGTAAATATATTGAATAATGTTAAAACAGGATTGGCAAAAGATATAACTAATAAGGGTGAATTGCTTTTAGTCAAAAATAATGATATAATAAATCTAACAATAGGAGAGATTATATGAGCGAAAATCTAGCAGTAGGTTTACAACTACTTTTAATAGGCATGGGAACTGTACTTTCATTTTTATGCATTCTTGTTATTTCTATGAAATGCATGTCTTGCGTTGTAGGATATTTAAACAAAATATTCCCTGAACCAATATTGGAAACACAACCAATAAAAGTACAAAATAACGAAGATGAAGCTATCGCAGTCGCACTAGCAACAATCATTGCAAAAAAATAGTTTAATAATAATTGAAAAGAGGATAATATGAGCAAAAAATTAATTAAAGTAATGGACACATCTTTTAGAGATGGTTTTCAATCGGTTTATGGTGCAAGAGTTTTTGTAGATGATTTCATACCAGCACTACAAGCAGCTGTTAACGCTGGTATTCAGCATTTTGAAGTAGCTGGCGGTGCGACATTCCAATCACCAATTTTTTATAGCAACGAAAACCCTTTTGATAACATGGATAAAATAAGAAAAGCAGTTGGTAATGATATCAATTTACAAAGCTTGGCTCGTGGGGTTAACGTTGTAGGACTTGATTCTCAACCACGTGATATCATTAATTTGCACGCAAAAATGTTCAAAAAACACGGTATCACAACAATCAGAAACTTCGATGCTCTAAACGATGTAAACAACCTTATCTATTCAGGACAATGCATTAAAGATAACGGACTAAACCACGAAGTGACTATAACAATGATGGAACTTCCTTATGGCTGTTCTGGCGCTCATGATGCAGAATTCTATGAAACAGTATTGAGAAACATTTTAGACGCAGGAATCCCATTTGATTCTATCGCATTCAAAGATGCTTCAGGCACATCAACTCCTAAAAAAGTTTTTGAAACAATTAAAAGAACACGTGAAATTTTAGGCGAAAACGCTCATATAAGATTTCACTCACACGAAACTGCTGGAACATCACTTGCTTGTTATCTTGCAGCTCTTGATGGCGGTGCTGATGGTATCGACTTGTCGATGAAACCAGTATCTGGCGGAACGGCTCAACCTGATTTAATCTCAGTTTGGCACGCTCTTCGTGGCTCTGAATATGATTTGGGAATTGACATCGATAAAATTATTGAAACAGAAGAGATTTTCAAAGAATGCATGAAGGATTATTTCTTGCCTCCAGAAGCTCTTGCCGTAAATCCTATGATTATTCAATCACCACTACCTGGTGGAGCTTTAACGGCTAACACACAAATGTTACGTGATAATGGGCAGATGGACAAATTCCCTGAAATAGTCACCGCTATGAAAGAAGTTGTTGAAAAAGGCGGGTTTGGCACATCAGTTACCCCTGTTTCACAATTTTATTTCCAACAAGCATTTAACAACGTTATGTTTGGTAAATGGGCAAAAATCGCTGATGGATACGGGAAAATGGTTCTTGGATATTTCGGAAAAACACCTTGTGAAGCCGATTCAGAAGTTATCAAAATCGCTTCAGAACAACTTAACCTAGTTCCAACTACTGAATTGGTCGTTGACATAAACGACAAAGATGAAAATAAAGGCATCGCTTCAGCTACAAAACGTTTAGAAGAAGCTAATCTACCAGTAAATGATGAAAATATATTCATCTCTGCAGCTTGTAAAGAAAAAGGGATTTTATTCTTACAAGGAAAAGGTAGCATTGGCGTTAGAAAATGCGAAGATAAAACTGAAACGAGCGAAGAAGCTTCAAATGCTTACACAGTATCGCTTAACGGAAAATCTTATGCAATAGAGTTAGACGGTAAAAAAGCAAAAGTTAACGGAAAAATTTATGATTTCGATGTTAAAACAGGGATTGAAAAATCTAATGAAGTCAAGTCAACTGGCAATGAGCAAACAATTAAGGCAGCACTTCCTGGCGTTGTTTTAAAAATTCTTGCTTCTGAAGGTGACGTTATTACTGAAGGTCAAACTATTGCAATCGTGGAAGCTATGAAAATGGAAACTGAGATTAAATCACCAGTAGCTGGTACTATTAAAACCATCTCGATTGAGGCTGGTGACCAAATTCAAAACGGTCAAATTCTAGCAACAATTGCGTAGTTATAAGATTTTAAGAAGGATAAAAAAATGAATATAGCAGAAAGTTTATACAAATTATGGAACTCAACGGGTATTGCAAATTTCATACAACCAGTTGACCCAACTATAACAAACGGATTTGAACAAGTATTACATCAATTTGGTTCACCAATTATGATATTTGTTTGTTTATTTTTATTATGGCTAGGGATTAAAAAACAATTTGAACCATTATTACTTGTACCAATAGCATTCGGTGGGTTGTTAGCAAACATTCCTGTCGCAGACATCGCTGGAGCTAGTGGTTTTCTCGGTCAAATTTATGAAATAGGAATTCATTCAGGGTTGTTTCCTATAATAATCTTTATGGGTGTTGGTGCAATGACGGATTTTGGTCCTTTAATCGCTAACCCTAAAATGGCACTTTTAGGTGGTGCAGCTCAATTTGGTATATTTGGTGCATTGCTTTTAGCTTTTTGTGTTTTTGGGTTTACTTTACCACAAGCCGCAGCAATTGGAATTATTGGCGGTGCTGACGGTCCTACTTCAATTTATGTTACAAGCAAATTAGCTCCAGAACTATTAGGTGCAATCGCAGTTGCAGCGTATTCTTATATGGCATTAGTTCCAGTAATTCAACCACCAATTATGAAATTATTAACAACAAAAGCTGAACGCAAAATTGAGATGAAACAATTACGTGAAGTTTCTAAACGTGAAAAAATTGTGTTCCCTCTTGTTGTACTTACACTTTGCATAATACTATTACCAGATTCTTGTACACTTATCGGTGCTTTAACATTCGGAAACTTATGCAAAGAATGCGGCGTTGTTAACAGATTATCAGATACACTACAAAACGCATTAGTGAACATCGTTACAATACTTTTGGGATTGGCTGTTGGTTCAAAATTATGTGCTGATCAATTCTTAACATTACAAACAATGTTTATATTAATACTAGGAGTTATAGCATTTGCATTCGCAACTGCCTCAGGTGTGATTTGTGCTAAAATAATGAATTTATTTACTAAGTCGAAAGTTAACCCTCTAATAGGTGCAGCAGGTGTCTCCGCTGTTCCTATGGCCGCTAGAGTTGCTAATAAAGTAGGATTAGAGGCTAACAACCAAAACTTTTTATTAATGCACGCTATGGGACCAAACGTTGCTGGCGTAATAGGTTCTGCAGTCGCTGCAGGTATTTTATTAGCACTCTGCAGTTAAAATTTATTGGAATAATATGGAATTATCACAAAGTCTTGAAGATTATTTAGAACAAATACATGTATTAACATTGAACAAAGGGGTTGCGAAAGTCACTGACATCGCAACCGCTTTAAATGTTAAAAAATCATCTGTTAATTCGGCACTAAATTCATTGCAAGACAAAAAATTAATCAGCTATATTCCCTATTCTCCAATAACATTAACCGAAAAAGGCGAAAAATATGCAAAAGATATTCTTAAAAAACATAATTTAATTTCGAATTTTTTCCAAAATATATTATTTGTTAACGAAAAAGAAGCTCTTGATGTCGCTTGCAAAGTTGAACATGTGATATCTAACGATATTTCTATAAGATTAAATAAATTTTCAAAATTCATACAATCATATTCTAAAGAAAATGAAAATTTTAAAGAAGAAATTAATAGGTTATTTTAACACTTGACTAATATTTTTTTTACGATAAAGTTAGATTGGGCTAACATTTTTACTGAAGAATTTGTTTGGCTTAACTAACAAGTGAAAGTAACAATCCATGAATATTAAAACGATCTCAAAATTTATCGACCAACCTTTATTAATAAATAATTTGCAACAAACAATGCCATCTTTACTTGTAGGTTCTGGCGGAGTTCTTCTAGCTACTAAAAGCCATAAATACAACCAAAAAGAAAAGAAGATAAATGCTAAAAAAGAAGAAGAAATGAAAAACGATATATTTATTTCAACAACATTTCCTAAAAAAGAAGGTCATAAATTCAGTGCAAAAACGGAAACGACAAAAGATTTAATAATAATTTCTTCAACAATAGCTTCATCATTAATAAGTGCGAGGGGTTTAAAAGTTGGTGGTAAAAAAATATTTAATGGACTTCTTGAAAAAAGTTCTAGAAAAGAAATTATAGCTAATCAAACAAAGCATGTTAATCAATTTTTAGAAAAAAACATAATACCTGAAGACCTAAAAAATATTTTAATAAAATCTAAAGACAATGTTTTAAATTTAAAAGAATTCGATAAATTACATACAGAATTAACAAATACAAAAAACGGGAAAGAGTTAATTGAAAAGCTACAACCGATGCCGAAATCACTAAGCTCTAAAGAGATTTTTTCAGAAATCAAAAGACTTTCGATATTAGGTGCAGTACCAGTTTTAGGAGGAATGAGCGGTGGCATTGTGGCAGACAAGATTACACATACAGAAACTAAACACAGCAGTGCTAACAAAATCAAAGAAGGGTTTTACCAATATTTTGCAAATATATTCTCGTGTAACATCGGTGCAGCCTTGGCGTTAACGACAGCAGAACAGCTCGAAAAAAGGAATATAATCAAACCACTTAGCTCAACTGCTAGATTAGGTGTAATATCAACAGGGATTATCACAACAGGCGTCATTGGCGGAAGCTACATCGCTAATTATTTAGGTAAAAATATAATCAACCCAATTTTTTCACAAAAAAACAAATCTCATCACATATACTCAGAAAGAAAACCAGAAGCTCTTGATATCGCCCTACACGTTGATGACATCGCAACTGCTGGCGTGATGTCAGGGTTCAAATGGGTTGAACCAGCACTACCTGCACTATATTTTATTTCAGGTTATCGAGCAGGAAAAGGATATAGAAATAATTTATCAGAGAATTGTCCTGAGAAAAAAGGATATTGCTTATGATATCAAAAAAAATATTTAAATTTATTACACACACTAATGTTTCATTATTTGGGACTATTGTACAGCAATATCAGTCGCTGAAATACACGATTGATATTGCATCTTTTTGATAAATCACCAGACACTTGAATTATTCAAAAAAATATGTTATTATAAAGTATGGTATTTTATTGAGGTTATATGTATGAAGATTAAACATTTCGGCTACAAACGTGATCAGGTTAGACCAAAAATTTTACATTTTGGAGTAGGCAATTTTCACAGAGCACATTTAGAATGTTATACCAACGAACTTTTAAACACAGACACGACTGCTGACTGGGGGATTTGTGGTGCTATGATTATGGCACAAGATGAAACCCTATACAAAAAACTAAAAGAACAAGAAAATATTTATTCTCTAAGCATATGCGGACGAGATGGCAAAAACTCAGTTCAATGGATCGGTTCATTAGTTGAACTTTATTGGAGTGAGAATGACCTAAAATCAATCATAGACAAAGTTGCCGATCCACAAATAAGCATAATCTCAATGACCATCACTGAAGGTGGATACAACCTCGACACAGATGCAGTAAGAAACGATTTAAAAAATCCTGCATCACCTCAAAGTATTTTTGGAATAATCGCAGAAGGGTTACGCCACCGCATCAAGAATAGCAATGAGCCTGTAACAATACTTTCTTGTGACAATTTACAACACAACGGTGATGCTTGTAAAAAAATATTTATGAGCTTCTTCGAACAACAAGACCAAGAACTTACAGAGTGGGCTGTGAATAACATAACTTTCCCTAACAGTATGGTTGATAGGATTACTCCTGCAACGACACCTGCTGATGTTGAACGCATCAACAAAACATTGGACAAAAAAGATGAATGCCCTGTTTATTGTGAGGATTATTTGCAATGGGTCGTTGAAGACAATTTCATTGCTGGCAGACCTGAATGGGAGAAGGTTGGCGTTGAATTTACAGATGATGTAGCACCTTATGAAAAAATGAAGCTTTCACTACTTAACGCATCACATACCCTACTTTCATATCCTTCTTTTTTGAGCGGTTATAGAAAAGTTGACTTAGCGATGCGAGATAAAAAAATCGTAAAATTTATTGAAGATTTTATGAATTTAGATGTTACACCATATGTACCATCGCCACCTAATACTGATTTAGAAGTCTACAAAAAAACTTTAATTGAACGTTTTGCAAACTCTGCTGTTAGCGATCAGATATCAAGATTGTGCGGTGATGGAGCTTCGAAATTCCCTGTCTATGTGCTTCCTATCTTAAAAGAAATTCTAAAACACAATGCTGACACCACAAGAATAACGTATTTATTAGCTTCATACTATCACTACCTAAAATATCAAAGTGATGATAATAATGAAAGTTTTGAGATTTTTGAGCCTTGCCTGAATGAAAGCGACAAGGAAAAATTAAACAGTCCAAATCCTGAAGACTTCCTTTCTTCGACACCATTTGCTACAATTGAATTTAAAAACTATCCAAAATTTATAGATGAATATCTATCAATGGTTGAAAAGATTAAAACACAAGGTGCGATGAATGTTTTAAAGAGCATAGTATGATGAGTACTGAAATCAAAAATAGTTATAGCTTAGCACCTTTTGTACTGATAACACTAATTTATTTCATAGTGGGCTTTTTCACAACCATTAACGGTCAGTTTCAAGCCCCATTACAAATTGCATTTTTGTCAGAAGTAGAACTTCTTAAAAATACTTTAACCACACTTATTCCTTTTTTCTTCTTTTTAGGCTATCTACTCAACAGCCAACTCGGAGGGAAATGGATTAATAAATTTGGTTATAAACCAACATTAATGCGAGCATTATTATTTATGATTTTGGGACTAATATTTTACTTAATCGCCTCATTTTTCGCCACAAATTTCGCCAATATTGGACTACATTTTGGGGTTGATTATGTCCCACTAGGATATTTTATATTTTTATTAGGCTCATTTTTTATAGGGACATCAGCTGCCATATTACAAGTCGTCATCAACCCTTATGTAAACGCATATGATTTACCAAACACGCAACCAGTTCAGCGAATGAACATCGTTTGTGCCATAAACTCATTAGGCACAACGATTGCACCGTTTTTCGTTACTGGAGTAATTTTTGCTGGAGTTGCAATGAATAGCATCCAGTCAAGTCAACTAATAATACCATTAGAAATTATGATTGCCTCTATTGTTCTTGTGACCATACTTACTTATAAATTAAAACTACCAGATATAAAAGGAACATTCAGTAACAAAAAACAAACTCGTAGCATTTGGTCATTTAGCCACCTTAAATGGGGGGTTATTGCAATATTCTTTTATGTAGGAGCTGAAGTCGCTATCGGAGTGAACATAAACCTTCACGCTATTGAATTAATTCAAAATGGACACCCTTTGCATTTTTTCGGGAATGATAATCTCATAATATCAGGTATTGAGCTTGGAATTCCTGCATTACTTGCGACAATTTACTGGGGCGGATTTATGGTTGGACGTGCGTTATCAAGCTTTATTCGAAATATTTCAGCAAGAATACAACTTTGCACAGTAACCATTATTGCCATAATTTTAACAACAATTGCCATTTTTACAGAAAATCTTTGGATACTAGTTTCAGTTGGACTTTGCCATTCAATAATGTGGGGAGCAATATTCTCATTAGCAATTGATGGGCTAAAAGAATATACATCTAAAGCTTCTGGAGTTTTTATGATGGGAGTATTTGGAGGAGCTATTTTTCCACTAATACAAGGACTTGTTGCAGACAGCTTAGGCTCGTGGCAATGGACTTGGGGGCTGATTATAATATGTGAATTAGTAATTTTATACTATGCACTAGTTAAATCAAAAATCATAGACAAAGAAATAATAGATTTGAAATAAATATAAGATATAAAAAAGCAATGAAAATAAATTGGTTGTCGATAATCACAACAACCAATTTATTCTTAATATTTGATTAAATATTTAACTAATCATAATACCCATCAGGAGCATTTTTCACATTAATCATATTTTTAATTTTTCCAGACAACGTTTTACTGTTTTCTTTATATTCTTCCATATCTTTTTGATATTGCAGAACCTGTTCCATCGTCTCAACACCCTCTGGCATCTCATCTGGAATTGCAACAACATATTCTTCAGCCTTATTAAATTCTTCTATCGTCACAAGCCATTTAAAAGATTTTAAAAGCTTCATCGGATACAACAAATCACCAGCCAAAACTAATTGAAATTTTGTCGCATTCATATCAGATTTATTTGAGAAATCAGGGATTGCATCAATCTCCTCTTGCCCAACTTCTTCGCAGAATATAGCAAAAGCTTTCACCATAGCAACATTAAGACCAGGTGTCGATTTAACTATATTAATCGGGTTTAAGTTAGCCAAAGGTCCTAAAACAGATGATACGACTGAGCCTAATCTTCCACGCAACTTCATATCCAAAGTATTTTGTAAAATATCCATCTCCCCGAACATGTTCATACACAACGCCTTACCAAACATCGTAATACTATCAATATATGCAACACCATCGCCTTTAAAATCAATTCGTCCCTCAAGCTCTTCAAACCTAGCAGTATCAATAGTTACAGCAGATGTGACCGAGCTACCTGCACCATCTTTAAAGAAATCGGAACTACGTAAGTTCTCAGACATGAAAATGTTTTCTATTTTAGAAAAAGGTCCAGCCTTTCCATCTTCGATTAAAAATTTCACATATCCACGCAAACTTTTAACTTGCTCCTCATAGGTCATTCCCTTTAAAATAAAATTGGTTTCAAACGATAAATCACCAGATAACGTATCCTTCAAATTTGCCAAGGCAATTAATGCATCATTAGTATCCATATCTTGACCAGAAAGGTTAATTCCCATCAAATAACTAAGCAAATCTACGCTTATATCACCACTAACATTACCATCAAAAACATTCGTACTTAAATCATCAATAAAAAATACATTGTTTAAAAGTCGCATATCAGCAACAGTATCACTTAAATAAATTGCACCCGATTTCAAAGATATGATATCAAACCCACCAGAAACAATCTCTAAAGGTATGTCCGCCTGTGGCTGTTCTACAGGATACTCAACAGGGTCCTCAGGCAAAATTTTGAAGAACTCTTCTGAAACTTTTAATAACCCATCAGTATCGATTAAAGTCGAATTCAATTTTGCTCTTTCTAAAGACAACAAAGGCAACTTCGCAAGGTTTATATTAGAAGAAAATTCAAAATCAGAAGCATCTACTATCAAATTCTCAGTCGAAATCTCACCCTCCTTACCATTAAAATCTAACTTAATTTCATCAGCAAATAAGGCTAAATCAGGAATTCTAATTTTTGTAGCACTAAACCCACCCTTGTAACGTGGCGAATTAACGTTCCCAAACAACGATAAATCACCGTTCAATGCGATTTTTGAGCCATCTAGCCCACAAATATTAAAACTTATCGGATTAAGTAAATTCATTCTAAAAAGATTAATCATTGGACTAGATGAATTAGTACAAGCAATCGTCCCCTCTACATTAAAAACTTTATCCATATCTAATAAATTTGCCTCAAAATCACTAGTGAACTCATTCACTAACAACTTTGCATACAAACCACTATCCTTGATTTTAATCCTATTCTCTTTAAAATCAACTACCAACTGAATTATAGATTGATAATCCTTAATTTGATGAATATGAAAAGGAGTAATATAATTATTAGCATCAGACACTATTTGTGCGACTAACGTTTGTCTAGAATTATCTCCAACAAACGTTGCCTTTAAAGGTATCACCCCTTTTGCATCTAAAAACGGCTCAGCCATAACACCCAACAAGCTTTTAAGCTCGTTTGCGTATAAATTACCATCAACCACAACGTCAAACTTCGGACTATTTATATAATCCTCAACCTTACCAACAAAAGTAATAATTGATTCAGAGTTAATCCTAACTTTAATCGGATTGAAATCAAGATTTTTCTCATCGAACATCAACTCTAAATCATCATTTGATATTTGAGAACTAGCGTAAGGAAGAGCTAATTTGAAACCAGTATTAACTATTTTACCAGCAAGCTTTTTGTCTTTTAATAAATCAAAATCAAATTCTTCATTTGTTATTAAAATAGTATTTAATTTATCAGAAAGCGAAAAATCTTCTACTTTTGTCATCAATTTTGCAACAATTTTTTTCAACTTACCCTTAATTTCTAACTCTAAAGATAACAAACCAGAATTCAAATAAATTTCTTTTTTAATATCCTCTGGAGCAAACGCAATGAAAAGATTTCTTAAAGGGATTTTATTTGTAACCAAATTAATATCAGCAATTGACTTTTCATCAATCACACCAGATATTTTCAACTCACCCTCGTCAATATTTAAGCCCGCATCAATATTCAATGAATTGTTATTCAAAGAAATATCAGCATTAATATTGGAAATGCCTAGCTTGGTTTTAATATTTTCGATAGCACCATCAACAACATTAATATCACCAGAAGATTTTATCTTTTTAAAATTTGTTTTAATAGAAGTATCTGCACTAAAATAACCAGTACCGACAAAATTGTCTAATTCATTATTTAACCCAAAAGAATTCAACAAACCTTTCGCAAGAAGGATTAAATCGTTAAAATAAACACCGTTTGAAAACAGATTTATATCAAAACTTGGTCTTTTCGCAAGCTTGATAAAACCATTCAAATTCAAATATTGTTCATCAGTTATATACAAACTAGTATCAACATTAGTTTTAGCACCCTTAAATTTCGTTCTCAAATAGCTCTCAGGAATTTTATACCCACCAAGGTTTAACGTAAAATCATCGATATTAAAATACCCATTAGCATTAATACCTTTTCGTCCCTCGCTAAGCTTGATTTTAGAAGCAATATTCCCTCTAAAATCGTAATTCTTATAAACAGTAACTGGATTTATCATAGGTACTTCTGCTCTAACATAAGGATCATCTTCATTATCAAGCTCAACCGCTTGCGGAATAAAAGATTCGATATTAATATCAAAATCAGCATTTTTTTCATCATTCAAATACAGTTCAGCTTGCGTCTGAAACTTAACTTTCTTCCCGTTAAAATACCCTAGCTTTAACATATCACCTGAAAGCAATAAGAATTCATCAATCAAATTATCCTTAATACAAGCCTCATAATTATAAACACTAATGTTAGGCAAGTTAATTCTAATCAAAGTCAACGGATCAAACCCTTTTTTCTCAGATATATCTTGAATATCTTGCTGTTTTTCTAGATTATATAAAACATCTTCAATAGTTTTAATAGCTCTAAATTCTGTTCCATTATCAATTTCTAAATTTATCGAAGGATTTTCTACAACAACCTCACTCAACCTAACATTCAACAATAACAAATTAGGCAAAGACAAGCGAGCTTTAGCGAACGGCAAACTAACAAACTTTGAACCATCAGGAAGATTAAGCCTAGTCCCCTCTGCAGAGATTACGACCCCAAATAATGGAGTTGTTTCAAGATTTAAATTATCAATCTGCAAATCATAATTAGTAAACTCTTTAGTCATCGATACAATAATATCTTTATACTGATTTATATCTACACGCTTTGGCAAGAAAAACAGAAAATAAACATAAATACTTAACAACACAACAGATACTAACGATAAAAACACTTTTTTCAATGTCAAATTCATAACACAACCCCACTTATTTTAAATCCATTATCAATTATATAATAAACAAAATAAAAACGTTATCCGTAAAACGATAAATGAAGAATTCAGCCAAAATTATTTAATTATTTAATAAAAGCACAGCTACCTTTGCAAAAGTCTCAGGGAAATGTTTTTGCAAATATTCACCCCTAAGTTTTATAGTTTCATCGTCATTTAAAGAATACAATATTGCATTGACTTCGGCTACCACCTCTCCTAATTAAAAATGATGGGTTTAAACCCATCCTACAAAATTACAACACAAAAACGTCATGAAAATCTCATGGCGTTTTTACATGAATTATGGCGTCAATTCCCCTCTAAGGAGGGGTGGCTGCGTAGCTGACGGGGTGGTTTTGTCAGCCATCTAGCGTCATTACAAGCGTTGTAGTTTGTAGGTTGCAGGTTGGATTAATTATGCAAGATAATTACAGCTAAGTACCTTGATTTTAATAAAACCCAACAAGATAAATTCTACACAAACCCTATAAAAATCCTTTAATTAAACAGTCTTAAAAAAGTAGCCAGCCTTATTTACACGACTTTTAAAAATCGCATTAAAAAAGGGTTTCGCTAAATGCTGAAACCCTTGTATTTGTTATGGTGGGCGTTAAGAGACTCGAACTCCCGACATCCTCCTTGTAAGGGAGGCGCTCTACCAACTGAGCTAAACGCCCGCATATCATGCTAGTGCCTTGTTATCAACTGACAACTATTTAATAGTATCAACAACAAAATTTATTGTCAATACTTTTTTCACAAAATTTCTTTCTTATTTAGACATTTTGAAACTATTTCCAAAATATAACGTCTAAATAATTCAAATAGCAATTTAATTAATTAAGAAGAGGGAAAAGATGAGTATACAAATCAAAAAAGATCTTGTTTCTGATGGATATTACAGCGAATTAAAAACAAATACCCCAGTATCAGATATTGAAGAAGCTGTATCAAACACGGATTTTTCAAACGATTTCAACAACCAAAATAAAATTAAAACGTTTAACTCTATAGTTAACGATGACGATATTTTACAAATGTATTTAAAAGATGTTGGCAAAATTAAATTATTGACGTTTAAAGAAGAAAAATCTCTTGGGCAACAAATTAAAGAAGGCAACGAGCTAGAAGCACAAATAGCACTAAAAAAACTTGTTCAAGCAAATCTGCGACTCGTAGTTAGCATTGCCAAAAAATACATAGGGCAAGGCGTATTTTTCATGGATCTAGTTCAAGAAGGCTCACTAGGTCTAATAAAAGCTGCACAAAGATACGATTACACTAAAAATTTTAAATTTTCTACCTATGCAACTTGGTGGATAAAACAAACCGTCATCAGAGCAATCTCAAACAACTCTAAAACTATAAGAATTCCCGTGCATATGACTGATAAAATTCGCAAATATAAACGAGTTTTCACCACCCTCACATTTGAATTAGGGCGTGATCCTACTGATATTGAAATTGCTGAGAGAATGGAAATCGCAACAAACAAAATAGCAACCATCAAAAAATCGATAATAAAAGAACCGATAAGCCTTGAAACACCTGTCACTGACGACTTAAACGTAGGCGATTATATCGAAGATAAAAGTTATCATTCACCAGAAACGCAGACTAAAAATAGCTTACTGCGAAATGGCATCAACGAGTTGCTAGAAACACTTTCTGAACGTGAAAAGAAAATAATAACTTATCGCTTTGGAATAAATGGCGAAACGCCTAAAACACTCGAACAACTTGGAATATTAATGGGGTATTCAAAAGAACGTATTCGGCAACTAGAAAACGGTGCGTTATTAAAAATCAGAGGGAAGGAGGATTTTAAGCACTTCAAAGATTTTATTGAAGATTAATTTTTTAACTAGATGTCAACTACATCTAGTTTTTTTTAATTTATAAACAAAAAATCAAACTAAACCAAAGATCTTGCAAAAGCCAAAGATTTTTCGTTAATCTCACCGCCTGCCATCTCCGCTAGTGCGTTTAATTTATTCAAATCATCTAACACATAAACATCAACAGTCGTAGAATTATTTTGAGATTTTTTTACATAAAAATGCTTATCTGCTTTTGACGCAATAATTGCTTGATGAGTTATTAAAATTATCTGATGCGATTTCGCCAACGCCTTAATTTCATCTGCAACACTCTGAGAAGCTTTACCAGAAATCCCTGTATCTATTTCATCAAAAATCACTGTATTAATATCATCAGCCTGTGCAAAAATAGATTTAATAGCAAGCATAACCCTTGAAACCTCGCCGCCTGACGCAACTTTTGCCAAAGGCTTTAATTCTTCAGAAACATTCGTTGATATGAAAAATTCAACCTCATCAATCCCGTTAGCACCAAGCTCACCACGCCTCACTTCAATCTTAAACCGTGATTTAGCCAACTCTAAATTCGCCAATTTTTCTTCTATCAATACTGATAATACCTGGGCAAAATTAATCCTATATTCACTCAACGTCATAGCTTTAGTTTCTAAAATTTTAGATTTTGCATCAATTTCCTCAATCAATTCTTCAATATTTTGAGTAGAAAATTCTATATTTGAAAGTTCATTAGACAAATCATCATAAGTTTTTAAAACGTTTTCTAAAGTCCCACCATATTTACGTTTAATCTTATCGAGTTCATACAATCGCTCTTGTATATTATTTAAACGCATTTCATCATTGTTCAAATTTTGTGAATAATTTCTCAAATCATTACCCACCTCACGCAAATTCTCAATCGCATCAAGCAAGCTTCGCTCTACAGGTAAAAGGTTTTCATCATAACTAACTGATTTTGAAATATTCAACTTAATCTTACCCAAAGCTTCCAAAATAGAGCCATCATCGCCATTAATAGCCCAATAAGAAGTACCCGTAAGCTCTTTCAACTTTTCAGCATTCTCTAAAACTTCCAGCTCCCTAGCCAATTTATCATCTTCATCAAGTTGTTGAAGATCCACTTTAAAGATTTCATCAACCTGAAATTTCAAAAAATCCAACTGTGATTGAGTAACATCGGCAGAATTTTGCAACCCATCTAACTGTTTTTTAAGCAATAACAAGTCTGCATAATCGCTTTTATATTCAGCCAACAAATTCCCATAAGTACCTTTTGCATAATTATCAAGCAAATTGATATGACATTTAGGCTGTAAAAAAGAATATGTTTGATGTTGTGAATGAATATCTAAAAAATAATTTTTTAATTGTTTTATAAAATCCTGCCCTACCAAAGTCCCATTAACCCTTGAACGCACTGCATTTACAGATATTTCTTTAGTTATAACAATTTCAGCACCATTATAATCAATCCCATTTTCCTCAAACAAAGCAGACAAATCATGTTTTTCATTTTCAATAATCAATTCTATAATAGCTTTTGATGCATTTGATTTTATAACATCTTTTGAAACTCTTGATGCAAAAGCGATATCAATAGCATTAATCAAAATACTTTTTCCAGCTCCAGTTTCACCAGTAATTACGTTTAAGCCTTCAGCAAAATCAGCTGTCAATTCATCAATTAAAATATAATCTTTTACACGTATTTGCTTAATCATAATTAAAGAATATCTCAAAATCCTAACAGTGGCAAGTGATTTTACAACACTTCCATTGGCTCAATTAAAAAATCAACAATAACAGTCCCATCAATGCTAAAAGCTTCATCTAACGCACTTGTAACATCATCTAAAGCCTCAACTCGAATACCCTTAACCCCATAAGCATTTGCAATTTTAATAAAATCTGGATTAGATATTTTCGTTTCAGAATAACGTTTTTCACACATTTTTTCTTGCAATTGACGCACCATGCCAAGATGCCCATTATTTAAAATAAATATCTTCACAGGCAAATTATAATCAACACAAGTCATAATTTCTTGAATGCTCATCTGAAACGAACCATCACCAGTAATACAAACAACTGGCATATTATTAGCAATAGTCGCCCCAATTGCTGCAGAAAACCCAAATCCCATTGTACCCAAACCACCAGAAGTCAAAAATCTTCGAGTTTTATTGAATTTTAGTACACGAGATGCCCAAACCTGATGTTGACCGACTTCTGTCGTAACAACCAAATTTCGCTTTTGAGTATATTCATTAATAATCTTTAAAACTTCAAATGAATGCATCAACTCTGATTTTTTTTGATAAGTAACATTTTTTGCAGAAAGCTCTCGAGCAAAAGCCAACCATTTGTAAAAATCAACAGGTTCTTTTTTTTCAAGCTCTGCTAAAATCTTATTTAATATCAATTTTGCATCACCAACCAAAGAAATTGAAGATACCAAAACACGATTTATCTCATTTTCATCAATATCTAAATGAATAAGCTTTCTATCAAGCTCTCCCTCATTAAAACAACAACGTATGCGATCATTCAACCTAGCACCTATAGCAAATACCAAATCGCTTTCACGCACAACCTGATTCGCTGAATATTCACCAAAAATCCCAATCATACCAAGATAATTTTCATCATCTTGAGGATACGTCCCCAACCCCATCATAGTATTAACGACAGGAATATTCAACATCTTAACTAATCGATAAACCTCTTCACTTGCCCCTGATTGAACAATTCCCCCACCTGCGATAACAACAGGGGTTTTCGCCATCAACAAAGCCTTAATAGCTTCTTCGACACTAAATTCATCGCAATCATTTTTTTTGTTTTTCAAAAGAAAATTTTCAAGATAATTAGCTTTTTCAACAAAAACATTTTTAGAAATATCCACAACAACAGGACCTTGCCTACCAGAAGTTGCGACCTCAAAAGCATCTATTAAAGTTTGTTGCAATGTTTCCGCATTTGTCACCTGAAAATTCTTCTTCGTGCAAGATTTTGTTATACTAATAATATCGACTTCCTGAAAAGCATCTTTACCAATAAGCTCAGCACTAACCTGCCCAGTAATAACTACCAACGGATAACTATCTAAGTAAGCATTTGCAAGTCCAGTAACAATATTTGTAGCCGCAGGTCCTGACGTAACTAGAGCGACACCGCATTTGCCAGAAGCTCTAGCATATCCCTCAGCCGCATGTATAGCTGACTGTTCATGCCGAACTAAATAATGCTTAATCTCGTTTTGCTTATACAACTCATCATAAACAGCTAAAACTATCCCGCCTGGATATCCAAAAACACTATCAACCTCAAATGATTTTAGTGTGCTAAGCAATATTTCAGCACCTGTCAATATTCTAACTTTTTCCTGTGTCGATACCATAAATTCCTTTAATTAAAAAAATATCATACTATATATTTTGATAAATATCAATAATTTTACCTATGCCAGATTTAGCAACACTAAAAATCTCTAACATTTGTTCTTGACAAAAAGGTTCACCCTCTGCTGTAGTTTGAAACTCAATAATTTTACCACTTTCAGTTAAAACAATATTTGAATCAACCTGAGCATTAGAATCCTCCTCATAATCCAAATCCAACATCACTTCACCATCAACAATCCCCGCCGAAATCGCTGCTATCTGTTCAATAATCGGATTTTCAACGATTACACCATCACTTATAAGCTTTTCAATAGCAATTTTCAATGCAACAAAACCGCCACAAATACTTGCCGTGCGAGTACCACCATCAGCCTGAATAACATCTGCATCAACGGTTATTGTTACATCAGGCATTTTTTCTAAATCAACACAAGCACGCAAGCTTCTGCCGATAAGACGTTGAATTTCTTGAGTTCGCCCAGAAACCTTGCTACGTTCTCTATTACAACGTGTATTAGTCGAAGCTGGCAACAACGAATACTCCGCTGTAACCCAGCCACGACTTTCATCTTTAGCCATCCATCTTGGCTTACCCATCTCAACAGAAGCTGTCGTTATGACCTTTGTATCACCGAACTCTACCAAAACAGAACCCAATGCGTGTTTGGTAAAATTCTTTGTAAAAGTAATTTTTCTTGTTTCATTATTTTTTCTATCGTTTCTCATTTATCTACTCCTTTAAATTTTATAACTATTATCATAATCCCAAATATAAATTTCTCCACAATATTTGCAAACAGCATGCGAATTCATAAACCTTAAATCTGGAATAAATTTATAACCATCAACCACAATCTCGATTTCCTTTTTATCATTATAAGCTTGCTCAAAATCACGACTACCTTGATAATCAGGCGAAAACATAAGTTCGAAATTATCTATTGATTTACATTTTTTGCAAACAAACATACAACCAATCCTTAATAATCATAATCATTCATTCTTGCACGGCGAATAATTTCAGGGTCAATTTCACGCTTCTCAATCTTGAAATCTTTCTGATAAATTCTATCTTTTGGCTTGATTTTTTTAGCCGTTTTTTTCTTAACACTAGCTCCATTTGCTTTAACGACTTCTTTTTTCACAATTTTTGATGAAGGTTTTGATGAAGTCTTTTTAACATTTTTTTTATCAGCAATTTCTTTTTTTAGCCTCAAATTTTTATACCAAAGCGTCCAACAAATACTTCTCAAAGGCAATGTATATCCGACTACTACAAAGAAAATCAAATTATCAATCATGAATTTTGCCAGAATATCAGCAGTTAACACATAATTTGACAACAAAAACAATTTAGAAGAATTTAAGACATCAAAAGGAAATTGCAAAGCCAATCCCATAACAGATTTAGTCAATAAAGTCGTAATATGAGAGATTTCAAATAAAGTTACAACACCTAAATTCAACAAATTATATGTTATTACAAACAACACAATTAACAAGAAAAACGTACGAAAAAAGTTCCCCTTAACCAATGCCATACTTCTTTTAAAACATTCAACTGGCTTACATTTTTCAAGTATGAAAACCTGAAATACCAACACAAAATATACAAAAAATATAACCCCCAAAACTATTAATAAAGGGTTTAGAGCAATCGCAGATAAAACACTTACAACAAACCAAAGCACTATAAAAGAAAAACTTCTTTTAGTAACAACAGCCTTGTGTGCATCAAAATCATAAACTTTGCCTGTTGTCACGGCTGACTCTGCCACGGAATTCAATGCTCCATAAGCTACTAAAAATTCCCAAAATGCCTTTAATAAAACAAACAAACCAGGTAATGTGATTAACAAAGAAGTAATGATTATTGTTAAAAAATTATTAAAAAAATCATACTTAATAATCAATTCAGGAAGCTTAAACGAATAAAAAAGCGAAGGTACAAAAACAAGCACCAAACCCAAAATCTGCCCTAGCACTGGAAATGACATATATTTGAAAAATTTTGAAAAGTTCTTAAAATATATACTAAACCCATCAACTAATACACCTAATACACTTTTTGCTTTTTTACTCACCTATAATCTCCATTTATTTCATATTTATTATAGAATAATTTTAGTACAAATATAGTTAAAATAACAATGAATAACAAAAAAATAAAAGATTTATTAAAAAATATAACAAAAGAAGATTATCTAAATAATAAAGTTAATCTACATTTACATACGACTTTTTCTGATGGCAAATGTGAGCCAACAGAACTGATAAAACAGGCAAAAACCAAAAATTTCAAATATATCGCAATAACTGATCACAATACTTGTGAAGCTTATTATAAAAACGATTTTTCTAAAGAAAATTTCTTAATTCCTGGTGTTGAATTTGATGTTTGGTCGAATGGAGTTTTTTTTCATCTACTAGCCTACGGGATTGATCTAGATAACGAAGAATTAAAAGAGTTTTTTGCTAAAAACAAAAATGAAACTGAGTTTGATATCATAAGAATTTTTGCCAAAAGAGATATAAAAAAATTAATAAACGCAATACACAACGCAAACGGAGTTGCAATTCTAGCACACCCCGCCTGCTGCTTAACATTAAGCCTAGAAAAATTTATTAAAAAACTTATAAGTTATGGACTAGATGGTTTAGAAGTTTATTATCCATACCCACGCTGGAGAAAATATCTTCGTTTTTGCACAGTTCAAAAAATAGAGAAAATTGCTGACAAATATGATTTAATAAAAACAGGCGGAACGGATCTTCACGGAAAAATATTATAATCAACACGAAACAAAACCGCTAGGAATTAATCATAGCGGTTTTGTTAATAATATTAATATCTGATAATCTTAGTCCAGTTTTTTGATTTTCTCACTAGCATTTACATAAGCACTAACCTGTTTCAATGCTGGTTTGAACGCATTCAACGTTGCATTACCACCCAAACAACCACCAGTACAAGCCATTACTTCAATCAAATTACCCAATTCACATACGCCATTTTTAGCATATTTTTTCAAATCACGAATTGATTGCTTATCCAACCCATCAATTGTTGTCATATTTTTATCAATATCATCTGGCAACATTGCTTTAACAGCACTAGCCACACCACCTGTTACACAGAAGTTTCTAGCTTCTGCTGATGAGCTAACTTCGTACTCTTGCCCTTCAAATGTTTCAACTTGAATATTTTTAGCTACTAACCAAGCACCAACTTCTTCATAATTTAATACAAAATCAACTTTTTCACATTTTAAAGCTTCACGTTTTTTCGCAACACACGGACTAAAGAAAACTGTCACAGCGTCTGGACAATCTTTTTTAACAATTTCTGCAGTGTAATACATCGGTGTTCTTGTTTCTGATCTGAATGGCTTCAATTCTGGTACATGTTTATCCACCAATTCGTTATAACCAGCACAACAAGAAGTGGTCATGAACTTATCGCCAGCTTCCATTCTTTCCAAAAACTCTTCTGCCTCATTTTTCGTTGTAATATCAGCACCTTGAGCAACCTCATAAACTGCAGAGAAACCTAATTTCAATATAGCTTCTTTCAATTGCTGAGGAGTACAAGGTAATTGTCCCATCATTGCTGGCGAGAGCATTGCTACAACCTTTTTACCAGCTTTAATCTGAGTTAGCACGTCAATAATTTGACTTTTTTCATGAACAGCTCCAAACGGACAAGCAGAGACACATTTTCCACAAGATATACATTTATCAAAATCAATTTTTGCAAATCCTTCTTCATCTTTAGCTATAGCACCAACAGGACAAACATTTTCGCAAGGAACTATTCGTTTTGCAATCGCTTGGTAAGGACATACCGCAACGCACATTCCACAATTTTTACATTTGTCACGATCAATAACTGAACGTCCATTAACAATAGAAATCGCACCAAATTTACAAACAGTTTCACAAGGTCTAGCCACACACCCCTGACACAAGTCAGTAACATAAATTTTTGATGGAACACAACCTTTACAAGCAGTTGTCAACACTGTTAAAGGTTTTTCATCTGGAGCTTTTCTTTCTACTGATTTTTCCGCAATAGTCGATAATAAAACTGATTCTTCCGTTTCTTCAATAGATGCACCCAAGCCAGCAATTGTCCTGTCACGCAAAACTTCACGTTCCTTAAAAATGCAACATCTAAAAGGAACATCAGCCCCGTGTGGTCGCATTTCATAAGGTATTAATCGAGTATTCTCTTCAAAATTATCGCTTAAAAAAGATTTGATAATCTTTATCATTATTTCTCGTTTCAAAAACGATGTTTGTTTCGGTGCGTTTATTGCCATTTTAATCTTCCATTTCCTATTTAAATTATTTTTTCTTATTCTATAATTCTAGCAACTTTATAATCTCATTGTCAACAATGAAAAATCATTTTAGCTCAAAATTCTAGAATATATCACATCAATATTTTTCAAGAATTCGTTTTTATCAAAAATAGCTTCTATTTCAGTATCGCTTAACAAATCCGTAACCTTATTATCGCTATACAAATTCGCCCTAAAATCACCATCATTATTAAACGCATCTAGTGCATTTTTTTGAACTATTCTATAAGCATCTTCTCTTGTCAAACCTTTTCCTATAAGACTCAACAACACTTTTTGCGAAAACACAATCCCGCCAAATTTGTCAGTATTTTTCAACATATTTTCCTCATGCACAACCAAATTCTTAACAACTGAATTAAAACGATTTAACATAAAATCAACTAAAATTAAGCTATCAGGAAAAATTATACGTTCAGCCGAACTATGAGAAATATCTCTCTCATGCCAGAGTGCAATATTTTCTAAAGCAACTATCGAATTTGCACGAACAACACGTGCTAACCCTGACAAATTCTCTGACAGTACAGGGTTCTTCTTATGAGGCATAGCCGAAGATCCTTTTTGATTTTTGCCAAAACCTTCCTCTACCTCTAGAACTTCCGTCTTTTGCAGATGACGAATTTCAATAGAAAACTGATCAATCACACTAGCAATTAACGCCAACGATTGGATAAAATAAGCATGATAATCACGTGCAATAACCTGCGTAGAAATTCTTGCTGGTTTCAAACCAAGATTTTCACAAGTAACACTCTCAACATCAGGCGATATATTACTATAAGTCCCAACAGGACCAGAAATCTGTCCAACACGAATCTGCTCTAAAGCTATTTCAAAATTACTCTTTTGACGCTCTAAAATATCGACCCAATTGCAAACCTTAACCCCAAAAGTCATAACCTCTGCATGAATCCCATGAGAACGACCGATACAAACAGTATTTTTATGCTCAATTGCTAAATCCTTCATCGATTGGATTGTATCATCAAGCCCTTGCATAATAATCTTGCCACTATCTTTAATTTGCAGTGCAAAAGCTGTATCAATAACATCAGAACTCGTCATTCCTACATGCATATATTTAGCTAAATCGCCCAAACTCTCATTAACACAAGTCAAAAACGCAATTACATCATGCCTAACCTCTGCCTCAATCTCATCAATTCTAGCCAAATTAAATTTAGCCCTCTGTTTCAACTCAGCAATTTCTTCTTCAGGAAACTCACCTAACTTGGCATAAGCTTCTGAAACGGCTATCTCAACATCTAAATAATACTGAAATTTAGATTCTAAATCCCACATCTTTGACATCTGTTCACGTGAATATCTTTCAATCATACAAACATTTTAACACGAATAAATAATAAAAAAATATTAATACCAACTCGCAACTTAACAATCATTTACAAAAAGGCAATAATCTCACACTTATATACTTTATATATAAAGAGTATAAAAATAGGAAATTTATCATGGGCAACGAAGATTATAGCGTAAATCCAATATCAAGACGTGATTTTAAAAACGATGTCGAGCTGACGGAACAATTTAGCAACTATAAAGAGTACAAAAATGACTATATGGCACAAGCTTTAAAAGAGAATTCTGCATTTACTGTAGAACAAGAATTTTTTCAAGAACGCTATGACACAAAATTAGCCGACAAAGAAACTGCTTTGTTTGATTATGACAGTGCAAAAAGCAATTTTAAGCTATCACAAAACAACGAAAATGGTGCGTTTTCAGCAATGAATACAGCGTTAAATAAATATGGAGAAGATAGCACTCAATACTCAGAAGCTTTTCAAACCCACAACACATATGCAAAATCAGAAACAAGCAACAAAGCTTCTTGGAAAAGTTCGTTGTTTGCCTTAAACAACGCTAATCAATCACTACACAACGCTTCTGTCTGGAATATATTATCGCAACACCAAAGCTAAATATAATTTTTTACAAAATCGTAACAAATCAAGTGTTAATATTATTTAGCACTTGATTTTTTATATTGATATATTATTATCTGTATTGTAGGGTGCTTACGCCAATAATCACTCAACAAAAAAAAAGGAAAATACAAATGTCAATCAATTTAAAAAACAAACAAGAATTAGTTAAAACTTACGGTAAAAACGAGCAAGATACAGGTTCAACTGCAGTACAAGTTGCTATGTTGAGCAAAAAAATTGCTGAGCTTACTGAACACTTAAAACTTAACAAAAAAGATTTCGCTACAAAAAGAGGTCTTTTGATGATGGTTGGTCGCAGAAAAAGATTACTTTCTTATATGAAAGCTAATAATATTGCTGAAT
>JAWXUD010000011.1:0-53143 GCA_044432945.1 Candidatus Gastranaerophilales bacterium
TAAAGTTAACGATGAAAATCAACGACAATGGTATATTGAAAAAGCTATTGAAAATGGTTGGTCAAGAAATGTTATGGTTGTACAAATTGAATCAGATTTATATTCTCGTCAAGCGATTGATGAATTAGATGCCTCGTTGAATTAAATATTATACTAGAAACATGGGTAATAGACATTTGTACTATTCTATGGGTTAATAAATGAAAAATAAGGAACATTTATGTTTTTTACAAAAAATGAATTATATGGTGTAACAGAAGGGTATAAAATAACTGAATCGAGATCAAAAAGTTTGCAATCTGATAAGTTTGACATTTTTTTGTCTCACAGTTATGACGATAAAAATTATATCTATAAACTAAAGAGCGAATTGGAAAGCATGGGATTAACGGTTTATGTAGATTGGATAGTGGACAGTATTTTAAATAGAAATAATGTAACTAAACAAACCGCAATGGTGCTAAGACAAAGAATGAAACAGTCAAATTATTTATTATATGCAAGTTCAACAAATAGTAATAATTCAAAATGGATGCCTTGGGAACTAGGTTTTTTTGACGGCTATAAAGGTAAAGTTGGTATAATTCCAATTGTAGATTATTCATATGAAATAACCTTTGAAGGTCAAGAATATCTTTCGTTATACGAATGTTTAAGTAAAGATGATTTAAAAAAACTTGCATTAAAAACTAAACTCAGTAGGTATTAACGGAAAAAACTGTATTTGTAGCAATGCCTTTTGGAAAAAAGAAACCAATATCCGGATTTTTCAATATTGATTTTGACGAAATTTACAATAAAGCAATAAAACCTGCAATAGAAGATAGTGGCTTTGATTGTGTTAGAGCCGATGAGGAAAATAACGGCGGGATTATACATACATTGATGTTTGAGAGACTTGTATGCTCCAATGTGGTAATTGTTGATATTACTAATCAAAATCCCAATGTTTATTATGAACTAGGTTTTCGACATTGCGCAAAGCCATATTACACAATTGTAATATATGATAAAAGTCAAAGAATGCCTTTTGACATATCAATACTAAGAGCAATACCATATAATTTAAAAAAAGGAAAAATAACTTGTGAAGACGCACAAGATTTAAAAAATAATATAATTACACGTTTAAAATTAGCACAAGAATATAGCAATAACCCGGATAGCCCAGCTTTTGAATTGATTTCAGAATTCCCAATAACCAAATTAGAAGCTAATTCGGTAAAAGTTTTTGAAGAGAAGTGGAAAATTACAAATGAACTTAAAAATAAACTAAGCTTGGTAATAAATTCGTCAGAAATAAATGAGATTGTTGAAATACTAAAAGAAAAAAGAGTGCCTGTTGACTATTTGATTTTTGAAATAATAGACGCATATAAGAAATTTGAAGATTGGGATGGGTTAATTCAGTTTATAGAAATCTACAAAAACACAGCATTAGAAAATCATTGTTATATTTGGCAACAATTAGCTTTAGGATTAAATAAACGAGATAATGGAAACGATAAAGAGAATGCTATAAAAATCTTAGAAGAAGTAATAAATAATTTTGGTGAATCTGCTGAAACATTTGGTTTAGTGGCTAGTATTTATAAAGACAAAATGCTGAAAAAAGAAAGTTTAACACATGAAAAAGCTTATTTACAAAAAGCTATAGACTATTATCGATTAGGATTTAATATTGATACAAAGAATTATTACACAGGTATTAACTTGGCAACCTTGTTGTCATACAGTGATAATGAAGAAAATTTAGTTATATTAAATAAATTGCTGCCTGTGGTTATTTATAATGTAGAGCTGGAAGATTTTACCATTACAAATAATTATTGGTTACTAGCAACTGCTTATGAGGCATATATTTTAGCATTTAGATTTGATGACGCTAAAAAGATGTTAGAATATATTACAACATTATCCCCTGAGCCTAAGGCATGGGAAAAAGCATCGACTTTAAAAAATTTAAAATTAATTAAATCAATATATGAAAGAAAAAATTCACATACTGAGTGGTATAAAGAATTTATGGTAATGCTAAAAATTAAGGAGGAAATTTAATGTCTTGGAATCGAAAAATATTTATTTCTCATTGTTGGAGCTATGATGATGCTTATGAAACAATTAAAGGTTGGCTAGAGACTGCTCAATATTATTCATTTGCTGATTATAGTATTTCTATGGATCAAAAACTTGTTGGTTTAACAGAGTCTCAATTAAAATTAGCGATTGCAGAACGAATTCGTCAATGTTCAATATTTATAGTTCCTACAGGTATGTACTGCAATGGTAGAGATTGGATTGAGTATGAAATTAAAACCGCAAAAAATATGGGTAAACCTATACTCGCAGTAAGACCTAGGGGGCAAGAAAAAAATTCACGTTTAGTAATAGATAATGCAGATAAAATTGTAGGGTGGAATCAAAAAAGTGTAATAGAAGGGGTAAAAGTATTAACTGCAAATCATTATATAAATAATAGATTTTAGTTTTTATATGTTTTTTAAAAGATTTTAAAAGGAATAAACGGCTTATGGACATTATATTACAGGTAATTTCAAATTTAATTTCTGGGGCAATTGGTGCATCAGTTGGTGCTTTAGTGACCTATAAATCAATTGACAAGACTCATAGAAATAATATTGAAATTTTGAACATAGCAGATAAGAGAGAAACTAAAGCTACTATAAAAGCCATTATTACCGAATTAGAAGGTCTTAAATATATTTTAATAAATGAATTTGGGGCTAAACTATCGTTAAAAGATGAATGTCTATGGTACTCTTATCCACTTGATACAGATTATTTTACTATATATAATTCGAACGCTTCTAAATAGGTAAAATAAATAATGATGCATTAAGATTGGTAATTATAAACATTTACTCAATCTCAAAATTCTTTTTAGATTGCTTAAGGACAAATAATTCTTGTCTAGAATATTATGAAGAAATTGTTTCAATAAGAGATGATATTTCCGAAGATCTTGCTATTGCTGATAGAGTTTACGATATAAAATTAAAGAATGCCACAAAACGTCTTAAGCTATCTAAACAAGATAATCTCCTGCCAACATATTTTAAAATATTATCTTTATTCGATAATTTAAATGATATTTTAAAAGAAAATTAAGCCCGAATATTTGCCAATCTCCATCTCAAAGAGAATTCTATCTTATAATGACTGGCTAATTACAATTCACATACGTGACAAGAACCACAAAGCGAAGCTTTATCAGTGTTCAAACGGGAGTGAGCTGAGTGCGTAGGTATTTTCTTTGGAAGATATCTTTTTAAAATTTATTTTTAACATGTCTTAACAAAACGCTAAAGTTTTTCTGCAAATCTGCCGATAACTATCATGTGTAATCATGCAAATGCGTGATAAAGGTTAGAAACTCGTAGGTTGGGTCTTGACCCAACAACAAAAACTCTACGAAAAACGATAGGAAAGGCAACTAAATTGGCAGATTTAAACGTTCAAACGATTACAGATATCGCAACCTTCAAAGAAATCACCTTTGAACAGGCTCAATCGCTATGCCAAAATTCTGACAGCACAGAGTTAGCAAACCTAATCGCTCAAGCTCAAAACTTCAAAGAAACTGGTGTTAGAAACTTTGTTCAAAACAACACAAAATATGACGGCTCACAATTATTCAATTACGGGTTAACAACCGATTATACAACCTTTGAAAGAACAGTTCCCTCTAACTACGTTGAAACAAATCCAGAACCATTAGTTATAGACAAAAATAAAGTGATAGCGTATGATTTGAAAAAGATTGACAACGACTTTGATGACTGGAGTGGGAACGAACTTAAAAAACAACTTTCTAAAATCAATAAAGACAACGTTGTTGATGTCTTGAACGAATACGATAAAATCTCAAAAGATGGAAAAAGCCTCACAGACTACATTACAGGTTTATCAAAAATGAACACAAATGATAAAACCAAAAAAGAATTTATTAATGTAATATATAATGCCCTTATTCAAAAATGTGAAGAACTAGGTGTCGATGTCACTAATTTTCAACAAGAATATGCTCAGATTATGGCAAAAAAATCAACCGTTCAATCAATGGACGGATATAGTGCTGGAACAACTCAAACTGATACTATTTCAAATACAGATGCAAAAAGTTTGGATATCCTAATCCGTTCGATAAAAACGACAATCGAAAACGCTCCAAAAGTCGCAACACTCGAAGAAACAACAAATGCCGAAACCGGTCCAGTAATGAGTGAAATAATGACTCAAACTGGTAAGCAAGAAACAATTGACCTACTTCGTGACCGTTCGAGAGTTATGGGCGAAGAGCTTCAACAACAAAAAGATTATGACGGTTGGGCTGGAAAAACTGCTGATGCCGTATCAATTCTTTGGGGTTCTGAAAACAGAGCAAGCGTTGTTCAAAGTGATTTAGATGCTCATAACCAAATGATTGACAAATTGCAAATAGCTCAAAATAGCGATTTGGAAATAAAACCTTTATTAGATGAAGCTGAAAATATTGAAAAATTCATTACTGCTGTTGGGAAAAAATATGAAAATATGACTGACGCTGAACAACAAGAAGCTGACGCTAAAATAAATAAAATGATTGAAGAATATACTTTAAAATATGAAGCACTTCAAGAAAAAGTGAAATCAGAACCAGTTAGTGAGAATTTTGAAAAAGAATTTGAAAAAGAATATGGGATAAAATATGATGCTAATAAAGTTGAGCTATCAATTCAACAAGAACAAAAACTTGTTATGGCACAATCAGTAGCGAGCGTTGAGTATGCGTTTAACAAAGAATTTGCCGATATGTTAACCGACAAACCACTTGCTTCAACCGAAGTCCCGATGATTTATGACAGCTCAAAACCACGCCCACAAGCTCAGACAACTAAACAATATACATATTTGGCTGAACAAGAAAAGTTTGCAAAATATTTAGGCGGGGACGACCAAAATAAAGGATATGAATTAATAAATAAAGCTTTTAAAGATGCGAAATTACCAGAAGATGCAAGCTATGACGAGAAATACGAAGTTTTACGCAAGATGGCAAAAACTCAATCAAAATCGCTTCACAATTTAGTCAGCGAATTTACTGATGGACTAGGTATTGATGGATACAAGAAAAAAGCTGACGATTATTATTACGCCGCTTTTGGCACAAAAAACGACTTGGCACGCAAAGTAAGTGAGTACAATCATTCACAACAAGTCGGTGCGGGTGCTGTGAAAATGGGTGTTAACATAGGCTTGATTATCGCTTCAGGTTTAATTCCAGGTGGTCAAGGGGCAAGCGGTACACTTTTAACAAATTTAGTAACAAATGTTGCAAGAAGTTTTGCCACAGGGTTTACGGCGACCGCAATAACAGAGGGTTCTGATGTTTTGACAAGTAAATCAAGAACTTTAGAAGATGAGGCGGGAAATATTTTGACAGCTTCATTGCATTCTGGAGCTTCGCTTGCGATATTTGCAGGGGCAAGTGGGTTGGCGAATTTAGCTTTTACCCCTATAAAGGCAGGAGCTAATGGTTCAGCAGTTATGGCTAATGCTTCAAAAGGAGCTGCTCCGAAGTTAACTCATTCAGCTTTTAATATAGCTACAAACCAGACCGTTGGCAAGATAGCCAGTGAAGCTGCACCATTATTAACTGGTGGAATAATGAAATATATTGAAGAAGGCGAGTTTACATTAAAAGGTCAAGCAGAATCAGTTGCAATGTTGATGGCGTTCAAGGCAATGAATCATCTTCAAACCAAAGTTCAAACGAATATTAAAAATAAAATTGAAGCAGAGAAATTGATGCAACAAAACACTCAAATGGCTAGGGAGTTTTTGAAAATCAAAGATGTGGACATACTAAAAGAAAGTACAATTGAAGCACAATATGCTTATATGAAAGAGGTCGCAACAAGCAAAGGTGCACCAAAAGAAGTGATGGAGATTTTAGAAGTATCTTACAAAACATTGCATACGAGTCTTAAGCAAGGTAAGGTTGGTTCTTATCCAAAATATACGATGTTTGAAAAAGCTCCGACTGTTGTTGATATGGGTTATGCTGAAGTCATTGAACCAGCGAAAATTACAACAGGATCAAATGGTGCAAATTCGACTGACGGTAAGGCTTCAAACATGCCAGCAACTGAAAAAACAGCACCTCAAGCAAAATCAACTGAAACAAAAGCCCAAAAAGCATTGCCTGAAGGTAAACCAGTAGAGGTGAAAGCTAAAGCTAATGAAGAAATCTCTGCAAGACGTCAAGAAAATGTTAATAAAGAAATGGAAATCAATAATCCTAGAGTAAAAATCAAATCTAGTGTCGCTAATGAAGAGGTTTTGGGTACTGAAATGCCGACTAAACCAATTCAAGGAATAGAACCACTAAAGAAAGCAAACTTGAGTAAAGGGGTAGAGACTGATTACATGACTGCAGCCACAAAAGGGTTTGTACTAACAGAAATAGAAGCTCTTCCTCAAGAAAAATGTGTCGAAATATTAAATGATCTAAGATTTGAAAAAGATCAAATTAGTAGTATCGATTTAAGTAATATTAATGTTCGAAAAACAACTAATATATTCCATATACTAAAAAAAACTGATTTTCTTGATATTATTCCAGAACTCAACACACCAGAGGGAAGAGCTGAACTTTTAGAATACTTTAAATCTCCAGATACTCTAACTGAAATAATTAATGAAACTAAATATGTAAATGAACATAATTTAGAACTTATGAAAAACATTATAATTGGCGATAATTCTAAAATACTTAATTTGATATCTGGAGATATAGATATTACTGGCATATCAAATGCCTTATCAATTGTAACTAAAAATTATACTAGGAACGTATCGATAGAAAATATCGAAAATCTTCGTTGGTATAGCACTGAGAATTTCCAACTAGTAACACCTGAAAGAATTGCTATCATTGATAAAATTAATGATAGCGTTCCAGAAGAATATCATATAAAATATGATGATATTTCTCGTATTGGAGAAATTGATCAACTAACAACCGATGCTGTTAATAGTTATATAAAAGAAATTCGTCGTTATGCGAAACGTGGACTTCAATGTGAAACTTCATTTACGAATGTATCAGATAGTACAAATGAGTTAAAACTAGTAAATGAAATGTTAGACCAATTTCCAATGGATTTAACTTGTGCTGAAGGCAACATAGAATTTTATATGTTGTCAAAAATCTCACAATCTAATGAAATAGACGAAATACAAGAGTTTGTATCAATGCTTACTCCAGAAGCAAAATCGTCTGCAATACATTATCTATATCGTGATAATAGCCCAATAGATGTACCAAAAAAGATATTAGCTCAAGCTTATAACATAATTAATAGTGAAAACTATAAATTAAAAGATGCAGAAACATATACATATGCATTAGAAAAAATGGTTGAACTTGGGCATACCGATTATGATGGATATTTAAAATGGATAGAAGCACTTAATGGAACAAAAGATTACTATTCAGGATATCATGATAGCAAATATGTTACTAATGGGGATTATAAAGGCGCTGCTGAATTAATAACAAAAATTAAGGATATGCCTAATATCGACAGATATCATAACGCTAATTCACAAGTTTTGAATCGACTAAACGATAATCCAGAACTTGATTATTCAACTGTTAGTGAATGCGTAGACTACGTTGTAGATGCTAATTTAGTGGAGCTTAAATTTAATATTGAAGAAATTCTTTATGACCCTAATTGGAAAGAGCAAAAAGTTAAACTTGAATTTTTAAAAGAAATAGGTTTTGTTAATTTTAGTGATATCAAAGGTACCATAAATAAAATAAAAATTAACAATAATGGTACGATGACCTTAGCTGATAAAGTCGATATTATATCAATTTGTACCCAAAAAGATATTGAACTAACAGACAGAAATACTGAATTAATTGAATATTTGATAGAGACTCCCAATTTTCCCAAAAAAGATATTATCAAATTAGAATATATTGAAAGCTTCGAGACAGCTAAGGCAAAATTAGAAATTGCGAAATATATTGATTCATTAGATGATTTTCCAGCTGAATATAAAATTGATGTCATAAACAATACACATAAGTATACTTTCGAGCTAATTAAACGTGCAATTGATGACACAACAATCAGTTATGAAGATATTACTAAATTTAGTCTTTCTTTATATAGTTATCAGAATAACCCAAATGGCTCATTGTTAAAAATACAATTAGATATGTTTGATCACTTATCACAAAACAAAGTGTCTTCTGCTGATAAAATAAGTATATTAAATGTTGTTTATGAAGATAATTTTGATGCTATTTTGACAGGAGTTAGCGATCCTACATTCCCAAATGCAGATGTTTGCAAGTTGCAGGGAAATATACATACGCCAATGTATGAATATCTAACAACCATAAATGACATATCTCAAGAGCGTAAAATATTTTTGTTAAATAATACAAATGAAGATAATTTCGAATTCAATAAACTTTTAGTTACTGAGAATAGTTTGTCTGATGAATCAGTTCGAGATTTGTTGTACAACACATCTAAGAATGAAGTTGCATCAAAAATGCAAATTTATAACGTTTTGAAAGACGGAACAGATGATTTAAAAAGATGTATGTATTATATTTTAAATAATACAAGAGCTAAGAATATCGAGTTTGCAAGAACACTTATTTCTGACAAAATTGTTTCAGTAGATAGTATTTCACAAATTTTATATTCAACAATTAATAATGATACAGAAGCAAAAACCAATATATATAATGTTTTAAAAACAAATAAGGATATTTCAAATGATTTGATTGTAAAAATTTTACTTGCTACCAATAATGAAAATATTGAACTCGTAAGTAAACTTTGTCTTGACCCAGAATTTACTCAAAAAGAATTAATTGCTGATACTACGAGAGCTACAAATAAAGATAACATAGAATTAGTAGATAAACTTTGCTTTGATCCAAAGTTTCCTAATGAATTAATTGCAGAAATTGGACGAACTATAAATAAAGATAACATAGAATTATCAGAAGAACTCTGTTTTGATAAAGAATTTACTCAAAAAGATCGAATTGTAGATATCATTAGAAATCCTTTAGGATGTTCATTAGCAAAATATCGAAACGCTGAAAATATTCAGTCATTATCTAAAACTGAAAAAAGAGATTTTTTATTGCAATTGTTAATAAATAAAGATTACGTAAGTAAATCATCAGATGTTAAAGACTTAATTCCACTTATTCCAACGAACGATGTTGAATATGAAGCTATGATTGAAAAAATTACTCAAAGTTTAAATTTTTCTTTTAAACAATTAAATAATAATGAATTAAAAGAATTTGATACAAGTTTGAATTCTATTAAAGGGATCAAAAATATGAATTTGAAATCACTGACTCAAGTAGAGTTGTCGACATCTCATCAAGATTTTATATCTCAAGTCACAAATTTAATAAAAGATTTGCCACAAACTGAACAAATAAAAATACAAGATTATTATGGGTTTCAAATTAAAGATGGCAAATTGATAGGCTATCCAAATACAGAAGCAAAAGATTTAGAACTCGCAGAAATATCTGATACCAAAACGATTGAAGTTGTATCTAATATGAAATCAATAGTAGAGAATTATACAGATAATAATTTTATAACCACAAAAGATAATCCTCAATTGAATCAAATGCTAAAAGATATTTCTAAATATATACCAGAAATATTTAATCAAATAGATAGATCATCAACATTTGTTGATACAATTAAATCATTACAAAAAGTTGTACAAAATTCAAAATTTGAAATTTTGTCATCAAGCGACCAAAAAGTTATGCTTTTATCAACATTATTACATAATACTGATAAAATATCTGGTTCAACATCAGAATCCGCATTTGATGCATATTTTATTGCAAAAAAGTTTAATATTTCAGATAAAGAGGCTCAAAAAATATATAAAGTTGTAGAAAGTGCAGATATAATAGATAAATTTATGAAAACATCTAAAACAGAAACTGTAAGAAATTATCGTGGAACCTATATAAATGGGCAGCAAAGACAAGATACCTTTGATTTATTAGCTTTTAATTTAAAAGAAGGTAATGATTTTGAGCTTGCTCAAATGTTATATTCAACTAAAGAAACAGATGGATTGACAAGAAATTTAGATAAAGTATTACAAGATAGAATTCAAGAAATAACATCACAAGATTTAATTCTTCCTCAAACAAAAGCTGAAACATATCATAAATTGGCTACGGAGCAAGATATAAAAGGTCACAAAGTAAAAGTTGTTAATGCATCTGATATTGAAGATTTTAATGCGTTCGTACACACGCCTGAAGCAGGTTGTGCAACAGGCGGAAGCCGTATGGCTAATTTTGCAAACTTTGAGATTTTCAAAAACTTTGCTGATGACAAAGTGGTTTGCATGAGCTATCTAGGTAAAGATGCGTATGGAACAATCGGTAATAAAGACGGTTTTATATTTGATGTAGACAATAATAAACAATATGTCGCATTTGGTAAAGATATTTTCTCATTAGGTAAAAATATTCCAGATATTCTTGTTGAATATTATAGAGATAGAGGTTTTACGGCAAATAAGCATCGTGGCGAAAAATATGCTCATAGAACAATGGTTTCTAATGTCTTGAAATCAATATTATATAAACAAGGTGACTTCTACCAAATAAGCAAAAATGTTGATGCAACAAACTTAAAATACAATTCTCAAATTGATAATTTATATCAACAAATAAAAGCCATGGTGAAAGATAAAACAAAGGCAGAAATTGAAACAATTCATCAAACCCCTAAATATATAAATATAACAAAGCAAATGAACGAGTTAAGAAGTCAACATGGTGCTGAACTAACAAAGTCTGAAGATTATCAAAAAATACGAGAAATTAATAAAAAATATGTAGAAAGAATGGAAAATGTAAAACTACAACTTGGTGATGAAACAATGACAATGGAACGACTTCAAGAAATTGATCCTGAATTAGCTTCAGCTTATAAAGAATTCTTAGCAAGAAGACCACAAAATAGTGAAGAGAGTATTTCGTTATTAAGAGATAATTGGCACAACGAATGCTTAGTAAGTAATCCTGAAATTACAGCGATTTATACGCATGATACAAGTAAACTTCCTGAAGAATATTTAATCAAAGCTCAAGAAGAAAACTTACCAATTGTTGTTTTGAAATAGACCTAATCAGCTTGGGCGGTTGTGAATTTCGGCATATCTTCTGGGGTCATTGTCCGTAGTTTGATGGCCTACTGTATTTAAGACAACTTTTATCAGACTATGAAAAAACAGGTGAAGTAGCACTATTAGCGAATGGTTTCGAGATTATCGCAGAATACGCTCAAGATATTGGAATACGTGAACAATTCACTGAGTTTATGAAAGATTATTCAACTGCAATGTTAGGTAAAGAAGTACCAATATATACTGGTACAGCGTTTCAAAAAATACCATTTGATGATCTAGTAGAAATTGATGGTGATTTCCAACTATTAGGCAAAACCCCTAATGATACATATCATCTTGATGCCTATGATCCTGAACATAAAATTAATAGTCACCCGAAAAACTTAGACAAACCACATTATTTGAAACTAAAAGTGATGCATGAGCCTGAATAACAAACACAAGAACAAGTTGCCTTGATTTTAATTAAAATCAAGGCGACTTGTTCTTATAAAAATTATTTATATTATTTATCTAATTCGTGTTGTTCAATGTCGAGTTTAAAATTCTTTTTACCTTTGCGAATTTCTTTCATTTTCTCTAACTTCACTGGCATGACTGTATTTGGAGCTGAATAATTTTCATCAACAGCTTTCGCCAACAATTCAACCTGTTTATCTTTCAATTCATCAGATGCTTTTACAATATCTGCACCTTTATGTTTTGCGATTATATGAATGGTTTGCTCGGTTGCTGCACCAAAATCATTCATCTTCTTCATCGCATCATAATTTCGCCAATCAGCATCTATCTCATAAGTTTTGCAATAACCCATTTTATCATCAAGTCGTTTGTCAATTTCACTTTGCACAATTTCACCAACATATTTTTGATTACTTTCAAAATGCGAAGGGATTATAATCTTGTTACCAGTAACCTCTTCAGGGTCACGCTTTTCATGTTTTTTAAACAAATCCGCAACAAGATGTAAATGTTCAAGCTCATAACTCAAAAATAATTCCCAAATATGTTTCATTTTTTCATTAGGCTCATCTTTATAGCAAGTATAATAATTACAAACCTCACAATATTCATGCAATAAAAGCTTTTCGAGCATTGTCTCGCTTCTATCGATTAAAGATTCATACATTGTAACGTGTTCTTCCTCGACATCTTTTATCTCAGCATAAGTTTCACGTAAGATATTATTGCCATACTCCATACCGTGTTCTGCATAATAATTATGCGTTTGCTGTTCAGCAGCGATTAATGTCATTATATTAATTTTGGTTTGTGGAAGCGTTGTATCTTTATCATAAGGTTTACGAATTCTTACATCATTTTGGTTGTGATGATATTGTGTAGGACGACCTAAGAATATATCTGTTTGGCTTTGCACAACATCGTTTGGCTTAATCCCATGCATCATATAACACCACTGAGAATAACGATAAAGGTGATCAAAATCCTCAATTAGCCCAAAGTCAAATGTTTCTTTAACATAATCATCAGGCTCGTTCAACGCCAACCAAGCTGTCAAATCTACTGCAACCTGCTCATAAGCTAAAGTTGTTTCTAATACAGTTTGATCCTCAGGACTCATAAAATTGACCGTTGTCTGCTGTTGATCCTCAATTTTTCTGATAAGACTAACCAAATCACACGCCTCTTTGTCAGGGAATAACCTTGAAAATGCGTGCTTGTACCCCCAAGCCTCAATTTCTATACCATTCATAAGTATTTGTCTTGTACGACTATAACAATCTATGTCGTTTTTATTAAACTTAAAATGTGCCAGTTGGTGCCAGTTTCGCAACTGTTTTTCTAAGGAAATTCCTTTTTGTTCATACGGATTAAAACTCATAACATAACCTCTCTTTTTTTAAATGTTGACGATTAAATTATAAATTATGTAACCAAAATTTTAATCACCCTTTATGATTGCCCCATTTAGATAAAATTTTCTGGCACATGTTGCATGATTTTTTTGTTTGATATAAATTATTGTTAACTGACGAATATCAAAAAAAGGAGTAGCCAATGGCTCAACAATTCAATTCACAAAACATCAAAAAAAGACAATCTGTTCTTGTATTTTTAAAAAGCTCAAGCACGCCTGTTGTAATGTATGTTGAAAATCCAGAAGAATTATACACAGAATTGCAACAAGCTATGAAAAACCCAGTTGCAACAATAATTGAAAGAGAAATGCAAGGAGCTTTGAAAAAAATCTCTTTTGTTTCCACTCAAATCGCATCAATAGCAATTCAAGAAGAACAATATGTACCAAATCAAAATAGATAGTCTTGAAAATACAGAACACAAATTGATGAATATCAAGTTTGAAGAATTTATCAAAGATATAAATTCGACAGTTCCGATAAAAGCTGATTTGACAGTGAAATCATTGGGCGATTTCATAGAAATTACAGGAAATGTTAAGAGTATTGTTAAGCTTGAATGTGATTTATGCCTTAAAGAATTTGAACAAGAAATAAACTTTGAAATAAACGAATTATTCGCCAAAAACACACTGTTAGACGAATACGGACAAGAAACAGAACTAAGAGAAGGACAATTCATCACCGACCTAAACGGTGAAAACGAAATCGATATTTATGACTTTTTGTATCAATCAATCGTAATAAACTTACCAAATAAAAAAGTTTGTGGTATAAATTGTAATAGAGATATGTTTCAAAAAGAAGAAACAATCACTGACCCAAGATTAGATGTGTTTAAAACCATCAAAATCGAAGAAAAATAACCCAAGAAATATAAGTAGTAAAACTAAACATAAAGGAAAAGAAAAATGGCAGTACCAAAGAAAAGAACCGGACATTCAGCACAAGGACATAGAAGAAGCAACTGGAAAGCAACTAAACCAGAAGTTACAAAATGCCAAAACTGTGGCGAAACAGTATTAACTCACACAGTTTGCACAGCATGTGGAACTTACAAAGGTCAACCAGTTAGCTTGAAAGACAAAGTTGAAGAAGTAGTTACAACTAAAAAAGCAACAAAAAAACCAGCTAAAGTTGAAGAAGTAAAAGTTGAAGAAACAGTAGAAACTGTTGAAGCAACAGCATCTGAAGTTGTTGAAGCTGAAACTGAAGTTGTTGAAACTAAAGAAGAAACAACAGAAGAATAAATGATTTTTCGAGTAACTTGAGATTTTTTCAAGTTACTCATTTTTAAAAAATAGGATTGTGAGAGGGAAAGATGACAAGAATAGCAATTGATGCAATGGGTGGAGATCATGCTCCACATGAAATCGTAGCAGGTGCAGTATGGGCTGCATTGGATTATGGTATAGGTATTGAATTAGTTGGAAAACAAGATGCAATTGAGCAAGAATTAGAAATGATCCGAACAAAAGGATTTATGTCTGATTGTGGAAGAGGTGGTAAACGTCTTTCTCGTGTGAAAATTGATACATCTAAACTTGACATCAAAATCACTCATGCAGAAGAAGTTATTGAAATGGGCGAAGCTCCAGGTCAAGCTATTCGTAAAAAGAAAAACTCGTCAATCGTACTAGCAGTCAATGCTGTTGCAAAAGGTAGTTCAGATGCAGTTGTTGCAGCTGGTTCAACTGGTGCAGCTATGGCGTCAAGCTTGTTTGGACTTGGCAGAATTTCTGGTATCGACAGACCAGCTATCGCTGTAACTTTGCCAACTATCAAAAAACCGATTGTTATTATCGATGCTGGTGCTAACAGCAACTGCACACCAGAAATGCTTTATCAATTTGCTGTAATGGGTTCGACTTTCTCTAAAAACGTTTTAGGTATCGAAAGCCCAAGAGTTGGTGTACTGAACATCGGCGAAGAAGCTGGTAAAGGGAACGAATTGGCACAATCAGCTTACAAATTATTAGAAGAAGCTCAAGGCAAAATCAATTTTGTGGGCAACATTGAAGGTAAAGAAATTTTCCTAAGCCTATGCGATGTAGTTGTTTGCGATGGTTTCGTTGGTAACGTTGCATTGAAAGTAACAGAAGGAACATCTTCAATGTTATTTAAAATGCTTAAACAAGAATTTTTAGGTGATTTTACTGCAAAAATCATCGGCTTGCTTGCTAAACCTTTCATGAAAAGAATTTATAGCAAAATAAATTATGAAGAATTTGGTGGAGCATTGCTCTTAGGAGTAAAAGGGATTACCGTTATTTCTCACGGTAGAAGCAAAGCTTACGCAGTTAAGAACGCAATTCGTGTAGCGAAAGAAGCTGTTCAAACTGGCGTTAATGAGAAAATCGCAAAATTTTATGAGGGATAAGAAAAATGACAAATAGTTGTATTCCAGTCAAAATTGCTGGTGTTGGATATAGCATACCTGAAACAGTTATCACAAACGATGATTTAACAAAATTGTATGATACGTCTGATGAATGGATTTATTCTCGTACAGGGATTAAAGAAAGAAGAGTTGTATCAGGTGAGCAAAACGCAATCGATTTAGGTTTTGAAGCTGCACAAAAAGCTTTAGAAAAAGCAGGCATGAAAGCTGACGAATTAGACCTAATCTTGACAGCATCATCAGCACCTCCAGATTTGTATCCAGCTATCGCTTGTCATATTCAAGACAAATTAGGCATAACAACTCAAATCCCTGCATTTGACATCACTGCCGCTTGTACTGGTTTGATTTATGGTATGAGTATCGCAAAAGCTTACATCGCATCTGGCATGTACAAAAAAATCTTAATTGTTGCTACTGATAACAATTCTCGTTTAGTCAACTGGGAAGATAGAGGGACTTCTATCCTTTTTGGTGACGGTGCAGGAGCAATGGTTTTGACAGAATCAGATGACGGCGTTGACGATATTTTAGCAATTGACGTAAAAGCTGATGGAAGCCTTGGACATTTAATTGAACTATCATTTGATGGCAAAAACTGCCCATTAGTTGAGCAATATGAAGAAAAACCAAAAGGTATTAGAATGAACGGACGTGGAGTTTATGCTTTTGTTGCTAAAATTCTACCGATATATGTGGAAGAATTAATCAAAAAATCTGGTATGGTTTCAGAAGATATTGATTACTTAATCCCGCATCAAGCTAATATCAGAATTATTCAAGCAGTTCAAGAACGCTTGGGATATGCTGATGAAAAAGTTATCACAAATATCAAATATTATGGTAACACTTCAGCAGCTTCAATTCCTATCGCTTTAGCAGAAGGCGTTGAAAAAGGAACAGTTAAATTAGGTTCAACTGCGTTGTTGACTGGCTTTGGTGCGGGTATGACGTGGGGCGGTACAATCGTAAGATTGCGTGAAGGCGTTTGCTAGTAAAAAGTTTCGCCATTGCGAACAAAGCGAAGCAACCCAGCTAATGAAAGCAAAATGATAAATCTTGAATTAATTTCAAAATAAATAAGGAGTAAATAATGGGTAAGAAAATAGCGTTTTTATTCCCAGGACAAGGTTCACAATCAGTGGGCATGGGAAAAGAATTGTATGAAAACTTTGAAAGTGCAAAAAATGTTTTTGATACGGCTGATAACGTTTTATCAAAAAGCATCACAACTTTGTGTTTTGAAGGACCTGAAGAAAATTTAAAACAAACAGTTAACACACAGCCTTGCATCGTTAGCATGTCAATTGCTGCTCTTGAGGCTTTGACTTCTCAAGTTGATATTAAAGCAGATTTTGTGGCTGGTCACAGTTTAGGTGAATATTGTGCAATGTATGCAGCAGGCGTTTTGTCTTTAGAAAATGCTTTAACCCTAATTCAAAAACGTGCAGATTTGATGGGACAAACTAAAGGTGGTTCAATGTCAGCTGTTTTGAATGCGACAGAAGATGCGATTAAAGAAGCATTGAGCGAAGCCTCATCTGTTGGTTATGTTGATGTAGCAAATTACAACTCGCAAGCTCAAGTGGTTATCACAGGTGATGACGAAGCTGTGAAAAAAGCTGGTGAATTATTATTAGAAAAAGGTGCAAAAAGAGTTGTGCCACTACCTGTTTCAGGAGCTTTCCATTCAAAATTTATGCAAAATGCTGGTGAAGAATTTGCAAATTTTGTAGCAAATGTTGAAGTGAACAACGCATCAATTCCAGTAATCACAAACGTTGATGCTCAAGTGACAACAAATTCTGAAGAATTTAAATCAAAAATGGGTCAACAAATTTATTCATCAGTTTATTGGACTCAAACTATCCAAAAAATGGTTGAAGAAGGCGTTGAAGTGTTTGTAGAAATCGGACCTGGCAAAGTTTTGGCAGGATTGAACAAAAAAATTGCTCCAGAAGCAACTGTCTTTAATGTATATGACAAGGCTTCATTAGAAAATACAGTAGGAAATTTAAAGGAGATGTTATGTCTGAAAAATTAGCGATAGTAACAGGCGGTTCACGTGGTATAGGCAAAGGTTGTGCATTAGAATTAGCAAAAGCTGGTTATGATGTTGTTATCAACTACGCTGGTAATGATGAAGCTGCTAACAAAACAGTAGAAGAAATTAAAGCGTTAGGCGTTGAAGCTGAAGCGTTCAAATTTGACGTTTCTAATGCAGAAGACGTTGCAAAAAATATTGATGCAATCGTTGAAAAATATGGAAGAGTTGATGTATTAGTAAACAACGCTGGTATCACTCGTGACGGTTTGTTTATGAGAATGAGCAACGAAAACTGGGACGCTGTTGTTAATACAAACTTATCAAGTGCGTTTTATGTTTCTCAACCAGTTGTAAAAGTTATGATGAAACAACGTTGTGGTTCAATCATCAACATGTCAAGTGTTGTTGGAGTTTCTGGAAACGCTGGTCAAGCGAATTATGCAGCAGCTAAAGCTGGTTTAATCGGTATGACGAAAACTTTAGCAAAAGAATTAGGTTCTCGTGGAATTAGAGTAAACGCAATTGCACCAGGATTTATCAACACAGACATGACAAAAGATTTAGATACGTCTAAATTTACAGATTTTATCCCACTTAAACGTCTTGGTGAGGTAGAAGATATCGCAAAAGCAGTTAAATTCTTAGCCGCTGATGCAAATTATATTACGGGGCAAGTTTTAGAAGTAGACGGTGGCTTGATTATATAATTAGGTTAAGTTTTTTTAACTTAATTGTGATAATTTAAAGAAATTGTTGCAAAAAAATCTTGAATTAGATATAATATTATAGACGAAGAGTCAAGTAGAACATTAAAAAATATGAGGAAAACAAAATGAGTACATTAGAAAAAGTAAAAAAAGTAGTTATCGATCAATTAAGCGTTGATGCAGCATTAGTAACTGAAGAAGCTAGTTTCACAGCTGATTTAGGTGCTGATTCATTAGACACAGTTGAATTAGTAATGGCTTTTGAAGAAGAATTCGGTTGCGAAATCCCTGATGACGAAGCTGAAAAAATCCAAACTGTAAAAGATGCAGTAAGCTATATTGATGCTCATTCAAAATAGTTCGACAAAACAGTAGAAGTATTTACGAGGGTGAAAATTGAATATTAATTTTCCCCTCGTTTATTTATTGAGTAAATGAAAAGGTAAAAAGATGACAAAAAGAAGAGTAGTTATCACAGGGCTAGGAGCGGTTTCTCCGTTTGGCGTTGGTGTTGATAAATTTTGGGAAAGTCTTGTTGAAGGAAAAAGTGGCATAAGCACTTCTGAATTAATTGATGTTGAAAAACACGTTGTAAAAATTTCAGGAGAGGTTAAAAATTTTAATGCAGATGAATATATTGAACCTAAAGAAGCTAAAAAAATGGATAGATTTATTCAATTTGCGGTTATTGCAGCTGATGAAGCAATCGCTGATGCTAAATTAAACACTTTAGATGGTATTGATCCATATAAAGTCGGTGTAGCAGTTAGTTCGGCTGCTGGTGGTTTTCATACATTCGAAGAAAATCACGTGCGTATCTTAGAAAAAGGTCCGAACAGATGTTCACCATTCACAATTCCTATGATGATTGTTAACATGGCGTCAGGTAGAATTTCAATGCGTCACGGCTTTAAAGGGATTAACAAAGTTGTAGTTTCAGCTTGTGCGACAGGTACTCATTCAATTGGTGACGCTATGCGTTCAATCCAATATGGTGATGTTGATGTGATGGTCGCTGGTGGTGCTGAAGCAACTATTTGTGATGTTGGTGTTGGTGCTTTCTCTAGTGCTAGAACTCTTTCTAAACGAAACGATGAACCTCAAAAAGCTTCTCGTCCTTATGATGTTGACCGTGATGGTTTTGTCATGAGCGAAGGTGCTGGGGTCTTGATTTTAGAAGAATATGAACACGCTAAAAAACGTGGTGCGAAAATTTATGCTGAAATTTGTGGTTATGGACAAACTGGTGATGCTTATGACGTTGTTGCTCCTGATCCAACGGGCGAGGGTGCAAAACATGCTATGAAATTTGCAATCGCTGATGCTAACTTGACACCAAGTGAAGTTGATTATATTAACGCTCACGGTACAAGTACTGGATTAGGCGATATTGCTGAATCTAAAGCGATTGAAGCATTGTTTGGTGATAAAGAACAAAACAAAAACCTTTTGGTTAGCTCTACTAAATCAATGCATGGACATTTGCTAGGTGCTACTGGTGCTGTTGAATGTATAGCTTGTATCAAAGCTATCAATAACGGCATTGTGCCTCCAACAATAAATCTTGATAACCAAGATGAACATGTTGGAAACCTTGATTATGTTCCGCACAAAGCTAGAAAAGCTGATGTTAAAGTTACGTTATCAAATTCATTTGGATTTGGTGGACAAAACGCTTCTTTAGTAATCAAAAAATTTGTATAGAAAAAATAATTTAAGAGCGGTTTTGAGATAAATCTCAAAACCGCTCTTTTGTTTAACAAAATTAATCGACAAAAACTTTTTCTTTAATTCAAAAATTCGTTAATTTTACCCATTTTATAAATAGCTTCCAAATCATCATAACCACCTATATATTCACGATTAATCAATATTTGCGGTACAGTCGTCAGTGTTCGCCCACAAGCTTTTGACAATTTTTCAATCATTGAATCATATACATCTTCAATATTATATTCTTTGTATTCAAGATTTAATAGCCTAAATAATTTTTTAGCCTTTTCGCAATATGGACATCTACTTATTGTATAAATTTCTATTAAATTCATTTCAATTCTCTTTTATTTTAATTATTTGTTTTTACATTAATAATTTTTAAATGTCTTTTAGACCCCTCGCCAATACTAATGCTTCTAAGGTTATGTTCTTCAACTAATTCGTGCTGTAATTTTCTTATTTTATGATTTTGTGGTGATAAAATAATCTGCTCAGCACCATTTAAAATTCTATTGATAGCTAATTTTGCTTCATCTAATGCTTTTTCAGTATCATCATAATAACCTTGCAAAATCTCTTGAGTTTCCGTGATTTGCAGTGCTTCTTTAATAACTTTTTGAATTTGAGCCATAGAATTTGTTTTCACATAAAAAATCTGTAATCTATAATCATTAGCCGTGTTTAGAATTCTTGCACCACCTTTTGAAAAGTTTTTGTGAGCGATAACAATATCAGCATCATCGAGATTACGAGTAATTTCAGCGTTCATATCTAATCTTTCGATAATTTTTTCAACGATTGTGCGTGAAACTGCGTATAAATAAATCTTTTTAAAATTTTTCACTTCATCAACATATTTTTCACGTGAAAAACTAAAATTCAAACTACTCTTTTCATCTTGCACAAGCTTTGCTGGCTCGACTTTTGGCAACTCTACTTCATTACTTTCTGAAATTGCTTCAACAACCTCACCAGTTTGCGAATCCGTTTCATATACTTTATCAACCTTACGGATTTCTGGTCTAATAGGCCAACCTCTAAGAATATAATCAACGGCTTCTGTCGTATCTTTATAAACTGCCAAGGTGTTTCTATCAATAATTTCAATAACAACATCAAAAGTTGGTTGTTTTTCACGTTCTAAAACTGTTTTTTGTGAAGCACGGCGTCTTGCCTCATCATCACCAAGTGTAACTGATTGAATACCACCGACCAAATCTGATAAAGTAGGGTTTTTAATCAAATTTTCTAAGCTATTACCATGAGCTGTCGCAATCAACATAACTCCACGTTCAGCAATAGTTCTCGCTGCTTGTGCTTCCGCCTCAGTCCCAATCTCATCGACTACAATAACTTCAGGAGTATGATTTTCAACCGCCTCAATCATTATATCTTTTTGATATTGTGGCTGAGTAACTTGCATTCTTCTCGCATGACCAATTGCAGGGTGCGGAGTATCACCATCACCAGCGATTTCATTTGACGTATCGACAATAACAACACGTTTAGCCAATTCATCTGCAACTAATCGAGATATTTCACGAAGCTTGGTAGTTTTACCAACACCAGGACGACCTAAAAATAATATACTTTTATTCATCACGCAAATATCTTTTATACAAGCAATCGTTCCTGTAACAACACGACCAATCCTGCAAGTCAGACCAATAACCTTATTTTGACGGTTTCTTATCGCACTAATCCTGTGCAAAGTTCCAGGAATTCCCGAACGATTATCTAAGGTAAAATCTTGTATTCGCTCAATGATAAATTGAATATCCTCTTCAAATATAAACTCATCACCAAGATAATCTATTTTGCCGTTCGCATGACGAATTTCTGGAATTCTACCGATATCTAAAACGATTTCTATAACATCTTCCATGTTCTCATAATTAATAAAGCGATTAACTTTTTCAGGCAGGACCTCTGTCAATTTGTCTAAATCATTTTGAAACTGTAAATTACTCATATTTTCGACCTTTCTATACAATCTATATGCCCAATATTTTCTCTTTTATAATCCTGATTATTGTTTATATATTTATTATAACATTTTTTTCGCCAAAAAACAGATTTTTAACAAATCTTATAACTAAATCAAAAATATCTTTATTCAAAAACATTGAAATTACTTATTTAACCCACCATACCGACCTTTGTAAACAAATGTAACAAATTTTTTCAACATGTTTAAAGTTTTAAATCAAGTATTCCGTTATATAGAACAATCGATATTATTTGTTACTAAATTTTTGAAAGGACGTTGATATAAAATGGGATTATCAGCACAACAAGCAAGACTACTAACTATCACAGCAAGGCAAGCAGATGCTACCTATGAATCTATGTCAATCTCTAACCAGAAATTGTCATTAGCGAGAGATGCAGAAACGCTTTCTAGTGAATATCAAGACGCCCTTGATAAAACAACATTGATGTATGATTTTTATGGTACTGGTGAATCAACTGAAGCATTGCAATACAGTTTATTTATGACACCTTCAGCTTTAAATGATTACATACCTATAACTTTGACAAACTCTGCTGGTAGAACCGTACTTGACAGCTCATATGCTAACGCTGCTCGTGCTGCAGGTATCCCACAAGAAGGTCTTGGTGGCGTTACATCAACAACTGTCAGAAACCAATTTATACAAGGATTGGCTGATGAAAGTATCATCACTCAAACCGCAGCAACAACTTATATGGGAATAGACTATAACCAAACATCTGGTGTTAATAGTAGCACTGCAGAATTAACATACACTACTACTTCTGGTACACTAAGTGATTTACAAAATTTGCTAGGATGTGAAGATTATTCATGGTCAACAATTTACCTTGATACTGATTCTTATTATAAAACACCAAGTATAGTTGACAGCAATGGTAGTGCAATTAATAACTCAGGAGATTATTCTATCAACCTCGCACAATTACTTTCAGATGATGCTTCTGATCAAGTATATGTTGTAATGCAAAGTGGTGATGGAGCTAATTATCCGACAAGTGAAGTTGAAAGCTTGGCCACTGATGTTGTCCCTGATATAGTTAGTCAAATATATGATTCATTTGCTACATGTTTAACAACTGGCAATAGCAACTCAACTGAAGCTCTTAATTATGCATATATGAAAACTCTTGAAAAATATAATTGCGATGGAGGAGATGGCACTGATCGTGATGACTATGGTACACAAACTCATCGTGAGAAAAAATATTCTCAATCTGAATTGAATGATAAAGTTACTGATGAAGATAATGGGGATTATGTAGGCGTTACATATATAAGTTTTTGGAGAGGTTGGCTTTTTGGAAATAAGTTAAACAGTGCAGCTACAGTAAACGTCAACAACATTGCACAAACATTTTTAACTTATTTTGCTAGTTATATGGAAGGATTATCAACAAGCACCACTGATGCCAATAGTGGTTCATATTACATTGATGAAGATTCTGTAAGTACTGAATCTTCATCATTTGTAACTGACGATCTAACTTATGTATATTATTTCCCTGGTGAAACAACAATCTCTGATACCGATGAAAAAATAGTACAGTACTATGACACATTACTAAACCTTATCTGCACATCAGGTTGGACCGAAAACGATCAGGTAAATGATTCCGATTATTTACAAGAGATGATTAAAAATGGCATGATGTACATCACCAAACAAAAAGATGATGGACTGTATTATCAAACCAACTACGGTACTGACACTTATCTAAAAGAAGTAAGTGATGAAACTTATATCGCAAAAGCCGAAGCTACATATAATACAGAAACCGCTAAATTAGATTCAAGAGAACAAGTATTAGATCTAGAATTAAGCAATCTTGATACTGAAATATCTTCGCTATCAACAGAATATGACAGTATTCAAAGCACGATTACTAGTAATATTGAAAGAACCTTCACACGCTACAATGCTTAAAAATACTACCTCGATTTGAAATAATCACAAACCAATGTTTCTTTGCGTGGGATAAAATTAAGCACAGTTTTTTTAATAAAATTAACTTCTAATTCATCTAATTCTTTTTTCAATATAGCTTTTTCAAGCACAACTTTGTCATAAATTTTTGCACAAACACTACTTTTTTCAACATGTTCCGCTAGTTTTATAAGTTGCGTTTCTTTCTCTTTAATCGATTGTTTAAGCTCTTTTTTCACTATTGTTAAAAACCTCTAATATTATATAAAAACGTGAAATTAAATAAATTAATATAAAATCTCTTTCGAGTTACGTTAATTTTAGAATAAACTTTTTCAACAAAAATTAAATCAACTTTTTAGGTGATTTTTAGCTATACAGCCAACAAATCATACGTATAACCTATTTTTAAAGCCTCTAAATTTAATGGCAATAAGTTCTTTCTATGTGCTGGTATAACCACGTCCAACGCCTGTTCTAGCGATTTTAAAGAAATAATATTACTAGCTTTTGCCAACAACCCTAACGATAAAATATTTGTCATTCTGATATTACCAATCTCTTGAGCCAACTTTGTTATCGGTGCAAATAAATAATTGATATCATTTCTATTTTTAATCTCGTTAGTTAATGATGAATTTGCAATCATAAATCCACCTTTTTTAATTTTTGACTCAAATTTATCAAAAGATGCTTGATTTAGTGCAATAACAAAATCCGCTTCAGATTTGTTAACAGAACTAACTTCTTCATCAGATGCGACAATTTCGCAATTTACAGTCCCACCACGCATTTCAGCACCATAACTAGGATACCAAGTCACGTTCAAATCTTCTATCATACAAGCGTTCGCTAACACTTCACCAGCAAGCAATACCCCTTGTCCGCCAAAACCAGCTATTATAAAATTATTTTCCATTATATTATCCTTTATTAGTTAAATCTTTGTACACACCAGGCACATAAACTGGCATCATTTCATTTCTCACACGATCATGAGCTTGCTCTGGCGTCATTCTCCAGTTAGTAGGACAAGTCGCAAGAATTTCTACAAACCCAAACCCTTCGCCATTAATCTGAACCTCAAAAGCTTTTTTGATAGCCTGTTTTGCTTTACGAATATTGGCAATTGTATCAAGCGAAACCCTCGCTGCGAATGCTGTTCCTTCACAAAGTGCAACGTGTTCTGCTATCTTAATCGGGTGACCATAGTATTCTTTATTTCTACCCTTAGGTGAAGTCGTTGTAACCTGCCCCATCAATGTTGTTGGTCCTAACTGCCCACCAGTCATTCCATAAGTCGTATTGTTTATACAAATACTTGTTATTTTTTCACCACGCAACGCTGCGTGTAAACTCTCCGCCAAACCAATTGATGCAAAATCACCATCGCCTTGGTATGTAAAAACTACCTTATCAGGCTTAGCTCTCTTAGCACCCGTTGCAACTGCCAAAGCACGCCCGTGCGGAGCTTCGATTGAATCAACTTCTATAAAATCATAAAGTGTAACTGAACAACCAATCGATGCCGTTAAAATTGATTTTTGAGTAATCCCTAACTCTTCTAACACCTCGGCAACCAACCTAATCGCAACCCCATGATCACAACCTGGGCAAAATGAATATCTTGCATTCTCTTTTAACGAATTTGCTATTTTAAAAACTTGTGTCGCCATGTTACACCCCCATCACTTTTTCAATAATTTCTTCAACGCTCGGTGGTGCGCCTACACCTTTGTTTAATAATTCAACTTCCGCATTACCATTTATTGCAAGTTTAACATCATTAATCATTTGTCCCATATTTACCTCTACGCAAACGAATTTTTTTGTTTTTTGAGATAATTCCAAAAGTCTTTCGTTAGGGAACGGGAACAACGTAATAGGTCTGAAAAACCCAACTTTTAAACCCGCTTCACGACATTTTTTAGCTGCCGTTTTAACATTCCTTGACGTACTGCCAAAAGTGACTAAAATTATATCCGCATCATCTGCCGCTATTTCTTCCCATTCAGTTTCGTTTTCTTCAATTGTTTTATATTTTGCATATAATTTGTCTAAAAATTCACATTGCTTGTCTGCCAACGGAGAATATGAACGAATAATCCTACTTTTACGCCCATCTGCACCATCTAACTCCCAACTAGAATTATCTATATTTTCATAAGGATATGCACCAAAAGTAACAGGTTCCATCATCTGACCTAACAAGCCATCTGCTAATAAAACTGTTGGATTTTTATATTTGTGAGCTAAATGAAATGCTTTATAAGTTAAATCAACGCACTCTTGAACAGTCGAAGGTGCTAATACTATCAATTTATAATCACCGTTTCCACCGCCTTTTGTAGCCTGAAAATAATCACCCTGAGATGGAAAGATATTCCCCAACCCTGGACCGCCACGCATAACACTGATTAATACAATAGGTAATTCATCTGCCGCCGCATAAGAAATCGTTTCTTGCATAAGTGCAACCGCACAAGATGATGATGAGGTCATTGCCTTAGACCCTGTAGCACAAGCACCAAGAACCATATTAATCGCTGAAACTTCACTTTCAGCAGACACATATGCTCTTTCTAACTCCTGCATCTTGCCACTCATAAATTCACCAATCTCACTTTGTGGAGTGATAGGATAACCAAAATAACAATCAACACCAGCATTAATCGCAGCCTGAGCTATCGCATAATTACCCTTTGTTAAAACTTTTTTATTCGCTAAACATTCTACCATTTTTTTATCCTTTATAAACTTCTGTAATTGCCAAATCAGGACATCTCATCGCACACATCGCACAACCAAGACATTCATTGTTCTTATCACTAAATTCAACGACATTAGCCCCTAGTGCATTTGAATTCTCACTAATTTTTATCAACTGTTTTGGACACTCTTTGATGCACAAATAACAAGCTTTACACTTATTTTCATCAATTACTATATAACTCATTTTTAACTACCTCAAATCTCTTATTTCAATATTATATCACCTAAAAAATCAAAAAGATATTATGTTCTTTACAATTGTAATAATATTTGTAAACATTTTGACCTAATTTGAAAAATTTTGTATTATTATGAATAATAGGGAAATTTGTAAAGGGAACTTGAAAAATGGCACAAACAGTGAAAGAGATGGCTGAAATATTACAAGCGTTGAAGACACAAAATGAAAACGATTCTCAAGATTTAAACAGTTTATTGTTAAGCATTGGTAACAAATTAGACTCATTTGTTGAAAGCAACGATAACGATAGCATCAAAGTTTATGTTGAAGAACTGAAAACCGCTTTTGAAAACAGAGCCGAAGAAACTCTATCAATGTTTAATATGCTTGAAGGCTCATTACAAGGAGTATTATTCTTAGCAGAAGGCTCTGTTAAGAACTCTGATATTCAAGAACTTTCACTTACAGTTTCTGAAAAAGCAACCTCTATTATAGATGAAATCAACTCTCAACGTGACATTTTAACAGAATTAGACAAAAAATTAGCAGAAAATAATAGTTCTGACGCTAACGATAATAATATAAATGTTCAAGATGAGTTAGAAAAATTATTTAAAAATGTCGAGATAACAAAATCTGAATTGAATGATTTGGCTATAATTTCTCATTCTGTCATGACTAAATTAGAAGATATTTCAGAAAATATCGAAACAACTTCTACCGATAATTCCTCGTTTCAGTCTGAAGCAATGTCGTTTGTCGATACTGGGTTGCAAGAAATTAAAGATAAAATTTATGAATTATACAGTGTTAACGAAAACATTGCAAGCCAATCTTGCAACAATTTAAAGAATGCTAAAGAAGAGATTTTAGCAAACTTTGCGACTATTCAATTAAATGATTTTGATGATATTCAAGACAAATTATCAAATATTTCTGAAGTTTTAGAACAGGATTTGTCATCAAATAATGACAAACACACCGAGATGATTTCTTTTATCGACAGTGGTTTACAAGAAGTTTTAGATAACGTTTCTAAAATAAATACTTCAGTTTATGCGAGCATGAACGATGCTATAGTTGATAACCTTAAAGAATTAGAGGCAAAATATAATTCACTATTATTAACATTCCAAAATTATGGTTCTGATAACGAAGATATCAAACAGGATTTGCTTTCTAAAATAGAGCATTCGTATCTTAATATCAATTCTGATATCGAAAATTCTTATCTAGAGAATAAAAATTCCATTAACGAATTAACCAAACTTATCCAATTAATAAGAACACAAATAAGCGAACAGCAAATTTATATAAATGAATTAAACATCGAAGAAACAGCTAAAGAATATCGCTATAGCTTCAATGAAATGTTAATGAAAACACAAAGTATCGAAGATATTATTTTAGAAATTGATTTTGACAAGAAAATAAGTGATTTGAAAGAGGATATAACTTCAAATATGGTCACAATTTTTGACCAAATATCTTTCACAGAAGAAGTTGAGGAAATTAAAGAATTTGTTGATACCAAAACAACTGATGCTAGTGATGACATCAAAGATTTTTTCACAGAAAAATCAAGCGAAATTAGCGGGCATTTTTATGAAGTGAGCAAACAACTAAACCAAATTGCCAACGGTGGAAGCGATTTTGATAATATTTATACATTACAAGATTTGGAAAAAGATATCGCTAAACTACGTTTAACACTTAACAACATTAGCGAACAAGATACTAGAGATGAAGTACAAAAATTAACTTATAATATTGATAGAATAATTAATCAAATAGAATATTTTAATTCTTTTATAACAACTGAAAAAATTAGTGGATTTGACAATTCTTTAGCAAAATTAGATGAAGATATTGTTAGTATTAGTGCAAGAACTAACAAAATAATTATTAATTCTGAAGAAATAAATAATGAATTTAAAAACCATTTTGAACGCTTTGACATGTTCTCAAACTCGTTAAACGAGCAGCTTTCAACATTATCAAAACAAGAATTGGTGACAACACTAAATGAAAAAATTGACACATTGACAACTCTTATGGTTTCGTCAATGAACTCTAACAAAATATTCCAAGAAGTGTTAGGTTATATAGGCGAATGGGTTGACACAACAGGGTTGAAGATTGATTTTATTTCGACCGCCACTAACGCTATTCAAGATAAAGCAAACCAAATTGAGGGCAGAATATTTGATTTAGACAAAAAAGTTTCTGAAATATCTAATGTCAAAAATCTTCTTGATGAATTAAAAAATGAGATGCCTGATAAAGAGTTTTTAATAAATAATATCGAGCAGAAATTTGAAACTCAAGAGTTGCGTATTGATAGATTAGAAACGAAATTAGATAAAATTTTGTCGATTATAGAAAAAAGAGATGATATGATATTAACTACCAAGATGGAAAAAATCGAAAGAGAAATGATTATGCTTGGTACAAGTATGGAAAAATTATCTTCTTATGTTGACTAAAGACAAATTTATTTTTGAACTAACCCAAATTTTTTCGCAAGAAAATATTCAAACATCACTTGATGATAGAATTTATTATTCAAAAGATGCTGGACATTATAAGGGTGAAAGAAAATTGCCAGATGCTGTTGTATTTGCTGAAACAATCGAACAAGTGCAACAAGTCGTAAAGCTCGCTAACATTTATAACGTGCCAATTATCTGTCGTGGTGCGGGGACAAATGTTGTTGGCTCTTGCGTTGCGGTCAATGGCGGAATTATTTTAAATTTTTCTAAAATGAATAAGGTTTTAGAACTAAACCGTGAGAACATGAGCGTTAGAGTTCAATCAGGTGTTGTCGTAGGTGATTTACAAAATTTGGTTGAAAGCGTTGGATTATATTTTCCTCCAGACCCTTCAAATCTAGCTATATCGACTATTGGTGGAGGCATCGCACAAGCTTCTAGTGGTGCAAGAACTTTCAAATATGGCTCGATAAAAGACTATATCATTGACTTACTCGTTGTAACAGCAGATGGCGAAATCCTACGCACTGGCTCAAACACCATTAAAAACGCTACTGGCTACAACTTAGGTAGTTTGTTTGTTGGCTCAGAAGGAACGCTTGGAATAATCACTGAAGCAACCTTAAAACTAATCTGCAAACCAGAATGTCAAAAAGTCATGTTGGCGTATTTTGATAATTTAGAAAATTCAATCAAGGCGGTCAGCTCAATTATCGAACACAAAATAACACCAGCAACCATTGATTTTATGGACAAAAACGCTTTAGCTATAAGCAAAAAATACGTATCTTGTGATATTTTAGAAACAAAAGAAGCCGCTTTAATTATAGAAATCGATGGGTTTGAAATCACGATGGATTACCAACAACAAATTATCGAAAAAATCCTAAATAGTGCTGGAGCGACAAAAATTCTTACCTCAAAAAACAAACAAGAATATGAACAAATTTGGCAAGCCAGACGCTCATCAATGACCGCCTGCAAAATGATTAAATCCTCTGTCATAACCGATGACGTAATCGTTCCACGTGAAAATTTAGCTAAATTGGTAACTGGAGTACGAGTAATTTGTGAAAAATATAAATTAGAAGTATGCATGGTCGGACATGTAGGCGATGGAAGCGTTCACCCACAAATCCCAATTGATTTAGATAATGAAGAAGAATACAAAAACCTTAAAAACGCAAAAAATGAAATCTATGAGTTAACGGCAAAACTCGATGGATTAATATCAGGCGAACACGGCGTTGGATTGGATAAAAAAGAACATATTCACAAAGTTATCAACCCGATTGCAATAGATTACATGCGTCAGATTAAAAAAACTTTTGACCCTAATAACATACTTAACCCATACAAAATATTTTAAAATAATATGAATAACGAAGCAAAAGAATTAATTAAATATTTTAAAACGCTTGGGCTAGAAATCCATACGACAACTCAAGCTAGAGGTCATCAAGGATTTTTTCTCAAAAACAGGATTGATATTTCAAAAAATATTGCACCTGAAAGAATTGTGCCTACGCTATTACACGAATTTGCTCATTATATCCATTTTAAAATAGAACCAGATATGAACAAATCGTGTGGAACTTTAGAGGCACTTTTTAGAATAAATAATGAGATTATTTTCAAAGAGTTGCTTCAAGTAACAAATTTTGTTGATAATAATTCTGCCTGTATAAAACTTTATGAGCATAAAGAGAGAGTGAAAAATCAAATAAAAGAGTTGGAAAAAATTATAAAAAATGATTATCCAAAATTTTTACGCTCTAAAAAATTTAAAGAATTTGACAAGTTTATCAAAAAATCCAACGCCCGTTTTTTATTAAAATACGACAGGGTCAAAGTTGTAAACGGTTTTTTCAAAAAATCATATGAGGTTTATACTATCGCAAATCTAGAAAATGATTTCACAGAGATGCCAAAATCATTTATCGCATATATTCGCCTAAAATCCTGTCAACGAAAGCAAAAACGTATTTCGTCAAGGATTAACAAATACAAAAAGTATTACGAAAAACCAACAGAGCTGTTTGCTCGCTTTGTCGAAGGATTATACACAGACAAAGAATGGATTGAGGCTATTGCTCCAAACACATTTAGAATTTTCCATCAACTACTTGAAGAAGGTCACTACCACGAGCTAAAGAATGCTCTTCACTACACTCGACCGTACATATCTTCATAGCGAATGATATCATCTTCTATCAATATATCACCCTTTTGAACCTCGATAATTTCAATATCCTCATCAAATGGATTTTGCAACGAATGAATTGCTTTAACAGGAATATCGACACTATGACCAGGCTCTAGAATTAATTCTTTATCATCTAATAGCACTTTTGCCTTACCAGACAACACAACCCAATGCTCACTTCTGTGATTATGCGATTGAACCGACAATTTCTGCCCTTGATTAACATGGATTAATTTTGTAGCAAACCCTTTTCCTTGAGCAATAACCGTATAAAATCCCCAAGGACGATAGACGGTTTTATGAACCATACAGGTATCACTATTCTGCTTTTTCAAAGCCTCATAAACCTGTTTTACATCTTGAGTTTTATCTTTTTTACAAGCTAAAATCGCATCTTCTGTTTCAACGATTACAGTATCCTCTAGCCCAATTGTAGCAACAAGTTTTGAAGAAGAATAAACAAATGAATTTGTCGAATTAATATCATGCACAGCACCAATAAAAACATTACCAGATTTGTCTTTCTCACTAACATCATAAATCGATTGCCAAGACCCTAAATCATTCCAATCGCTTTCCAATTTTACCAACGCAATTTTATCAGATTTTTCCATAATAGCGTAATCTATCGAAATATTAGGCATTTTATCAAATTCAATAAAAGGGATTTCGCTAGAGTTTGTAAAATCAATATTTTGAGCAACTACTGCAATATCTTTTGCAAGCAAACTAATCTGTTCTAACATAGCAGAAGCTTTAAACATGAAAATACCACTGTTCCAAAAATATGTTTTCGCTCTCAAATACTCTTCTGCAGTAGCCTGATCAGGCTTTTCAACAAATTCCTTAACCTTATAACCACCATCTAAACTGCCAAACGTATTAATATATCCATAACCAGTTTCAGGATAACTAGGCTCGATACCAAAAGTCACGATATGACCTTGCTTAGCCAAGTTTTCACCTTTTTTCACAGTCGCCAAAAATTTCTCTTGATCCTCAATTAGATGATCAGAAGGTACGACAATAATAATCTCATCAGCACTTGACATTTGAGCAACATATTTTGTAGCCAAAGCAATCGCAGGAGCTGTATTTTTAGAAGCTGGTTCAGATAATACCACAGCATTTTTACTATAATCTTTTAATTGCATCTTAACACTAGAAGTGTGTTTAGCATTTGTAATACTAATTATATTATCAACAGGCATAATCCCCTCAAGTCTTTCAAACGAAGATTGAAGCAAACTTTTATCAGCATTCAAATTAAGTAATTGTTTTGGATAAAGCTCTCTTGACAAAGGCCATAATCTGCTTCCTGACCCACCTGCTAATATAATCCCATACATTTTTAACACTCCTTATCAAAAATTTCAGTATAATAATAGTAACACGAAAACAGGATTTTATGCAAAATTATATAAAACTAAACATCTACCATGATATAATCCTTTTATGAAAAATTCCTGCTTAAAAAATCATGGTAAAATCGAAATTGTTTATTACAAATCTCCTATTGGCACTCTTAAAATCACGCACGACAGGAAAAATATTTATTCACTAAAAAAGGTTGATGAAAAATTTATCGAAACCACTGACTGCGAATTGAGTTTAAAAATCAAAAACCAACTTGATGAATATTTTATTGGAAAAAGAAAACATTTTAACATTCCTTATGTATTAATCGGAACAGAATTTCAAAAGAAAATCTGGCAAATATTGATGCAAATCCCTTATGGCGAAACACGTTTTTACAAAGACATTGCGATTATGGCAGGTAATGAGCAAGCTTCACGAGCTGTAGGAATGGCAAATAACAAAAACCCAATAATGATAATTATTCCTTGTCATAGAGTTGTGGGTTCATCAGGAAAACTTGTTGGCTATTCTGGCGGACTTGATATGAAAAAAGAATTATTACAGCTTGAAAAAGCCTAGTACAAATTTAAAACCTCTCAATAATTTTTAGATATTCTTTTTGTGCTTCTAGTGTCATTTCTGAGATGAAGTTTATAAAAGAATTGTACTTACCTACGTTAGACTCTGTAAGTGCTGCTATATAATCGCCTCTTACAACTGGTGGGATTATTACAATATTATACCCACTTTGCAATAATGCTAAATTCATCAAGAGCCTGGCAACTCGCCCATTGCCATCAATAAATGGGTGAATATTTACAAATAATACGTGTACCATTGTAGCATATTCAACAGGGTGCAAATCTTTTTTCATCTGAGGAAGCTTTGAAACAAATTCACTCATTTTATTATCTAATTCTTGAGGTTTAGGGAATTCAACGTCTGAGCCAGATATAACGACCTGCCTATCTCGATATTTACCTGCTTGATTTTCATCAATTTTATTAAAAAATAAATAATGTAATTTTTTAATATCATCTAATGTTATTGTATCATTTTGAGCAAGTTTCAGAACTTTATCATAAGCGACACTATGCCCAAGAGCCTCTAAGTGGTCTTTGATAGGCTTGCCTCCTATTGTAATGCCATCTTCAATAACGACTTTTGTTTCAACTAAATCAAGAGTGTTACCCTCAAGAGCGTTTGATGAATATGTCAAACCTATTTTATAATATTCTTTAATATCAGACAAAGCCTCTTGTGATAGTGGTCTATTTTCATCAATTAGTTTCTTATATTTATCATTGTCTAAAAATCTATTTTTATACATGCTTCTACTATTACTCCTGTGCTAGTTGACCTCTTCTGCATTATCCCTCTCAGAAAACTTGATATTTAGTCAACTTTTATCCAACAAAATTACATTTTAGAACGGTTTTGCCTAACAAAGTCTTTGCCTGCTCTAAGCATTTTCAAGACTTACATACTTATTATAACATAAATTATGTACAATATAACAAGAAAATTAGTTTGACTATAAAGAATGCTTGATTTAAGAAAATATCAACGATTAGCAATTTTAAATGTTGTTGGGTTGCATTTAACGTACAAGCTAATTATGCAATATTAAGAGTGTAACCAAGCTCTTTAAGAATTTTCCCAACTGTGTCAAATCTTGGCACTCTCTCTCCTCTAAAAATTTCATAAAGCGCTTTTCTTGTTATACCTGTTTTTTTAGAAAAATTATTAATACTATTTTTAGAGCGTACAGCACGCTCTAATGTTGCAAAAAACACTTCGTAATCGCCTGTTTCAATAAAGTCTCCAATTGAAGCACTTAAATACATTTTAAGATATTCTTCGTCTTGCAAAACTTCTTCCATATGTTCATCAAATGTTTTAATTTTATTGTTTTTCATTGTGCGACCTTTCTTCAATTTCATTATAATCATCATTGTTTTTTACATCTTCTAAATAAGCTTTTGCTTTTTTAATATCGTTTGCTTGTGTTGACTTATCGCCTGCACATAATAAAACAATAATTGTATTATCTTTTTCGGTTGTATAAATTCTATAGCCAGCTCCTTGTGTCAATTTTAGCTCTGTAATATTGTCGAAAGTTTTATGATTTCCATAATTGCCTAAAGCTAAACGTTCAAGTCTCATATCAACATTAATACGAATGGATTTATCTAGCGTAAAATACCACTTTTCAAAAGGATATGTGCCATTTTTTAATTTATACAATTTTACTTTCTTCATATTCTTATTGTATCTAATTAGATACAATAAGTCAAGTGTCGCAATTATAGAATTGCAAATTTATCTTAATAAACTAACAAAATAATTTCTACGTAAAACTAATGTAAAAAGAAAGTTGGTTTGACTATAAAAAACGGTTAGTTTGAGCGGATAAAAGAGAGCCTATTGTAATTAACCAGTAATAATGAGATATAACTGTCTTTGAGATGAAGATTGCTTGTAAAATTAATCCGAAATGCTATTTTCAATCTCTTTTGTTAATTGATATTTTCTTTTTTTACCTTCACCAATGGCTATTAAGAAATTTTCATTAACCCAAGTCAAAGCTAAATTTCTTCCACTTCTTTGACTGAAATTAAAAAACTCTGCGATATCATTTGCTGTAATAAATTTTTGAGTTTGGAATAATTCTAGAATTTGTCTTTGTTTTATATCCAATTCTCTTAAAATTTTGGTATCATCTTTTTCATTTTTGAATTGTTGAGCTTTTTTATAGACAGATTTAAAGGCAATATTCATTCCATTAACAAAGTATTCAATCCATTTTGTAATATCACATTCAGCCCTGCCCATATAATAATTATGGCTTTCTCCAATAGTTAAAGCTTCGTAATAACCCTGCAAGTCTTTTGCATAATATTCTTCCAATGAATAAATACCACTTAAATCGTAACCTTTTTTATGAAGGAGCAACGTTGTTAAAAGTCTTGCACATCTTCCATTACCATCAAAATATGGGTGAATGGTTACAAATTGATAATGAGCCATTCCTGCTTTAATTGGTGCAGGAATATCATCATCTGCATTTATCCAGTTAACTAACTCTTTCATTAAGTTAGCTACATCAAAAGCCTCTGGAGGCATATAGACAATACTTCCAGAAATTGAATCTTTAATTACATTTTGTCCCTCACGATATTCTGTTGGTTTGATTTTTTTATTTCCACCACCTTCTACTAATGCGTGTAGTGTTTTAATGTCGCTTTCTTCTAAGATTTTTTTGTTTTTTATACATTCAAGATAATCAAGTGCAACATAATATCCTTTAATTTCTTTTTCATCACGTTGCCTATTTGGAATGATTTTATTTTCAATAAGAACTTGTTCTACTTCAATTTCTGAAAGCCTATTGCCTTCAATTTGAGTTGAATAATGAATTGTTGAAAGCTTGGCAGTTTGCCTTAAAGAATGCAATAGTTTGCGACTTACTGGTAAATTTGTTATTTCAGACTTTATTCGCTCAATTTCTAAAAGATTATTAGTGATTGAATTTGTTATTATATACTTAGGTGAAAAAATTGCCATGAATGCTCCTTTATACTTCCGCTATCTTGCCACAAAATTGCCAGAAAATCAAGATTTATGTAAAAAGAAAGTTAGTTTGACTATAAAGAACGGTTAGTTTGACAAATAAAAACTATTCCTACAAATTTGTACCACTAAAATATAAGGAATATTTCAACTAATTTCTGGGTAAATTTTATCCTTAATAATAACCCTTTTTTTAATGCGATGTCTTAATTAAACACTTTTGTTGTAAAATAGATTTATGAAGAAAAAGGTCGTTTTATTATCATCACTAATAGCATTGACTAATTTTATAACACCAACTAATTGTGCGGAAATTTCCGTTCCACAAGCTCAAGAAACTTATAAAGTTTTAAAGGTCATCGATGGAGACACGATGTACATCGATTTCAACCGCGACGGCTACTATCAAAAAGACGAAAAGGTTCGATTGAACGGCATTGATACTTTTGAAGTTAAACCCTCTTACTGGCTCGACAATCAGATGAAGCAATTTAACTTTACCCAAACCGAAGCTCTAGGACTTGGCTATTACGGAAAAGAGTTCGCAAATAAAAATCTTCTCAATAAAGAAGTAATAGTAAAATTTTCAACAAATCCAGCCACCGAAAAAGAGACATCTATTTCAAATAACACGATATGGAGCGAAGCGACCCAAAAAGAAAATCCCTCGCAACAAAATCTCGAAACATCTAGTAAAAGTGCCGTAGGAAAGACGGGCGAGCGTGAGCGAAGCACGGATGCCACAGGCACAAAAACTCATGACGTGTTTAATCGTGAATTAGTGTCGATTTATTTTACTGACGGTAGAAACTACGAACAAGAGGTTTTAAAATCAGGCTTAGCGACGGTTTACGAAAAATCAAACCTAGCGCCGCAACTGAAAGAATACGAGAACCTCGACAAGGTTTATAAGAACTCTGAAAAAGCACGCAAGCTAGATCTTGTGCTATTGAACAAAAAGAATGGCAAATACCACAAACCAACCTGCAAATACGGTCAAATAGCAAGCAACGTAGAGCTAATGCCAAAGCCTCCTGTTTTCAGTAAATATACGGCTTCTAGTTGTTGCTACCCATGCAAAGGTTCTAATTGTAAAAAATCTTCCACACCACAAGAACAAATATTTGATACAAATCAAAAACCTTTTGAACACTCGATTGAAATCGTTATTCCACCGTCAAACCAATCCGATGATAATCTCAAAACTGGTGTAACTCTATTGTTTAATAGTCCGCTAGATTACAATTTGTATCCGTCTGAAAGTACAACAACCAATTCGGGTAGGGTTTTGATTGACGAGTTGAATAAGCTCAAAAAAGAAGAAATTTATCTTGCGACGTACGGTATCGCCTATCAACCTGAACTTATGAACGCCTTTATTAATGCTCAAAAGCGTAAAAATACGATTTATGCTGTGACCGACGTGGACGTCAACAACAAAAATATATATAGAGATACATTCTACGCGATGAAAGCGTTCGGGGATTGGAAAACGGATTACTACGTCGATCGTGCGATTGCCGATAAAATCCTTAAAGACAAAGCCGAAGGTAAAATCACTTCAAAAGGTAACTATAACGGAAGTATAATGCACAATAAATTTGTGACACTAGGTAAAGACAAGGTTTGGATGGGTTCGACGAACATGAGTTCTTCTGGTACGGGTGGATTAAATTGTAACCTCAGTGCCTTAATCAGTTCGCCTGAAATAACTCACGCATACATAACCGAAGCTAAGCAATTGCACTCGGGCAAGTTCCACACTACAAAAACACCATACCACATGAAAGATGTTCAACTCGATGACGGTTCAAAGGTGTCTGTATATTTTTGTCCGAATCCCGATGTTATTAACGAAATAGTAACCCAAATTGACAGTTCGACTGATTATGTTTATGTTGCAATGTTTTTTTTGACGAATGATAAGGTTATCGACTCGCTTGTGAAAGCTAAACAACGTGGTGTCGACGTGCGAGTTATAACGTGTGCTTCAGCTTGTAACGAAAAATATTCGAAACACAACAATATTCGTAAAAAAGGCATTCCTCTCAAGGTCGAAAACTGGACAGGCAAAATGCACATGAAAACAATTATTATAGACGACAGAATGCTTACGGTTGGCTCAATGAACGCTACACGTTCTGCTGAAAAGAAAAACGATGAAAACATTGTATTTATAGAGAATCCAACACACGCAACAACCGCAAAAGGAATTTTTCAGCAGTTATGGGATAGTATTCCCGAAAAATGGCTAACAGAAACGCCAAGAGCTGAAAGTCCAGAGTCTTCAAACTCTTGTAACGACGGATTAGACAACGATCACAACTGGAAATACGATGCACAGGATTCGAGCTGTGCAAGCTTTGACTACGTGAACGCTCCTAGATATAATCAACGATAAGTTTTGAAGTCGATTTAACGGTTTGCTTTTTCTTCACTTCTAGCTTAGCGTGGTTTTCTTTAATTTTTTTAATATTTTCTGGTTGGATTAATTCTCTTAAAAGCATGTCCATGTTCCAGCCAATTCGGTTTATACCGTCATCTATTTCGTAGCTCATTGCTTTTTTGAATAGGTCGGGGTGTTTTTCATACAATCTAACCCAACTAATTTTAGGTTGATAAAAACAAAAGTAACAACCTGAACGACCACTCCATTCGTAGTATTTAGGAAATCCTATGCCTGCACGCTCTAGGATATTGGCGACATCCGTTTTGTCAACGGAGTTTTCAATAAAAGGGTATAGTTGTTTGATGTTATTACCCTGATAGTCTTCGGGCTTTGCTCTGTGTGCTTCATCAGCTCTTATCCCAACATATAGGTTGATAACTGTATTTTTATGCCGACCCAATAACTCTAACAGGTATTTACTAAACGGTTTTGTTTTCATCTCAATCGTACACCAACGGCGATGAGGTGCAGGCAAGTTTTTATAGATCGAGAACATATGTTCAAAGCCCTTATCGGTTTTGATAACTCTGATTTTTTTGTTTAAAAAGACTTCTATCTTGTTAAGATAGTCGTAGGTTTCGGGTAAATCTACTTCAGTGTCGCAAAACACAAGCTCCATTTGTTCAAAGATTTCGGGGTTGTTCTCTTTCATAAAAAACGCCAAAGCGGTAGAATCCTTCCCCCCACTTAATGAAAGTATGTGATGCGTTTTTTCGCCTGTGGTATCTGGCGAGTCGTCCCGCCCCGCCATCTTTCCTACGGCGAAATTAGAAGAAGGCTCGTCATTACGAGCGTTAGCGTGGCAATCTAGCATTTGCCCCTGTTTTTTTGTTTTATTACCCATTGACAATTCTCCTTAAAATAGTGTTTTTCTCAACTTTCGATAAGCTCAACATTTTTTCTAAAAGCTCCAGTGCGTTTTTATTCAGTTTCGCAACCTCATCACTTGCAGTCGCTTCGATCGTCAAAAACTTCAACGCCAACTCTTTCGTCTTGACCTTGAAATCCGCAACATCATTATCACTCCAATCAGAAGGCACACGTGATTTATTGATAAATGTTGCAATCCTTTTTATCCAAAGCGTGTCGTCAGAACTCGTTTCTGCGATATTATTCGCCAAAATTTTCAGCTCGTCTTCGTTTAAATATTCTTTGATTTCCCCAGTCCTTGAAACCAAATTCGCACGTTCAATCTCGTCAAATGCTTTGAAAAAGAACTCCGTAATCTCAGCAATCATCTCATCGCAACAATTTAAAAGCTCATTAATTGACGTTTTAAAAGCGTTTATTAGCTCTTCGTTGCAGTCTGTGAGGTCTTTCCCGACAAGGATTTTGGGGATATCTCGATTAAATAATGAAATCGGGTCTTTCGCATTCATCACGCAATTTCTAAAACGTAGGGTTGGCTTTGAAAGTCGCTCGGTGTTAAGCGTGTATTTTTCAAGTTTTCTAACCAAATAAATCAATCCTTTTGTTACATCAAGAATATTTTTTGACGGCTCAATTGAAAGTGCTTCGCTCAAACCCTCTAAAATCGGCAGGTCAAGAACGGTTTTTTGCAGTTCGAAATTCTGTGGACAGTAAATCATTCTATCAAACATCAACTGATTGAGTTTTAACTGAAATTGACCTTGCTCGTAAATCGCTAAAACATTTCGGTGAGTTGTGATTACATCAAGTAAAAGAATTGCTGTGATTGATTTTGTTAGCCCATAAGGAGCTTGGCTGAACCTATCAAAAAGCTCTGTGAGTTTAACTTTACCTGACAAAACAAATTCTTCAATCTCTGTTTTTAAGTCTTTGCAGTTGGAAGTTTCACTCAAAAGCTCACGTTGTAAATAATCTTCGTTCGAGTTTTGTTTCAAATCTTCACCCTCGATTAAATGTTTTGCCAGTAATCTGATTGCACGAGTGAGAGTCGGCGGTGCTTTTTCGAGTTTTAGCGATTCGATATTGACCTCTGGTCGGCTTGGATAATTTGCCCCACACCAAGACTGAATAGGATTTTGTTCTAAATACTCAACTCCTAAATCGGTAAGCGTGAACTCACGCTTGCAGTCTTGAATAAGATTGTTTTCAAGGGCGTGTTTTTTCAGCTCTTTGATTTGGGTGTTGGTAAGCCCTGTGATGTGGTTGATTTCAGGGTTTTGGAATAATTTGGCATCGTTTTTGATGCACGACAAGATTTTGTTTAAATAGTTCATTTAAACTCCTTTCATAAAAATAGGCATATCGGCACGACGCCTTTATGCAGTAATAAAACGACATTTTAAGATGTTTGTAGAGGGGGGGGGTGGGCGTAGTAATTCTACTACTTCGCTTGAAATGATTTTAATTTGTTAAAATCAGCGATTCCCTATTGTTGTCGACCATCGAGGGTGTTCTCAGCTTAGGGGACGTTTGTACGTCTATTTAATTTTAATTTAGTATTTGAATAAACATTGAAAAATTAACAAATAATTAATTATTGAGTGGGTTTGACTAAATACTAACCGTTTTTACAATTGCCACAAACAGTTATGTCTGTTATAATAAACTAATGGTTAGGAAATTTTTATTAGGATTGTTCATATTTGTATTTGCAGTCATGCCAGTATTTTCGGCACCTCGAAATCATTATTACTATGAAAAAGAGTACCAAGAAGTTTGGGCATTAAAAAACAATGGGATTACTGAATATGTTTTGCCTGATCGAGCGAGAGTCGATTGCGTGACTGAAGAATATGCGATCGAGTTCGACTTCGCTAAAAAATGGGGTGAGAGCATTGGACAAGCGTTGTACTATGCAGTCGCATTGAATAAAAAAGCAGGAATTGTGCTAATCGTTGAAGATCCTATCAAAGACCAAAAATATGTTGACAGAGTTCTTGCAGTTGCAAAAACCCACGATATTAAAGTCTGGACAATGACTCCAGAGGATATGATTGAATCAAAAGATATTTTGGTAAAAAGATAAAAATGGATTAATAATATGTACTTTTTATACGTATTATAGCAATTTTTTTTAAGTTCATGTTTTTATATCTATATATAAAAAATAAAGGGAAAAATAGTGACCGGAATTTCTAAAATTGATAGTTTTTCAGTATTAAAACAAAATAATATTCCTAAACAAGACTTGGGCTTTCAAAGTGAACCCGTATCATTAGAACAAAAGCCTGATAATTTTGAATTGCAAGGTGAGAAAAAAGGGGTTTCAACTGGTGCCAAAGTTGGTATTGGAGCCCTTATTGCTACAGGCTTGGCAGTAGCGGCAGATTTTTTAATTTATAAAGGCAAACACGTCGATGATTTATGGAAAAACCTCAGAGGCACTAGCGACGACATCACAAAAAAAGGTGACGATGTTGTTGATGATTTAAAGCCAAATACAAATAAAGTTGAAGTCCAAGAAAAAGCGGCACAAGAAGCCCGAGAAAAAGCTGCACAAGAGGCTCGAGAAAAAGCGGCGAAAGAAGCTCAAGAAAAAGCTGCAAAAAAGGCACAGGAAAAAGCGGCGAAAGAGGCGCAAGAGGAAGCTGATGAACTTTTATGGAAAAATCTTCAAGATGAAAACGACAGCTTAGAAGCTTTTGGAGCTAATTTAAAATTTAAATCTAATGATGAAATAAGTAAAATAAGTGAAGATATCGATAATAGATATTACACAATTTATAATAAAGCAAGAATAGCTAAAGAAGATAAATATCATATTACTAATAAGAATATAGAAAGTTACATGGAGCCTTTTGAGCAATATGAATTTAGGATATTGGAGAAAAAAAGAAGTTATATAAATCAGCACCAAAAAGAAGTAAAAGATCGTTTATATAACAAACTCTTAAAAAGAGATACTGATTCTACAATAAGTACTGCACATGGTTCAAGCTATTTAACAAGGGATCAATCAATGGCATTTGGTGAATATTATGATGCTTACCCTTATAATGATTATTTAAGAAAAGGTAAAATAAATCCTTCAGAAATTGAAAATATAACACACATGGATGAAGGCTTTAGATTAGCACCGCCATTGGAGAAAAAGGCAGTTGTTTATCGTGCAGTTTGCGCACCAAGCCACATGAGCGACCGTCTACAATTTATGAATTCAATACAAGAAGGCGCCGTGATAAAAGATGCTAGTTACGTCTCAACGTCTATTAACAATACACATGCACAATTCAGACAATTTGCAGAGCCAGTAGTTGAAAGAAGTGAAAATCTTCTTGATGGTGTATTGATGAGAATCAATTTACCAAAAGGAACAAAGGGCGTTCTAGGAGGCTATGATGAATTTGTTTTACCAAGAAATAGTCAAATAAAAATAAATAAAATAGACATTATTGATGGCGTTAAAGTCGCCGATTGTGAATACATTTTACCTAATAATATATAAACTAGGTGGTCAGATTATACCTTCAAAAATCCCCAATTTGCGAAAATATGATTTTTCAAATATTGAGGATCTGCAAAATCGATTACAAAGCTACGTTCAAAAATTAAATCAAAGAAAATAACAGATTTGGAAAATAAACTTGAGGATATGCCAAAAATCCACCAAATACCAAACTGATTAATATTCATTAGTATTTGTGGCACTTATTATACAAGAGCTTTCTTTATATATCTATTAAATACATACTAAGGATCTTTTTTACCAATTCCTTTCAAATTGATAATTGGGATATTATATTTCTCTGCTAATTCTAAATACGCTTTGTTCATTGTATTAATATCATTTGTATAAAATGCTGATATTTCTCCATTAGAACATAAAAATTCATTATGTTTTATACTATTACTCAGTATTGTTTCAATTGTCTCACCATTTCTAACAGCTTCAGCAATGTTATTTTTTGATTTAGTAATTCCAAATAAATAATCATCTATACAATTATTTAAATCATCGCAATTAGAACCTAAATCTTGCATGCCCCCTGCATGCACCCCATTAGTAGGAATGCTTACAAAAAACCCGTCTTTTGCCCAAACTGGATATTCTCCTGAAGCACCATATGTGTAACACACTGGACTTTCGCTTGTTGGTTTATTGAAGGTGTATTGAAAGTTTCCAAATCTTCGATAAATGTCATTTTCAACCTTATTTATCCACATTCCGTCCCCATATGATTCTGGTGTATGAAAAAATCCTGACAAATTATCGATTTTATCGATATCGCAAATTTGTACAGTATAACCACCAATACTTATTTTTTCTGAATTCTTAAATATTTCATTGGGATTTGTTTGCACTAACTCAACACTATATTTATTTGCTTCTCTTATATACTGAATTAATTTTGTTTTATTATCTTGAATAAAAGATGGTTCTAATATTGCAAATAACTTTAAATCGTCTGAACTTTTTAATCTATAAGCTATATGTTTCATATCACTTTCAGTTAACCCCGTGGTATTTTCTTGTAGAATATGTCTTGCTCCTAAGATACGTGATAAACGAATTTGTTCGTCATTTGTTAATCCATATGAATCAGCGTAACTATTAATTAAAAAATTACTTTCTTCAAGCGATTTATTCGATAACGAATTTATGAAATCTAAAATAATAACATCAGTCTCATTTAATGAATTATGTAAATCAATTAAAGACTCCGATTTTAATGATGTTCTAATTTGAATAATATTAAATGGTTTATTATTCTCGTTAATTCGCTGTTCTAAGCGTTGCATTAAATTAAGATATGCTTTGGCATCATTTGATAAAAAGGGTAATTGTTTTTGTAATTCTTCGATATTTCCAATTGAACCATTTCTAAATTCTTTAGTTAATTGTTTTTGTAATTCAATGCAATCTTCTACAGGTATCGTTTCTATATCTTTATTAATAAATCTTGAAAATGAATCGATATTTGAATTGTTATCAAAAGTTTTTACTTCAGTTGCTTTATTACTATATTTATTTGTCTTACGAGCTTTAGCTGTATTTTTAGGAGGTTTTGATGTCTGATTGATTCTAGTCACACTTTCATCAACGATTTTTTCGCCAGTTGTTCGACTTACTGAAGCCAAATCAGTTAAGACTTCACCTTCGTTATTTGTTAATATATATTCGCAATCTGCTACTTTTGTTCCTCCAATAATTTCAATTTTATTGATTTTAATTTGCGAATGGCGAGGCAATAAAAATTCATAATGCCCACCATAAATACCTTTTGTACCTTTCGGTAATTTGATTCTCATAATCATTCCATCAGAAAAATCTGGAGATGTTGCATCATTAAAAAACTGCCTAAATTGTCTATTTGTCGAATCTGTTGAAGTTGAAACGTAAGACTCATCAGTTATTATAGTTCCTTCTTTTAACGTTTTCATAAATTCTTCTTGCCCTTGATACATAGGATGTGATGATACTGCACGGTATACAATAGCATCTTCTTTTAATGCAGGAACTTTATCAAAAACTTTATCAAGTATAACTACGTCATCAATTTGAGATGCATCAGCACCTTTTCTTAATTTGTTATTATATTTATATCTGTCATAATAGTCATAGATAATTTTTTCTTCAATATTATTTACATAACTTTCAAAATGCGTATATTCAGTATTTTGTTCTTCTTTACTCGTTAAATACTCCTGAATTGTTTCTCTTCTCAAGTTAATTTCTTCATTAATTTTAACCAGATAAGATTCAAGTAAATTCATTATTTTTATTTCATTTTGTGTTGGGGCTTTTTTTTGTGATATAGAATTCTTTTCATTATAAATTGTTTCGTATATCTTAGCTAATTCTTCTTTGGTTTTTGTTTTTAACTCTGTCAAGTTTTTTTCTATTTCCGCATTTGTTTTTGAAGACAAGACATATTCAGATTCATTTATGATCTCATCCATCCGATTTATTTGAAATGTACTTTGTTCAGAGGTTTTAACTGAAGCAATAATATCCATAATTTCATTAACTAAAGTTGTATTATTAAATAATTTTTCATTACTAAGAAATTTATCAACAATTTTTCTTTGTTCAGGCGTTTTGCAAATAGAAATAATCATCGAGATATCATCTATAAGGTTTTCGTTATCATATAATCTTTCATCACTAAGGAATTTATTAGCAATTTGGGCTTGCTCTAATGTTTTACTTTCATTAAAAATATATTTAATGCTAAATTCTAAATTTTCATTGTTTAATGTTTTTTCATCACTTAGATACCTATTTATAATTTGAATATTATATTTATTAACACTTTCTATCGATATTCTATTTTTAAATTCAATATTTGCATCTAGAAACGATTTTAATTCATTCATCTTAACATCAAATTCCGCATCAGTAAGCTCTTTGATTTCTGTGTTTTTATTTAAGCTTTCGTGTTTGTATTCCATGCGAATGTCAGGTTGTTTCGCTTCATTATGTACTATTTTATAATCATATTTATTGCCATCGTATTTTGTTACTTCAATATTTCCGTAACCTTCAAAATATTTTGTTACGACTTCACCTTCTTTTAAAGAAGACGACGTTTCAATAAATCCTTTAATTACATCGGCTGTTTTTAAATTAAATGCCCATTCTGGCATTCCTAAATGATTTATTAAAACCTCTTTGAATTCAGGCGAGCATTTACTCAAGTCTGCTTCTGTAACTATTTTTGCTATATATTCAGCTCTGTTTTGGCTTGCATACTTAATTGAGTTTTCGGACATACCCATATTTCTTAGTTCTTCGGTATATTTACCTTGTAATATTTCATTTAGTTCTTTATATTCACATAAATCGCCTGTTGGTTGATTCATTTTATCATTTTGATGAATAATTTCATGCATTAATGTAACTTCTTTATTTGCAGTCGCATGAATTGTGTTATTAGTATGAACTCCGCCAGCTTCTTTATTGATATATCGATTAAAATTTTCAGTAAAATCAAGACAAGCAGGATACTCGGCTTTGCCATTACTTGCGGTTTTAAAATTCTCATAAACTTGCTCTGTTAACTCAAGTGGGGCAATATCTTCGAAATTTCTAACAAAAACAAATGAACCATATTCTTTAGCTAATTGTCTAGATAAATCCTTTATATTTTGAGGTTTGTCAGCTAGATAATAAGTGTCATAAAGATGACTTATTAACTCTTTATTTTCAGGATATCTATCAATATATTGCTTTAAAGACTCCATCCTCGAATCTTGTTGTAAATTGTTTGTATTTAGTTCAACCCCTTGATTTTTTGCCGCTTTGATTGCTTCATGAACTTCGCTTTTTTGATGCATTTTTTCATTACTAATCAATGTAGCTAAATTATTTACTTCTAAATCAATATTTTTTAATCTTTCTATTTCTGAAAAATTGATTTCTGTAGTATATTTATTTTGGTTTGTTTTTATTATGTAATTTATAATTTCACTATCTTTTATTGAAGCAATTTCTCTTATAAGTTGTAACTCATTTGGCAACAATGCACCTTCACTAATAATTCTATCTACAAAACTAATAAGACTTTGATTTTCAGTTGCTTTAATATTTTGTAGTGCAATTGCTGTTTCTTTGTTAACGAGTTCTTGTTGTTGCGATATTTGTTGTTTTCTTACTTCTAGTTGGCGTTTCATTTTGATTTGTGCAATTGGATTAAGAGATTTAGTCGGTGTTATTATGGTTTCAGTCTTAACCACTTCAACTTTTGTTTTAACTGTTTCGTTTTTCACTGGATTGTGTTCAGGTAAAGCTTTTTGGACTTTTGTTTCTGTTGAAGTTGGTTGTGTTGTTGATTCTGTTTTTGGAGTTGCTGGCATGTTTGAAGCCTTACCGTCAGTCGCATTTGCCCCATTTGCCCCAGCTCTACCGAATTTCGGGAACGCTTTGTTGTATTTATTGATAACAGGTTCGCTCATCAATAAATCTCTTGCGCCTGTGAAAACTCCCATATCAACAGCATTACCGCCTTTGTCACTGTGTTGAGTTTTAACCGTTTCTCTAAACGCTTTTTTAACAACCTCAGCCGTCAATTTAACGTCATCTGCAATGCCTAAAGCCTCTCTAGAAAGTTGGATTTCTGCTTTCATCGCATTTGCTTTTGCAATTTTGTCCACGACTTTCGCCTGAACTTTGCCCATCGCTTTAAATCCTGCTAACATCGCAATTGATTCCGCTTGCCCAGCTAATGTAAACTCGCCTTCTTCTGCGTATTTCATTGTGCCGCCTGTTACTATTGGCGCTGCTTCGCTCACGATTTTTGCAGTAGTTTGAGTTGTTTTTAATCCGATACTTGAAACAAGTGTTCCCTCAGCAGTCATTTTTACAGGCGCTAAAGCTAAATTCGCCAACCCTCCAGTCAGCGCGAACGTCGCAAGTGAAGCCCCTGAATGTAGTGAAGCTGTCAAAATATTTCCCGCCTCATCATATAAAGTTCTTGATTTACTTGTGATAACATCTGAACCTTCTGTTAATGCAGTAGCCGTAAATCCTGTCGCAAAGCTTCTAGCAACTCCTGTTGCAAGATTAGTTAGCATCGCACCGCTTGCACCTTGACCACCTGGAATTAAACCGCTTGCGATAATCAAGCCTATGTTAACACCCATTTTTACAGCGCCTGCTCCGACTTGTTGTGAATGATTGTATTCACTTACTCGTTTTGCCATATCGTTTTTTGTGCCAAACGCTGCGTAGTAATGATCGTCAGCTTTTTTCTTGAACCCTTCAACTCCCAAGCCGTCTGTCATTTCGTTGACTAAATTGTGGAGCGTTTTAGATTGAGTTTTTGCCATGTTGCGTAAAACTTCGTATTTTGCATCGTTGTATTCGTTTGCGGAAACTTTGCTTGAGTCAGGAAGTTTGGCGTTTTTCAGAGCGTCGTTAATGGCACTCATTCCTTTTTGTGTGTCGCCACCGCCAATGTATTGTGCTAATTTCAATTCAGCTGATAAGTAAGTATTTTGATTTGTCATCTCTGCCTGTGGACGAGGTTTTGAGCTGTCATAAATCATCGGAACTTCTGTTTTGCCAAGTGGTTTGTCTGTCAAAAGGTCTGCAAATTCTTTGTTAAAAGCATATTCAACGCCACCAATCGATTGAGCCATTACGAGTTTTTGTTCTTGTTGAATTGATAGCTCAACTTTGTTAGCATCGTATTTTATGCCATATTCTTTTTCAAATTCTTTTTCAAAATTTTCGCCAACTGGTGCTGATTTTACTTTTTCTTCGAGTGACTCCAGGCTTTTGTTGTATTCTTCAATTTTTTTATTAACATTATTTATCGCTTCCATTTTTTGAGCATCAGTCATAGTTTCAAAATTAGCTTCTAGGTTTTGTTGTAATTCTTTAATTTCTATATGTTGAAGCTCAATATTTTCAATAATCGGTTTTGAAGAAAAATCTAAATCTTGAGCCACTTGTAATCTATCGAGCATTTGGTTATGTGCATCTAAATCACTTTGCACGACGCTTGCTCTGTTTCCAGAACCCCAAAGGATTGAGACAGCGTCAGCAGTTTTTCCTGCCCAACCGTCATAATCAAGTTGTGCTTGAAGTTCTTCTCCCATAACTCGTGAACGGTCACGTAGCAGGTCAATTGTTCCTTGTTTGCCAGTTTGTGTCATTATTTCGCTAATTACTGGGTCAACATCAATGTTTGTTACATCTTCGAGTACCGTTACTTTTGGCGCGTTTTCGATTGTTGTTTTTATCGAACGGATTAAAATATCCAAACTTTTCGCATCTGTGCTTGAAAGCGTATCCGTTTTGTTGACTGAATTTTGGCTCACATATTCTTTTTTTGCCATAATTTCAGCGTATTGAGTTTTGAAATTATTAACATCGAGTCCTAATTCGTCAGCTTTTAAAATCAGTGCGTTGTAAATCATCGCAACTGCTTCTTTTTTGAACGAAGCTGAAGTCATACTGAGGTTTGTGACGTATTCTGTTAGGCTTTTATCATCTTTTGAGATTTTGTCGTACTCGTTTAATACTTCAACAACATTGTCTTTGTTGAGTTTAGTAAGTTGTTTTTTAAGCCCATTTCCGCTCCAGTCTGTCCAGCTATCGTCAAGGTTTTTTAAATTTTGTGCGATTTTTTTGTTGTTTTTAGATTTTACATCAACAACAATTTGTTCTGGTTCTAATTCGACATGATTGGCTGGAACTGTGCGTTCAAAAGTTGTATAATCAGTTGCTAAACCATAATTGAACATCTGTGAACCGTCGTATGCTTGAGATTTAGCACCGATTGCGGAGTCGAAGCCGACGCTTTCGGCTTTTTTGTTTGACAAGGCTTGCGAAGCTTGGTTTGCTTCAGCTGAGGTTAGCGCGCCATTTTTGACCATTATTGAAATAACTTCGCTTTGTGGAAGTATTTTCAGACTTTCGTCTTTGGCGATATATGCTTGAATTTTTTGTTCAATAACCTTATCTAGAGCCAATTTACTTGCCTTTCCTATCGTCTTGCCCTTGAGGGCTGATTTTCTAACCGCATTGCGCCACTTCGCGCAACTACACAAAAATATTATCGGCAAATTTGTAGAAAAACTTTAGGGTATTGTAAATAATGTTAAGCAAAATGATTTTCTTATTAGCAAAATAATTTTTGTTTGAATATTATAATAAATAATCAGGAGAAAATTTATGCAAATAAACGCAAATAAACAAAACAACACTAACTTCACAGCAATCCGATTACCAAAAGAAGTAAATCGTAAACAATCCAAAATAATTGATGTTTTTGACAAAGCTTTTGATACTTATTCAACTGGTGTCGTTGAACATCTTGATGATATGATGGCGGATATTGTTATAAAAACTAAAAACGATAAAGCTGTTTCATTTGAAGTTGAACAATTTTGGCTAACTGATAAATTTACTCCTAAAACAGCACAAGGCAGAGAATTAAAAATTAGTATCGGTGAAAATTCTACAAGCAAAAATACTGAAAAACATATGGAATCTTTCTTAAATAAAGTAAAAGAATATGTTGCAAATCCAGACAACAAGCATAATGCAAAAATTGAACAGCGTATTGCTGATGAGACGAATATAAAAGTTGCTAAAATAGACGCAGGCGAAATCGATTTTAATAGTTAATAATTAAAGTTTAATTTATATGCTTTTTTACTTCATGTAAAATCTCTTCAAAATCGTCTGTGTCTAAATTAAGATAAGGTCTTGCGGGAATTGTTGTCTTTTTGCCTTTTCCTGCTTGTCCACCGAGCTGATGGATTGCTGCGTAGTCCAAGTTTGAACCAATAACAGCACTCTCGTTGTCGTATTGAGTCGAAACTGAACTAGCAAGCTGTCCTTGAACTTGCAAAATCTTTCCAGGCCAGTTACCTTTTTTCGTTCTGCGTTTGATTGTAGATTCTGCTAATTCTTGCCATTTGTCTGGTCGTCCCTCATCTGCAAAGTTTTCTTCAACAGTATCAGCCATTACACCTGCGATATTTTTCATTAAAGGCTTCAAGTTACTCGCTCGTTTTGCAGTCTCAAGTAGAGCCTTTTCGACTTCTTCACTATCAATCTTAATTTTAACGACATCATCCATTATGTAACTCAGAAATCGGATAATTTGCAATCAAAAGCTCTTTGAACATTTTGTTTTCTCTGTTAGCTCCTTGTTTATTATTAATGCCATTCAATCGTTCAACTGCTATCATTTCGTAGCCTTTGTAAAGTTCACGAACCTTTGGAGAATCGTCATAGGAAAGCAGGAAGCGTCCTTGGATATCTTTTAGCGTATCTCTTAATCTTTCGTGGTCAAAGCCCTCTGTTGACGACACTTCGTATCCACAGCCAGTCGTATAAGGTGGGTCACAATAAAAGAACGCTTGATCGTGGTCATATTGCTTAATTAGTTTTTCAAAATCCCTGTTTTCAATGAGTGTTTTATCAAGACGCTTGTGAATTGCATCAATTTTAGTGAGAATATTGCGTTGAGATTTGCTTGCTCCACCTGATGATTTTTTCACAGTTCCAAATGTTCCTCCACGACCACCAAATGATCGAGTGATAATAAATAGGAACTGCACAGCTCTTTGAATATCTGTCACAAACGTACCTTTTAAAAATTCCATAAACATCTCTCTTGAGCCAAGCAAATATCTTAACTCCTCTTTTAATGCTTCAGGGTGGTATTTTACAATCCTAAAAAGGTTCACTAATCTACCGTCTAAATCATTGTAAATCTCTAAATCTGCCCAACGCTCTTTATAGAATAAAACCCAACCACCACCACCGAATGGTTCAACGTAGGATTTAATGTCTGTTGGAATTAATGGGGCGATAGTTTTTCTTAAAAGTCTTTTTCCACCTACCCAGTTTAATAAATGTTTTGTGTCAATTGTCATATTTCTCTCCTTGTATAAATATCGTTTAAACGTGTTTTAATTGCCTTTTACGAGTCCACTCGCTGGATTGTGTGACCACCCGACATCAGGTGCTATTCTTTTTGTAGTTAGTGGATCAGTGTAAACAGTGACTGGTTTGTACTCGCCTGATTTCTTTGAAACGAGCATATCTTCTGTTGATAACCTACCATCTGAATTATCAGGTTTGATTTTCTTTGCTTTTAGCTTGTAATCCGATAATGCACGAACTCTACACCTGCATCGCCAACCGTTGGGCGGATAAAACGAATCCCAAAACGGGTCATCATATCTGAAAACCAAATCGTGCAATTGAGCGTGTTCTGGTCGAGTTCTTTTATCTAAAACTGAAACATATTGTAAATATGGTCGACTATCCACGTTATCCATCTGAGTTTTGTATCGTCCTGTTTGGTATGCAGTTTGAATATTCACTGAATAAATTGTTTTGAGCCTGTAATTTGATCCAAGCTGAACAACCTCTGCCACACCATTTGAATCAACAACAATCTGCTCGCCCCACCAACCCTTTTTTTGAAGTGTGGGTTTTAATTCTTTTTTGAAACTCTCAAAAGTTTTGCCTTCAGAAAGTGCCTTGTCCAAAGATGTACGAATATCGTTTAAAACATCTTCTCGCATAGCTTTGGCAACTGTAAAAGATTTTTGATGAGCATCTTCCCACATCTCATACCAGTCCCAAGTCGCTTTATTGTCCTTGCCTTTAAAATATTTAATCGCTAAGGCTGGCGAGAGTTTAAATATTCCACTAAGCCCCATATTCCACCTCAAAAATTTTCTGCGCAACAGCCTGAACAACATTAACAGTCACAGCGTTACCAGCCATTTTATAAAGTTGGGAATCGGAAATCCCTAGCTCTCGTGCTTGTTGAACCATATCATCAGGGAAGCCTT
>JAWXUD010000012.1:0-52171 GCA_044432945.1 Candidatus Gastranaerophilales bacterium
GGCGTTGCGGGCGGTGCGGGGCAAAGCAAAGGGGCAAGAAAAATCAAGAAAAAGTCAAAAAAATAGTCGGTACAATCTTGATTGCACCGACTATTAAAAATATACTCAATTTCAAAAAAAATATTATCTTTTTGAGAATTGGAAACGTTTTCTTGCTTTTTTACGTCCATATTTTTTACGCTCTTTAACACGTGGGTCACGAGTTAAAAGACCTTCTAAACGTAAAACATTTTTGTATTCTTCATTAACTTTAACCAAAGCTCTTGAAATACCATGTCTAATAGCTCCACACTGCGCAACGATACCGCCACCCAATGCTTTAACTCTTACATCATATTTTTCTTGGTTATCAGTAAGAACTAATGGTCTAAAAACTAACATTTCAATAGCAGGTCTGTTTCCGATATAATCAGATAATTTTTTACCGTTAACAAATACTCTACCTTTACCTTTAACTAATTTAACAACTGCGATAGATGTTTTTCTGCGTCCAGTTGCCATAATTTCTTTTTCAGCCATTATTTAGCCTCCTTTTCTAACGCAATTGGTTGTTGTGCAGCATGTGGGTGTTCTGAACCAACATAAACTTTTAGTTTATTAAATTGGTCTGCACCTAAAGTGTTGTGTTGAAGCATACCTTTAACCGCTTTTTCGATTAATTTAGTAGCGTCTTTTTCACGAACTTCTTTAACACTTGCTGATTTTAATCCACCTGGGTATCCTGTATGGTGATAATAAATTTTATCAGTTTCTTTGTTTCCTGTTACACGTACTTTTTCCGCATTAATAACGATTACAAAATCGCCAGTATCTACGTTTGGAGTGTACTCAGGTTTGTTTTTTCCTCTTAAAATATTAGCAACTCGCACTGCTAATCTACCAAGAACTTCGTTCTCAGCATCGATTATATACCAGTTTCTTTTTACTTCTAGAGGTTTTGCTGAATAAGTTTTCATGCCTTTTCTCCGTTTTTATTTTCATTGTATTTTACTTTAATTAATGTCAATCCATAAGGACTAACAGTTTTGCCAGCTTGTCTACGATCTCTAACTTCAAGTACAGATTTCATATGCTCAGCGGGCAGATTTTTCCCTTCTATTTCAAGAAGAGTACCGACTATTGTTCTTATCATGTTATACAAAAAACGATTTCCTATAACATCAATATAAACCTTATCACCGATTTTTTGACATTCGGCTTTAGTGATAAAACAGACTTTACTTGGGTTAAGTGTCCCAGAATTTTTGAAGCTGGAATAATCATGCTCACCTAACAAATAATTAAGTGACTTTTGCATTCTATTCAAATCAATATCAAATTTCACTCTCAATAAATCTCCATCAAATGCATCTTTACATTTTCTATTAATAAAAATATATTGATAATGCCTTGATATCGCAGATTTTTGAGCATGAAATCCTTCATCAACTTGCTTCAGACTAGAGACTGAAATCTCATTAGGCAGAATTTCATTTAATGAATAGATGAATTTTGAAGCAACAATAATTGCATCTGTATCAAAGTGAACAATCTGTCCTGTTGAATTAACGCCTCTGTCAGTTCTTCCTGAGAAGACTGCTTTAATCGGTCTTTTATGTATTTCGGCATTTCTGCCGAGTATCAATGTGCTAAGTGCTTTTTCTAATTCACCTTGTATGGTAGGAACTTCTTTTTCAATACCATTTTCTAACTGAATTTGGCTTCCAGCAAAATTCTTACCAACGTAATGAACCTCAATAGCATATCTCATTAGTTATTACACTAATTGAATTAATGCCATTTCAGTAGCGTCACCACGTCTTGGTGGTAATCTATATATTCTTGTATATCCGCCTTGACGTTCAGAATATTTTTTACCGATAATTACGAATAATTTTCTTAGAACTGTTTCAGAAGCCAATTTTTTATCAGCTTGTGGAACTTCGAAAACTTCGCCAGTAGCTAAATCCATAAATTTACCTGTTTCTTTATCAAAGATGTGTCTAGCTGCTTGACGGCGAGCATGTAAATCGCCTTTTTTTGCGAGGGTGATAATTTCTTCTGCGTATGGACGAAGTGCTTTTGCACGTGCCATAGTAGTTTTGATTTCACCGTGTACAAAAAGCTCAGTAACTAAAGCACGTAACAAAGCATCTCTTTGATCTTTAGCTTTACCTAATGTATGTTTTTTAGTTTGGTGTCTCATTTTTTGTTTTCCTTATATTGTATTTTCTATTTTTGTATTATTTATTTGCTGATTACTCAACATGTGCAATTAACTCGCCTTCTGGACTTGGTGCTAAATCCATTCCAAAATAACGCAATCTTTCGATAACTTCATCAGATGATTTTTTACCAAAGTTTTTGATGTTCAACAAATCATTTTCAGATTTGATTAATAATTCTTCCATTGAGTTAATAGCTGCACGTTTCAAGCAGTTGTATGCTCTAACTGATAATTCTAATTCTTCAATAGACATCAATGAACCAGATTTTTCGCCATCTGATGAACTAGAAACAACATCTTCTTCAATACTCAATGTTGAAGACAATGTAGCATCAAGTGCAACGTTTGAAATTTGAGTAAAATGTTCGATTAATAAATTTGACGCTTGGTGAAGTGCCGTATTTACATTAACTGAACCGTTAGACCAAATTTCTAAAGTTACTTTATCAAAATCAATTGAATCACCTACACGTGTGTTTTCTACATTATAACTAACTCTTTTGATTGGCATAAATGTCGCATCGATTGGAAGTACGTCAATAGAAACGCCTTTTGCATCTCTAGGTACATCGTTAGCGATATAGCCTTTGCCTGTTTCAACCATAACATCTGCGTGGAAACTTCCACCGTCAGCTACTGTACAAATTAACCAGTCTTGATTGATGATTTTAACGCCTGATGGCAAAATGATATCACTTGCAAAAACTGGACCTGGACGGTCTACGTCAATTCTTAACATTTGTGGTTCAGAATATTCACTTTTAACAACTAAACCTTTTAAGTTCAACATTACATCGATTACATCTTCTAAAACGCCAGGAATAGCTGTGTATTCATGAGTAATACCTTCGATTCTTGTAGAAGTTACTGCTGTACCTTCCAAGCTAGACAAAAGTACACGTCTTAAAGAGTTCCCAATTGTAGTACCGAAACCTTTTGCTAATGGCTCAATTACGAATTTTCCGTATTGAGAACCATCGTTGCTAGTTGTTGTATTTAAACATTTAATTTTTAATTCCATTTTTTAATCTCCTAGTTTATGAATAACTATTTTGGATTTCTCCGTATAACAACATTTTTAGTAATTACTTACTATTTTGAGTAATACTCGATTACTAGTTGTTCTTTGATTTCTGGATCTAATTCTTCTCTTTCTGGAATTCTATCGAATGTGATTTTGAAAGCTTCTTTATCGATAGTCATCCAAGCTGGAGCACAAGCTAAATCTATTAAACTAGCAATGCTAGTGAAATAATTTGAACTTTTAGCTTTAACTGTAATTACGTCACTTGGTTTTACCAAGAATGATGGGATATCAACTTTTTGACCATTAACTAAAACGTGACCGTGGTTAACGATTTGTCTAGTTTGTTTACGAGTGATACCGAAACCAGCTCTGAATAATACGTTATCTAATCTAGTTTCTAAAAGTTGTAATAATAATGTACCTGTTACACCTTTTTTTCTAGCAGCTGTATTGTAGTATTTAGCGAATTGTTTTTCACTTACTAAATATGTAAATCTAATTTTTTGTTTCTCTGCCAAGTGAAGTGCATATTCTGAAAGTTTTTTTCTTCCAGCACCGTGTTGACCTGATGGATTTTGTCTCATAGAAGATGTTAGTTTTCTATTTGATAAATCTGATACTTTTTTATTTCTAAATAATTTGTTAATTGGTCCTGTATATCTTGCCATTTTTTTTATTTCTCCTTTAAGTTTGTGATAGGGCATCTATGGTTTGCTATTTTGGCTTTAAGCAAGCCCCTATCGATTTTGTTCTAGTTAATTCGTGAATTACACACGGCGTTTTTTAGGTGGACGGCAACCGTTGTGAGGGATTGGAGTTACGTCTTTGATAAGAGTAATCTCTAAGCCAGCTGCTTGAATAGCACGGATTGCTGTTTCTCTACCCGAACCTGGTCCTTTAATGTATACTTCAACTTTTTTCATGCCTTGATCGATTGATTTTTTAGCAACAAGTTCAGCTGCTGATTGAGCTGCGAACGGAGTGCCTTTTCTAGCACCTTTGAAGCCTGTAGCTCCAGCAGTCGCCCAAGCGATAGCATTACCTTGAGTGTCAGTAGAAGTTACAATTGTATTGTTAAAAGTTGATTGAATATGCACAACTCCTTGCAATACATTTTTCTTTTCTTTTTTCTTAGTTTTTTGTGGTCTTGCCATTTTTATTATCCTTTTTAATTTGTTGTTTGTTACTTCTTTGTTATCACTAACTATTTTTTCTTAGTGATAGCCATTCCTTTTTTACCGCGTCTTGTTCTTGCATTAGTTTTTGTTCTTTGACCTCTGCAAGGCAAGTTACGTCTGTGTCTCATACCTCTGTATGAACCAATTTCTTGTAAACGTTTGATGTTCATAGTAACTTGACGGCGAAGATCACCTTCGATATCATAGTTAGCTAATTCTTCTCTTAATAACTTGATGTCTTCATCTGTTAAGTCATCTGTTCTTAAATCTGGGGAAATTTTTGTAGCTTCTAAAATTTTCTTACATCTTGTTGGTCCAATACCATAAATGTAAGTTAAAGCTATTTCCATTCTTTTGTTACGAGGTAAATCTACCCCTGCTAGTCTTGCCATTTTTATATGTTCTCCTTTAAGTTGTTTCTTTCTTACCCTTGACGTTGCTTGTGTTTAGGGTTTTCGCAGATTACTGCAATTCTTTTTTTTCTTTTGATAACCTTGCATTTATCGCAAATAGGTTTTACTGATGATCTTACTTTCATTTGTTTGTTCCTTTTTATTATGTACGTGAAATTTTATTTTAGACGGAAAGTTATGCGTCCACGACTCAAATCGTAAGGGGTCATTTCAACTTTAACTTTGTCACCAGGCAATATTCTTATGAAATTTTTTCTAATTTTACCTGATATGTGTGCTAATATTTCATGATCGTTTTCAAGTCTTACTCGAAACATCGCATTTGGCATAGCTTCCAATATTGTGCCTTCTAATTCAATTACGTCTTTTGCCATTATTTCCTCTTTTTTCGGCTGCTAATTATGCACTATTGCACATCATATTTATATGATACCTCGAAAATATTCTAATGCAAGCGTTTTTGAGGAAATTGCTTTTTTATTTTAAATTAATAAATGCAATATTTTTTAAAAACATACACTCTTGCAATATTTATAATGTTTTACACAAAACGACTGTTCTAAATGCTTTTAGTTTATCATTTAATATTTCTTAACAATGCAAAGGGTTGCTATGTTTTATAAAATAATCATCAGCGAACGCATCAGGTTTTCATGCTTTTAATAGATTTTTAATAAATTCTAACCAAAATATATTAACAAATGTAAATTTTTTACACAACTCTGAAATACCACCAGCACATGTTTTTTTATATATATAACAAATAATAATTTTGGAGAGAGATTATGGTAGACAAAGTTGAAGGTATAACTTCAGAAGAAGAATTAAAAAAAGCACAAGCCTCAGCAAATGCTCAGGGCGACTCAATAACCAATTATAGCGATTGGAGTGCAACTATGGCAGAGTTGACAGAATACGGCATCGAAACAACTGGCTCATATCAAGGTGATCAAACTAAATTAAAAGAAGTACAAGTCGCTGTTGAAAACTTTATCAATGAAGCACAAGTAGATCAAGCCCGAACACAAAAAGATGCTGAAAACCAAAAAGTGACGTCACTATCAGAAACTGATAATGAACAAGCACTTAAAGCTACTGTTGCCAATGCGACCAGTTCTGAGATACTAGCAAATTACATGAAATACTTTCATATGATGTAAGAAAATTTTGAACAATAATAAATGCTTATACATACAAAGAGGCGAATTTTTGATTAATCAAAAATTCGCCTCTTATACTTAATATCAATTATTTATTGATTTGGTTCATAACCTCATCAGCAAAATTTTCTTGACGTTTTTCAAGTCCTTCACCTAGAACAAATCTAGTGAATTTTTTGATTTCTAATTTACCTTCAATCAACTGAGCGATTGTAACATCAGGATTTTTAATAAATGGCTGTTCTAAAAGAACTTTTGAAGCTAACAATTTGTTAACTCTACCTTCAACAATTTTAGTTCTAATAGCTTCTGGCTTGCTTTGAATATCCTCTTTACCCATTTCGATTTCTGTTTCATGGTCGATAGTTGCTTGAGGAATTTCAGTTCTTGAAATAAACTCAGGAGCGCAAGAAACGATGTGAAGACAAATATCATTCATCAATTCTTCATCTTTATTATCTGTTTCTAAAAGCACACCCATTTTGCCGTTGTGGATATAAGAAGCGGTACTTCCTTCATAACGAACAAATCTTCTAACAGTAATTTTTTCACCGATAGAAGCGATTTTTTCTTTAATAACTTCAGCGATTTCTTTATTGCATTTAGTACAAGTTGTAGCCAAAAGTGCATCAACGTCAGCTGGATTTGATTCAGTAACAAATTGAGCTAAACAATTAGACAATTCAATAAACTCTTCATTTTTAGCAACGAAATCTGTTTCGCAGTTAACTTCAATAATAGCACCGCAACAATCTTTGATATAAGAAGCTACAAGTCCTTCAGCAGCGACTCTGCTCATTTTTTTATCAGCAGAAGCCATGCCTTTTTGACGAAGCAATTCCATAGCTTTTTCCATGTCACCATCAACTTCAACTAAAGCTTTTTTAGCGTCCATCATGCCAGCACCTGTTTTATCACGTAATTCTTTTACCATTTGAGCTGTAATATTCATTTTCTCTCCTATTTTTTTTAAAAATTGGCAGCTAACCGCTAAGGTTGCTGCCAAAATCTATTATTTTGTAATTTCTACACCTGCATCTTCAGGTTTAATTTCTTCTATTTTTTTAGAAGTATCAACTTTGTTTTCTCTCAATTGTTTACCTGCTAAAATAGCATCAGCTAATTTTGAAGTAATCAATTTGATAGAACGAATAGCGTCATCATTACCAGGAATAATATAATCAATTCCATCTGGGTTAGCGTTTGTATCAGCCAAGCAGATAACAGGAATGTTTAATTTATTAGCTTCTTGAATAGCAATCAATTCTTTTCTTTGGTCAATGATAAAAATCAAATCAGGTAAACCTTTCATTTCTTTGATACCACCAAGAGTTTTGCTTAATTTAGCTAATTCACGGTTAAGTTTAGCGATTTCTTTTTTAGGAAGTTTTTCAGCATGACCTGAAGTCATAAATTCTTCCATTTCTCTAAGTTTATTAACACGACCTCTGATAGTTTCAAAGTTCGTCATCATTCCACCTAACCATCTTCTGTTAATGTAATAAGCACCTGCACGTGTTGCTTCTTCTGCAACAACTTCGCTTGCTTGTTTTTTTGTTCCAACGAACAATACGTTTTTATTTTTAGCTGCATAATCTCTTACTAAAGCGTAAGCACTGTCTAATAAGTCAGTTGTTTTGCGTAAATCTAAAACGTAAATTCCGTTTCTTGCACCGTAAATATACGGTTTCATTTTTGGGTTCCATCTTTGTGTTTGGTGTCCAAAGTGTACACCTGCTTCTAAAAGTTCGATCATAGATGCTACTGGCATCGGCATTCTCCTTATGTTGTATGTATTGTACTACGGGTTAAACTGTTCCATCTTTCGCAACATTCTATTACGAAAAACTAGGGCTTATACCTATCAAACTAGTGTAACCAATAACATAATAATACAAACATAAAAAACTGCAAATTTTTTCCAGATAATATTAAGTTTTGTTTAAAAAATAAGTTTTAATAGCAAATTAATATTATTACGCATTTTAAAACACTTATGACTAACATAAATTTTGGTGCAAGCCTCATAAACAGACCTAATATAAAAAAGCTCTCTAACGGCAATTATATCAATACAAAAGCTAATTTTGTAGAACTAAGTTGTTCTAAAAACATTCAAGAAAATGTAGATGATAAAAAAGCAATAACTGAACTACGAGCAAAATGGTTAACACCATTTTCAAGTAATATAAATAAGGAAATCAACCAACCACAAATACCATCTAAAGTGCATTTTTACGCATTGACGACACAACGCAAAAACCTTAAAAAACTTGACCCAGACGAGATTTTAGCCATAGCAAAATACATTCAAGAGCCAAAAGAACGAGATTATTTAAGCTTATTGCAAGTAAACCCGCAATACACGAGTACAAATTCAATATCACAAAGCAAATACAGACATTGCGGAAAAGCTATGCGACTCATTCAAAGTAATATCAAAAAATAAAGGTATCGATGTGCTATCAACCGCTCAATCCAGAGATTTTTATTACAAAAACGGATTTATGACAAATACTTTCTTCGATAGCTTCACTTTACACTGGGATAAATAACCAACAAATCCTAATCGATAGTTATACTACCGCCAGTTTGTTCGATGATTTTATACAATAATTTCACACTAGGAAAAGTAACGCCTCGCTCAATTTCTGATAAATGCTCACGTGATATGCACAATAACATAGCAAGCTTTACTTGCGTATATTTCTTAGATATTCGCAAAGCTTTAATCTGTTTTCCTATTTTAAGAAAATTATTATTTGACATACTAAATATTTTCTCATATTATTAGCCCTGCAATGCAAGATTAAATCCTGCATTGGCAATCAAAGGAAATCCAAGGAGGTAATTTATGACATTCGAACACGATATTTTCACTTTCAGGCAAATTGCTAGCTATTCAAAAAAACTAAACAAAAATTTTAAAGAGCTTCTTGAGATACTAAGACAAGACCCCGATGTTGAATTAGATGACGTAATATCAGTTTTGACAAGAATGTACTTTGCAAACATTGTAATAAATGACTGGATACAAAAAGATCATCAAGGGTTTAAAAAAGCATGCAGAAAAGTGGGCTTAAAAATGTCTCAAGCCCACACTAATAAATTATAAATAATACCTAATATTCAATACCCTGACGAGCCATAACTCCAGTGTCAAAATAATGTTTGATTGGCTTCATCTCAGTAACAAGATGAGCAAGAGCTTTCAATTCAGGGTGAGCATAACGCCCTGTCAAAACGATTTCAAGATGTTCAGGCTTGTTTAAAAGCGTTTCTTTTACATCACTAACCTTAATCATATTCATTGAAGTGCAGATATTAATTTCATCTAAAATAATAAGCTGATATTCGTTTGAATTAATAGCTTCCTTAGCGAATTCCCAACCTTTTTTAGCTTCTTTATAATCGTCCATGCTTACGTTATGAGAATAACAAACTCTATCCATACCGAATTGAACAACATCAAGATTTGGCAAAAATTTCGAAGACGAAGCGATCTCACCATAAGAAGTCGCACTATCACCTTTAGTAAACTGGATAACTAAAACTTTCCAACCATGCCCTAAAGCTCTTAAAGCAAGCCCTAATGAAGCAGTAGTTTTTCCTTTTCCGTCACCTGTATAAATCTGTATATACCCATGCTCTAACATTATCCATTACCTCCGATAATAAAAACTAGTTTCATCAACCTAATTATACCAATATTTAGTTATTTTTTAATCACTCTTTAGGTTGAGTTCCATACTGTGCAAAAGATTGAAATCTTTTAATATTAAATAAATCGTCCCAAAATATTTTCACGTTCAAGATGTTTACTCATACTATTCCTAAAATAAAACAAAAGATACATTTATTTCATAAGCATGCTCTTTTTTTTACAATTAAATTTAGGTAAAAAATACAAACCGTGAATTAGTGTAATTTTACACTTAATAATTCCTCAAAAAAATTGTTACAATCATTTTGTAACAATTCATTCACAAACTATTGCAAAGTCCTGAAACTATTGCAACCATTGACGTTCTGACATGTGAAGTTTTGTTACGGTTTTTAGAATTTATGTTATTTTCCTCTCAAAGCTGGGAATAATATATATGAGGGAACAATTAATTTTTCACAAATATTAGAAAAGGGATTTTTAATAAATCCTACATTAATTTATTCTTATTTTCACCCAATCACACCCCAACTAATCGGCATCTATCTACCAATGTAAACTTTTGTAACGGATGAGGATATTTATGAAATCGAGAACTACCAGATGTTTTTATATTATTAAGATAAAAAATAGAGAGAGTACGAAAAAATGACACCTACGACAGCTACAAAAGCTGGCATGCCAGCCATAAACAGCTCAGCTATCAAAGTCGCCCTAAGCTCAAAAGCAGCGGGTAACGTTAGTCGTGCTACATTAAGCAATCCGTACTCAAAAACTGGTTCTTTATTTAATACTTCTTGGAAATCAGCCTCAACCCCAACTGCGACAAAATCGGCATTATTTAACAGCAACATGAAATTGTATGGTGGTAATGATTTTTCATCAATAAGATATCAAGCAAACAGTCGCACTCAAACAAGCTTTGTATCACCAAAATTCAAAAACCAAAATACTTCATCATCAGGTACGCAATATGCACAATCAAGTAACAATAATTGGCAAAGTTATCTTCAAGGCGGAATGAGTAATATTGCTAAATTAAACCAAGCACAAAGCACACAAAACAACCCTGCTTCAAATGTTAAAATAGTGTCAAATAATAACACTACATCAACATCAGATGCTTCATCTAGCATTTCTGGCATGAAAGACGCAACAGACTCTACTTCATTACGCACTGCAATGAGCGAAGCTCAAACACTTATGGATTCTAAACAAAGTACACTTGATGGCCTTGATTTAAGCAATCTAGAAACTAAATCAACCGAAGCAACTAATAATTTAACTGAGTTAAAAACAACAGTAAGTAATCAAACAAAAGCCGTGCAAGATCAAGAACAAACAATTAGTGATTTAACAGGAAATGTTACTGATGCTACCAGCAAAAAAAGTGACGTTCAACAATCATATAACAGTTGTGTTTCTGATGTATCCTCAAAAGAATTTACTGTAACACAAGCTGGAGCAGGTGTCACGAGTGCAGAGAATAACCTAACTACTGCAAAAGCTTCTGGAGATCCAACAGCTATAGCAAGTGCTGAAACTGCATTAGCAAGTGCTAAAACTACATTAGCAAGTGCCGAAACTGCATTAGAACAAGCCGAACAAAAACGTGATGACGCACAAATAACACTAACTGATGCTACAACGAAACTAACAGATGCTGAAAATGCAAAAAAATCCGCAGAAGATGAACTAGCAACACTGCAAGACACTCTTGAAGCAAGCCAAAAAGATCAGACTGAGGCTGAAGGAGTTGTCACTGAATACGAAGAAGCAAAAACACAAAGTGAAACATTGACCAAAGAAATTGCAAATATTAAAAAAGAATATGACTCTGCAACAACACGTTTAGAAAAATACGAAAATAGTGATAGTGAATACGTATCTGATAATAAAGAAAAATATGTCAGTGGCAAACTAAACGATAAAAAAACTGAAAAATACGAAGCTGCACAAACTAAAGTTGATATTACTAGAACTTTGACTCTTAACGCAATTGGAACAACTAGTGCAGGAGAATTAAGACAAGGTACTAATACAATCACTGGCAAACCTATTTATATGATTGGAACTAGCGTTATAACCGAAACACAATACAATGCAGAGCTTGCTAAAGTTAACACATAAATTTACAATCGTAACAAAAAACTTTACTTTTAATTATCAGCATAATAATATATATTTATAGACAGCATTGTCAACTCGAAAAAAGAACGGTCACCCCGTTCTTTTTTTTCACAAAAGCTCTAAAAACAATGCTGGCATGGGTTTTACAATCACACAAGGAATTATTATGAAACAAGAGATTAATAGACACGAAATTCTTGAAAAAATTACTCCGTTAATAGAAAACACTGCTATTAGATTTAATGTAGTGCCTATTGAAATAGAATTTGTCAAAGAAAATCACCGCTGGTTTTTACGCATTTATCTTTATTCAAAAGAAAAAGATATAACGCTCGAAGATTGTGGAAACGTCACTCGTAGCTTATTTGATTTTTTAGATGAACTAATTCCTGTCAAATATTACTTAGAAGTTTCTTCTCCTGGGTTAGAGCGTAAGTTTAAATCTGATAAAGAATTTGTTATATTTCAAGGACGCAGAATTAGCCTAAAACTTAAACAGCCACTCGATGGTGAAGAAGAAAAAATATTTAAAGGTGAAATCCTTGACTTTGACGAAAACGAAGGGCTAAAATTCTTCCGATTTGATGATGGTCAAGAATTACAAATCCCTAAAGACAAAATTCAATCAGCAAAATTATATATAGATTAATAAACAAAAATACAAAATAAAGTACATAAAATGAAAGGGCAAAAATATGATTAAAATTGGAACAGCACTTTTTGAAGCTTGCGAACAACTAGAACGTGAAAGAGGAATCTCTAAAGAAATTTTAGTTTCTTCATTATGCGATGCAATGGTTGCAGCTTACAAAAGACACATGGCTATCAAAGAAGCAACTAACATCGAAGCGTTTTTAGACGAACAAACTGGTGAAATCGGCGTATTTAGATCAAAATTAGTCGTGGAAAACGGAGCTGTAGAGGACGAAGATGAACAAATATCTATCGCTGACGCTCAAGAAATCGTTGAAGACGTTGAAGCTGGAGATGAAATTAAAATCGAAGTTACTCCTGAACAATTTGGACGTATCGCAGCACAATCTGCTAAACAAGTTATCACACAACGTATTCGTGAAGCTGAAAGAAATTTAGTTCTTCAAGAGTTTGTTGATAAAAAAGGTACATTGACAACTGGTATTATCCAACGTGTCGAAAACCGTAACGTAATGGTTAACATCGGAAAAACTGATGCGATTATGCCTCAAAAAGAACAAATCCCTGGCGAATACTACAAATCTGGCAACAGAATAAGAGTATTTGTCTTGAACGTAAAAGAAACTAACAGATTGCCACAAGTAATCGTTTCTCACGCTCACGCAGAAATCGTTAGAGAATTGTTTGAACTAGAAGTCCCTGAAATTGAAGATGGTATCGTTGAAATTAAATCAATCTCTCGTGAAGCAGGATTTAGAACAAAAATCGCTGTTTGGTCAAATGACCCAGAAGTCGATAGCGTTGGAGCTTGCATAGGACCTCGTGGTGCTAGAATTCAAACAATTGTTGGTGAGTTGAAAAACGAAAAAATCGATATCGTTAGATACTCTGAAGACCCTGTTGAATACATCGTTAACGCACTATCTCCAGCTAGAGTTGTTTGCGTTGATATTTTAGCTGACGATGAATACTCTCAAGAAGCAATGGTTGTTGTTCCTGATGATCAACTTTCACTAGCTATCGGTCGTGAAGGTCAAAACGTACGTTTAGCACACAAATTGACTGGTTGGAAAATCGACATCAAAAGCGTAACGCAAATGGAAAAAGTTGAAGCTGAAAACGCTGCCAACTTTGAACAACAAAACGAAGAAAACGTTGAATATTCTGAAACTAATTCTGAAATCGAAACTGAAGAAGAAATTATTGTTGATGAAATCGATGAAATCCACGAAGAAATTGAAGAAGAAATGAATCAACAAGTTGTTGATGAAGAAGATTTCGCTTCTGAAGAAACTGGAGAAATAGAAGAAGCTGAAGAAACTTTTGAAATCGAAGAATAATTGATAAATTATTTTATTAATAAAAAAAACCCGCAAGCTCTACAGCAAGCGGGATTTTTTCTGCACCGCCACCTACCAAAACCCTCCCGCCCAAACCTCCACCAAAACTCCCGCCAAACTCCAGCCAAAACCCAATCGCCCCCCTCGCCGAAGGGTTACCGAAAGTTAACACTGACAAAAGATTAAGATATGTAACAGATAGCAAAAACCCTACTGTCACAATGCATTGCCCCAATCAAACATAATGACAAAATTCCAACTATGGCAATTTTTAAAGCACAAATACGTTTTTATCTATATAGGTAGATAAAATAGAAGGAATAACCATTATGACAACTATTCAAGGTGGTAGTATTAATCCAATTGAAAAATTGCAACTCTATGAAAACAACGGTATCGCTCCAGTGAATTTTCAAAATCCATCAAATGCCCCAACATTTAATGGCAATTTAGCATACGATTCTTTTGAAAAAGAAGGAGCAAAACCATCTACTGGCAAAAATATCGCAGTAGGTACTGGTGTTACTTTAGCTATCGCATTAGCAGGTGACTTTTTATTAACAGGTGGCAAATATTCAAAGAAAATCTGGAAAAGTATTCGTGGTTTAGTTGACGATGCCGCAAAAAAAGGTGATGATGTTGTATCAAATTCAAAACCAGATAAATCTAGTGCCAAATCAAATAAAATAATAGAAAGAAATAAAGATAAATACTATATAGATAATGGAGAAGCCGCACGACAAAAAGTTAATGACGTCATCGAACACAATCCTGTACCTAATGTAAAACGAACAATTACAAACAATATAGAAGCCGAATGCATAGAAAACATTGATACAACCAAAATGGTTCGTGGCAAACGTTATGCAAGAAATATGCAATCAAACGTTGTAACAGCTAAACAACAAGAAATCGCAAATAATAAAATCAAATTCAAACCAGCAACAAAAGAACAAAACATAGCTATGCAACAAAGACATCAAGTAAATAAGCAACAACGAGCTGAATTAAATAGCATTGGTCAATCAAAAGATGGTGAAAAATTAACTCAATTACGAGAAAATGTTGTAACTTTAACTGCTTCAAAACCTATAACTAACGGCGTTTCCACGTTGAAAAACGGTGCTAAATGCACATACAAAGATGGTGAAGTTGTATTAATAAGATTTGCGGAAGGCAATGGTTTTAGAGAAATTAGCAAACCACAAAATATCGCAAAATATTTAAACAAACATTCTTAGAGGTATTATATGTCAATAAATACAACTAATAGCAATCAAAATATAAAAACTATCAAAAAAATTCAAACAACACCTTTAACAAAAAGTACCCCTGCATTTAAAGGTGAACTAAAAAACGACAGTTTTACGTTATCAAAATTTGTTGACAATGGCAATAACCCAACCCCAGAGCAAAACCCAAATAACACAAAAACAACTGGCAAAGCAAAAACTATCATAGCAACAGGACTTGCAACAGCCAGCGTTCTTGGAGCTATCGCTATAAGCAGAGGTCAAAAACTAAGTGCAACCATTACAAAACTCAAGTCAGACAACTATTTCCTTCAAAGAGAAATGAAATCATATGACGAGTCTTTTGCAACCAGAGTAAAAGAAAAAGTTTCTGATGCCGTAAAAAACGCTATTCTTGAAGAAAAGCACGCAAATAAAGCTGAAATAGATGAACTCAAAGAAAGATTTTCTAAATACATGGAAATCCCTGAAAACGCTCAAAAATATAAAGATGAGTTAGTCGAAAAATACAGCAAAGCTGTTAAAGAAGCAGGACTAGATTATGATCCACTAAAACCAAGCCTTACTAGTGATAAATTAGAAAAACCTTATTGGGCTAGAACTTTATTTGAAATAAAAGATATACCACCAAAACCAATTACAAAACTAGAAAACCCTATCGATTTAGCACAGCTTAAATCAAAATTGCACTCTGATGGCAATATAGATATCGAAATACCTAAAGTTAATTATAAAAAATCTGTAACTGATGGCGATGTTTCTATTGCTGGAAGAGATGTTCCTGATCTTGGCAAACCTATTGAGACAGATTTCAAATTGGCATACGGAGAAAGAACAGATTGGTCTGATGAAAAAATCGCTAGAGATATTATGCAGAATTTCTACGATGGACACGGAAACACACTTGAAGGTGTTAAAATCAAAATGGAAAAATCTGGTGAAAGCTATAAAGTAAGAATTAGCGGAGATGCGTTATTTGAACACGAAAATTTGAGATATTTAGGTTCTGGCAACAAATTAGAAAACCCATATAACGCAGGTGGCTTCGGCGAAGGCTCAAGAGTTGTTGTAGCAAGCCTACTCGGCAAAGGTGATTCAAATGCCGTAAAATTTGCAAGTAGCGATTGGGAATTGTTATTCGATGCCCAAAACGGAATAATGAGAAGAACTATCAGCAAAGCTGAAAACAAAATTGATGGCAACTATATCGAATTTGAAACAACCAACAAGCATTTTGTAGACTCAATTCTCGATTCAACAGAATATTTTGCTCACCCAAATAACAAAGATTTCAGCAACCTAACCTTTGAGAACAAAGCGTTTGGATTTAAATTCCTTCCTGATAGCGAAAAAGGAAACATTTATCTAACACAAAGATTTGAATATGGCGAACAAGGTCAATGGGCTGAAGGTGTCGACAATTTAAGATTAATATTTAAACGCAAACCTGATCCTGAAAGATTTGAACTAATAACAGGAAAAAAATTCAACGTTGGACGTGATAGATTATTACTAACAAATGATGATGTCGAAAATTTAACTAAATATTTCGCTAGAGATATGAGCGATCAAGAATTGATGGACGCAGTTTTATCAACAAAATCGCAATGGGAAAAACTACCTCTTGATAGCAAACAACATCCTCTAAAAAGTTTCATAAAAGCTTTGTCATCAGAAACAAAAGCCAGAGGACTAGCTCTTGATGCTAGTAGCGAAAAATACATCACCATAGGATATGCAGATATGAGCATTATTGACATATTAAAATCTTATGGATATAAACTATGCCCGAAAGAATTTGAAAACCTAGGTTTCCATGATGCAAATAGTGTTTATAAATCGCTAAGCAACCATATCCCTTTAAAACCGACAAACACAGAAATTCAAAAAATGAAAGTATTAGAAGAAGCTTCTGCAAGAATTCAAGAAAGCCTTGAAACAACTTTTAAGAAAAAAGTAGAAGAAATTATTAAAACTTTTGATATCGATATTATCGAAAAAGCACTTCCTAATGAATTAAACAACAGAGCAATCGATATTCTTGCAACTGTTGATCAAGAATTATATTTGAAAGTTTCGAAAGGCAAGTGGTGCTTTGACTATAACTCGTTAGTCAAAGGTCTAACACCTGAGGAAATAGCAGAAGTAAATACTGCGATTATGGGTAAAATAAAAGCTGATTTTAAAAACCTTGCAGTAGATTCTCATTCAGAAGATTCTGTCAATTTATTAAAACTATTAAAGCTAATAAAAAAAGATGAAAATATAGATGAATATACAAAACGCCAAATAATGAGCTTAGATAATCTTCAAATAATCACAAAAGAAGATGCTACTCGACCACGCTTTATTTTTGATAGAAAAAATGAGATTAAAACAAACACATTAGGCGAATCAATGGTTCAAAACAATAAATATCTAGGTCATTGGATAGACAGAGAATATTTAAGCAAAACTGATTTCGCAGAATTGTTATCAACGTGGCTACACGAAATTTGTCACAAACACGGTGGCGATGGCACATCAGAATTTACCTACAAATTGACAGACTTGATTAGCGGACTTTTAGATTCAAGCGTAAAAGATAGCAAACTTGGCGTTGAACTAAAAGCATTGGAAGAAGTTTTTAATAAAATCCAATAAAAATAAATTCATGTTTATTCGCAAAAAAACAAAAAATAGGAGAGGTGTTTTTCTTAGTGTGAGCTTGACTATAACATCTTCTTGACAAAAAAAATTGATTAGATATTATATTATTATGGTATAAAAACCCAAATAGTATTGTAGTATAAGTAAAGAAAAAGGAGATTACTCTCATGGCACGTGAAAAGTTTGAACGTAACAAACCGCACGTTAACGTAGGTACAGTAGGCCACGTTGACCACGGTAAAACAACATTAACAGCAGCGATTACTGGTTGTATGGCTGCAGTAGGTAAAGCTGACGCTAAAAAATTCGATGAAATCGATGCAGCTCCAGAAGAAAAAGCAAGAGGTATTACTATCTCTACTGCTCACGTAGAATATGAATCAGATACAAGACACTACGCTCACGTAGATTGCCCAGGTCACGCAGATTATGTTAAAAACATGATTACAGGTGCGGCTCAAATGGACGGTGCGATTCTTGTAGTTGCAGCGACAGATGGTGCGATGCCTCAAACTCGTGAACACATTCTACTTGCTCGTCAAGTTGGTGTTCCTAACTTAGTTGTATTCTTGAACAAATGCGACATGGTTGACGATCCTGAATTATTAGAATTAGTAGAAATGGAAGTTCGTGAACTTTTAACTTCTTACGAATTCGATGGCGACAACATTCCATTCATTCACGGTTCAGCTTTAAAAGCTTTAGAAGCTGTTCAAGCTAACAACACTATCGACCGTGGTTCTGACCAATGGGTTGACAAAATTTGGGAATTAATGGATTCATTAGACAACTACTTCCCAGAACCTGAACGTGACTTAGACAAACCATTCTTGTTACCAGTTGAGGACGTTTTCTCAATCACTGGTCGTGGTACAGTTGCAACTGGTAGAATCGAACGTGGTATGGTTAAAGTTGGTGAAGAAGTTGAATTAGTAGGATTTGGCGACACTAGAAAAACAACTGTAACAGGTGTTGAAATGTTTAGAAAACTTCTTGATCAAGGTCAAGCTGGTGATAACGTTGGTGCTTTGTTACGTGGTGTTGATAAAAGTGAAATTCAACGTGGTCAAGTATTGGCTAAACCAGGTTCTATCAAACCGCACACTAAATTTACAGCTAACGTTTATGTATTGACTAAAGAAGAAGGCGGACGTCACACTCCATTCTTCCCAGGTTACAGACCACAGTTCTACATCAGAACAACTGACGTTACTGGTTCTATCAAATTCGAAGGTCAAATGGTAATGCCAGGCGACAACGTAGTTATGGAAGTTGAATTAATCGCTCCAGTAGCTATCGAAGAAGGTATGAGATTTGCGATCCGTGAAGGCGGACGTACAGTTGGTGCCGGTGTTGTTGATAAAATTATTGAATAATAATTTTTAAACAATTACAGTCTTTAAAAAACCTCTTGATTTATTTCAAGAGGTTTTTTAGTTTTCTTTAGTCATAAAAACTCATAAATTAAGTTCCCAATATTAATACCCTAAAATTTATCAAATTTTATTGTCGAAAAAAATCTATACATAATGCTAACTAATTTTGGATTTTCATTCATTGCAACTACCATCTCTTCGACTAATTGCTCTGATGGTGCTAAATAATCAAATGTGTATAATTCATTTGCCTTAACGTCTAAAATTTTCAATATCTTATCCAAATTTTCTGCAGTTGGATAATAACGTCCATTTTCGATATTACTCAAACTTGCTGGTTCAATCCCCATCAATTCTGACATATGCTCTTGTGTCAAATTTCTAGCTTTACGCAACTCTTTAATCTTTTTTCCTAATTTTATTTTTATATTCATACAAATATTATTAAATAAATTTATATAATAAATAACTTTGTAAAAGCTAATATTTCCTTGACAATTGTTGTTTTGCAATATATTATTAGTTGTAGCAACAAGAATTTCAAAAAACATGACGTTATTCATCTATATTATAACAAGTATAACAAATAATGCATGAATACAAAAAACAAACGAAAGGAAATGATTTATGAAAACAAACAAGAACGAACAAAAGCGGGGTGATGTGAAATCAAAATTTGTTAAGCAAGTTTTCCCTCTAATGACGGGGGAAAAAGCTACGCACGGGAATGAATTAAATTCCCCTCTGTGGAACGCAAGCAAGCAAAGGCAGAAAGCGAACCCATCTGTTCGAGCGAGAGTAATTCCCCTCCGCAGGAGGGGTGACCGTGAGGTCGGGGTGGTTTCAATTGCGAAACGTTTTGCGTTTACGCTTGCTGAGGTTCTAATTACATTAGGCATCATCGGTGTTGTGGCGGCGATGACGATGCCGAGTTTGATAAGTAATATGCAGTCAAAGGCACTTGAGCGAAAACAAGAATTATTCGATGGACGTTTAGAAGAAGCTATGAATCAAATGAGGTTTCATGAAAAATTAACTGGATATACCAGTGCGATGGATTTTGTTGAAACATTAGGTGAATATATTAAAATAAACGAGGTTTGCGATAGTTCTGAACTAACAGAATGCTTTCCTGAAACTATCACAACAGAACTTTCAACGATAATCGTAGAAGATGACCTAGCGACAGGTTCGCAAATGGTAATGAAATCAAAGAAAGATAAATTCACGAGTGATAACGTGAGCGTTATTTTTGCTGATGGCGTTTCTGCTCTAATAAATTATCAAGATAGTTGTGATTGGCTTGACCCATATGATGGCGGAGCAAATCGTGCAGCAGCGTCTAATTGCGTATCAATGGTGTATGATTTGAACGGTAAAAAAGGGAAAAATAAGCTTAATAGTGATATCCTGACCTTGAACGCTCAAATTGAGTGTTCGTTTATACTTAGCAACGGCACTTGTGCAACAACAACACCAGTTATGAATTCAACAGTAGGGTATTTAACATATAATGAGTGTGAAAATCAAAAAAATGGCTTAGGAATTAAAGATTGTTGTCCTGATGATACTTGCAGTGGCAAAGACTATTGGGCAGGGGCTATTGCTTATTGTGGCGGGGTGAGCAACATGCCAACATTAGATGACTTAGCTCTTATTGCATCTGATGTATATGGAGGCACTGTAGATGCATATGGAACATTAGACGGCACACCTGATAGTGATAGATTGACATATTACGGGTTATCAGAGCCTGATACTAGAGGATTTGCTATATGGTCAGGAATTGAAGCTTCTTCAACAGATGCATATCGTAGAAGTTTTTATACAACATATACTGCTAATATTAGTACAATATATCGCTATTACAGTAACCGTTATATTTTTTGCGTAGAAGAATAAAATCAAATAAATCACAGCAAAAAGCGACCTTGAATAAATTCAAGGTCGCTTTTTGTATAATTTCCAATATAATAATAAACTTTTTTTATCCAAAAACTATCTCATCATCAACTACTGCAATTTTGATATTATCTCCTTTAATAAATTTTTGCGATAATATCAATTTTGAGAGTGGATTTTCTATCAACTGACGGATTATTCGCTTCAATGGTCTTGCCCCATATATCGGATTAAATCCACGTGTTGCCAATAATTCTTTCGCCTCATCAGTTATTTCAAATGTAAGCTCTTGCTCTTTTAACAACTCTCTTAAATAATTCATCTGAATATCAACAATTTCTGACAACTCTTGCAGATTTAGAGCTTTAAAGAAAATCGTTTCATCAATCCTATTTAAAAATTCTGGCTTAAATCGAGTTTTTAAAATATCTAACACCTGATTTTTAGTAGAATTAAAATCGTTTTGAGAAACCATTGAATTCAAAGAATTTTCAAGAATAATATCGCTTCCAATATTACTTGTCATAATAATTAAAGTATTTTTAAAATCAACAGTTCGACCTTTAGCATCAGTCAACCTACCATCATCAAAAATCTGTAACATAATATTAAAAACGTCAGGGTGTGCTTTTTCAATCTCATCAAACAATACGACCGAATAAGGCTTACGGCGAATAGCCTCAGTCAACTGTCCGCCCTCGTCATATCCAACATATCCAGGAGGCGCACCGACTAGGCGTGCTACGTTATGTTTTTCCATATATTCAGACATATCAATCCTAACCAATGCCTCATCGTCATTAAACATGAACTCAGCCAAAGCTTTAGCTAATTCTGTTTTACCAACTCCAGTTGGACCTAAAAACAAAAATGTTCCTATAGGACGCTTTGGATCTTTCAACCCTGATCTAGCACGGCGAATTGCATCAGAAACCGTTTCTACAGCTTCGCATTGACCAATCAGACGCTTATGGATTAAATCCTCCATATTAATCAATTTCTGCATCTCGCTTTCAATCAATTTAGTAACAGGAATTCCAGTCCACTTACTAACGACATTAGCGATATCATCATCAGTGATTTCTTCTTTCAACAACTTATTTTCAACTTTTTCTTTATTCTGTGCCGAAACAAGCTGTTTTTCCAATTCCAAAAGTTTACCATATTTCAATTCCGCAGCGGTTTGCAAATCAGTATTTCTCTCTGCCTCATCAATTTTATTTTTTACCAACTCAATCTGCTCTTTAATCCCAGCCTCACCTGTAATAGAAGCTTTCTCAGCCTCCCATTGAGATTTGAGCGTTGAAATTTTTGCTTGCAAATCGTCTATTTGAGCAGTAATCTGTTCAACCTTAATCTTCGCTTCACCCACCGTTTCTTTTTTCAAAGCTTCACGTTCGATTTCTAATTGTATTTTTTGACGAAGCATTTTATCAATCTCTTCAGGCATCGAATCAATTTCAATTCTTAACGAAGAAGATGCCTCATCGATTAAATCAATCGCTTTATCTGGTAAAAACCTATCAGTAATATATCTATCAGAAAGCTTCGCAGCCTGAATTAACGCACTATCTAAAATTCTAATCCCATGATGCACCTCATATTTTTCCTTCAAACCACGCAATATACTAATCGTATCCTCAACACTAGGCTCATTGACCATAGTTGGTTGAAAACGGCGTTCTAATGCTGGATCTTTTTCAATATATTTTCTATATTCATTAATAGTAGTCGCACCAATTGTACGAAGAATTCCACGAGCTAACATCGGTTTTAACAGATTACCAGCGTCCATTGAGCCTTCAGAAGCTCCAGCCCCGACAACTGTGTGCAATTCATCAATAAACATAACTATCTCGCCATTAGAGTCCTCGACTTCTTTAAGCACAGCTTTCAAACGCTCCTCAAATTCCCCACGGAATTTTGCACCAGCGACCAACGCCCCCAAGTCAAGTGATATTAATTTAACATCTTTTAAACTCTCAGGCACATCACCACGCACAATCCTTTGTGCCAACCCTTCTACAATCGCAGTTTTACCAACACCTGGCTCACCTATTAAAACAGGATTGTTTTTAGTACGGCGATTTAGCACCTGTACTATCCGTCTAACTTCCTCATCTCGCCCAATTACAGGATCTAGCTTTCCTTTGCGAGCAAGCTCGGTCAAATCTGTTGAATATTTTTCAAGAGCCTTCAAATTCTCTTCTGCATTTTTACTATCCACTTTTTTATTACCTCTAATTTTTTTCATCACTGTTAAAATAGAATTTTTGTTAATATTATATTTTTGAAACAAAGTTTGAACATCACTATTAGACAGCTGAACCATTGCTAATAACAAGCACTCAATCCCAACAAAATCATCTTTTAGCTCTTGTGCTTGTGCCGTAGCCAAGTCAAGTAAGCGATAAGTTTCTTTTGATAAAAACACCTGCCCACTAGGTGGCTCAGAAATTGTTGGATAAAAATCCACAATCAAAACGACTTTATCAATAAAGCCTTGATTTAACAGCTTTAACTCTTGCAAATAATCCTTTGAAATACCACTATCTTTTATCATCGCAAGCAAAATGTGTGCAGGTTGCAGTTCGTTATTTTTTTTAGCCTGCATCAAAGCACCCGCCGAATTCAAAACCTCTTGCGAATAATTCGTAAACTTATCAAAATTTATCATGATTAAAACTCCAAATAAAAACAAAGACTTATATTTTTATTTTAATACATTTTTAACAAAAGTCATTAAAATTAATTATTTTTTAATTTTTCAATAAATTAAAGTCTAAAATCAGTTAATTCACTAATATTCATTTCAAAAGCCTCAGCGATTTTTGCCAAAGAAAAATATTGAACATTATTATACCCACACTCTAACAAACTTATTGAACGCATACTCATTTCTGCAAGTTCTGCTAATTTCTCTTGCGACAGTTGACGCTTTAGCCTTTCATATCTGATTTTATTACCAAGTTTCAATAGTAATTTAGTCTTATCCATAAGCTAATTATACTTACTTGACTTTATAGTCGCTATGTAATATTGTATATTTATATGAAATACATTTCATATAAATGAAGAGTAATTTATAAAATTGGAGAACAGTATATGAAAAAACTTTACAAAAAAATTACGTCCACATTAAACCCTACCACTCCGAATTTGCAGATTTTCGACTGTGACGAAAAACCTTTGCTAAATCGAATTCAGGGTGGCAGTCGTATTCCCCTCCAATGAAACGCAAGTGAACAGAGGCAGAAAGCGGACCCGTCTATTCAAGCGGGAGTAATTCCCCTCCACTGGAGGGGTGGCAACGAAGTTGACGGGGTGGTTTCAATGTGTGAGGGGATAAAATAGTAACCACCCCGCCTTACAGGCACCCCTCCACGGGAGGGGAATTTAGAGCGTGGTAATCCAGAAAAGTATTAAATCTAGAAATTATTAATTCATGAAAGGAGAATTATATGTTTAAAATTAAAAAAGAGTTTACACCAAGCAACGTCATTCCGAATTTGCGGATTTTTGACTGTGACGAAAACCCTTTATTAAATCGAGTTCAAGGTGGCAGTCGCATTCCCCTCCGCTGGAGGGGTGACCGTGAGGTCGGGGTGGTTTCAATGACGAAGCGTTCTGCGTTTACTCTCGCAGAAGTCTTAATCACCCTAGGCATAATCGGTGTTGTTTCAGCGATGACGATACCGAATTTAGTTAGCAATTATCAATATAAAGCGTTGGACACTAAAAAAACGTTGTTTCAAGAGCGACTTTATGAAGCGATGAATCAAATGAGATTTCATGAAAAACTTACTGGATATTCAGACGCTGAGGATTTTGTCGCAGAATTAGGAAAATATTTAAAAATCAATGAAACTTGTGATTTGACCGATATGACAGATTGCTTCCCTGATGTTGCGATAAGCTCGTGTGATGAGAAAGTCTATGTTGATGACTTAGTTACTGGTGAGGATTTTGCAGCAGACGTTCTAAACAGGGATTTTACAAGTGATAATGTTGGAATAGTTTTAGCAGATGGAACAAAAGCAATTATTAATTATGACCTAGATTGCGAGTGGCTAGACCCTTATGAGAGTGGACTGAACAGAACAGAAGCTACTCAATGCATTGCGATAATAGCTGATGTGAATGGGAATTCTGGTAAAAACATGGTTGGTAGTGATATTGTTGCACTGAATTCATCATTAGGGATTAATATTGAAGGTTTAGATGCTTGTTGGGACACTTCTGACACACCATATTCTGCTGAAGACACATGTGATGGATATAATAGTTGGGATACGTCATTTACAACAACAGTTCAAGAAAGTTGGGCATATGATGGCACACCAGATTGTACAAAAAACTATTGGGCGGGTGCTTTGAAAGCATGTAGCGATGCAGGAAAATCTTTGCCTACATTATCAGAACTTGCTTATTTGACACAATATTTGTATGATTTAGATTATGTTCCAGCTGAAACTGGTACTGTTTCTAGTATAGTGTTTAATGAAACCAAAGGTGCTGAGTTATCGATGACATTTTCATATAGTGGTGTAGGTAACTGGAGATATTGGTCAGATACATCAACAAGTAATTTGACAGCGTACCATAAATCGTTTAGAGCAGATAACGTATATGTTGATGGTACTTCTGGTGGCGAGACATATAATACCGACAACCTAAAATCATATTCAGCTGTCAATGCTCGTTGCGTGAGATAAAACAAATTAACAAAATAAACAAAAGCCTCTTTTTATTAATATATTTAAGAGGCTTTTTCATATAAATGTTTTAGAACAATTGTTATTGTTTTTTATGATATAATTTTTCTATAAATAATCAATTACCAAATAAGACATAGAGGTGTAGAGATGTTAAAGAAATTATTTTGTACTATTTTATTTGTAATACTTTGTCAAAGCACTGCTTTCGCTGATGTTAAAACATATTATAATTTATATACTATCCTAAATTCTAAAGATAGTGATATTGAAACTTTGATAATGAACACTTTGAAAAGCGAAAATGATTTTGAGATTTTTCAAGATGAAACAGATAGAATTTATTATTATCAACGACCAAAAGAAGATGAAGATGAATTTGATACATATTACATCAGATATTATCAAGACTTTGACAACACTAATATATTTGTAGGTTCATCATCAAGAAAAGCCAAAAACTCTAACGATGTTGAAACAATTTTAATTAAAACTAAAACAGCTTATGAAGAATTAAAAGATAAACAAATTAAAGAAGAATATCAATTTGATTTTATTCGATACGCTCGAGAAAAAAAATTACCGAGCCTAAAAGTAGTTCCTAAAAAAACTCAATGGTTTGAAGATACTGTCGATAAAATTGATGCAAAACTTATTAAAGACAACAAAGATGTGCCACAAGTCGCTTATAAAAATAATACAGACGAAATCGAATTAAGAAAATTATCAACAGAAGAATACCATAACGAAGAATTTCAAATCACCAAAAACAAATATAAATTAAAAGAAAAAACTTACAAATTCGCACACGCTTACGAATACACTCTAAAAAACAATACTGATGACGATTTAATAATAAACAAAGTTGATTCTAATACAGTAATCAACATAAAAGATGTGACCAAAAGCACATACATCGACCTTGACAGAATTGATGCTATAGCCTACACTGGTTCATTCTTAGCTCCATTCACACTCGGACTTTCAATGCTTGCATGCATACCTGACTGGGTTCGCACAGCAACCATTCAAACAGAATCTATAAAATTCACCTATGAATTTCCACAAGATTACACAATCCCTGCAGGTGAAAGCATTAATATATTAGTGTTAAGAGATAGAGAAAATCCTGATTTATTAAGATTTGACCTATCAACTAGCACACAAAACTATTACTTTGAATTCTAATAAAATATTACTGAATTTCTTGTAAAATCTTTGTAGATTTAAACTTTTTTGACGACTGATTATTAATATAATCTTTTACTAATTCAAAACAGACTAAGCAAACTTTTTCGTTTGCTTTTTCTTCATATTCAGATTTTACATCATAATCAAATTGCAACATAGCCAAAAGAAAATCTCTCAATTTGTAATGCAAAACCTTAGTAGCTTGCAAAGAAACATCACACTTGTTGCACAAAACACCACCACTCATTGATGAAAAATACATATTCTCATCATTAATCGCACAGCCACAATGCAAACAAGTTTCTAACTCGATGCCAAACCCCGAAACCTGCATCATTTTTAATTGAAATTTTATTGTTGCGATTAGTATTTCAATCTTGTTATCAGCCCTAGAAATCCTATCCAAACCAGCATAAAGCAAATCATAAATTTCACTAGAACAAGGATCATCTTCAACACCAAAATTATTTATAACTTCTGTTAAATACATTGAATAAAATATCTTATCCATATTTTGACGAGTTTTATTAAATGTATTTAGAGCATCAGCCTGACAAATTTTATCAAGATTTTTCCCTTTATGAAGCATCAATTTATTTGCAACCAACAAATCCATTCTCGCACCCAACTTACTTTTAGGTTTTTTCACGCCCTTTGCAATCCCACGAATAAGCCCCTTATCCTTAGAATACATTACGACTATTTTATCAGCCTCACTTAAAGAATAAGATTTCAAATTAATAGCATCGGTTACAAAATTGCTCATCAGCGTCCCAAAGAAGCCCCGTGATAAGCACCACGTATCATTTGCGATAACTCAACTTGATTGTCTGAATACTCTAAAGCGACTTCTTTTGTGATAAGCCCTTTTTTGTGTATTTTATGTAAAGATTCGTTCAAAGTAATCATATTATTAAAATTGCCTTTTTTAACTAAACTATAAATTTCTTCAAGCTCATTTTTCTCGATACAATCCATAACCGTAGGCGTCACAACCAAAATTTCACAAGCTGGCAATCGCCCCGTAGTCCCTGCAACTGGCAAAAGTTTTTGTGAAATAGTTCCACGCAAGACCGAAGCCAACTGCACACGTATAAAATCTCTATCAGCAGGCTCAAACATGTTAACAATTCTGTTTATAGTCTGAATAGCACCGTTTGTATGGATTGTTGCGAATACTAAATGTCCAGTTTCAGCAGCCTTCAACGCAGCCGAAATTGTTTCATTATCCCTAATTTCACCAATAAATATAACATCTGGATCTTGTCTTAGTGAATATTTAAGCCCTTCCATAAACGATGGAGTATCTATTAAAACTTGACGTTGCGACACTATCGATCTTTCACTTTTAAAAACATACTCGACAGGATCTTCAATTGTTATAATGTGTTTTTGTTGATTTAAGTTAATGTCATTGATCAAAGAAGCTATCGTTGTAGACTTACCAGAACCTGTTGGTCCAGTAACCAAAATCAAACCATTATTCAATTCTGAGAATTGCTTGATAGTATCTGGCAAATTTAATTCAGCAGTAGTCTTGATATCATAAGGTATTGTTCTTATAATTAACGCTAATTTGTCCAACTGACGGCTTAAATTCACACGAAAACGAGACACTCCAGGCAATTCATAAGAAAAATCCAAGTCATAAACTTCCTTAATATTACTTTTAAAAGATTCTGGCACTAATAACTTTGCAGCTTCCAAAAGGTCATCTCCAGTTAACAAAATACCTGCAGCCTTTAAAATCTTCCCATCTATACGCAAAGCAGGAGCTTCACCGACCTGCAAATGAAGATCAGATGCACCTTTAGAAACTGCTTGCGTCAACAATTTTTTTATATCAAATTTATTATTTTCATCACTCATAACTTATTCCTTTTTTTATATATTGTATCATTTTTTTTCAAATATAACAAGTATTAATTTGTCAATCCCTACCAGAACAAGGGTTAGAAGAATAATCAAAATACAATGTAACATTTCATTTACAATTAAAGACTAAATAGTCAATTTTATACTTTAAAAATACTTTATATAGAAGTAAGGGAAATCGAAATTATTTAGAAAAAAAATTGGAAAAATATAATACTAATCAGTCATTCGAGTTTATGAATAGCAGATTTCAAGAAAGATTTTATACTCTCTCTCTTAATATCCTCGTGTTTATTTAATGTTGCCACATTCTGGCAACTTTTTTTTGCGTTGTTTTAGTGGGTGTTTGAGAGTTATTTGTTTTTTATAATAATTGTAATATATCTATTTACCACAAATTCTACAACATATAGCATTATTGATATTTAGTAACATGCCCCATAATGACCCATAAACGTTTTATGCTTTTCCCTTTAATTAAATTTTCCTTCTTTTTCTAACCTATCATAATGTTCTTTATTTCTATATTTGAAAACTTTAGCTGGGTTCCCACCAGCAATTGCATATTTGGGAATTTCACCATGAACAACAGAGCCACCTTGAATAATCGCCCCATCGCCAATTTTTGTCCCAGGCAAAATCATCACTCTTGAACCCAGCCAAACACAATTTCCTATTTCAATATCCTTATAGCTGTAATCATTTGGAGAATATGGAATGTGTTCTCCATTATCATAGTTATGGTTTTGAGTGACAATTAAGCACTCAACACCTGAATGAAAATAATTCCCAATGGTAACTTTTCCATCGCCCATAATTTCCATTCCATTAAAACAAACTCTTTTACCAAGGTAAGTGTTTTTGTTTATTTTACTCACTCCTCCAATACTTAGCCTTTCTCCACAAGCTTTTGCTCGTCTTAAGATTTTTCTTTTACAAAAATAATTTTTTAACTTATTCATCATTATTTCCTCTTAAATTAACCAAAGTTTTGTTTATCAAGGTAGAACTTGTTGTTTTGGTATAAGGGAAATATACTACTCTAACCCCAACTTTTTTAAATTTTTCTTCCATCTCTTGCCAAGATGGGTGAGAAAACCAGTCATCACCAACAAATAAAATATCAAAATGCAATTTTTCCCACATTTTAAATTTATCTAATTCTTCTTGAGGAATAGCAGCATCTACACATTTTATACTGCGGACAATCTCTATTCTTTCTTCAAATGGTATAACAGAACGCTTGTTTTTGTATTCAACTAATTTATCAATCGTTACACCAACAATCAATTTGTCGCATAAACCTTTTGCGTTTTTTAATAAATTTAAATGTCCTATATGAAATAAATCATAAACTCCAGATGTGTACCCTATTTGCATTTATTCCCCCTTATCAAAAATATTCAAAAATAATTCTAAACAATAAACTTGCCATTTTTGATCACCCGTTAATCCGCTGACACAATTTGGCAAAAATTCTTCTCTTTTTGGTCCTTCCCAGTCTTTAAACCATTGCTCTGTGGCTCTTGGCATTGGTATTTTTTCTGGAATATCTAAATGTGGGTATTTGAGTTTAAATAGTTCTCTTAATAGATACTTGCTTTCTCCGCTTCTTACTTTATCTAAATCTAGAGGCTCTGCCATTTTCAAATATGTATACGGAGCAATATAATCAATATTACCAAATTCAAATGCATGCAAATAAGAAGTTAATGATTCTTTAGCGTATTCATCTTTTATATATTCTTGTGTATTAAAAAAATCACCATTACAATATTTTTTATAGATATCAATCATAGAAACAGGATTTTTTAAAACCTTTTCAGGTTTTGTATAAACAAAATTTTCCATAAATTCGAATAATGTCCAATCTTTAGAGAGTAATTTACTAAATCCCCCAAAAGTTGAATCAGCACTATCTCCAACAACTAAATACTCAATACCATCAGCTTTTGCTTGTAATATTGCCTTGTGTAATAAAATTTCTATTGAATGCACAGGAACATTAGCGTCTTTAATAATTTCTGGAGTATATTTTTCAAAATCTTCCCAAGAAATATCTACTATTGAATGATCTAAATTATAATAGTCGCAATATTTTTTTGCTTGAGCTGTTTCATTAATTGCTCCATCTGCAACACAATGCATCGTATATGCTTTTGTTCCTTCAGGTAAATATGATGCTAAAATAGCAGAATCAATCCCGCCACTTAACAAAATTGCTGTTTTTCCAGCAACAAATTCCTCTTCAATTATATTTTTTATATTAAAATCAATATCTTGAGCCGTTTTGCAAGGAATACGTTCTTCTTGCAAAATTTTACTATTTCTATGAACCTTATGATTTAGTCCTTCAAAAAATTCATAACTTTCATCATCTATGTATCTCAACGAGAGATAATGACTCATACAATAATTTTTATCAATAATTTTATTTTGTGTTTCTTTACTTGGCACTTGTTTCACCCCAACACTTTCTCTATTTCTGCAATAATTTTTTTTGAAACTTTTGATTTGAATTGAAAAATTTCTTCAGCACTTTTTATTCTTTTTTCTTTAAGAAAATCATTTTTATTTATAATCACTTCTTCAAAAACATCATCTAATTCTTTTTCATTATAACAACCATAAAAATCTTTGCTAATAGCTTTTCCAAAACTATTAAATTTCATGCTATCTTTTCTTTTGAGTTGGATAATTGGTTTTTTTGTTGGTAAATATTCCGCTAAAAAAGAAACACAATCTGTAATCAGAGCATCTGAAGTTCTAAATAAGTCAAAATAATCACCTTGATCATAAATCTCTCCACATACTTGCCATTCTTTATAAAAAGAGTTTAATTCATCTTCAGTCATTATGTTATTACTCAAAATTGCATAATCAAACCTTGGGTGTGGCTTCAAAATAAAGGTGGCTTCATTTGAATATTTTTTTGCAAGTTCAAGTATTTTTTTACCAGACCAAGCAAATGTACCAAATTTTAAACTCCTTTTTTCAAAAGAATGATGGGGAGCATAGATGATTTTAATTTTTTCTTTTTCTCTCCAAATGTTTTCATTCTTAATTTCTGTAAAATACTCATCTAACCTAGGGTGACCAACAGGAGTAACATTTGTAATTTTTTTTCTAAATAATTTTGGAATTCCCATATCATGCACAGCAAAATATTTATAAAGATGCCTGTGGAAACGCTCAATATAATTATTTTTATAAGAAAGTAATGTCAAACCATATGGAATATAAAAAGTTAGAGCAAAATTTGAAACATTTACAGCCTGTTGAATGCTTTGCGATTCACACGGCTGTTGATAAAAAACAATATCCGGGCTGAATTTGGATAAGCAAATAAACTCCTTTTTTCTTTGTCATAAGCTCTATGAACAGGAATATTTCTTGATTTAAAGAAATTATAATTTTCTTCTAAGTTGTTTCTTGTTTTATCTTGTTCAAAATGAACACATTCGGTCAAAGTCACCAAAACAAAAGGCTCAAAATGTTGGGCATTCTTCATTTCTTCAAAAATAGATTGGAATTGCCATTTTGAATTTTCAGTAATTAAAAAAGCTACTCTAATTTTGTCCTTTTTCGCCCTTAATTCAGCAATTTTTTTATCATAATTTGCAGGAACTATTTTTTGTAATTTTTTAGCATTTAAAACACTTACCCTAATTTTTATTCCCAAAATCGTGTAAATTTTATGTCTTGAAGTTTTTTCAATATTAAAGATTTCATTCGATTTTTTACACATTACGAATCTCCTCAATATATTTATGAATAAAATTTTCAACTGACAATTCAAGAGTTGATTCAAAAGCATTTTTTGCCATTTTTTCATATTCTACTTCCGATAAATCAATAGCTTTTTTCATACATTCAACCAAATTTTTGACTCGATTTGTTTTAGTTGAGCAGATAAAACTATTTTTACCATTTATTAAAATATCGCATACACCACAAACATCTGTAACAATAACTGGTTTATAATGGTTCATCGCCTCGCTTGCCACCATGGCGAATGTTTCAAAAAAAGAGGTTTGTAAGCAAAAATCTAATGAATTATAAAAAGTAGACATGTTTTTTTGTGTAGGAATAAAGTCTATATATTTTCGAATTCCATAAAAATTTAACAAAAATTGTAGTGCTAAATTCTTTTTAGCTTTTTGATAAATAACTCTGACTCCAAAGTCATTGTGAGTGTTTGTTAACTCTTTTATTGCTTTTATGAGGATAAAACCACCTTTATTCACAAAACCATTAGCAGAAATACCAAAAACTGTTTTCTTTTTATTTTTTAACTTATAATCAACTATACTTGATATAATCGGTGGTGGTATCGTAACCAATTTATCCTCACTAATCCCAAAATTTTCTATATAGTCCTGTTTTAACACATTTGAAGATACAATTATTTTATTTATATTTTCAATATTTTTTTTGATTAACTCATCTGCTTTCAGCCGTTTTTTATGACTTTTATTAGAAATTATTTTATAAATAAAGTGCTGGAATTTATTTTGAGTTTTTGAAATCCTATAATTATAGCTATGTCCGTGTATGTATGTAATATCGCTTGGGTAATTTGCCCCTTCTGAAAGCACAATGTCATAGTTGTTTGTTACAGAATTAACATCAATATCACATATATTATAATAATCATTTGCCACACTTTTTAAATCAGGATAATTCTTTGCAAAAACATCAACTATAAACCCCTTTTCAACTAATTGACAAATCAGAATAAAATTAAGCTTCTCACCACCAGTGCTAATATTTAGTTCTTGATACTTATCACAAAAAAACGCTATTTTCTTTTTCATATTACTCCTTTAAAAGTTTTCTCTTTTTTTGTTCTTTTTTGTTCTTTTATTTCATTTTCTACTACCGATTTAAATAAACTTAGAAAATCTTTACGCCTAGCTATATACATCGTCATTCGAAAATGTTATTCTAAAGTTTTTGTCATCGTACGCTGACAACCTGTCATTATATTAGAACAATAATAATAATTATGCAAGATAGAAAAAAAGAATTACAATTGGCAATCGCCTCAATAGTGAAAAATAATCGTAAAAAATCGATTACAAAGAGTGCTGAAGAAATTGGAATTGGCAAATCCATTTGGGCAGACCTTGAAAATGGTGGCAAAGACCCACAAATGACCACATTTTGGCGTATTGCAGAAGCTTTAGAGCTTAAACCTTCACAATTATTAAAGGAGGTTGAAGAATATCTTGGCAATGATTTTTCGTTTCTTGAGAACACTTCTGCAAAAAAGTAACAATCGCTATATTGGTTTTTAAAATATCATAAAAAACTATTATGATATTAGATAGTTTATTGACAAAAATTCAACACAAAGAATTTATATCCTCGTGTTTATTTAAAGTTGCCACTGACAACTTTTTTTGCTTTGTTTTTATACCTATATGCTCTATTGTCTTTTGATAAAAATTATGTATAATATTCATATGAAAAAGATATTATTTATTTTAGCATTAATCATATTCATGCCAGCAATATCACTAGCCGATTCAACAACATACAGAACCTATGGAAACTCAACTTATGGCTCTGATGGCACTGTCTATAGAAAATACGGCAATTCTACCTACAAAAATGATGGGACAACATACAGAACATATGGAAACTCAACCTATGGTTCTGACGGCTCTGTTTATAGAAAATACGGCAACTCTACCTACAAAAATGACGGAACAACATACAGAACTTATGGCAATTCCACCTATGGTTCTGACGGCTCTGTCAGTAGGACTTATGGAAACTCAACCTACACTGATGGCGACATAATCCCAATCAATAAAAATAAAAACAGGCAACTTGAAGAAGAAAGTATTATTTTTGAATAAAACCTAATATCATTCAATACTACTTATAAATTAAACTGATTGCGGAATTTCTTCGATTAAAGTTTCTAAGTACTTAACGGCAAAAACAGCACCGATTGCTCCGTCTGAAGCTGCGGTTATCACCTGCCTAAGTGGAGTTTTTCTCACGTCACCAATTGCAAAAACACCCTTTACGGAAGTCTGCATAGTTTCATCTGTAACAATAAATCCATTTGCATCTTGCTCAATTTGTCCATTAACATTATCCACATTTGGCGTAAATCCTACATAAGGAAAAACACCATTGACAGATAGATTAGATCTAACACCTGTTTTTGTATCCTCAAGAACTGCCGTGTGAACCAAATCTTCACCCTGAATTTCTGTTATAACAGCATTCCAAACAAACTCGATTTTCTCATTCGCAAAAGCACGCTCTTGAACGATTTTATCAGCCCTCAACTCATCACGCCTGTGAACAACATAAACCTTATCAGCAAATTTAGTCAAATACATTGCCTCTTCAACAGCAGCGTTTCCACCACCGACAACCGCAACAGTTTTACCACGATAAAAAGCTCCATCACAAACCGCACAATAACTAACACCACGACCTAAGAATTCTTTTTCACCAGGAACATTTAATTTTTTAGATTGCGCACCAGTTGCTAATATTATTGATTTTGCAAAAAACTCAGCCTCTTTAGTTCTAATAACTTTTGGGTTTGAAACCAAATCAATCTCTTCAATTTCCTGCATCGGAAATTTTTCCACTCCAAACTTATTTGCATGTTCCTCAAACTTTTCCATCAAATCATAACCACCGATAATAGGAAAACCAGGATAATTTTCTAACTCCAAATAATTTGAAGGTTGACCACCTAACATACTAATATCAACAATAGCTGTCGAAACCGCCCCACGACTAGCATAAATCGCTGCCGAAAAACCCGCTGGACCACCACCTAAAATTATTGTATCAAATTTATAATTTTTCATTATTCACCTTCATTTACCCTATTTACCCCTATTTATAACTATTTATCGCCATTCTTCAGTATATTTTTTCCAGAAATCTTCTCGCCCTTCAGCATAAAAATACCATAGTCTTCTTTGATAACAGAATTATCAATATCAGAAAGCGTTTGCAGAGTTAACCTATTTATCCCTGTAAAATTATCGTCTTCTAGCTTTATCTCAACAACATCAACTAATTTTTGATTGTCTTCCCCTGTTGTTTTAGTAAATTTAATTATATTACTATCCACATAATCCAATGTAATAGAAGCAAAAGCCCCAGTTGCTGGATTTGTTAAATTAATGACGTCACCAGTGCGTGATAAGTTCCAAATATCGACACTAGAAGTTCTGAATAAATCACTTGCAGAAGTATCACTCAATGTCGCATTAACTCGCCACATTCCATAAAACCCAGTTGGCACATTATCCACAACAGAAACTCCAGCCTTTATTAAGGTTGTACTATTAGCTTCATCATCTTGCATAACTGCACTATCACAAAAACCTAATTGATTACTTGCAAACAATATGACAAATCCAATTGAAATTACTAATTTTATTTTATTTTTTAATTTAATCACTTTCTCTCTCTATTAAAACTATATTATAACGTCAAGCCCATTGCCTTTTGCATTATTTACAAACTTTTCATTATACATATTTGGGATATAAAATTCAACCGTTGATCCATATCTGTGATAATCCGAAGCACTCAACCTTCTTGCAGCAGACAAAACTCCAGCTGGATCATTCACATTAGAGGTCGCCAAATTAATTGAAATTGTTTGCCTTTGAAAAGGATCAATAGGATTTATCTTCATAATCTAGTTCCTATATTGTACTTTACTATATGATAACAAATATTAAGATTTATTCAAGTCTTTATTAAGATTTATTAGTAATTCCAATATCAATTATTCAAAATTTTATCATGCAATTCTTGTGCTGAATCCTCATATCCAGTACGTCCCATAAGTGCATATGTAAAATTCTTTGTCTGCTCCACGCCTGGCTGATCAAACGCATTAATGTTATACAATTCTCCCGTTATTGCCGTTTGAATTTCAAGCATATAAAGCAACTGAGCTAAATAATAGCTATTGATTTTAGGTATAGAAATCGTTATCGTAGGACGACTATGATCTAACAACGATGCTTTAGTCGCTTCTGCTTCAGCCTGCATCAACTGATTTATAGTTTTACCACCCAAATAACCAACACCCGTATATTCATATATTTTAGGGATTTCTAAAGTCGTATCAAATTCATTAATCCTAATAAAATTAATAATCTTATCATTAGGACCTTCGTTAAACAATTGAACTTGAGAATGCTGGTCAGTTGCACCGATTGCCTTAATAGGAGTTGGACCAATATGAACATCTTGCCCTTCTTTATCTTTTTGCTTCCCTAAAGATTCTGCCCACAACTGAATAAACCAATCTGGTACATACTTTAATTTAGAAGAATATGGCATCATAACTGAAATATTCTTACGCATTTTCACATCAAACAAATAATGCAACAACGCATTTTGTGCAGCAATATTTTCAAAAATATTCGTGTTTTTTAAAGACAAATCCATGTCCTTAACACCGTTCATCATTTCATCAATATCAATACCTACAAGTGCAAAAGGCAACAAACCAACCGCAGAAAACACCGAAAATCTACTTCCTACATCATCAGGAATTACAAAAGTCTTATACCCTTCCTGCTCCGAAATTTGACGCAAAATTCCTGACCTTTTATCAGTAGTAGTCACAATATGATTGCGATAATTTTCGCCCAATTCTGATTTCAAAAGCTCCTTCAATACCATAAATTGCGACATAGTTTCTGCCGTTGAACCAGATTTAGTAATAACATTTACAAGCGTCTTTTTTAAATCCAAAATTTCTAATAACCCGCTCATAGTGTCAGGATCAATATTATCTAAAAAGAATATTCTAGGGTAATTATCTCTTTGCTCAGGTGTTAAAATATTCCAAAAAGGTTTCAACAACGCCTCAGTAACCGCTTGTCCACCCAAGGTCGAACCACCAATCCCAACGACTAATACATTCTCAAATTCACCCCTAATCTGAGATACAAATTCTTTTACATACCAAAGAGTTTCCTCTTTATATCCCAAATTCATCCACTGTAACCATTGACCTGGCTTGTCTTTACGCTTGTTTAAATCTAAAATTATATTAGAAATTTCACCCTTATAATTAGAAAATTCCTGCTCTATATTTAAACCATTTTTATTACCAACAACATTTGCATCTGCATATTTATAGTTTAATTCTAACATATCAAATCCCTATTTTTTAATATTATCTAACTTCGCCTGCATAATAGCTTTGTTCTTTTCTTCTAAACGCTTTTGTCCATAACCGTAACCAATGTAGATTAAAAGCCCAATCAACAACCACAATGGGAAATACAACGCAGAAGTCGATAAAAACTTCATCGAATAAATCATCAAACCAGCACACGTCAAAATCCCCAAAATCGGAAACAAAGGTGAAAACGGCACTTTAAATGGTCTATGTCTATCAGGTTCAGTTTTTCTTAAAATCAATACCGCTATACAAATAATTATGAATGACGTAAATGTACCAAAATTACACAACTCTGCTGATATATTCAAGTCCATAAACAGCGAACAAACGATTACTATTATACCAGAAATCCAAGTAAGAACATGTGGAGTTCTAAATTTTTTATGAATTAATCTCAATGACTTAGGCAAAAATCTATCTCTACTCATCGCATACAAAATACGTGTAGTACCCAATTGATAAATTAATAAAACCGAAGTCAATGCACACAATGCACCAATTGAAATCAACCCCGCAAACCAATCTTTACCAATAACCCTCATCGCATGAGCGATAGGTGCTTGAATATCAATTGAACCCAAAGGCACTGCCCCTGTAAGCACTAACGCAACCAACACATATAAAATCGTACATATCAACAACGTTCCTAAAATAGCAATAGGCAAATCTCTTTGTGGGTTTTCAGTCTCTTCCGCAGTAGTAGAAATCGCATCAAAACCAATATAAGCGAAGAATATTAAGAACGCCCCCATAAACACACCCTCAAATCCGTTAGGTGCAAAAGGTGTCCAATTCTCAGGTTTAACATAAAAAGCACCAACTATGATAAACGAAATTATCATAAACATATTGATGCCAACCATTATACTAGCAACCCTTGTTGATTCCTTAACCCCCTTAACCAATAGCATCGTCAAAACAAGAACTATCGCTATCGCTGGTAAATTTATTGCAACAGGAATATGACCAAATAAAAACGGTATCTTATCATGAACATCTAGCCCATACTGATCACAAAAAGCATAGATTGAACGATAATCACTTCTTAACCAAATAGGGAAATTAACTATAAAATCAGGTAAAAAATTCTTAAACCCTTTTAAGAACTGAACAAAATAACCAGTCCAAGCACTTGCAACAGTGATGTTTCCGATAGCATACTCAAGCATCAAAATCCAACCGACCATCCAAGCCATAAACTCACCCATAGTCGCATAAGTATACGTATACGCACTACCAGCAACTGGAATCATCGCAGCAATTTCGCTATAACATAACGCAGAAAAAACACACGCTACACAAGCCAAAACCATTGATACTACAATAGCAGGACCCGCACCAACATTCTCTAAACCACCCTTTATGGCCGTACCAATTATCGTAAATATGCCTGTACCAACTACAGCACCTATACCGATAACTATCAAGTCAAAGACATTTAACGTTTTCTTCAACTCTGATTTTTTACTCGTAGCGATTAACTCATCGGGGCTTTTTATTTTAAGAGCATTGCTAATTATATTTCTAATATTCATTATTTATCCGTTAATTCCTGTTTTTTATTGTGAACTTTTTCATTATGCAATTTATTTTCATTCATACGATTTCTAATAAAACCATACAATAAGTATATTACCGCTCCAACTCCCAACCAAATAGGGAAAAGCAAAGCAGAACCTGAAGGTTGCATTGATTTATAAATCATCAAGCCACCACAAATTATAATGCCTAAAGAAGGCGTAACTGGTGAAAACGGAACTTTAAACGGTCTAGGACGCTCGGGGTCTGTTTTTCTCAAAATCAACACCGCAACACAAACAACTATGAAAGAAGTAAATGTCCCATAATTACATAACTCAGCAGCAACATCTAAATTTAATGTCAAAATACCAACAACAGCCAAAGCTCCAACTGTTTTAGTCAATAAAGCAGGAGTATGGAATTTTTCATCTAACTTTTGAAAACGCTTTGATATAAAATGATCACGACTCATCGCATACAAAATACGAGTTGCTGCCATCTCTAAAACCAATAAAACAGAGGTCAAACCAGCCAACGAGCCAATAGAAATTAAACCAGCAGCCCAATCAAGTTCAACCAAATGCATACAATATGCCATCGGAGCTTTTAAGAAATCCAAACTAACAACACCACTTGTATCCTGCATTCCTGTCAGAACCAAAGCAACCAATACATATACAATAGTTGTTACTATTAAAGAACCGATAATCCCTATCGGCAAATCTTTTTGCGGGTTTTTACATTCCTCTGCAGCTGTCGCTAAAGCATCAAAACCAATATAGGCAAAGAAGATTAAAAACGCACCAGCAAAAATCCCCTCAGCACCATTAGGAGCAAAAGGTGTCCAGTTTTCAGGACGAACATAAAACGCACCAGCTACAACGAACAACGCAATAACTGCTAACTTTACAAATACCATGATACTCGCCATTTTAGTAGAGTCTTTCGTACCTCTTATTAAAATCGAAGTTATTAATAAAACAATCAAAATTGCTGGCAAATTTATACAAATAGGCAAACCGAAAAACATCGGAATTGCATCAGGATTTTCAGCAGCAATTTTCGCACCAGTAAAAGCATCATTTACTAACCATGCAGGCGGGTGTGCCAACCAAGCAGGCAAAACTTTATCAAAACCAGCCAAAAACTGCACAAGATGATTTGACCACGCACACGCTACTGCTATAAAACCAATTGCATATTCAAGCATCAAAACCCAACCGACCATCCAAGCCGCAAATTCACCCAATGTAGCAAAAGTATAAGTGTAAGCACCACCAGCTACTGGTATCATTGTCGCAAATTCACTATAACATAATGCTGAAAAAATACACGCAATTGCCGCCAATATCATTGATACCATCAAAGCTGGTCCCGCACCAATAATAGAACCATCTGCACTTCCAGCTGCAGCTATTCCAACTACCGCAAAAATACCAGAACCGATTATCGCACCAACACCCAACATTATTAAATCAAAAGCACCTAAAGTTTTTTCCAAACCTTGTGATTTTGCTTCCTCCAACATATCATCGGGGTTTTTTACACGTGTAATAGTTCTTAAAAAATTACGCGAAAGCGTAGCTCTGTTATACTTCTCTGCCATCTGTTTTCCTTATCTTATTTGCAAAGCGGAAAGCCTAATTCCTCTCTTTGCACTACATATAATTTTGCAACCGCCGAAGCCATTGTTCTAACTCTATTAATAAAATTAATTCGCTCGTCTTTACTGATAACGCCCCTTGCATCAAGCAAATTAAAAGTATGCGAACATTTTAAAACATAATCATAAGCTGGCATCACTAAATTTGCATTCAGGCAATTGTCAACTTCTTTTTGATATAAATCAAACATCGCAAACAAACTTTTTGCATCTGAAACCTCAAAATTATATTTTGATTGTTCAATTTCGTTTTGCAAAAATATTTCGCCATAACTCAATTTATCATTCCACATAATATCATATACAGATTCTTTGTTTTGCAAATACATCGCAATTCTTTCTAATCCATAAGTCAATTCCAATGCAACTGGCTTGACCTCTAAACCTCCGACTTGCTGAAAGTAAGTGAACTGAGTAATTTCCATACCATCTAACCAAACTTCCCAGCCAACACCTGCAGCACCCAAAGTTGGTGATTCCCAGTTGTCCTCTACAAAACGAACATCATGCTCGCCTAAATCAATACCCATAGCCTCCAAACTTTTCAAATAAAGCTCTTGAGCGTTATCAGGTGAAGGTTTCAGGATAACTTGAAACTGATAATAATGCCCTAAACGATTTGGATTTTCACCATATCTAGCATCAGTAGGTCTGCGACAAGGCTCGATCATTGCAGTATTCCAAGGTTCTGGACCTAATGAACGCAAAAATGTTGCAGGGTTCATGGTCGATGCACCTTTTTCTGTATCGTAAGGCTGTTGAATTATACAACCATAATCAGACCAAAATTTTTGTAAGTTGAACACAAGTTCTTGAAAGTTTAATGCCATATTATATTTTCCACTATTGTAATAACTACACTCTTTTTTAAACGCAAAATACTATTATATCTACGTAGTTATCTAATAATACTTACAAAATATTCAAATTGCAATAAAAAAGACCTTAAATGTTAAAATTATTAAGCAAGTAGTAATTAAAGAGCAAAAGACACTGTTCATCAAAGTTACGCAAACATATACAAATACACAAGTTTTTATATTATAATCTATTTGTACAATAAAATATTTAAAGGAAAATAAAATGGCTAATAAAATTATTATATTTTCAGGAAAACAATACTCGGGCAAAGATACTGTTGCAAAAATAATGCTTGAAAAAATGAACGATTACAAACGCTGTGCTATGGGCGATATTATCAAATTAACATACGGTGCAGAAAAAGGTTTGACCTACGAAGAAATTGAAAAAAACAAACCTATATATCGTCAAGGCTTAATCGATTTAGGCAATTGGGGACGTTCTCAATCACCAGATTATTGGCTTCAAAAAATTGTCGAACAAGAAGGCAACATAATGGTTACAGACGTTCGTGTACAACACGAATATGAAGTTTTCAAATCGGCTGGAGCTATTTCTATACGTGTAGAAGCTAGTCGTGAAACTCGTTTAAACAGAGGCGAATTAATCGGCGAAACTGATATCACAGAAGTTGGACTTGACCATATCACCAATTGGGATTACACAATAGATAACAATACTGATTACCAAACACTGCAGACAAAAGTTGAAGAATTAATCGACAAACTCAAATAAACTATTATAATTATAAAAAACGCTCCTGAACAAATATTCAGGAGCGTTTTAATTTTTATTCATCTAATTTATTTTATAGCCATATCATCTAGCAACAATACTTGAATTTCTCCAGGACTAATTTTTTCTACAATTTTTCCTTTCTCAACAATTGGAATACTATTAATCTTAATTGGTATCACCATATTAGAAGGCTTTAACTTGGATATTTTAACTTCTATATTTTCAAAATCTCTAAAGTTTAAATTACCAATAACTATCAAACTTTTATCATTATAAGAAACGGCATATGCAACAACCTTCTCAGAATTTGTTTTCAATGGTATAAATTTTCCTCTTGATACAAACGATTGAAATCTTTTTCTAAACCCATTTGCTACAATAAAGTTATTAAAAATACTAGAATTAGTCCCTAAAGGCGGTCTTGAAAAATTAAATATATCAACTTTTCCACGATGAACAAAGTAATAATCATCATCAGTATAAGTTTTTCTAGCTTTTTTATTAGCCCACATATAAATATAATTATCACCAGTATCAAAACCATCTACGAAATACGCATTAACTGGCAAAGTCGCACTAAGCCATATAATCATCTCACTATACGTACTACCATTTACCAAAATAGGGCTAATCTCATCATGAGTCGAAAAGCTTCCGATAACAGATTTTGGCTCATCATATTTAGTATATAAATCAGTTATCCCCTCTACTGCTTTATAAAATTCCTTCGAAGTTTTCCAATTTTTAAAATCTACAAACGGACCATAGTATGTATCAAATCCAGCTTTCAGCAATTTATCATATGAAGTAAAAGGTACACCTTCTGCGACTGGTTCATTCCAAGCTTCAGTTGCTTCAGCAAGCCAAACAAATTGTGGATCACGTTTATGTGAAAACTTTATCAATTTATCCCAAAATTTAGCTGGCTTAATAGTTGCCACATCTGCTCTAATCCCATCAAATCCTAAATTTATCACCATTTTAACAAAATCTTCATACAATTCATACACTGCATTGTTTATACTAAAGTCTGAACCAGCATCTAAAACTCTAACATCTGTCCAATCCAAAGGGGTTATTGGTTGACCTTTGCTATCTTTCAAGAACAAATCTGGTCGTTGCATATACAAATCATAAGACCCACAAGATGGCAAATCTACAATAACACGTAATCCACGCTTATGTGCCTCATTAACAAATTTCATAGCTTGATCCTCAATAGATAAAGCACTATTTTTACTAGCGAGTTGAGGATTTAGTTTATTGAAGCTTGTAGCAGCGTATAAAGAACCTGCCGTACCTAAAGCTTTCACCTTACCTACAGGCGTGATAGGCATAACATGAATTGTATTCACTCCTTTTTGACGAAGCTCATCTAATTTTGCAATTGCGTTTAAAAAAGTACCGCTTTCCTCTTTTTCTTCAAAATCTATTATACCATTTTTATTAATATCCTGAGCGGCAAATGTACGCAAATTAATTTCATAAACAATCGCCGCATTATCTTGAAACAATCGTTTTGCATCATTCAACCAAACTTCGGCACTAAAAACTACTTTTGTACTTACAAGCAAAAATATTCCTACCAACAATAATTTATTCATCAATTTCATAACACTCTCCCCTATTTATACATTTTAACAAATATAAAAATAAATTGCAAATATTAAAGACTTAATGTATAATCAATAAGTAAAAATTAAAGCTTGGACAAATAAAACTAAGCGGGGGTGGAATTGAAGCTTTTCAAAAAATTCGCTGAACTTAATAAAAAAATTCGAGAAATCGAAAATGATATTTATGGTGGTAAAGAGGAATATCTTGAAATATATGAGCGTAACGTTGAGCTAGAAAAAGAAATCGAAATTCGCACCAATGAGCTTAACCTTGCTAACAAAAGAATGCTGACATTACAACACATTCTTGACATAATGAACGCATCAAAACCTTTGCAAGGTGTGCTAGAGTCAACTGTTAACAGCCTTCAAGGCGAATTAGGTTATCTTCACAGCAATATTATTAAAAAAGAAACAGAAGATGACAAGGAATATATTTCAATTCTAGCTTATTCTAAAGGCGAAAATGTTGATAGAATTAATTCGATAATAAAAGGACCTCTTGATGTAAAAAAGCTTAATTATGATCCTGACGGATTTTTCGCACAAGCTCTTTATGAGAAAAAAATTACACACACACTGGATATAAAAAAGGCGATACAGTTTGGAATGCCAGATGCCGATGAAAAAATCGTTGAAAAAGTATTGAAAAACATTCAAAGCAAATCTTTCATCTCAATCCCACTCTATATAAGAAACAAACCATTTGGTTGGCTTTGCGTTTTCTCTCCACGTGAAGAAATTACTGACGCTGAAAAAGATTTTTTAAACATGTACGCTCAACAAATAGAAATCGCAATAACCATCGCAGACCTATTTGAAACAGTAAAAGAACAAGCTGTTACTGATGGGCTTACGGGATTATATAACCGAAGATATTTTGAAGAATTTATGCAAAAAGAGGTTAGGCGTTCTCTTCGTCAGCAACAACCATTTAGCATAATCGGATTAGATTTAGATCACTTAAAACAAATCAATGACAATCACGGGCATTCTTTTGGAGATTTGGCCATCAAAACAGTCGCTGAAGTTTTACAAATTAACGCTCGCTCTGTTGATATTGCGGCACGTATGGGAGGAGAAGAATTTAATCTTATCCTACCTGGTATTGATTCAGAAGGTGCAATGATTGCAGCTGAAAGGATTAGAAAAGCCATAGAAGATGTCGAACTAGACACAATCCAACACATCACTGCAAGCATTGGCGTTGCAACGTTTCTAGAGCATTCCGACAAATCTGAAGATATTATCGAGCTAACAGATCAGGCTATGTATCAATCAAAAAGAGAAGGTCGTAACCGAGTTACTCTAGCTAAAACAATTACTGAAACTAGCTGGCAAGAAATCGCCCTAAACACGTTCATCGAAATATTATCAAAAAGAAATATTCCACTTATCAACGAGATTTCACAAGATTTATCAGACAAACTTAAACAAATAGAACCTCATTCAGAAGCTCCTAAAGAAATGTTGTATTCTGTCGCAGACATGCTAACGCAAACCTACAATCCGCTTCACACACAAGGGACTATAAAATCTAAAGTTCAATTAGCTTCTAGCCTTGCGAAGCGTTTCGATTTGGCTAAAGAAGAAATAGACAACCTTAAAATCGCAATTCTTTTATATGACATCGGCAACCTAATGATTTCTACAGATATCCTACAAAAATCCACACCTTTGACTATTGAAGAGCAAGAGCAGATTAAAAAGCACCCGATTATTGCAGCCAAAGAAATCCTTCAACCAATTTCTTATATACAAGACATAATCCCAATTGTCGAACATCACCACGAAAACTGGGACGGTAGCGGTTATCCAGGCAAAATTTCAAAAGAAGAAATTCCCATGACCTCGCAAATTGTTCTTATCGTTGATGCCTATTTTGCACTAACCGAAAAACGAACTTATCGCTCTAAACTTAGCCCTAAAGAGGCTCTTGAGATTATAAAACAAGAAACTAACAAAAAATATAACGAAGCTCTCGTTCTAGAATTTATAAACCTAGTAGAACACGATACGAATTAGAAAAATGAAAGAAAAAGAATTTATAAATTTAATAAAAAATATGCTTAATTCAAATTACATCGGCGATGATTGTGCATATTTAAAAGAGTTGGGAATAGTCATTACACAAGATAGTCTTGTTGAAGATGTGCATTTTTCAACTAACTTCACAACTCCCTACGAACTAGGTTACAAGTCAGTTATGGTAAACCTTAGCGACATTTATGCAAGCGGTGCTGAAGCAAAATACTTAACAATTTCACTCTCATTACCTTCGCACATTGAAACTAATTTCATAAAGGAATTCTATACTGGAGCGAAAGAAGCCTGCCAAAACGAAGTAGAGATTGTTGGAGGTGACTTAACCTCAGGTGATAAAATATTTATCTCAATAACTGCAATCGGTACTGACAAAAATCGTATGATTTCATCAAGAGCAGATGCGAAAATTGGCGACAAAATAATAGTTTCAGGTGAACACGGCTCTTCAGCAGGCGGGTTGAAATTATTACAACAAAATAACCGCAATAATCTAAAACTTTTAAAAGCTCACCTTATGCCAAGTGCAAAAAAAGAATTCTCAAAGCAAATTTCAACTCAAATCAAAAGAAATTATGCGATGACAGATAGCTCTGATGGGCTAATAGATGCGATATCACAAATAGCTCAACAAAGTCAAAAAACAATGTCACTAGATTTTGAAAAAATACCATATAATCACGATATAAAAATATTTGAGAATTATAAAGATCTGATTTTTTATGGCGGTGAAGATTATGAACTTGTTGCAACCGTGCCAGAAAACTTTTTAAAACATCTTCAAGACTATACGGTTATTGGCGAGGTTCAAGAGAAAAAAGATAATGTTTTAGTTAAAATAAACAATGACGACAAAACTGAATTTTTAAAACAAAAAGATATCGATGATAAATTATATCAACATTTTAAAGGGTAAATATGAGCGAAAAAATTAAAATTAATGCAATAATTCCAGCTGGTGGAACATCATCTAGATTTGGAAACAAAAACAAATTATTAGAAAAAATACAAGAAAAAGAAGTAATCAGATTGACTGTAGAAGCGTTTGAAAACTCTTTAGTTGATGAGATAATAATTTGTTCTCACCCCACGATTATCGCCGATTTTGAAATGATATTTAAAGATTTTAAAAAAGTAAAAATAATTCAAGGTGGTGACACTCGTCAACAATCAGTTTGTAACGGGCTACAATTTAGTGAATGTGATTATGTCCTAATCCACGATGGAGCTAGACCGATGATATCAACAGCACTGATTAATCAAACAATTGATATGGTCATCGATAAAAAAGCAGTTACTGTCGCTACAAAAACCATCGACACAATAAAAGAAGTCGAAAACGGAAAAATCATCAAAACTATCGACAGAGCAAAACTATACAACACCCAAACCCCACAAGCTTTTGAATACAAACTAATCAAAAATGCACACGACAAACTAAAAGGTAAAAACTTCACTGACGATGCAGGCATGTTAGAAGAACTAAACAAAACAGTTTATGTGCTATTAGGTAGCTACAAAAATATAAAAATCACGACCCAAAACGATATCGAAGTGGCTCAGATATATTTTTCCAACCTTTAATCTAACTAGACTACAACCCAATTTGGCGAATAATTTCATAAGCCACAATAGCAACCGAATTAGAAAGGTTTAAACTGCGTTGCCCAGTTTTCATAGGGATAGTAATAGCCCCATCACTTGTAACATATTTTTCAGCCAACCCTCTCGATTCAGGTCCAAAAACTATAAAATCATTTTCCTTAAAACTTACATCACTATATTTTCTTTGAGTTTTTGTTGTCAAAAAATAAAAGTTCGAACCTTGATTAGCCTCGATAAGTTCATCTAAACTCTCAACTTTATGCAAATCAACACTTTCCCAATAATCCATGCCAGCACGCTTTGTATACTTACTAGAAAGCGAAAACCCTAACTTGCCAACCAAATATAAACTCGCATCACAACACGCACAAAGTCTTGCAATATTCCCTGTATTTTGAGGGATTTCTGGCTCAAACAAAACAATATTTAGCTTAGTCATTATTAAACAACTTTCCACTTTCTACAACAACAGGAATAGCACGAACAACGCAGAAAATTATCGCAGTCCACGCCAAAGTCATTGTAACAGTATACAAGCAACCGAAATAAGTCCAATATTCCATACCAGGCGTATTAACAACAATTAATAAAATAAACGCCAACACTTTAGCCACAGCATAACCAATTCTCATAAATTTTGAAGAGCAAATAAACTGCCCCCAAGCACTTGATTGCATACTATTAGCACCAAACGCAGTCATGCCCTTAGACAACGCAACACTACGAATACTATCAGTAACAAACGCACGAACAACGCAAATTATAGGAAAAATAATCCCAATCCAACCCAACACTGCAAACGCTATCCAATAACAAGCTTCAACAATTCTATCACCCATAATATCTAGCACAGAGCCTAATTCAGAGCTTTGATTAAGCTTTCTAGCTACATATCCATCAACCCCATCAAGAATGAAGGCGATTATAGTCAACACCAAAGCTGTTAAATAAGCCCAAGTAGTATCTGTATATAAAAGCCAGATCGCAACAAATGCAAAAAATACACGCCCTATAGAAATTATATTTGCTAAATTGTTTTTAATGTTCATAAAATATCCCCTACCGTTTAAAATCTTAAATAATTATTTTTTCGTTCTTGAAAGTGCATAGTCAACTTCATCAAGCTTCTTAATTCTATCGCCAAGCATAAATCTCTCAGCTTCTTCCAAAATTTGCGTAACCATAAACGCATTATCACCGTCAGAACGAGCTTTTTTACCTGTATAACAGCAACTTACAAAATGCTGACATTCAAGTTTTAACGGCTCAATTTCTAAATAATCCAATTTGATATTTTGAGTCATATCTTTAACAAAATTATCAAAAATAATCAATTTATTTTCAGCAACCGTATCATCTAAAATCGCAGTAGCTTTAGTCCCACGCACAAGCATAGTCACATGTTTTTTAGGCGTAATCCAGCTATCAGAAATCTGTCCAATAACCCCACCTTCAAACTCAATACCGATGTGAGTGATGTCCATAATCTCATTTTGCTCTGACGAACAACCGACAGCAGAAACAACACGTACAGGAGCTTTGCCAATAACATAACTAATCATAGAAACATCATGCGGTGCTAAATCCCACATAACACTTCTATCGTTTTTAAAGAAATTTATATTAAGCCTATCGCTTTGAGCATAAACGATATCTCCCAACACTCCGTCCTCGACAAGCATCTTCAAACGATTAACCGCAGGGTGATAAAGCAACAAATGCCCAACCATCAACACAAGCCCTTTTTCATTTGCCAACTCAGCCAAATCCCTAGCCTCTTGTGCTACAGTTGAAATAGGTTTTTCAACATATACATTTTTACCAGCCTCTAGCAATGCCTTAACTATTTTATAATGCGTATGACTAGGCGTAACAACACATACTCCAGTAATTTCAGGGTTGTTAATAATTTCTAAAAAATCTCTAGTGACTTTCACATTAGGATACTGCTCAACAACTTTTTTCAAATTATCTTCATCAATATCGCAAACAGTATCAAGTACATTCAAATTATAAAAATTACGGACAATATTACGTCCCCACACACCACAACCGATAACCGCTATTTTTTGTTGACCCATCTTTTAAAATCTTCCTTAAAAATTTATTCTCATTAATTATAATATCATCACAAAAATTAATTTGCAAATACGTAACTAATATTTACATTACAAAACATTATAAAATCAAAAAACAAAAGCTCAACAAAACGAAACTAGTTATTCTGCCTGATTGACATTTTGCGATGCCAAAGCTTGCTCTCTTATTTTACGCATTGTTTCGCATCTTTCTAAAAACAATTCCTTATCCTCTGGCGGGAAAAACGTTGATAATTTCTCTAACAATTCAGCTGGAAAAGTCGAAGTATTCACCAACCCCGATAACGTAGTATCATTCATAGGCAACAATTTTCTATAATTTTTATTAAAAATCATCTTAGATTCCAACTCAACTTGATCGTTATTATCTAGAACTTTTTGACCAAATTTATAAGTAGTGTAGTTGCCATCAAAAAATAATCCCTTACATTTTTTCATCATAAGCCTAATAATCAAATCAAAATCCGCAAGATATTTCAATTTTTCATCAAAGAAATTTTCACGCTCTAATACAGCTTTTCTAAAAAACATCGCCTGCCTAGCACACGGCATAACCTGAAAAACATTATAAATAGCTGGCTGAAACAAAAACGTATATCCATCAGGGTGTCTACAATAAGCTGGCGAATAAGAAAAATCGCCTTTATTTGTTTCAAGCATATTAACAACATCTTGAATAGCTGTAATATCATGTAAAAAATCATCACAGCTTAAAAACGCAACATACTTACCATTCGCACGAATAATTCCTTTATTATAAGCACCAAATTTACCCATATCTTTTTCTGAATAAAAATTCAAATAACCCTTGTTTTTATATTCCTTCAAAACCTCAACAGTCCCGTCAGTTGAAGCGTTATCGATAACCAAATGTTCGATATTTTTATAAGTTTGAATATCTAGCATTGAAACAAGTCTATTAAAATCGTCCATTTGCTGATTTTCTATTATATTATGCGTTGGCGTAATTATCGTTATATATGGTTCCATCTTTCACTTCCTTAAATTTGTTTATTTTCAACCATTTTATCACTATTTTGAAGTTTATGCAAGCAATATACATATAACACCATAAACCCCCTCCACCCTTACCCTCCTCCGCATTGGGAGGAGGAGAGAAAAATCTTGGATTATCGGTTAATCGACACAAAATACCCATCTATTGGAAGCTTTACGACCACCGCTGTCTATGCTCGTACTCCCCGAGCCAAAATTCCTACGATACACGCCCGTAGATGAAACCTCCTCACCAGACCAGATACCATATGCTAAACTTGTTGGTTCTGGTAAGCCGTAGCTTTCTAAGATATCGGCATCATATGATACTGAACCAAAAAATGAATATGTTCCTACAGTAACTCCATATATATCTGAAGCCATAAGTGCCAAATCTTCCATGGTTGGTAGGTACTCAACACCACCACAATATGCCACTGCTCCTGCCCAATAGTCTATTCCACTACAATCTGCATCAGAACAACACTCATTAATATTTAAATCATCTTTTTGATTTTCGCACTCACTATATGATAAAGAACCAACTGCCGTGCTATAAACTGGTGTTGTCGTTGCACAAGTGCCGTTACTAAGAATAAACGAGCATTCTATTTGAGCGTTCAATGTCATGATATCACTATTAAGTGTATTTTTCCCTTTTTTACCGTTCAAATCATACACCATTGAAATGCAATTTGTTGCCTCACCTCGATTTGCTCCACCGTCATATGGGTCTAGCCAATCACAACTATCTTGATAATTTACTATCGCAGAAACGCCATCAGCAAAAATAACGCTCACGTTATCACTCGTAAATTTATCTTTTTTTGATTTCATAACCATTTGCGAACCTGTCGCTAGGTCATCTTCAACAACTAACGTTGAAAATGCCGTTGTAACAGTTTCAGGGAAACAGTTTGTTAATTCATCATTATCGCATACTTCGTTTATTTTAATATATTCACCTAATGTTTCAACAAAATCCATCGCACTGGTATATCCAGTTAGTTTTTCATGAAACCTCATTTGATTCATCGCTTCTTCAATACGACCATCGAATAATTCTTGTTTTCGCTCAAGTGCCTCTGATTGCATATTAC
>JAWXUD010000013.1:0-50551 GCA_044432945.1 Candidatus Gastranaerophilales bacterium
CACAACTGAGATGGACGCTGTAACAGCGGTTATCGAGAAAAACGTTGAATCAACATTCGATACATTCAGTTAATAATTAATTAAAATGATATTGCAACAATGTATTATTTTCAGGTTGCATTTTATCAAAAGATTTTTCATCACTTAAAATAAATTTTAAGCGATAATTCAAATATTTTCCTTTTTCCTTTTTTCCTAGACCATACGAAAGTTTGGTCTTTTTTATTACGTTTATTTACAATTTTGTTAACTTTTTGACATGCTTCAAATCTTGTAGTCTAATAGTAAAAGATGGGTAGGAATATGTATATAAAACAACTTGAAATAGATAATTTTAAATCATTTGCAAATAAATCAGAAATCCCTTTGTTAAAAGGATTTACTACAGTGTCTGGTCCTAATGGATCTGGAAAAAGTAATATTATCGACAGTGTGCTTTTTGCTTTAGGTTTGGCGAATGCAGGAGAATTGCGTGCTGAAAATCTTTCGCATTTTATTTCTACATATACAAAAAGAAATGATGCTTTTGTTAAGGTTACATTTGGTAACACTGAAAATGGTGATGATTTAACAATTGCTAGGAAAATAAGAAAAACTACTCAAGGTTATGCAAGCACGTATTATATAAATGATAGTCCTACGACTTTGACAAATGTCCATGCATTATTAGAAAAATATAACGTAACTCCAAATAGTTATAATGTTATGATGCAAGGTGATGTTATGGGGATTACGAATTGTTCGCCGAAAAACAGAAGAAAAATTATTGATGAAATCGCTGGCATTGCCGATTTTGATAGAAGAATAGATCAGGCAACTAATGAGCTTGAAACGGTTGAGCAACGTGTTGAAAGATCTTCTGTTATATTAAATGAAATTGATAGCAGGTTAGAACAACTGAAAGAAGAACGTGAAGTCGCATTAAAATATCAAAAGTTGCGTGATGAGAAAGTTGATTTAGAAAGCCAAGTCAACAAGGTTAAGTTTTTCGATTTGAAGCGTAATTTAGAGCAAGCTCATGAAAATATTTTAGAATTTGCTAAGAAAAAAAAAGAAGAAGAGTTTAAGAATAAAGATCTTGATGAAAGACTTGTTTTGATTAGACAAAAATATCAAGAAATTTCTAGTTTGGTAAAAGAAAAGGGCGAAGCTCAACAAATTGAATTAAAAAAAGAAGAAGAAAGCTTGAAGGGTGAAATCGATCGTAAGAATAACGCCACAAATTATGCTGAAAAACAAATGCATGATGGCTTACGTTCTATAGAGAATTCTAAAAATGGAATTGATGGTTATAATAAAAAGATTATTGATTTCCAATTAAAAATCAAGTTGAAAGATGATGAAATCGAAAAAATAAAAGTTAATATCAAGGAACGTGATCTTGAATTAAAGAAGATTATTGAGGATATGACTGGGCTAAATGCTAGTGCTGATGAACATATTGATAATAGAAACCGTTTACGCAAAGAACTTGAGGATTTGAGAGATAGCGAAACAAAGCTTATTCAAACAAAGTTGCCTTTAGAAAATGAATTAAAAAATCTTCAGAATAATCTTAGCAATGCGAAATTAAAACTTGATGAGTTAAATGCATTGAAGGCTAATTTCTCATCTGATTTTGACCTTAAAAAAACATTTGTAGAGCAACTGCAAACTGAATTGGGTGATTTTAAAATTATCCAACAAAATGCTTTGCATGATTTGGATACAACTAAAAATGAGATTAATGATTTAAACTACAATGTTCAAATGGCTTATCGCAAAGTTTCTTCGATGGAAGCTAAAAAGCAAGCAGTTGAAGATGCAAATTTTGGTCGTGCTATTGATACGGTTATGGGTGCGAAATTACGTGGGGTTCACGCTCCTTTGGTGCAATTAGGTAGTGTAGACAAGGAATATTCTACGGCGATGGAAGTTGCATTCGGTGGTAGAATGGGGCATGTGGTTGTTGATGATGAGCATGTGGCTTCTGTTGCTATCGAATTATTGAAATCTTCTGGTGCTGGACGAGCAACGTTTATTCCATTGAGCAAGGTTATGAAAGCACCTACTCGTTTGTCTTTACCTAAGGATAAGGGTGTAATTGATTTTGCAATTAATTTAGTGGATTTTGAAGACGAATACTTAAATGCGTTTTTCTATGCCGTTGGTGATACTTTGGTTGTTGAGGATATGAGTGCTGCGAAAAAACTTATTGGTAAGTATAGAATGGTTACTCTTTCAGGTGAATTATTTGAAAAATCTGGTTCAATGACTGGTGGTTCTGTTCGCCGTTCTGGTATGAGTTTTAGTCAAAACGATGATGATGAATTGAATACTTATAAAGACCGTTTGAAAGAAATGGAAGTTAAGTTAGAGGCGTTAGAGAATAAAAAACGTTCTCTTGAAACAAAGCTTGATGATGTGAGAGTTAAATATTCTGATGCTATGAGTGAGTTTTCTAAATCAAAAGTTGAGTTAGAAAATATGAACAGAAACTATGAAAATAGTGAGAATATTTTAAAAGAAAAGCAAGAGTTCATTTCTGTTTCTGAGCCTAAAATCGAAGAATTAAATCTTAAATTAGATAAATTAGAAGATGATAATGTTAAATTGTTTGATAATTTGACATTAGTGCAAGAAAAAATTGAAGAGGTTGAAAAACTTATTAATGATAAAGATTTAAAAGATTTAAAAGAAAAAACAGAGGGCGTAGAGTTTGAAATAAAACGCTTGCAGACTAATTTAATGAACGCTGAGAATGATAAAAATGAATTAAATCGTCAAATTTCTTTCCATCAAAATTTAATTGAAACAAAACAAGATGAAATTGTTAATATTGAGCATAATAATGTTAAATTGGAGCAAGATAAATCTCGTTATAAAGAAGAAATTGTTGTATTAAATAAGAAATTAGAAGTTTTACATGAACAAATTTTAGAGATTGAAGAAAAATTAGGTAAGTTATTAAAAGAGCGTGATGAGATTAATGCTGACTTGATTGAGCTAGAGAAGCAAAAACATATCCGCAACGCTGATATTGAAAGAATAGCTGAGCAGATAGAATCGTTTAAATCACGCAGACGTGAATTAGAGCCTCAATTAGAAACTGCTCGTATCGAATTAGAGAATACTGGCGTTGAAATTTCAAAGCTCGAACCAGTTGAAATTTCTATTGAAGAAATTACCTCAAAAATTCAGCGATTAGAGAAACGCATGAATGAGCTTGGTGATGTAAATATGAGAGCATTATCGGCTTATGATGAGGTTTTAGCTCGTCAATCTGATTTGAAACAACAAATTGAAACCCTTTCTAATGAAAGAAAAGAAATTCTTGGTAGAATGCAAGGTTATGAACAATTGAAAAAAGAAACTTTCTTAAAAACTTATAATAATATTAATGAAAATTTCAAAGATGTTTTCCATCGTTTATCGGAAGGCGAAGGTCGTTTATGCTTGGAATGTCCTGAAGACCCATTAGCTGGTGGTATGACAATTATCGCACAGCCTCGTGATAAAAAAGAACAACGACTTGAGGGTATGTCTGGTGGCGAAAAATCACTAACAGCTTTGGCATTCGTGTTTGCTATTCAAAAATATATGCCTTCACCATTTTATGCATTTGATGAAGTCGATGCTAGTTTGGATACAATGAACGTTGAACGTATTGCTCAAATGGTTAAAAATCAAGCTATGGATACTCAATTTATTGTGGTAAGTCACAGGAAACCTATGATTGAATCTGCAAATCGTACTATTGGGGTTACTCAAAAAGAAAAAGGGATTACTAAGGTTACTGGTATTAAATTAAGAGAAGAAGTTGGTGTATAATGAGTGAATTAGCTTTGTTGAATTTGGATATTGAATTACCAGAAGGTGTCGCTAAAACCAAAAGCGAGGGGATTGGAATATTAGTAGATATGGCTAAATCTGGTAAGATTGATCCTTGGAATATTGATATTTTAGATGTTACCGATAAATATCTTGCTCATATTTGTGAAATGAAATCACAAAATTTGCGTTTGACAGGTAGAACTTTCCTTTTTGCGGCTGTTTTATTAAAGATTAAATCAAACGTTCTTGAAGGCATTGATATGATGCAATTTGCGGGATATGATTCTCGTGACGAGTTGGAATTTGATGATGACGGTTTTATTGTTGATTATGGTGAAGAAGAGTATGTGCCGACAAATAATGTGATTTCGATTGAAGAAGTCTTGCAACGCCGTACGAGTGTACGTTTGAACCACAATAGGGTTATCACGTTAAAGGATTTGATTAGGCAATTAGAATTTTATGAGAAATTAGAGAAAAAGCAGTCTTTGAAAAGTGCGCATGAACGTGCAAAACGCCGTGTTCAGTCGTATTCTAGACTTACTGCTGATGATATTGTGAATTTAGCCCATGAAGAATACATCGAATCTAGCGTTTTAAAATTAAAAGAAAATTTAGCTCAAATATTAGAAGTGAATGATAAAATTGAATTGAATGAATTAACGTTGTTAGGAATGGATAAGGTTACTGCTTATTTAGGTTTGTTGTTTTTAACTGCTGAATCTAATTATGAGTTAAAACAAGATGAATTTTATTCTGATTTATATGTAGTAAAAGGTGGGAAAGATGAGCTTAGAACAATTGAAATCTAAAGTGGAAGCAGTTTTATTTATCACAGCTCGTGCAATATCATTAGATGAGATTGCAACAATTTTAGATGAGGAAACTGAGGTTATTGAAGAAGCTATTTTAGAATTGATTATGGATTACTCCGCTCGTGACGGTGCTTTAGAAATTGATGATGAGAATGGCTATATCATTCAGGTCAAAGAAGAACATATGGATTTGGTAGAATTGTTGTGTCCTGTTGATTTGAAACCTTCAATTTTGAGAACACTTTCTGTCATTGCATTAAAAGAACCTATTTTGCAGACTGATTTGAAAGAGTTACGTGGTTCTACGGCGTATGAACATGTTCAGGAGTTGGTCGAAAAAGGTTTGATTTCAAAAAATCGTGATAAGAATGGAAGAAGTTTTAACCTTAAAACAACTCCGAAATTTAAAGAATATTTTAAACTAAAAGGTGATACTCGCTCTCTTGCTAAAATCTTAGAAATTGACAAAAGTGAGAAGATAAATGTTCAACAAGCGTAATAAAGATAGAATTATTTTAATAATAATTTGTTTTATATCAATAGCTTTTTTAGGATTTGTCAAATTAGCTCCAGATTATTATTATCATTTGGGTAAGTATAATTATGAAAACGGGAATTATGAGGAAGCGAGAGCTTTTTTAAGAAAGTCTTATTTTCTCAAAAAAGATGATATAGATGTGCGTTATTATTACGCAAAAACTCTTACTGAATTAAAATCAAATATTGATGTTCAAATGGAACTTTATTCTATTGCGATGGATTCGGTTGATGATGCGGCTTCTGTGGTTGCTCAGCAAAAAATTGATAGTTGGCAAAATAATATAAATAATAATATTGGAAGTAATTATATTGGACAAACAGCTAATGATAATGGGGTAATTAGGTGGGATATTTCTGAGTTTCCATTGAACGTTTTTATATCAAATGAGTATGGTGACAATCTTCCTGGTTATTTTAATAATGAGATTAAAAAATCACTATTTGTTTGGAAAAATTCGACTAATTTTCTGGATTTTTCAATTGTTAATAATGCAATAGAAGCTGATATTGAGGTTTTTATAAAACCTCTTCCAGATGACGTTTGTGAAAATAATATTTGTAGATATGTGGTTGGATATACAAGACCAACTATTAAATCAAATTTGTTAAAAAAGATGACAATTATTTTGTATGCAACAAATCCTCAAGGGCAATTTGTCCCTGCAAAACAGTTATATAATACAGTTTTACACGAATTAGGTCACGCATTTGGTATAATGGGACATAGTTATAATAGTGATGATATTATGTATATGGCGGCTGATAATAACGATTTTCACATCAAGCACAAAAACGCTACTCTTTATCTATCACAAAGAGATTTAAACACGATTAAATTATTATATCAACTTACTCCTACAATTTCAAATACAAATAATAAGAACAGTGGCAAAATATATGCACCAATTGTTTTAGGTTCGAGCCAAGAAGTAAGTGAACGTAAGCTAAAAGAGGCTAGAAATTATATAAAAAATGCACCTGATTTGGCTGGTGGTTACGTTGATCTGGCGGTTGCATATGCTGAATTAGGTAAGAGTAAAGAAGCTATTAAATCGTTAAATAAAGCTTTGCAATTAGCTAAGACTACAGAAGAAAATTTTACAATATTATATAATTTAGCGACTATTTATTATAATACAAAAAATTATGCAGAAGCTCTTAATTTTGCAAACAAAGCTCAAAAATACATTAATAATGACGATGTAAAAAATCTTATATTAAATATTAAAAATGGTTTAAATTAATAAATTTTTTAGTAGCTTAAAATGATTTACAATTGCTTCACAAAATGTTTATTTTCAAAATTGTTTAGTGTACCATAAATTAGTAATACAACTTATGGAGAAGACTATGTATAATGTAGCAATCATTGGAGCTGGACCTGCGGGTATTTTTGCGGCTTTAGAAATTACAAAATTAAGACCAGATTGGAAGGTCATTTTGGTTGAAAAAGGGCAACGAATTGAAAAAAGAAAATGCTTGCTTCGTGAAGGCTATGATAAATGTCCTACTTGTAAAAAATGCGGTCTACTTTGTGGTTGGGGTGGTGCTGGTGCGTTTTCTGACGGCAAATTGACGCTTACTCCTGATGTTGGTGGACATTTGGTTGATTATATGTCAAGACAAAAAGTTGAAGAATTAATCGATTATTCTGATAAATTATATCTTGAACACGGTGCTACTGAAGAGGTTTTTGGTACTGATATGAAGGTGTTTAGAGAATTAGAACGCCAAGCAGCTTTGGCTGAATTAAAGCTTGTTTATTCACCAGTTCGTCATCTAGGTACTGAAAGAAGTTTAGACGTATTAAAACATATGCAAGATGTTCTTGAGGATAAAATTACAATAATCAATGATAATGCCGCAAAATCTTTAATCGTTGAAAACGAACAGGTTAAAGGTATTTTATTAGAAAATGGTGAAACAGTTTCAGCTCAATACACAATTATTGCACCAGGTCGTGAGGGAGCAGATTGGTTAACTCAAGAATTTGCGAAAAATAAAATAGGTATGGTTAACAACGCAGTTGATGTTGGAGTTCGTGTAGAAATGCCTGCTCCTGTTTTTGAACCGTTAACTGATAAATTATATGAATCAAAATTAATTTATAACTCACCAACTTTTGGAGATGAAGTTAGAACTTTCTGTATGAATCCTAATGGTGAAGTTGTTCAAGAAAATTATAATGGCATATCTACTGTTAATGGACACAGTTATGCTGAAAAAACGACTAATAATACGAACTTTGCGTTATTGGTTAGTGAGAAATTTACTGAACCGTTCAAAGAGCCAATCCAATATGGTCAACACGTTGCAAGATTAGCTAACATGTTATCAGGCGGGATTTTGGTACAACGCTTTGGTGATTTATTAGATGGTCGCCGTTCTACTCCTGATAGAATTAAATCAAGTATAATTAAGCCAACTCTTACCTGTGCGACACCTGGTGATTTGAGTTTGGTTATTCCATATCGTCAGATGACAAGTATTATCGAAATGCTTTATGCACTTGATAAAATCTGTCCAGGTAGTGCTTCAAGATATACCCTTTTATATGGTATTGAAGTTAAATTCTATTCTGCACGTGTAAAATTGACAAATGAATTAGAAACAGAGGGCGTTAAAAACTTGTTTACAATCGGTGATGGTGCTGGTGTAACAAGAGGGTTGATACAAGCTTCAGCTTCTGGGGTTCATGTTGCTCGTACAATTTGTGCTAGAGGTTAATTTATAAACAAAATTAAAGAGAGCTTTTGTTATTCAAAGGCTCTCTTTTTATATGCAATAAGAAAGCTATGGCGAAAGTTTTACTTTCGCCATAGCTTTTATAATAAATCTAATCTTATTTAGAACAAGAACAAGAGCTACAAGCTTGAGATTTCAAACTATCAGCTTTGTCTGTTTGTTCCCAAGGAACAAAAATATCTGTTCTTCCCATATGTCCATACGCTGCAAGTAGTTGGTAGAATTTTCCACCATTTTTTGCAGGAAGTCCACGTAAGTCAAATTGATTAATAATGGCTGCTGGTTTTAGGTCAAAGTTTTTTGATACCAATTCAGATATTTCATCATCAGAAATTTTGCCTGTTCCAAAAGTTTCAACCATGATTGAAATAGGTTCAGCTACACCAATAGCGTATGCTAATTCGATTTCGCATTTTTCAGCCAACCCTGCTGCAACAATGTTTTTAGCAACATATCTTGAGGCATAAGCTGCAGAACGGTCAACTTTTGTTGGATCTTTACCAGAGAAAGCACCGCCACCGTGACGAGAATAACCGCCATAAGTGTCAACAATGATTTTACGTCCAGTAAGACCAGCGTCACCTTGCGGTCCACCGATTACAAAACGTCCAGATGGGTTAACTAAGATTTTTGTTTCCGCATCTAATTGAATAGCTTCGTTTGCGAATACAAAATCTATTACGTGTTTTTGTATGTCATTTTTAATTATTTCTTGCACTTGAGCGTTGTCACTAACTCCATTAATTTCAGGATCGTGTTGAGTAGAAATTAATACGGTATGAATTCTTGATGGTTTGCCATCAACATATTCAACAGTAACTTGAGATTTTCCATCAGGTCTTAAATAGCTAAGCAAGCCAGATTTTCTAACCTGTGCCAATCTATAAGATAATTTGTGTGCCAAGCTAATTGGAAGTGGCATTAATTCAGGTGTTTCGTTACAAGCGTAACCAAACATAATCCCTTGATCGCCAGCACCAATATTTTCGGTTTCTAAAGTAGAAGTCGCAACGTTCTCATCACGTGCTTCTAAAGCTTTGTTTACGCCACCTGCGATATCGCAAGATTGCTCATCGATGCTTGTCAAAACTGAACAAGTTTTTGAATCAAACCCACCGCCTTCACGACCAATATAGCCAATGTTCTCGATAGTATTTCTTACAACAGTTGGAATATCAACATAACAATCAGCTGTAATTTCGCCACAAACTAGTGCCATGCCTGTAGTAACAGTTGTTTCAGCAGCAACACGTGATTGAGGGTATTTTGTCAAAAATTCGTCTAAAATTGCGTCAGATACCTGATCGCATACTTTGTCGGGGTGTCCTTCTGTAACTGATTCAGAAGTAAATAAAAAGTTTTTTGATGCCATATGCATTTCTCCTTAATTTTTTTCTGCTGGTAAGGTTTCGTTTTGGTAAAACTATTCCAACCCAGCTGTATTCACTGCAAATATTGTACTATCAAAAAAGTTAAAATCAAATTTTATATTCCATTAATTAAGTTTTGTAAAATAACGAAAAAAAATTAGCAAAAATTTTATTTAGTGGTATTAATATAACTATTAATATTGTAAAACATAAGGATTAATCATGAATATAACACCAGTAGCTATGACTCCAAAGTTCTGTGCTAATAAATTAAACACAAAAGACGAAAATAATAAAAAAGCAAAAGACGAGCAAATAGTTAATAATTTAAACAATCTTAAAATTGATGAAAACACCTCAGTCAACGAAATTTTTGAAGCGGTGGGAACAGATATTCGCTTCACACCAACGCAAGCTGCAGCCGCTACTGGCGTTGCATCTTTTGGGCTTTTCGCATTAGTTGATAATGTCCTTACGAGAGGTGCTAAAAGTTTATTCAAATTAGATTTAGGTAAACCTAATAGCAAAATGAATTTGATGATTAACGGTGCATTTTCTGCATATGCTGCTTATTCTACGTATAAGAATGAAAAGAAACACCAATAACTAATTCATTAGTTTTTACTTCAACAATAGCCCAACGTATCGGTGTTATCCCTAGTCTTGCAAGCTGATTTTCAATAAATTCATTATCGATTTTATCGGGTTTTTGTATTTTTATAACCTCAGATTTAATCATAATTTTACTCAACGGTTACTGATTTAGCTAAATTACGAGGTTGGTCAACATCTTTGCCTAAAAATTCTGCAATATAGTAAGAGAACAATTGTAATGGAACTGATGCGATAATTGGTGAGAATAACTCTTGTACATCAGGAACTCTGATTATATGCTCAAATAAATCGTTTAATTTTTCATCGTTAGAGTTTGTCAATGCTATCATGCGGGCGTTACGAGCTTTTGCTTCTTCGCTATTAGAAAGTAATTTTTCATAAACCATACCTTTCATCAATATTGAAAGAACAGGCATTGTTTCATCAAGCATAGCGATAGGACCGTGTTTTAACTCACCAGCAGGATATCCAGTTGCGTTGATGTAGCTTATTTCTTTTAATTTCAAAGCACCTTCTAGTGCTGTAGCAAGGTTAATCCCACGTGCAACATAAATGAAATCCTTTGTTGTCGCATAAGCTTTGGCGATTTTCTGAATATCTTCGGTGTGTGATAAAATTTGTTCTATTTTTTGAGGCAAAATCATCATTTCTGACTTTAGTGAAAGTAATTCATATTTGTTAACGCTTTCTTTAACTTCTCCCATATAAAGTGCTAATAAATAAAACGCCATCAGTTGTGCTGTATAAGATTTTGTTGCAGCTACAGAAACTTCAATCCCAGCGTTTACTGGAACTAAGCTGTCAGCCTCACGTGCCATTGCACTATCTGGTCTGTTCGTGATAATTAATATATGTGAACCACGAGCTTTAGATTGTTTGATGGCAGTCAGCGTATCAGCGGTTTCGCCTGATTGTGAAACACCGATTACTAGAGTATTTTCATCAGTAACCGTTTTTCTATAAATATATTCACTAGACGCTTCAACATCAACCGCTATTCCACAGAAGTTTTCTATTAGATACTTGCCAACCATAGCAGCATGCAACGATGTTCCGCAAGCGATTATTTGAATTCGGTTAAGTTTTTTTAAAGTTTCTTTGTTTAATTTTACCTCATCAAGAATAATAGCTTCATCAGGTGCGTGAAGTTTTCCTACCAAAATATTTCTGATAACATCGGGCTGTTCGTGAATTTCTTTTAACATAAAATGTTTATAACCACGTTTGCTTAAAGCAACAGGTTCCCACGGTAAAATTTCAATTTTTTGAGCTAATTCAACGCCATCTTTGTCAATAAGCTTCAATTCATCTGGCGTAATGGTTGCAATTTGATCATCACTAATATACATAGCCTTTTTAGTGTGCTTGATAATAGCTGGCACGTCAGATGCGATAAAGAATTCACCTTCACCAATACCAACTAATAATGGTGCGTTACGTTTTGTTATAACAAGCGTGTTTTTGTAATCGTTGTGCATAACACAAAGAGCGTAAGCCCCTTGAATTTCTTTGGTTGCAAGCCTAACTGCTTCTGCTAAATCTTTGCATTTTTCATACTTTGAGGCCACTAAATGAGCAACAGTTTCTGTGTCTGTTTGAGAACGGAACACGCAACCTTTTGCACTCAATTCTTCTCTCAATTCTTTATAATTTTCGATAATACCATTGTGTACGATTACCAAATTCCCACAATTACAAGTATGCGGGTGGGCGTTTAATACTGTTGGCGCACCATGTGTTGCCCATCGAATGTGTCCTATGCCTAATGTAGCTGAGTTTATATCTTCTTTGTGAGGTACTAGAGTTGTGCGTAAGTTTTCTAGTTTGCCTTCAGCTTTATAAACACTAATCTCATCATCACATTTCAAGGCGATTCCTGAAGAGTCGTATCCTCTATATTCTAGTTGTTCCAAGCCATCTAGTAAAATATCAACTACTGCGTTGTTACCTACATATCCAACTATTCCACACATATCTAACTCTCCATAAAATGTAATCTATTTTTTGATTATAGCACAGATTATGTAATTTTTAAAATCCTTATAAAATTTTTATATCACCATAATAAAATTTTTTTAATCTTTATATAAATATCAAAAGGAAATAATATGAGCGAATTGAATATTAAATTATAATACAGCTTTAATCGCTTCAATCATACTTGTTTCATCAGCAATATCATCACCCGCTATGTCAAACGCAGTGCCATGAACAGGTGAGGTTCTTATGACGTCTAATCCTATTGTCATATTGACACATTTATCTTGTGCGATAGATTTTATAGCGACCAACCCTTGATCGTGATAGTTTGAAATATAGCAATCATATGGCATTTTATCATTATTTAAGTAATATTTGCCAGCCTGCATAAATAAAGCATCTGCTGGTTTTGGCATCGTTATATTTATCCCTAATTGGTTCAATTTTTTAACCGCAGGTATTAATATATCATTTTCTTCATTACCCAAAATCCCGTCCTCGCCTGCGTGTGGATTAAATCCACATAAAGCAAACCTCGGAGAAGAAATACAATATTGAGTTTTGAAAAATTTATCTAAATTAATGATTTTATCAATAATAATTTTTTCATTTAAATTTATTTGATTAATCGCACAATGACGAGTTAACAACAAAACTCTGAAATCATCAGCCACAAAAAGCATCTCTGCATGTTGCAAATCATGTGCTAAAAAGCTTTCTAATACTTCTGTTTGTCCATTAAATTTATGTCCCGCCAAATATAGTGCATTTTTTGCGACAGGTGCTGTTACAATAGCACAATTTTGTTCTTTTTTTACTAATTCACAAGCTATTTTTAATGATTTAAAAGAAAATTCGCCACTTTTATCGCAAAGTTTTTTAGGCTCAATTCCTCCCTCAAATGGAACTTCTATAATATCATAATCGTTGTTCAAACCCCCATAAAAATCAAGGATTTTTTTATTAGAAATAAGCACAACGTTCTTTGAAGGCAAATTCAGCTTGTTCAATGCCTTAATCACAATTTCAGCACCAATACCATTAAAATCACCCGTTGTTATAAATATTTTCTTATCAGAATTATTCTTCACCAACGCCACCATTATGGCTTTCAAAATATTTTAAAATATCCACTAATGTGCTTACCCCGCCCAAATTCCCAGATTTTGTAACAATCCAATGAGCGTTATGATCAAGAGTTAAAGCTATTGCAGGAGCAACCTCGTCAATTAATTGTAATTGATTAGCCCCTATTGCATGACAACATTTGTAAGACGTTTCTCCACCTAATGTAATCAAAATTAATTCTTTTTTTTCAATGACCTTTTGTGCAAGCTCTGACAAGAAATCAGTTATTTTATCCGCTAAATCTGATTTTGTTAATTCTGCCTCAAGCAAATCCTCGCTAAACCCATCAAAATTGTTAGCCATATGTGATGTATGAACAACAACAATATTTTTAGAACCCAAATTAGTTACTATTCGATCCACTAATTCATCACTGACACCATTAATGACTGTTTTTAAATCCAAGCTAACAAAAAGAGCATTGTTGAAATCATCATTATTTTCCAATTTTTCAATTTGACTACTTGTGATGTTAGTTGCACTACCCGAAATTATCAATTTCGGCAAAATCGGTAATGTTTTATTTATATGCAAACTTTCCATATCTACATACCATAAATCAGCTAAGCAATGAGCGAAAGCAGATGTACCAGCCGGTAACAATTTGTAATCGGATTTGTTTAAAGCAAGTGCAATTTGCTCAACGTCCGTTGAAAATACTGCGTCCATTATAATGAGTTTTTTACCATCTTCAACAAGCTCATTAATCCTTTTTAATATTGGTCCAGCACCTTTCATAATTGTTTTTAATTCTACTGTCGCAATTAAATCATGATATTCTGGCGTCAATTGGCTTTTTAAAAGAGTAGGGATATGCGATTCGTTAATAGGATTGTGCGGGTCGCAAGCCATCTCAGTACGTTCTATTGGTATCCCCTTTAAAAGATGATACCCACCAATCGTAACCCTTCCTTCACCAGGAAATGCTGGACATAATACTACAGCGTCCCATTCTAAAACAGAAAGCATGGATAAGCATTCTGTTGCAATATTGCCACGAAGCGTTGAATCAACTTTTTTATAAAAATAATCTGGATTAAGTTCATTAATTAGATTTTGCGTTGCACTAGTTACTAACTCATAAGCCATTAACTCATCAACATTTCTGGTTTCCGTAGAAATTGCCCAAGTTTGCGTACTTTTTACATTCAATAAATTTGTCGTGTTATTTAATAATATTTGAGTATTAGCACCATTGATGTGAAACTGTAGTGCTGTATCGTTAGCACCAGTCAAATCATCAGCAATAATACCCGTAATATTAGAAGATATTATCATAATTCCATATCTCTTTTAGAGCCTAACAATCTTATATTATTAGCGTTAACAAAATAAGTTTCCTTTTGATCCCCAGTAGCTTTGTCAGCCCATTTGTTCGTAGCAATTCTTCCTTCAACTACAATCTGTATACCTTTTTTAACGTATTCACCAGCGAATTCTGCTTGTTTATCCCAAACGTCAATATTAAACCAATCAGCGACTTCTGATTTAGTCTTTGCGTCCCAACGGTTTACGGCTATAGAGAAATTGGCTTTTACTTTACCTGATTCAAAATATCTAATTTCAGCATCTCTGCCAACACGTCCAACTAGCACTGCTACATTCATTTGTTACCTCTTTCTTTTGTGTATAAAAACATATTCCTTAAATTATTTTATAACAAATAATCTCAATAATAAAACTTGTGTAAATTTTTGTTAATATTGCAAGCAAAAAAAGAACAAAAAAGTACATTTTAAGTTATACTAATCTTGTAGTAGTGGCGTTTGAAAATAACAGATTTATCCATACATATAGTGTATTGAAATAGTGTAGGTGCTATTGTAGAATAGTTTTAAGATATGTTAATATCTTGAGTAAAATAAGCAAAAATATATTTGTTGCTATTTTATAATAAAAAGTGTAATTAGGTGGAATTTAGTTTGAACGACAATAAAAAACAAATTGACAATATAGAGATAACTAAAAAATCTTTATCAAAATCGGCATCAAATCCGATTTCTAGTGTTGCGAAGCCGTCTAAATCCCCATCTTTAACCACCACTAAAAAAACTAAATCTTCTAATAAAAGCCTAAAAACACAAGTTGTCACAGAGCCAATTTCTTTAGATTCTTCTAAAATCCTTGCTCATATTAATAATTTCAATACGCCTAAATCAACAAAAAAATTACAGGCAGAATATCTTAGTGTTCCTGTAGCTAAGCAAGTTTTTGACATGCCTGACTTTATAAAGGCATTAGTACCCGCTTTATATAAAGTTAAAACAGCATATGAATTGTCATCGACTTTGCAAAGAGTTTTTGCTGACAAGCTTAATACAAATTTCGTTGCATTTGGGACTTATCATGAAAAGTCAAAATGTATCAATTTGAAGTTATCGACTACCATGAGTAGCACCTATACTTCAAAAATATTTTTATCTGATGAAAATAACCCAATAGTTGAGGTTTTTAACACGCAAAAGCCATCTGTTCAAAATGATATAGGTTTTTTAAACGTACCTTATTTGAAAAATTCGCAAGCACTTATTTTGCCATTGGTTTCAGTTGGGCAAGCGCATGGGGTAATGATTATTGCAAAAGATGAAATCAATAAAGCAAACATTGAATTATTAAATTTTGTGTCAAATTATTGTGGTTTATTTCTGCACAACATATCTCTTCTAGAGATGTCTAATAAATATGCAAATACAGATACTTTGACTGGCTTGTATAACCATAGAGGGTTTCAAGAAATTCTATCAGCAGAATTGAAAAAGGCTGAAAATACTGAAACGAACTTGTCTATAATCATGTTTGATGTTAATAACATTTCTAAAATTAACAAAGAATACGGACATGCTAAAGGTGATGAAATCATAAAATTGTTGGCTGAAAAGATTAAGCAAAATGCCAGAAGTTCTGATAAAGCAGGACGTTATGGTGGCGATGAAATCGCTTTGATTATGCCTGATACTAGCACGGTTGATGCGAAGTATTTAGCTGAATATATTACATATTGCCTTTCTTGTTGCTTTGTTGATGACGTTGGTCCAGTAAGGGTTTCGGTTGGTATTGCGACTTATCCTGAATGTTCTAGAGATCAAGAAAAATTATTAATATTGGCAGAGCAAGCTATGTATATTTCTCAATCAAAAGGTTATAAAGAAGGCATGTCAGCGATTATAAGTTCATCAGATTTTAACTTCTGGGATAACCACGCACTAAACTCATTTGCAGAAATTATTGCTAAAAGACATTCTCAGTTGGGAATAAACTTTGAAGAAGAATTGGTCAATCAATTCCAAAGCGAGCAAATAAGTTCTCAAAATCACTTGATAGAAATGGTAACATCATTGGCAGGTGCGATAGATGCAAAAGATCCATATACAAAAGGTCATTCAACTTCTGTATCTCGTTATTCAGAAGCATTGGCACGTGCAATTAATTTACCTGAGGACGAAGTCCAACGTATAACACTTGGTGCGTTGTTACATGACGTTGGTAAAATTGGCATACCTGAAAATGTGCTTAAAAAACCTGGTAAATTAGATGATGAAGAATGGGAAATAATGAAGCAACACCCTGTTATTGGTGCTGAGAAAGTTCTAGCTCCAAATGACGCATTGAGAGATTTAATACCAATGGTAAAATATCACCACGAGCATTTTGATGGTTCGGGGTATCCTTCTAAGCTTAAAGGCGAGGATATACCACTTGCGGCTAGAATAGTTTCAGTGGCTGATACATTCCATGCGTTGATCTCTGATAGACCATATAGAAAAGGAATGAGTGTTGAGAAGGCTTGTACAATATTAAAAGATGGCTCAGGAAGTTTCTGGGACCCCGATTTAATTAGACATTTCATATCAATTGCACCGTCTTTGTCGACAACTATTTAATATATTGCAACAATTCATTATTACTTGTTGCAAAATAATTAGTTATGTAGTATGGTATATTAAAATAAAGAAGTATTAAGGTAAATACTTCAAAGTACAAACTAAACTAGGAGAAAAACAATGTACCAAGACGAAAAACTGATTTGTGAAGATTGTGGCGCTGAATTCATCTTTACTGTAGGAGAACAAGAATTTTACGCAGAAAAAGGACTTGTAAACAAGCCAAAAAGATGTAATGACTGCAGAAAAAATCGCAGACAAGGTGGCGGTGGTAGAGGAAAACAACAAAGAAGAATGTATGATGCAGTATGTTCTAAATGTGGTGTTCAAACACAAGTACCTTTCAAACCAGTAAATGGTAAAGATGTTTATTGCAGAGATTGTTTTACAAATCAGTAAATCTTTTTTGAATATAAATTTAAAGAACAGTGATTTTTATAGTCACTGTTCTTTTTTGTTTATACATTTATGCAATTGTTTAAAAAGTCGATTGTATTAATTTTCTCTTCATACAAATATTTAATAAAATTCAAATACGCAACATCGTGAGATATTATAAGAAGATTTATTTCAAATCCGTCAGTGCAAAAGGGTTCATAATCATAAACAACATAGCTGTTATATTTGCTTTTCCATTCTTTTCGTTCAATTCTGCTATTGTTTTCTTCTATAATATCTTCGAGCCAGTAAAGAATTTCTTTATTAACATTTTTAATTTCCAATTGGCTGTATTGATTATAATTATTATAATCATTTTCGATTAACATATTAATTTACTCCACAAAAATATCATATTAAAATTGTATGTTTTTTTGAGTTTAAAATAATCCCCTTTAGGTATAGGTAAAAATAGTATGATTAGCTAGTCTTTAATTCTTGCGAATTTTCTTGCAAAAATGAACGGATTGTGCTATTGTTTAAATAATTAGATGGAGATTTTATGAATTTATTACATATTTTTACAGATATACCAATTATGATAGTTATCATTACATTTTGCATTGCTGTAACTTATTGCTTGAAGAATTATTTAAATGTTAATAAAAACCTCAAATTACTCTTTGCTTTTATATCAAAGTTCAAAAAAGCTGATTTGAATTTTAGGTTTAAGGAAATAGATGAGTGGATGTTGAACAACCCTTATGTATCTTTGAGTTGGGCGGAGTTTAAAAACACCTTGGTATTTTCTGAATCTATAGCATTGAAGAATAGACATAATGATTTGACTTATAAAGAAGTATCTTCAACTGTTCAAAACATTCAAACAACGGTTGAGCCTCTATATTATTTCAATGTTGAAACTCTGGTAACATCAAAATTTAATAACAAATTATTACAAATATTGCCAACTGTTTTAACTGGTTTTGGTCCGTTGTTCACATTCTTAAACATTGCAATAGCTTTTGGTAAAATCGATTTTTCAACTCAAGAAAAAATCCTAGGTTCTGTTGCTGGTCTTATGGAAAGTATGCAGGTTGCAGCTTTGGTATCAGTATTTGCGGTTGCGTTATCTTTGTCATTTATGATTACTGAAAAAATATCTTATAATTTATTGTGTCATAAGATTTTAGAAAAATGTGAAACAATTTTATCTGAATTATTCGACAATATTTCTTCAGAAAAGTTTTTATTAGAGTTGTTGAAAGAAACAAAAATTCAAAATAATTCTGTTTCAAATTTAGTATCAGAAATGCCATCTCAATTCAAAATGGCATTAAATTCTGGTATTGCTACAAATTTGGTTCCATATCTAGAAAATTTGATATTTGGTTTAAATCAGGTAAATAAGACGATGAAAGAAGTTGCTAAAAAAAGTGGTGGTTCTGATTCAGTTGATGATTTATTTTAGGAGCAGATATCTATGGCAATGATGAAAAAAAGAGGTGGGGAAGAAGGGCATGAAGAAAATATCTTTTGGGTAACCATGTCCGATTTAATGTTAGGTCTATCAATTGTATTTATGACTTTGTTTGTACTTGCAATGACTGGATTTACGCAACAAAAAATTGAGCAGAAGCAGGTTCAGATTGAAAAATCAAAAGAATTGATGAAAGAACTTGACGAGGCTAATATTAAAGCTGAGGTAGACTCATTGACTGGTGACGTTAAAATTTCTGATTTAGAGCTTTTTGAATTAAATAGTTATACATTATCTGATAACGGAAAAGCTTATTTAGATAAACTTGTTCCTATATATATAAACAATATTTTCTCTTCTGAAAAATTAACAAAGAATGTAGAGAATTTGGTTATTCAAGGACACACAGACAGCCAGTCAAATAGATCATTGAAATCTGCAGATGAGCAATATATGTATAATATGCAATTAAGCTTACAGAGAGCAAATTCTGTTGCGGATTATATTTTTAAAACAAATTTCAACAAAGAATATAGTGATGATTTAATGAAAATCTTAGTTGTTGAAGGCAAAAGTTTTTCTGAACCAATTTTAGTTGATGGGGTGGAAGATTATGATAAAAGTAGACGTGTTGAGATGCGTATGAATTTGAAGCGATATGATTTAGTCGATATATTTTTTAAAGGTGGTGTAGAGAATGATTAGTAAAGATTTGTTGTTAGAAACTATAAATATGATAAAGTTGCATCATCTTGATATTAGAACAGTAACTATGGCGATAAGCTTGCGTGATTGTATTGATAGTGATGTAGATGTTGTTTGTGAGAATATATCAAATAAAATTAAAAATTATGCAAAAAATCTGGTAAAATATGCAAATGAATTAGAAAATGAATATGGTATTCCAATTATTAACAAAAGAATTTCAGTCACTCCTATATCGATAGTTGGTGAGGCTTGTAAAAACCCTGATTATGTAAAAATCGCTAAAACTCTCGATAAAATTGCAAAAGAGGTTGGTGTAAATTTCATCGGTGGTTTTTCAGCTTTGGTAGAAAAGGGAATGACAAAAGGCGACAAATTGTTGATAGAAAGTATTCCTGAAGCGTTGGCACAAACTGAGCATATTTGTTCATCGGTGAATGTTGCGACTTCAAAAACGGGAATAAATATGGACGCAGTTTTGTTGATGGCTGAAATAATAAAAAAATCTGCAGAATTAACTAAAGATAGAGATTGCATTGGGGCAGCCAAGTTAGTTTGTTTTTGTAATGTTCCTGGTGACAATCCATTTATGGCAGGTGCTTTTTGTGGTTATGGCGAACCTGAATGTGCTTTAAATATTGGTGTTTCTGGTCCTGGAGTTGTGCGAGCTGCAGTTGAGGCATTGGATAAAAATGCTGATTTTAGCGAATTGGCGAATAAGATTAAAGAGATAGCTTATAAAATCACATCGACTGGTGAGTTGATTGGTCGTAAATTGGCTAAGAAATTAGAAGTTCCATTTGGAGTAATTGATTTGTCGTTAGCTCCTACTCCTGCGATTGGTGACAGTGTTGCAGGAATATTTCAGGCGATGGGGCTAGAACATGTTGGCGCTCATGGAACAACTGCGGCGTTAGCGATGCTAAATGATGCTGTGAAAAAAGGTGGCATTATGGCTAGTTCTCACGTTGGCGGGTTGTCAGGAGCTTTTATACCAGTTTCTGAAGATGCTGGTATGATTGAGGCGGCTGAAAAAGGTTATTTAACTTTTGATAAATTAGAAGCGATGACTTCAGTTTGTTCTGTTGGACTAGATATGATTGCAATCCCTGGGAATACTCCTGTTGATAATATTGCGGGTATGATTGCCGATGAGATGGCAATTGGAATGATTAATAAAAAAACTACTGCTGTTCGAATAATTCCAGTAATTGGCAAAGGAATTGGAGAGGAAATAGTTTATGGTGGGTTGCTAGGTAAAGCACCTGTAATGCCAGTTAGCGAATTATCATCAAGTGTTTTCGTAAGACGAGGTGGCAGAATTCCTGCACCTATACATAGTTTGAATAATTAGGTGAAATTGTGAAAGCAAAAATTGATTATTTAGAAGATAACTTAAAAAGATTTTTGTTCCATGAATATATTAAAAATTCATTAGACGCTCCTGGTGCAAAATTTAAACATCACGATTTGAAGATATTGATAAATGATGATCTGATTAGCAAAAAATGTTTTGGTGTAAATATTGGCTCATTAACATCATATTATGAGTTTGTTGATGGTCATGCAACTAAAATCGATGGATATATAGGATATGAAGATAGAGTTATAATGCTTTGGTCTTATAAATTTAAAGTTCGAGAGGTTTTGCAAGAACTTTTACAATGTGATATAGCTGAAGTTCAAGATATAGAAATGAATGAAGATTTAGAGGCATTTGAACAGTCAGACCTAGTTGAAGATGATTGTTCGGCTGTAAAGTCAGATGATGAACTTGTTTTGATTGATGAACTAGCTGAAAATAGTCAAGATGACATCGATGATGCTGATTTACCTAAAGCTGATTTTACTAAAACCCCGCAAAAGATAAATAAAATAATATTTAAAGGGTTTGAGAAAACGAAATAATATTATTTTTTTATCATTGATTTAGAGCGTAATTTTTTGTGATATGTTATCGCAAATCTGTGAGCTTCGTCCCTAATCCTTTGAAATAAATATAATGCACTAGAATTTCTTGGCAAGATTACTGGTTCTGAGATTTTGGCTAAAAAGACTTCTTCTTCTCTTTTTGCCAGTGATACCACATCAATATTGTCGATACCAAATTCTTCAACAATCTCGATAACACTAGAAAGTTGCCCTTTGCCACCATCAATTATTATCAAATCAGGTTTATCCCAATTTTTTTCACCAATCCTTTTGAGTCTACGTGCTAAGACCTCTTTCATTGATAAAAAGTCATCAGGTTTTCCTTCTGTAGATTTTAGTTTAAATTTCTTATAATCAGACTTTTTAGAAACCCCATTTATAAAAGTCACCATAGAAGCAACTGTGTTTGTCCCTTGAATATGCGAGATATCGTAGCATTCAATGCGATGAGGAAAGTTTTTTAAACTTAATTTTTCAGCTAAATAAGAGCCGATTTCGTTAAAATCCTCGTGTATTTTAGACGCTTTTGCGAGCTTAGCATTATCAATGGTTACTTTAGCATTTTTATCAGCAAGCATTTGTAATTCTTTACCTTGCTTAGATTTGCCATAACTTATTTTGATTTTTTTCTGTGAGATAATCTCAAGCCATTCTTCATATAAAGCTTTTTCACCTATTTGTTCAAGTTGATTAGAAAGAATTTTATCTGGATAACCAAGAGTCAAATTAGTATAATATTCTTTAAAGAATGTTGCAAAAAACTCAGATTTTTCAGCTTGCTCAACTTCATAGACAAAATCCTTTTTATCGATTAATCTCCCCTCTCTAATCATTAAAATAACAATAACACAAATTCCATCTTCGACTAATAAAGAAATCACATCTTCATTCAGTTTTGTATTTTCATATATAACCTTTTGACGTTCGAGTGTTTTTTGTAAATCTTGATAACTATCACGAAGCTTTGCCGCTTTCTCATATTGCTGATTTTGAGAATAAGTCATCATCTGTGATTGAATTTCTTTGATTAATTCAGATTGTTTGCCTGATAAGAAAAGCTCGATTTGAGCAACTATTTTTTTGTAATCCTCACTAGAGATAAGGTTTTGACAAGGTGCAAGACAACGTCCGATATGATAATATAGACAAGGTCTATCTTTGTATTTTACGGTCTTGCATTGCTTGAGTGGGAAGATTTTTTTTAAAAAATCTAATGTCGCATACATAGCACGTCCATCGGTGTAAGGTCCAAAATATTTGCCTTTTTCAGGGTTCATATTTTTTTTGCGAACAACACTAATTCGTGGATATTCCTCATTTGTTATCAAAAAATATGGATATTTTTTATCATCTTTTAATAAAATATTGTATTTAGGTTTATATTTTTTTATTAAAGTGCTTTCAAGGATTAAAGCCTCGACTTCAGTATTAGTAATGATGTATTCAAGTTTTTCGATTTGAGGTACTAAAATCTGCACCTTTGTACTACTATGATTTTTATTAAAATAACTCATCACACGGCGTTTAAGATTTTTAGCTTTTCCAACATAAATAACCTCGTTATCTTGATTATAATAAATATAACAACCAGATAATGTGGGCAAAAGTTTCAATGTTTGCTTTAATTTCTCATTCATCAAAAATATTATAACATATTTTTATTTTTTTATTGAAAGATAGATTTTATATAAAAGATTTATATCTAGTTCATCTTTTTTGATAGCACTAATAAGCTCTTCTTTTCTGATGAGTTCATCTTGCAAATGAGCAAAATCAAATAGTTCTTTTGGGGTGATATTAAGTGATTTTGTCAAATTTGTAAGTGTATTAGCACTAATAAAATTAATCCCGCATTCAATTTTACTAAGGTTTCGTTCGCTCATATCACACATTTCGGCTAATTGTTCTTGTGAGAACCCTTTTTGCATACGAATTTCTTTAATTCTTTTACCTAATAATTCCTTCATAACCACTCCATTTAATAAGACTAGATTATATATTTGCATTTTAAAAGGAATTATAAAGGTCTTTGCATGTTGACAAAGTGCTTATAAAGCTGTATTATAATTTTGTAATGAATGATTTTGGAAGGGGAAATAATTAATGAAAACGAATCAGAAGATCAATTATTGTCACCCTGAACTTGCTTCAGGGTCTATCAATGATAATTTAGACATTCTAAATAGAAAAAATAAAGCAGATGAGTTACAAAACATCATTTCGAATTTGCAGACTTTCGACTGTGACGAGAACACTTTGCTAAATCGAATTCAGGGTGGCAATCGCATTCCCCTCAACTGGAATGCAAGCGAGCAGAGGCAGAAAGCGAAACCGTCTGCTCAAGCGGGAGTAATTCCCCTCCGATGGAGGGGTGACCGTGAGGTCGGGGTGGTTTCAATGGCGAAACGTTCTGCGTTCACTCTCGCTGAGGTTCTAATAACCCTTGGCATCATTGGTGTTGTTGCGGCGATGACGATGCCGAGTTTGATAAGTAATATGCAGTCAAAAGCACTTGAGCGAAAACAGGAATTATTCGATGGTCGTTTAGAAGAAGCGATGAATCAAATGAGGTTTCATGAAAAATTGACTGGTTATACCAGTGCGATGGATTTCGTTGAAACATTAGGTGGATATATTAAAATAAACGAAGTTTGTGATAATGATGAATTAACAGAATGTTTTCCTGAAACTATCACAACAGAACTTTCAACGTTAGTTGTTGAAGACGATCTAGCGACAGGTTCGCAAATGGTTATGAAATCAAAGAAAGATAAATTCACGAGTGATAACGTGAGCGTTATTTTTGCTGATGGCGTTTCCGCTCTAGTTAATTATCAAGATAGTTGTGATTGGCTAGACCCATATGACGGCGGAGCAAATCGAGGCGAAGCTTCTAATTGTATTTCAATGGTATATGATTTGAACGGTAAAAAAGGTAAAAATACGCTAAATAGTGATATCATGACCTTGAACGCTCAAATTGAGTGTTCGTTTATACTAAGCAACGGCACTTGTGCAACAACAACACCAGTTATGAATTCAACAGCAGGGTATTTAACTTCAACACAATGTGAAGCCCAAAAAAATGAGTTAGGGATTAATGAATGTTATTATAATACAGACTATTGGGCAGGGGCTATTGCTTATTGTGGCGGGGTGAGCAACATGCCAACTTTAGATGATTTGGAACTAATTGCAATTGATGTCTATGGGACAAGTAGTGCAGGATCAGGTGTTACGCCTGATGGAGATAAATTAACAAATACATATGGATTTTCTGATCCAACATCAGATGTTGATTATGGGATTTGGACTGGGGATGAATATTCTAGCGAAGAAGCTTATCGTTATCGCTTTGGTGCTACTAGTATATATTCAGGAACCTTTGAACGTTGTAATGGCGGACGTTGGGTGTTTTGTGTAGAATAAGACAAATTTGAAATTAGTTGCCCTCCTTTAGAAGGAGGGCAACTAATTTCAATACGATAAATGTTAGAAATTATGGGTGAATGCTCACGAGCTTTAAAAAAATGTAATTATTTATACCATGGTTTGAAATTTTCGATTTCATCTAAAAACGTTTCATAATCACCTGTAAATCTTAAACATCTATCGTCAACGATTAACCAACATAAATCTTTTGTATATGTTACTTCTTTTATTATGTCATTTAGATTGTTTTCATTAAGCCAATTATACGCTTTTTCGCTATTGCGTGTTGTGAATAATTTTATTTCATATTTTTCTGATAATTTTGTGATAAATTCTCTTGCCCCATCTTTTATTGGTGGAATAAAATCTTTGTCAAATCTTCCAGTATATTGGTTCAATACACCATCTAGGTCTATTAAAATAGTTTTTTTATATTTCATTTCTTATCCTTGTGCAATTATAATAATCACTTTTTGTCGCTGTCAGCGGTAGACGCTGACAGTAGCATATACGAAAATAAAATAATGTGCAACAATGAATTTAAAAAAGAACTCGGTAATAAAATAAAAAATCTCAGAATTTCTAAATCGATGACACAAGAAGAGTTGTATTTTAAATCAACTGTGTCACGCTCACATATTGGCATGTTAGAAAAAGGATCTCGTGACGTCAGTCTTTCAGCCCTTTTTAAAATATCAAGAGCCTTTGAAATAAATCTTTCGGAATTGTTAAATTTTGATGATTTAGAAAAATATACTTTTGAAATTATTGATTTGAGTTAAGCGAGTGTAACAGGCGTACAAGCTTGCCACACTCTTTGCAACGACAAAATCACCCTCCTTTATAAGGAAGGTGATAAAAGTATTATTTCAATTGTAATATTTTCTTACGCTTTTGCAAACGAGTCGGTTGCTTTATCAGCGATTTCTTTTTGGATTTTTTCGATGAATTCATCTACTGCCAATGTGCCGACTTGACCAATTCCTCTTGCTCTAATAGCTACAGAGTTTGCTTCGATTTCTTTGTCTCCGATTACGACAACGTAAGGGATTTTCTTATCTTGCAAGCTTTCACGAATTTTGTAGTTCATACTTTCTGATCTGTCATCTAGTTTTGCACGAATACCTAAATTATGCATTTTTTTATAAACTTGTTCAGCGTAGTCAGCGTGTTTTTCGTTAGAAATTGGAACAACTGCAACTTGAACTGGTGCTAACCAAGTCGGGAACGCACCTGTGTAATGTTCGATTAAAATCCCGTGAAAACGCTCCATCGAACCAAAGATTACACGGTGAAGCATAACAGGAGTTTTCATAGAGCCATCTTTATCTTGATATTTGATATCAAAACGAGCTGGCAAGTTGAAATCCAACTGAATTGTCGCACACTGCCATGTTCTACCGATTGCGTCTTTGATTTTAAAATCGATTTTTGGACCATAAAAAGCTCCATCGCCTTCGTTAATCTCATATTTCATACCACGGCGATCCATAGCTTCTTGCAAGCCAGCTTCCGCTTTATCCCAGTTCTCAATCTCACCGACAAAGCTTTCTGGACGTGTTGATAGCTCAACATCAAATTCCATCTTAAACATCGCCATCGTATCCGCAACAAAATCGATAATCTCATTTATCTCATCAACCAACTGTTCAGGTGTGCAGAAAATATGAGCATCATCTTGAGTGAAGCCTTGAACACGAGTTAGTCCTGATAATGCACCTGATTTTTCTTTACGATAAACAGTACCTAATTCAGCCATTCTCAAAGGTAGTGAACGATATGAATAACGGTTTGCTTGATAAATCAAGATGTGAAACGGGCAGTTCATTGGTTTTAGCACAAACTGTTCATCGCTATCTTCATCTTTTTGGATAAAGAACATGTTGTCTTTGTAATGATCGGCGTGTCCTGAAATTTCCCAAAGCTTTGATTTAGCGATTTGTGGAGTGTTCACGATTGTATAACCACGTTTTCTGTGTTCACTTCTCCAATAATTTTCTATCTCTTCACGAACTACTGCCAAATTCGGGTGCCATAAAACTAGCCCACCGCCTAATTCTTCTTTTGTTGAGAATAAATCAAGTTTTGCACCTAATTTTCTGTGATCACGTTTCTCAGCTTCTTCTAAGAAAGTTAGGTAATTTGCCAAATCTTCTTTTGTCCAAAAAACTGTTGCATAAATACGTTGAAGCATTTTGTTTTTTTCGTTACCACGCCAGTAAGCACCAGCAACTTTTAATAACTTTATTGCGTTAGCCTTAATATAAGATGTGCTAGGAATGTGTGGACCAGCACAAAGGTCATTGAATAAAATATTTCCGTCTTTATCTTTAGTTAAATATAATGTAGGATTATCATTTTTATGTTCTTCTAGCAATTCAGCTTTATAAATTTCGCCTTCTGCTTTGAATTCAGCGATTTTAGCGTCAACATCTTCGATTTCGTATTTTTCAAAATATAGATTTTGTTTGATGATATTTTTCATCTCATCTTCGATTTTTGCTAAGTCTTCTTCGGTGAAAGTATATCCATCGGTTAGGTCAAAATCATAATAAAATCCGTTTTCAATAGCAGGACCGATTGCTAACTTTGCAGACGGGAACAGCTTTTGAACAGCTTGTGCCATAACGTGTGATGTTGAATGTCTTAGTACCGATAGGGTATTTTCGTTCATTTCCATGTTTTAATTTCCTTCTGTCCTTTTAGGTTATTGATAAACTTTATTTATGCGATAACATTCACTAAAATGATTTATCCCTGAGGTGGACCCCTCTAACTATTACAAAGAATATTTTATCACTGCAATAATTTAATTACAAGTTTATATAATTTATTTATGCTACAATTAGCTCATAAATAATAATCAATAAGGAGAGATAATGGAATTTATATCAAACAACGGGATGCTAATTTCTGGGTTAATATTGCTTGTAGCATACATTTTCATCGCATCAGAAAAAATACAGAAATCAGTAGTAGCTTTAGTGGGTGCATCGTTAACTATGCTTTTGGGCTTAGTGCCATTGCATAGTTCTGATAAAGTTGGTATTGGACACATCAAATCAATATTTGAGTATATTGAGTTTGATGTAATTTTCTTGCTTATCGGTATGATGATTATTGTGCATATTGCAAGTCGTAGCGGTGTGTTTAAGTGGTTAGCTATCAAATTGTTAAGCTATACAAAAGGACACCCTAAGTTAGTATTGGCAGTCTTAGCTATCTTTACAGCAATAGCTTCTGCGTTTTTAGATAATGTTACGACTGTTGTTTTAATCATGCCTGTCACATTTATTATTGCAAAAGAATTTGACGTTGATCCAATACCTTTCTTGATTACTGAAGTATTGGCATCGAATATAGGTGGTACGGCTACTTTGATTGGCGACCCACCAAATATTATCATAGGCGCTCGTGCGGGATTATCTTTTATGGATTTTGTTAATGAATTGTCTGGTATTGTTGCGATTATCTTTATTGTTTGCGTATCATTATTGATTTTTATGTTTAGAAAAAGCTTGAAAGCGACACCTGAAAGAATGGAACACGTGGCAAATCTTGATAATTCTCACACGATTACTGATAAAAAATTATTGATTCGTTCAATGCTTACTTTATTGCTAGTTATAATTGGTTTTGTAACTCATGATACAACTCATATTGATGCATTTGTTTTTGCTGTTGCTGGTGCTAGTTTCTTATTGTTATTTGAAAAACCAAAAGAAATTTATAAAGATGTTGAGTGGTTAACTATTTTCTTTTTCGTTGGATTGTTCATGATTATCGGTGCTTTTGAGGCTAATGGCGGTATTAGTTTCTTGGCTGACAAATTGTTAGAATTGACGCAGGGGAGTTTGAGTGCAGCAACAATGTTTGTATTGTGGGGTTCTGGTATTATTTCTGGTATTATCGACAACATTCCTTATACAGCTACCATGGCACCATTAATCGATCAAGTTCAGCATACATTGCCTTTCACTGGAGATGGTCATCACCCTCTTTGGTGGGCGTTGTCTCTTGGTGCGTGTTTAGGTGGAAACTTTACTATTATTGGTGCAGCGGCAAACGTTATAGTTGCTGAAACATCAACTATTAATGGACATAAGATTTCGTTTTTAAGATTTATGAAATACGGTGCATTAATTACTATTATTTCGTTAGCACTTAGCTCAGTATTCTTGTATCTTAAATATTTAAGATAATTTATTAAAGTTTTATTAGGAGGTAATATGACAAATAATGAGTTTAATATACCTGATGGTATCCCTGAGGCGGCGAGGAATGAATTAGAAAGTCTGTTGACAGGAAATAAAAATTTTATCAATGGCACACCTACTTTAAAAAATATGTGTCTTGCAACTTTGCAAAAGCATACACTTTATCAAGCTCCTTATGCTTGTGTGCTTACTTGTTCTGATTCTCGTGTAGTTCCTGAGATAATTTTTGATTGTGGATTTTCAGAACTTTTTGTCGTGAGAGTCGCAGGCATGACTACTGGACCTAATATTATTGAAAGCGTTGAGTATGCAGTGAAGTCTTTAGGGGTCTCGCTTGTTATTTTATTAGGGCATGATGATTGTGGGGTTATGAAAAGCGTTAATGATATTTATCCAGCTGAACCTGATAATTATAAATCTATTATTGATTGTGTCTATCCTGTTTTTAGGTTTAAGAACGAGAAAACTGATTCAAATACTTTGGCAAAGCTTCATACGCATTTGGTAGAAGATATTTTGTTGGAAAAGTCTGCAATAGTGCGTAAGGCTGTTGCTGAGAACAAATTATATATAGCTAATTGTCATTTTCATCATTCAACAGGAAAAGTTGAATTTATTAATCTTAAAACTCCTGTTTAGTTTTAAGATATTAGAATTTTAAAAAAGGCGATGAAATAAAAATTTCATCGCCTTTTTTTATAATCAAATTATTTTTTATACCAAATCGATTGATTTGTGTTTTTCATAAATTTGTTGTATTAATTCATCAAGTTTTTCAAAGTCTTCAGCTTTTGCTTTTCCTTTGACTAAGACAGGGTCAATAACATCAAGTTTTAGCCCTGAAAGCATTTCACCTAGTTTGCCAAAAAGGTTTCCGCCCCAGCCGTATGAACCGACAAAAGAAGCAAATTTTGCTTTAGGTCTTAATACACCTGCCAAATAAGCAACATTAAAAGTCATAGGGTGAGGACCAGCTAGAACCATTGAGCTACCCATTATGACAGTTGCGGCATCAACTAGTGCCATAGCTAAATCACCCAAATCACCATCAACTATATCATAAACCATAGTATCGATTTTCTTCTCATTTAAGCCTTTTACAACATAATCAATCATCTCTTTTGTACTACCATACATTGAAACGTATGGCAAGACTACAAAATTCTTGCAAGTGTCAGATGACCAATCCTCATAAGCATCTAAAATATAATTCGGGTTTTTGTGCAAAGGTCCGTGACTTGGTAAAATGATTTCTGGCTTAATTTCTTCTTTTATCATTTTTGTATATTTTTTACACATTATTCTAAATGGCATCATGATTTCCGCATAATAACGTTTTGCACTATGTAATAATTCTTCGCTTTCTACTGCAAAAATATCATCGAATACATAATGTGAACCTAGAAAATCACAAGTGCATAATAAATTATCTTCTACAATGTGCGTAAACATTGTATCTGGCCAATGTACACCAGGGGCAATAATGAATTTTAATGTTTTATCGCCTAAAGATAATTCTTCTTTATCTGCAATAACCTTAATTTTGTTTTCATCAACCAAAAGCATTTCTTTAATATTTTCAGCACATTTAGCGTTAGTCACAACAATTGCATTTGGGTATTTTTCTAATAATTTTGGGATAGAACCTGAGTGGTCTTGCTCCCCGTGATTTGCGATAATATAATCAATATTTGTTATATTATTTGCATCTAATGATTTAATATACTCTTCTGTTTTTAATGGGTACATTGTATCAATAAGAGCTATCTTTTCTGAACCCTTAACTAAATAAGAATTGTAGCTAGTTCCGTGTTCTAGTGGGATAAGCTCATCAAAAATCGTTCTTTCATCATCGTTTAATCCACAATAATAAACATTGTTTTTTATTTCTTTAAATTTCATTTTTTAACTCCTCTTCAACTTAATTGAGGTTACAGTACATCTGCAACCCCAATTAAAATAATCTTCATTTATCTATGCTTGTTCAAAAACGTCTTTGCCTAAGCAACAAACTGGGCAAGTATAATCCTCTGGTAATTCATTAAAGCTTACGTTGTCATTTTCACTTGGGTCGTAAACATAGTTACAAGCTGTACAAATATAATTTTCCATTATTTTCTCCTTTTTAATTACGTGTATATTTTAACTCTAGATATTATTTTTTTCAAGACATGATTTGCATAATCCATTAAATACAATATCATGACCTTTTAATTTAAAACCAGTTTCTATTTCAGTTTTATTTATCAAATCTGGTGCGACACTAGATGGTACATCAAAGACTTTTTTACAATTATCACAAATAAAATGATAATGTTCGAAAGTGTTATGATCATAATGTGATGCAGGTTCTAGTCCATCAATTTTTTTAATAATTCCTTTTTCTGCCATCTTATTAAGGTTTCTATATAGTGTAGCCATACTAATTGTCGGTTCATCTTTTTGTAAGATAGCATAAAGTTGTTCTGCACTCGGGTGAATAACATTTTCTTTTAGCGTATTGTGAATAATTTCTCTTTGTTTTGAATAATTCATTTTAGATCCAAAAATAGTAACTATTATCAATTTAGTTAAAAAAACTATAATTGTCAATAATTATAAAATTTTGTAAACTTTTTATTTATTATTAATAGGCAATTTTTATCCTGTGTCTGTTTTAATAAAAATATGGTAGTTAGTGTGCAAAATAATAGTGAAATAACAAATCCTTATTTAAAGGTCAAAAAGCCTGATATAGGTGTACTTGATGCACCTGATGGGCATTACAAACCTGTTTTGTATTCACATATTGAGGCAACTAAAGAATATAATCAACTTGAGCAAGATTTGTATCAGAAGATGAAAAAGATTAAAAAGCCTGAAAAAGATACTCCAAAATCAGTTTTTGCGTTCTTAGGTGTTGGTGCATTGCTGGTTGCAATTCCTAGGTTATGCAAATTATTCAAAAAATAATTGATAGGCTAATATATATTTTTTTGTAGTATATTATTATAAGATTTAGAGTTTAAATTTTGAGGGGATATATGAAAAAAATATTTTTATTAAGTTTTGCCATATTTTTAGGATTAACAGCGTTTGCACAAGATTATGAGATATATAAATTAAAGAATGGTCAGACTGTTGTGATACAGCAAGTCAAAACTAACCCAATAGTTACAATGGATACTTGGATAAAAACAGGTTCGATTAATGAGAACGATAAAAATAACGGAGTATCTCATTTTCTAGAACATTTATTCTTCAAAGGAACTACCAATTTCGCACCAGGTGAATTCGATAGCATAATTGAAAATAGGGGAGCTGTTACAAATGCAGCTACCAGCAAGGATTTTACGCATTATTATATAACTATACCATCAAGATTTTTTGATATTGCTTTAAAAATGCATTCTGATATGTTGTTGAACCCTCTTGTTCCCAGAAAAGAGCTAGAAAAAGAGCGTAAAGTCGTTATTGAAGAGATAGCTAAGAGTGAAAATTCTCCAAATACGATTGTTTATAATAATCTTATCGATATGTTATATAGTCATCACCCTTATAAAAGAAAGGTTATTGGTACGAAGGAGATAATCGAAAATATTCAGCGAGAAGAGATTATGGATTATTATGAAAAATACTATAACCCTTCAAATATGATTACGGTCATTGTTGGTGATGTTGAACCCAATTATACTTTAGCTGAAATCGAAAAGTATTTTAATAAAGCTTATCAAAGCCCTACTAAAAAAAGCTTCTTTAAAGAGCGACAATTAAGCAATCAAAAAAGAAATGTTTCATATTCAGATGTGCAATCAGGATATATGTTAATGGGATTCCGTGCTGTCGAAATAGATAATAAAGATTCTTATGCACTAGATGTTCTAGCAACTATTTTAGGCGATGGTCGTACATCGGTTTTATATCAGGCTATTAAAGAACAAAAGCAGTTAGCATTTTCGGTGTCTGCAGGAAATACTGGAATGAGAGATGACGGCATTTTTTACATTTCAGCGAATTTTGAACCAAGCAAAGCTGAGAAAGTAGAAACTGCGATATTTGATGAAATATCAAATATACAAAAATTTGGAATAATAGATGAGCAATTAATTACCGCAAAAAATATAATCGAGCGTGATACTTATTATAACAGAGAATCTGTTTCTAATATTGCAGGCGAAATAGGTTATGTATTAGCGACAACAGATGATATCAAATATTATGATTTATATTTAGACAACATTAAAAAAGTTAGCCCCTCTGACGTTCAACGTGTTGCTAAAAAATACTTAGGGGTTACTAAAAGTGCTATTTCTATAGTTTTGCCAGATGACTATAAAAAAACAAATGAGGTTCAGATTTCTGATAAGAATGAAAATACTCTAAATTCTTATGATGCAAAATTAATAAGCGAGAATTATAAAACTCAAAAATATAAACTTAAAAATTCAGCGACATTGCTTATAACTCCAAATAATGCAAATGACATAGTGGGTATTGAAATATCGGTTAAAGGTGGAGAGTTGATTGAAAATATTAGAGGTTGTGGGAATTTATTTGCTTCTTTATTGATGAAGGGTAGTAAAAATTATTCTTCATTAGAATTGTCGCAATATTTGGAAGATAATGGTATAAAAATAGTTCCATCAATTGGCTCTGATGCTTTCACTATTTCAGTTTTGACCACAAAAAATGAATATGAAAAAACGCTTGTGATTTTAGATGAGATTATAAATAATGCGACTTTAGACAGTTATGAATTAGAAAAAGTTCGTGTTGAGAAGTTGAATAATATTAAAAAAGGTCGTGATGTGCCGTTAACTTTGGCTGTCGAAAATTATAGAAATTTGATTTACGGAAATTCTCCTTATTCAAATTCAACAATTGTTTATGAAAAAACGTTTCCGCAGATTGCTAAATCTGATATAGATGCTTATTATAGTGAAATTTTCAACCCTGAAAACATTATCATATCTATCAATGGTGATGTTGATAAACAAAAAACTTTTGAAGAGTTTACAAAAATGTTTACGGCAAAAAGTGGTGACAAATTTGAATATTCTAAACATGTTGCAAAAATCCCAATATTAAAAACAAAACAGGTTGTAACAAAACGAATTGTGGATTTAAAAACTGATTGGATTATTTTAGGTTGGCAAACTGCAGGTATCGAAGTCCTAAAAGATTATGCGACATTAAAAGTAATCAATTCATTGTTAGGTACAGGCATGAGTTCAAGGTTGTTTAAAAATTTACGTGATGCTCACGGTCTGGCTTATCAGGTTGGTTCAGGTTATGGGGCTAAAGCGTTGCGTGGTGCGTTTATCGTATATATTGGGACAAACCCTAGGAACTTAGATTTTGCACAAGAGAAGATGTTTGAAGAAATTCATAATTTAAAAAATGAATTTGTTGGAACAAAAGAATTGCAAGACGCAAAGAACAAATTAATTGGTCGTTATGTTCTAAGTCAAGAAACAAATTTGGAAAAAGCGACTAAGATTGGTTGGTATGATACAGTTGGTCTTGGGTATGAATTTGGTGATAGTTATGAAGAACTAATCGATAGTGTCACGGAGTCAGACATTATTGAGGTCGCTAATAAATATTTTAAAGACAATTATGTGCTATCTATTGTAAAAGATTAATTGTTTGATTTATTGACTAAAATTCGATTAAATGATATTATTAAAAAAAGAAGAGTGAGGAATTATGAATATAATTAAAGAAAAAACGAATACAACATTACATGTTGCTTTAGCAGGTCGTATTGATACAGTTACGGCATATGATTTTGGGACACAAATTAATGATGATTTAGACGATGTAAAAACTTTAGTACTAGATTTTGGCGGTGTCGATTACGTTTCTAGTATTGGGCTAAGGGTTATATTAGAGTTACAAAAAACAATGAATGCTAATGGAACAATGAAGATAACAAATCTGCAACCACAAATATTAAGGATATTTGAGATGACAGGATTTGTAAACATCTTAACAATTGTGTAAGGTCATTAAAGATGCAAAAGAAATTTTTAGAAAAAACGTTTATGTATATATGCATAACCTTTGTTATATGCTTTTGTACAATATATTGGATACAATACCAAAAATCTTATTCAGTCGGATTGGAAATCATTAACTCTAAAATAAAGAGTTTAAAAGGTGAATTACAACAAGACTATTATACTTTAGGTAAGAACGGAAATATTATAATAATCAAAGACGGTGAGATTTTATCGTCAAGTTATGCTGGTTACAAATTAACAAAAGATGATGTTAACAAATTAATAGAAATTTCAAATGAAGTTGATGGCGGATTTAGTATTGAAATTAATAAATTAAACCATATTGGGGTTGCGGATTCTTGGAATAATTATAAGATTGTTGGCTTGCTGCCTAAAAGCGAGATTTATGTAAGTAACAATTCGATGGCAGGGTACTTGATAATGTTGAGTATATCTTTGATATTAATGATTTTTATAATCATTTATTTCTTATTAAAAGATATAATAATTTCTAAGATTTATAATCTTAACGATTCGTTGCAAAAAATCATAGATGGCGATTTGAACGAAAAAATTGAAGTTAGAAATGTTAAAGAATTCCAAATGCTTTCTAGTGGTATTAATAAAACAGTAGACGCACTAAAATCAGCGATTGAGAACGAAGTTAATAAAAATAACGCAGAGTTAGAATTGGCAAAATCAATCCAGATTTCTACATTGCCAAGAAACTTCCCGCCATATCCAGAGCATTGTGAGTTTGAGATTTTTGCGAGAATGGATACTGCAAAAGAAGTCGGTGGCGATTTTTATGACTTTTTCTTTATCGACCCTACTCATTTGGCGTTTTTGGTTGCCGATGTTTCAGGAAAAGGAATTCCTGCGTCATTGTTTATGATGCGTGCAAAAACATTGCTTAGCAGTTTTGCGAAGGCTGGTTTAACTCCTGCTAGAACCTTGAACAAAGTTAATAAACAAATTTATAAATCAAACAAAGATGGATTATTTATTACTATATTTTATTGTGTTCTAGAACTTCCTACAGGTCTTTTGACTTGTGTTAGTGCTGGACATAATCCACCGATACTTAAAGCAGTCAATGGAGATACAAAATATTTGAATATGAACCCTAATATCGTGATTGGTGTAATGCCTGATATAGAGTTTAAAAGTGAGGTAATTCAATTGGAACGTAACGATACGATATTATTATACACCGATGGTGTGACAGAGGCAGAAAGCAAAGATGGTAAATTCTTTGGTAATGACAAATTGTTAGATATTGCTGAAAAAGACTTATTTGTAAAAGGTGATTTAGAATTTTCATTAAATCATATCAAATCCGAGGTTGATACTTTTAGTGATGGTGTTGAACAAACAGATGACATAACTCTTTTGGCTTTAAAATATAACGGATTTGCTTCGTTAGCTCAAGAAAAATCAGCTGTTATCAAACTAGATGCAGTAAACGATAAATATCCTAACTTAATTTCGTGGTTAGAGAACCTTTGTGAACAATTGAATATGAAAAATAGTTCTAAATTAAAATTACAAATTGCTGTTGAAGAAATTTTTGTAAATATTTCAACTTACGCTTATCCACCAAAACGTGGTTTTGTAAACATAAAATTTAGTATTTATAGTGACGATGAGATTGAAATGTGCTTTATCGATGAGGGTATTTCATATAATCCATTAGAGAATTCTAATCCTGACTTAACGCTTAGTGCAGAGGAACGTCCAATAGGTGGTTTGGGTATATATATCGTAAAACAAACTATGGATTATACAGGTTATGAGTTCATCGATAATCAAAATATCTTTACGATTAGAATGAAATACGAAAAAGAAGATAAATAGATTTTTGTTACATAATTTAACATAATATTAAAATTATTAAAGTTTTTCCAAACAAGTACCGACATGTATTATATGTAGGTACTTGTTACTATATGTAGGAGAAATAATGAAATATAGGTTACTTCTATCAGGTTTTCCCTGAGTAATTAGAGATGTGAAGAATTGTAAACCGTAAAAACTATTCATATTAAAAGGTTTTACTAAAAAATTGTGTATTAGAAAAGAAATGCTAGCAATTATATATAGATTATATACTTTATATTTATATAATTATATGTATGTGCTATTAAAAAACAAAGGAGAAAACATTTATGACAGGCAATGTAGATTTATCAAAGTTAGGTGGGATATCTTATTCATTAGGTTCTGATGTTAAAAAAGAAGACTCTAAACAAATTGAGGAAACATTGGGCCAGATTGATATGATTAAAGGAATTACACCTGAACAACGTGAAGCACTTAAAGAAGCTGTAAGAAATAAAGAAATCATATTTGAACAGGGATTATCTTTAGAAGAAGCTGGAAATCTTAAAGAAAATGAATGTGCAATGATTATGGGGCTATCAAAACAACATATAAAAGAGACAGCAGATAAGAATGAGCGAAGCATTAAAACCATAGAATCTAAATTAAACGCTACAAATAAAACAATAAAAAGGAATAAAAGATATGGTCAGGTTGCTGCTGTTACTCTAGACCCGTTAGAGCTACAAAGAAAAAAACTACAGGCTAAATTAGATTATTTGATTGAAAACAAAGATAAATCTGGTGAAGATTATGATAAAATGTTAAAAGAACAAGAAGCTAATATGGTTAAGCAAAATGGTGATGAGCAAATTATTGATGATGGTGATGAACAGTTTTCAGGCAATGGTAAGCCTGATGTTTCAGATGGAGCAACAGAATTAGATAAGTTCAAAAGTGCAAATCCAGATGCGACCGATGAAGATTTTGCAGCATTTAATGAGTTTCAAAAAATAGAAGGCAATGAAGACAAAACCTTTGCTGATTATAAAGCAGACTTGCAAGTCAAAGCAGATGCGGAAAAATTAAAGCAACAAAGAGTCGCAGAAGCAAAAACAGAAGCCCAACGTTATGTTGTGCAATCAGGTGACCAAATCGACAAAATTGTAGCAAAATCATTAGGTGGCGATGTTGATCGCAACAGCGAGCAATTTAAAAACGCTAAAGCAGAATTCATGAATAATGAAAATAATAAAGGTGCATTCATGAAGGCCACAAATGGCAGTGGTGATACTTGGTTACGTGCTGGCAAAACGGTACAATTGCCAGGCGAAGTTGACTTAAAAAAAGCTGAAACCTATAAAGATACAGCAGCAAAAGTCGATGCAGATTTTCGTGAAAGCAAATATTACTGGACAACTCAAACTCCAGCACCAGATCTAGATGTAACTCCTCCAAGTGTTATGCTTACGCACGCTGATGCATATGGTAGAGCTGAGAGGATTTATGATGCAAGTTGGGGAGTTGGTACAGATGAAGCTAAATTCTTTGAAGCTGTTGCAAGTAATGATTATGATGCAGATACTAGAAAGTTGAAATTTTTAGAGCCTGAGCAACTTAGACAAGTCGATGATATGCTAAGACAAGATAGTGATTTTTCGCATTGGCGTAACGGAGGACGTCAAGGTGGATTGGCTGAATATGTTAATTCAGAATTTAGTTGGAAAGATCCAAATGCTTCGCCACTTGATCAAAAAGCCTATCAGTTGATGATGGTATTGCAAGATAATAAAATAGGGACAGCTGAACAATACATAATTGAATAATAAAATAATCCCCTCTTTGAAAATTAAATTGAAGAGGGGACTATTTTTATCTTTTTTAATACTGAAAATATTTGTCGAAGTCGACATCATCTAAGCTACAGAGTAGTTTATAGACTTCGTCATCTTCGTCCATTCGCTGGAAATTATATTCGTCAAATTTCCAATATTTTGGATTAATCCCTTTGACACGAATAATGCCGTGTTCTTTTAAAATATTCAATTTCTTTTTTACTATGTCAACAGAAATTCAAGATGATCTTATCGCAACAGCACCATTAAATGGATTAAATACTATGCTGATATATGAAAATGCACATGTTACAAAAGTATTAGATCGTTTCGATAGTGATGAATTCAAAGATGTTGAAAAAGCACAAAATATAAAAGCGGAGATACTTGAAAAGCGTACACGTAATAATGATAAAATGGATGAAGCGACAATGACACGTATTGCAACAACGAAAGGTGTCAACTCGTATACGTTAATTTCGATTTTAGGCAAAACAGAAGACCCAGCGCTTTTTGATACTATTTTAGCTGATATTCCAAACTATCCAAAAGGTGTTCGCGAAAATATGTACGTCACAGCAGCTAGAAATCTGAAAACAGAAGGTGGTGAAAAACTAGTTGAACAAATGAACAAACTTATATCTGTAAATAATAGAAACGTAAATCTAGCACTAGATAAAAATCCTATAACTAAAAAAGTATTGGATGATAACAATGATTATGTCTTTAAAGAAGATGACAACATGAGTTCAGTTATCAAAAGCAAAATCAGTGCTAGGTATGGCGATAACCTAGATGAAAATCGATTAAATTATGTTGTTGATAAAATTGTCAAAGAACAATTCCCATCAGCAGAACCTAAAATTGGCGATATATACCAAATTACATTAGACCTACCAGATGAATTTAGCGACAACTGGGATAACTGGCAAGGAATAAAATTTTGGTGGACTGACTAATATCCTTGGAGTTGAGCCGTATAACTATGAATTTGCTGGCTAAATAATTAACTATTTAGAATAAAAACCAAACGCCACGTTTAATAAAACATGGCGTTTGGTTTTACAAATATCTTTTATTTAATTTCAAATAATCTTTGGCAAATCTTCAATCTCATAAAACAGTCGTCCTGATTGTTGGAATTTGTCAGGTTCTGTGCTTACGAAAAATTCTTCTATACCACTATTATTTTTGACATTTAACAACCCTTTGTTTTTTAAATCTGATTTGACAAACTCCGCAAAATCTTTTGAAGGGTCGATGAAATCCTCAACAGGCATCAACTTGCTCAAAATCCCCAACAAATAAGGATAATGTGTACAACCTAGCACGATTTTTTCTGGCGAAAACTTCTTTATCTCAGTCAACTTTGCTTGAACAAGTTTAACGCTTTCATCACAATCTAGGCGGTTTTCTTCGACAATTTTTACCCACTCAGGACATGCGATCTCAAAAACCTCCACATCTTCAGTGTGTTCTTTTATCTCTTTAGAATATGCGTGAGAATTGATAGTCGCAGGGGTTGCGAACACTCCAATACGTTTCAGCCCTTGTGCTGAAATCAATTTTGCAACTGATTGGATAATTGGATAAATCACAAAATCATAATCATCTTTAACTACATCGAACGCTACAGCTGATGTCGTATTACAAGCCATAACTACAGCTTTTGCACCTTTTGATTGAAAAAAGTCGAACGCTTTTTTCGTCAATTCAACAAGCACTTCGGGGCTTTTTTCACCGTAAGGCATATTTTTTGTATCACCAAAATAAATATAATTTTCACTAGGCAAAAGTTTTTTAACCTTGGAAAATACTGTCAAGCCTCCGACTCCACTATCAAAAAAGCCGATAGGTGCGTCAATTTGTCCTAATGAATTATTTTTGTTCAATATATTTACCTATACCTTCTGCAATAGCTTTCGCTGTTTGTTTTTTACGTTTATTACTAATTAATTCTTTTCTCTCTGCTGCGTTTGAAATAAAGCCAATTTCAACGAGGATTGCAGGCATTGTTGTATGATTTATTACATAAAACTTCGATTTGAACAGTCCTCTATTTGTTGATTTTATCGAACTAGCAAGTTCGGTATGAACGGTTTGAGCTAATGCCATACTGTGTTGATGATAATAGTGCGTCTCAACACCATCGATTTGAGGTTTTACACTAGAATTTACGTGGATACTCACAAACAAATCAGGCGTTGCATTTTCACTAACTTCAACACGCTCTTCTAACGACACATAACTATCATTGTTTCTTGTCATAATAACTTCGTGTCCTTGTTTTTCAAGAATATTCTTCACAAGCTTCGCCACATCAAGAGTGATGTCTTTTTCAAGTATATCACCGCTTAAAGCTCCAGAATCTTTTCCGCCATGACCTGCGTCAAGCATAATTCTTTTTTTGACAAAATTGGTTTGTGTTGGGTGGAAAATTTCGGGCAACTTGATTTTTGCCTCTCTAACAGTTATTTTAAGGCTTCTACCATCAGCACCAATAAAACTACTTATCATATCATTTTGATGCATAGGAATAGATAATTTCAATCCGATATCAGGTAGCAATTCAATATTAGCGTTTTCAAAAATCGTGTTCGCAAAAGTCGATTTGAAGTTTTCTTGATTATATTTTTCGGCGTTATAAATGTATATGTCAAACTTTGAATTAAACCTATCTACACCATGTACTATAGGCTGATCAAAGGCCAATACCATCGAACTGTTTCGATCAGTTTTGTCGTGATGATAAGAAATAACATTAGCTGGAGTGCCGGATAGTTTTTTTGTATCAATTTTTTCAGTATTTGCAATGATTAATGATTGGTTGTCACTTGAATATATTGGCAAATATTTATTAACATCTTCTGTATAAATTACAACACGGGCTTTGTTTACAGAAAATTGTCCAATTTTCACAGTGTCCGTTTCATTAAGCTGTAATTCGGTGTTTCTAACCTCAGGACTTGTTAAAGTATTTGGCAAATCATAAACGATTCGAGATGGATTTGATAATATATAAGGTCGCTCAATTGATACCGTGCCAAACCCGTTAAGCAAAATCGCATCTGACTTCGCACTGACCTTGTCGAGATGGTATTTGGTATTAAGTTTAAGTATTTCCTTTTTAGTCATAGGAGTTTCAGGGGGTTCTTCCTTGATGCTCGTTTGAAAAGCTTGGTTAATCTCATCGACAACCTCATCAAGTTGAGGCTCTGAAATAGTAGGCTCAGCAGGCGAAGTAACCGTGATATATTCATAAAAATCACTTGAAGAAGCGTGTTCGTCACGATAAGTGGTCTGAAAATATTCGTTATCGCAAAAATTATTGTCGTTAAACTTTAATATAATATTGTTTTTTACCCTGAAAAATTTTATTTTGTGTAAATCTAAATCGTTTTCATAATAAAGAACAACACGAACTTTATTTGACGGCTCAGTTTCAAATTGTGATATCTTAATTTGTTTGATAATGCCAGAAGTAAAATTCCATTCTTTTTTTCCAAAAGTAAGTACGGCATTATCTATATCAAAATAAGCTCTTTTAGGTTCTTCTAATTGGGTAAGTTTTAGGCTTTGAAGAATCTCAGTTTCGCTTTCATCTTGTGAAGTTAAAATCATCATAGCATTTGAGGTATCAAAATTAGCCGAAGTTATTTTTTGTACTTCTGAAGCGCTAACCTGCAATTCGCAAGTTATAAACGATACTATGAAAATCATTATATAAATTAATATTTTTTTCATGTCAAATACTCTTACATAAATTATATAATGGAAAGATTTTGATTTCAATTTTTAATGAAGTTTTGTTGTGAAAAATGGTTGTATTATTTTGAAAATTCTTGTTTAGCTGCGATGTAAACAGCGTTGGTTCTGTTTTTAGCCTCAAGTTTTTTAATAATTGAGCTAATATGTGCTTTAACAGTGTGCTTGCTTACATAAATCATCTCAGCAATTTTGTTGTTCTCAAACCCATCTTTCATTAAATTCAAAATGGTTTTTTCTCTTTCGGTTAATCTTTTCATAACTTCTCCAATATTGTTTAACCTTTTGATATTAACATATTGCAAAAAAAATAAATTCATAATAAATCCGTTTTTTTAAAATTAAAATATAAATATAAGTGCTTGAATTTTTTTTATCTTTTGTATATAATAATAAAGTAATAAGAAAAAGACTTACATGCGCCCGTAGCTCAGCTGGATAGAGTGTTTGGCTACGAACCAAAAGGTCAGGGGTTCGAATCCCTTCGGGCGTAAATAAAAGCGGTAAATGATTTTACCGCTTTTTTATTACATATTTTTTTTATTTTACAATCGATTTTAAAAATCCATTAACCATCAATAATTTACTTTCATCTGATTTTATGCTATTTAATAAATTTTCAATTGAACTAATAATTTCTTTTTTTTCAGGTGCTTTGGATAATATAAAAAATTCATAAGGCTCAACTTTTAGGATTTTACAAAGCTTTGCTAGGTTTTCTGAAGTCGGATAACTGCGACCTGTTTCTATTTTACTTAAACTAATAGTTTCAATACCCAACATTTCTGATAGAACTTCTTGCGTCATATTATGTTTTTTTCGAAGCTCTTTAACTCTACGCCCTAAGCCTTTTTTAATATCCATCTATACCTCATATTTCATGTTCGAGTATTTTATTTGAAAAGATAATAGCTTTAAAATATATATTATTGACAATTGATATTTAAAAGTATATAATCAGGAAGCGAAAACTATTAGGAGAAATTTATGAAAAAAGTTCAGGTAAAAGGATTTACATTGGCAGAAGTGCTTATCACACTTGGTATCATCGGTGTAGTTTCGGCGATGACGTTGCCTAATTTAATAAATAATATAAAGAAGAATCAATTGAAGGTTGGAATTAAAAAAGCATATTCAACTTTAGGACAAGCATTAAAAAGAATTGAAGAAGAAGATGGTATGCCTATTACACCTTCCAATATCGATGGGACTTTTATGACTCGTTTAACACAATATTTAAACGTTTCTGATAGCGATTTAATGCCATATAGTGAAAAAAACGCCGTTTATACAACTTATAATGATGGCACATGTTATTTTGGTTCTATAATCGATGACGGAAACTTTATTATTTCAGATGGAATGACTATATTTATAGAAAATAATAATGGTCCTATATATCTTTCAATTGATATTAATGGATACTATAAAGAACCAAATAAATGGGGGCATGATCTTTTCACTTTTCAAATAATTGATAATGGTTTTTTATTACCAGTAGGACATAGCAAAAGCAATTATACAAATCATGGAGCATATTGTTCAAGCACATCAAGCAGTTATTATAATGGTGTATCTTGCGCCTATCGAGCTTTAAATGAAGATGATTATTTTATAAACCTGCCATAATTTAACCCGTTATAACATATACATTTAATCATTTTATTCATTCACTATAATAGCCAAAACTATATCATATAACAACAACCGTTTTGACAAGATTGATTATGTCAACTCTAAAACGATTTAACTCTTTATGCTCGATATCAAATAACGCATTCACATCAACATCCAGCGTTTTCTCAATTTTGATAAATGCGTCAAGGGAAGGGGGATAACTACAATTTTTAATTATGCACACTTGGCGTGGATAAATCTCTATCATCTTTGATAGCTTTTCTAGCGAAATACCTTTTGCTAATCGTACTTGTCGTATTTGTTTGCCAAGCAGGCTAGTCGGTTGAATCTTGGCACAACAAAGAAACGTAATGCTAAACTAGCTTCTGTATCTTTATTAAAGCCTTAGTCAAACAATCCACTGCTGAGATATCTTTCGCCACTGTCAGCAAGGATTGTGACAATAGTTTTGTTATCGTTTTCAGAGTATTCACTCAACTTTAAGCTTGCAAACATTGCTGCACCAGATGAAATTCCACACAAAATCCCTTCTTTGCTCGCTAGTTTACGAGCTGTAATGATTGCATCTTCATCACTCACGGCAAAAATTTCATCAACTAGTTCCTTATCAAAATTTTGAGGGATAAAATTCGCACCAATCCCTTGGATTTTGTGAGGATTAGCTTCAAGCCCAGATAAAACTCGAGATTTTTCAGGTTCAACTGCAACTATTTTAATATCTGATTTTTTATCTTTTAATGCTTTTGCAATACCTGATATCGTCCCGCCAGTTCCCACTCCTGCAACAAGGATATCGATTTTGCCATCTGTTGCATTCCAAATCTCTTGTGCTGTCGTAATCTCATGGATTTTAGGATTAGAAGGGTTATTAAATTGCATAGGAATAAAAGAATTTTTTATCTCATTTTTTAATTCATTCGCTTTTTCAACAGCCCCTTGCATACCCAATGAAGCCTTAGTCAAAATTACCTCAGCTCCGTAAGCACGTAATAATTTTTGGCGTTCTACGCTCATGTTTTCTGGCATTGTAAAAATCGCTCGATAACCTTTCACAGCACATACCATTGCTAAACCAATTCCAGTATTGCCACTTGTTGGTTCAATTATGGTTGCATTTTCTGAGATTAAGCCGTCTTTTTCGGCTTGTTCAATCATATTTAGAGCAGGTCTATCTTTTATAGAACCCGCAGGATTAAAGCTTTCAAGCTTAGCAAATATTTTTGTATTAAATTTATTTAATTTATTTATTTTGATTAATGGAGTATTCCCAATTAATTCTAATATATTTTCTGAAACCTTCATTTTTCACCTCTAAACCCTTTTGAATAAGAAATATTTCGCCCTATACTTAGCAAATCTTCTTTGATTTTTGAATAATCAACTGAACATTTTCCTGCGTAAATTTCATAATTCTTACGGACATTTTCATCAGTTACATTAACCATAATAACATTAGCACCAGCTTTAAGTGCTTTTAAACGTCCATTTTTTTCTATAACTTCCATTGCAGTTGTTGCTGGAATATTTATATCAGGCAACAACAATCGAGTGATTGCCATAACTTTTAATGCCAAGTTCAACTCCCCTGCTAATTCATCTTTTAACGGTGTGTCATTGTGTGGAATAAACGGGCCAACACCAATCATATCAGCGTTTATTGATTTAAAAAACAAAATATCCTCAGCTAAAGACTCGATACTTTGATTAGGTAAGCCTACCAAAACCCCCGTTCCGACTTCATAACCTGATTTTTTTATATTATATAAACAATTTTTACGATTTTCAAACGACATATTAGGGTGTAAATTATTGTATAATTGCTCGTTTGTCGTTTCAATCCTTAATAAAAACCTATCTGCACCACATTTTTTTAAATATTCATAATTCTCATAGCTTAATTCACCTATACTTAGCGTAATTGCGACATCATATTTTTTAATCTCTAATAACGCCTCACCTAACGCTTTGATATTTGTCGTATCACCTTCACCTGATTGCAATACTATTGTTTTATAACCTAAATCAATTGCGTGTTTGGCTGTTTGAAGGATTTCGTTTTTAGTTAAGCTATACCTATTGATGTTAGAATTTTGACAACGCAAGCCACAATAAGCACAATTTCGCTTACAAATATTAGAAAATTCTATTAATGCACGTAGGTGAATTAGGTTTCCAATATGTTTTTTACGAACTTCATCAGCTTTTTTAAACAACAATTCTCCATCAGAATTTAAAAGTTCAATGATATCGTTTTTTGATAATTCATTAGTGAGTTCAACTTTGTTAAATAGCTTTTCCATAAAAAATATTATAAACCAAAAGTCTTAATAGGATAAATTATTTACAAGAATTGCCATAACAAAAGCTTTGTTTGTATTTCTCGTTCATTGCATCACGTTTTGTTTCATAGGTAATATGTTTATTTCTATTTGAATGAGATTTGCGTTTTTTATTTTTTATCACATCTAATTCACGGCGTTGTTTGACTGTTAGGATTTTTTCAAAATCTCTGGTACTATTTCTTCGAATTTGGCTCATTTCAAATTTAATGCCATTAATTTCTCTCATGATTTTTTTAAGTTTTTGTCGTTTCATCATATCTGTAAGTTTTGCAGTTTTGATGTCATTAGCTTCAACACAAATCTCATCTAGCCTCTCATTGTATGGTTGCATTTCCTTCTGGGCTTCAATTTTAATCTCATAAGCTTGACGGATTTGCCTTTCACTCAGCTTCAATTGCTCGGCATACGCAATGTTTGAGGTCTGATATTTATTTTGTAGTGTCCCATTTCCATTCAAACTAGAACTAGGCACAGAGGCAAATGACGCATTAAATTTAAGCGAAATTATTAAAATTAATATTAAAAATAATATTTTATTCAAGAACACATACCTCTATTATTAGATTTTGAAACGATATTTATTGATAAAATATACCATGTAAAAAATATTTTTTGTCAGTTTGTATTGCTTTTATTAAGTTTTTGTAATAAAATTTATAAATTAATAAAAAAAATAGCAATTTTTTTCTTGTTTGAGTTTAATAATAATAGAATTGCAGAAAATAAAGAAAAATGTGTAAAATGGGATTAACAAATTCAGGGAAAAATATATTTCAAAATTTTGGAAAGAATGTCGCAAATTCAACAAAAAACATGTGCGAAAAGCTTGGCAAAAACAACAAGCCAACTTATGCCGTAATGTCTATCGCTGTTGTTAAAGGGATTTGTCGTCCTACTTTTACAATGATGGATAAAAAAGAAAAACCTGAAACAAAAAAATATACTGCTCTTCGTGAAGGGTTGACCGAAGCGATTGCAGTTCCTGTTTATTACGCATGCGGTGAGTTATCTGGTAAAATGGCTAACGTAATTAAGCCACCAGAGATGGCTAGTCGAGCACAGAAAAACTTAATGTTTTTAGGAGTATGTGCTGCGGCATTAGTGGTGATACCAGCACTTTGTTCAGTTGCTATCAAACCGATTATGGACGCTATGGGGATTAAAAAACCTGAAGAAAAACATGACACTCCTAAAAAAACTGTCGAAACAGTAAAACCGAATGTTAATATTGCTAAAAAACCTTATCAATCACAGTTTAATTATTTCTATTCAACACCAAGAGCTGGTGGAATGAAAGTAGGTGGCGTATGATAGATGCGATAAAAAATGTCATTTGTAGTCCTAATTTAACAAATATTGCACAGAATACTGCTAGTTCTGTATCGATAGAAACGACATTAAAGGCTGCTGGAAGACCAGCGTTTATCATGATGGATAAAGATATTGATGATGATACTAAAAAATATGCTGCGACTAAGGAATTTTTATACCAAGCGACATGCCTTGCGGTTTATTTAACCCTAATCACTCAGGTATTTAAAAAAGGTGGTTTTCAGTTAGCTAAAAATAAATTATTTAAAAATACTGAAGGATTTGAGCATTTTAAAAACGTAAAAGAATATAATGATTATCGTAAACTTGCAGACAAATCTAAGGAAAATAGATTAGCTACTCTTTCTAAAAAATTAGATGACGGCACTTCTGTTAAAGATAAATATAACGATACTTTAGTCAAAGAATTGAATAAAGATGAGCCAGAAAAGTTCCATAGTGTTAAAGGTTCAATTGAATTGAGCAATATAGTAGGTTCAGTTTTAGGCTTGGCGGTTTTAGCACCACAAGTCAGTCACGCAATCATTCACCCTGCTATGAGGGTTTTGGGAATGGAAGAAAAAAACAAACCAGACCACACTCATTCGCAAAAGAAAATGGACACTCAAGCGTAAAGATTTGAAGAATTTATAAACAAACTCTGCTGTTCATATATGAACAGCAGAGTTTTGTAGCAATTGTAATAAAATGTGAAGCTGAATTGTCAGAATTTGACATGAGGCTTAAACCCAATAATAATCGCTAATAGAATAGAATAGAATAGAATAGGGCAATTATTTTTTCTTGTTTGTTTTTAAATATACAAATAGGGAAAATTAAATGGCGATAAATTCTGTTAATACAGTTAATAATGAAAATAATCTATTGGCGTTGAAGGCGAAATATTCTCAAGCACCTTCCACCCCGCCTGCGTTATCTGCTCCAAATTATAATAATGAGATTTCTCAAGATAGTTTTGAAAAAACGAACGAAGATAAAAAAACTAAAAAGAAGCTTTCATTAGCCGCAAAAATTGGTATTGGCGTTGTAGGAACTCTTGCAGGGCTTACGACTGCGGCTGTTCTCATCTCAAAAGGTAAAGTTGACAAATTAAATAAATTGTATGATGAAAAATTAGTACAAAGAATATTGCCAGAAAAAATGGATTTTGTTAACGCTACAAATCTTGATGATGCGATAAAATTCGCAAAAGAAACATTTGGCATGGAAGTTGTAGATAAAAATATTTCACTTGAGGCTATGAACTTTGTAAATAAAGGATTGGTTGATGTGAGCAACGCTAATAAAGGCAAATTAGTTGTACCTAAAAAACTACATACTTCAACTGGCAAAGATGCTTTAGCAAGTGTTAATATTAGTATCGAAAGTTCAAATTTTTCAGATTTAACTATCAACAAAGATTATTTTGATGACAAAGTTCTTACTGAAAAATTAAAAACATGGTTACGTATGGACGCAAAACCAAAATCATCATCTAAAGCTGGAGCGGGGACACCAACACCAACACCAACACCAACATCAACACCAACACCAACATCAACACCAACATCAAAAACTCAATCAGCAAAAGGTGTTTCTGGCGAAAAAGCTCGAAAAACAATACTTATAAAACCAGATAAAGAAATACAAGATTTACAAGCTAAATTTAAACTAGACCCGAATTCGTTGAGTATTGAAGAAAAAAGATTATTATATACAAATATGGCACATTCATATGAACAAACTTATTATACAGTGATAAATACAGCACAACAAAAAGGAATTGATGTTGATGTAATTAAATTCATGAGAGCTTCGGCAAATGAAAAATATGTTGAAATATCTAGATTAGTTAATGAGATAAGCAATAAATTAAATATTGATGGATTATCTGTTAACATCCCCCCAAAAACGCCTTATAGCACTATGTATCATGAATTAGGTCACTTGCAAGATTCTGCTGAAAACTTGAAAAAACTTGATATAATGACATGGAAATTTGATTTAGGGCAAATATGGCGTGATGCTAAAAATGGCGTCAAAGATAATAGAATGAATGTAGATCAAATATCAAATCGTTGGGGTAGGTTGAATGATGATATGAAAAAAGCTTTGTCGACTAATCCAGAAGATTTAAAAAAGGCAGTGCCTGATTTATATGAATTTTTACATAATAAAGAATCGCAAATGACAGCATTTAGTGTTTCTGGTTACGCAAGTACAGGGATTGGTGAATTTATAGCTGAAGTGTATGCTAAAGCGATGAGTGGTCAAAAATTGCCTCAAAATGTACTAGATTTATATAAAAAATATAATGGTCCCGCACTTCCAGTTATTGCAAAAACTTAAAATCATGTAATTAAATATTTTATAAACAAACTCTGCTGTTCATATATGAACAGCAGAGTTTGTAATGCGGATATGATTTTATTTGTTATGTAACAGTTTGTAAATATTATCTTCAATTTATTAAAGTTTTTGGTTAAACCTGCCGATAAATAATATGTAATTAAAACCGAAACAGGAGACCCCCAAAAATGATTAACAAGATTTCTACACCTTCAAGCAATGTATGCGAGAACGTGAATTATATATTAAGAGGAGCAAAAAAACGCCGTTCTATGGCGTTAGCATCAGTACAAACGATTAATACTGATGCGGGTATTAAGAACAAACTGCAGGCAGTGAAATAAAGAAAAGAGCTTATTTATTTAAATGATTAGAGAGATTTATCAAAAACAGGTTAAAACCTGTTTTTTTATTTTATAAAATATAATATTTATAAATACTACTTAGTGGCGATTTTGTGAAACAAAATCGCCAC
>JAWXUD010000014.1:0-48842 GCA_044432945.1 Candidatus Gastranaerophilales bacterium
CACAACTGAGATGGACGCTGTAACAGCGGTTATCGAGAAAAACGTTGAATCAACATTCGATACATTCAGTTAATAATTAATTAAAATGATATTGCAACAATGTATTATTTTCAGGTTGCACTTTATCAAAAGATTTTTCATCACTTAAAATAAATTTTAAGCGATAATTCAAATATTTTCCTTTTTCCTTTTTTCCTAGACCATACGAAAGTTTGGTCTTTTTTATTACGTTTGTTTAAAGCTTCCTCACATTCAGCTTCATTGAATTTGTCTTGGTTTAAATAAAATTTTATTCTGATTTCACATAAAGGTTCATCAATTCTATATCATCATAGTCAATATATGCCATTTGTAATAAATTTTTTCCAGTTTTTATCATGATTTCATTAGAGTTGCGAGAGATTAAATTATTAGGTATTTTAATCTTTTGCCCATCACCATTAAGATGAATTTCTGAAATTTTCACACCATTAAAATAAACTTCTGGTGGTGATGCGTATGAATTTGTCACTTGATTTTGCCCCATCTTTTTTGCCAATAATGTGTCTATTCCAATGATTGAACCTATTACTAAATAAGTTGATTTATTCAGATAAGAATTTGAAAAAGTAAAGTTCTTGGCAAAATAAGGACCAGTTGCTTCCTTCCTGAATTCTGCAGAATTGGCTGAAGAATTTGAATAACTATTGTCACCTAAATGATAAAGTTCTGAAGTAATTAATATATCTTCAACATTACTTTTTTCAATAGCAACAACCATCGGATGCTGAGTTGTATTGTCATCAAGTGTCAATGAAAAAGGTCTATACCCATCTTTTTCAACCGACATGATTGTATCACCATTAATTTTTACATCGAGTGCAAACGCACCATTTTCATCAGTTGTAGTCATATAATTTGATTTAGGTATGATAATGTCAGCACCTGATACTGGCATATTTGTTGAACTATCAATAATTTTATTAATTTTATTTTCACCAATTTTACTAACTCCACCTTCCATTGTAGCTGAACATGCAAATGGCTGAATATAAATCAATAACAAAAAAAATAAAAACATTTTTTTCATAAATTTAAACCCCTTTTTTATAATATATTTATTATTATAATGAAGTTTTGTATAAAATCATTACTCTATAATGATTTTTTTGACTAATTTTTAAAATCAATAAAATAATGTTTGATATTTAAAATGTTTTTGTTATAATAATTTTATGGAAACTAAATAAGCCGATGTGATGGAATTGGTAGACGTGCTAGACTCAAAATCTTGTGTGGGCAACCACGTGCCGGTTCGACCCCGGCCATCGGCACCATAAAAAAGACTTTAAATTTTTAAAGTCTTTTTTATTTCCAAATATATCTCAATATTATATTAAGTTTTGTTAAAATTATTCTAAATATACGCAATTATTAATCTTGAGGAATATTATATTAATAGAAGTTCAGCATGTATATACAATACCCATTAGCAGGAGAAAATTTTGGTTAAACTAAGTCCATACGTAATTACAAATAAACAAACTCAGCCATCTTTTGAAACTGGCGAAAACAGCATTAAATCGAGAAAGGCTAAATATAAAGACCCTTTAAACGAGTGGCCAGCACGTGGTTTGGCATATACTAACGAGTTTGGTGCTGCTATTGGAGAAGTCGCTCCAAAATTAGGTACTGCATTATGGATTCCAGCTCTATTATATTTCGGTGCTGATATTTATGACAAATATAAAAATGATAAAATTGAACATAAACCAGACATGAAACGTGGTACGGAACAAGCAATTTTTCAAGCTTTAGCTAGTGTTATTCTACCAACGGCCGCCGTTCATGGTGGGCAAAAGGTTGCATCGCAAATTGGTAAATATGGTAAAGAAGGAATTACTTTACAAGCTCAAGAAGATTTGACATCATTCTTAGAAAGATATACAAGCCGTAGAAATTTATCAACTGAAAATATTGATGATTTTAAGAAAGAATTTACTGAACAATTAACAAATAAACGTGAAAATATTAACAGACAACGAAAATTTGAAGGACCTATAAAATCAACTTGGAACAAACTTTTTGGAAAAACAGATTTGGGTGCTGCAGCATATAGTAACGAAGAAAAATTACTGAAATATTCTGACACTTGTATCGATAGAATATTTGACATCAATGATAAATTACAATCAAATAAAAAACATAAAGATATTCCTACAAAATTATACAGAAAATTCCAGGAATTAAAAGGAATATATAAAGCAGATGATGACATAAAAATCAGTAGCAACTATAAAGGAAAGGCTTCTGAAGATATTATCAAAAGCTTTGAAAAATCTAGAATATTTAAAACAAAAGCATGGAAAACAGTTGGCGGCTTCGCTGCATTAGCATTGGCTGTGAAACCTATTGATATTTTTGTTGAAAATGTAATTATGAAAAAAATGATTTCACCAAGTCTACACCGTGAAAAACTAGATGAAAATAATATCACTCATATGATTAAAGATTAATTATTTATTATTAATTCTTATTTTAACAACAACTTTTTTTACTTTTGATCTACCATTCTCAATAGCAATTTGTGGCATGTGTGCATCTTGTGGGTAAAATATAGCAAAATTCTTGTTGTTTAACATTACTGAACTTAATTTATTTTTTGGTGTTTCAAAAAATACAATGTCCCTGTTTGAATCATATGGCGAAGCTTCATTTAATCCATCAATATTTATAAAATTGATTTGTTCTTCACCATCAATTAAAATTTGTATATCAATAAATTTCTCATGAGCTTCTAACAAGCAATCCTCAAGCGGTTTTGTCATATACGCATCGACATTAGCATATACATTTTCATTAATTATATGCTTACCAATCGCTACATTTTTATCAAGATTGTTTACAAAATCAAGAATTTCTTCTGATTTTATATACTGACTTAAATATCTAATATCATCAAATATCATTAAAAATTCTCCTTAAAATAATTTGGTAGGAACTGCATAAAACAATCTACAATCAGCATCATATGTGCAGGAAACACTTTTAGTAATTGAGTCACAATAGTCGATATACTCTATGATTCCAGAAGCACAAGCTGCACTTTTATAATCAACACCAATGTTGTCAGACAACCACTTTTCAGTTCTTGAACTAGTAGTATAATCATCATATTTTACACTTACTGACAGATGTTTATTGTAATTCGCACCAGCATTGCTTGTCTCAGAATAAGCTGGTATCACCTGCCCTGATAACGTTATATAGAACGGAAAAACATCACTATATAGCTCAGACTTTCCTCTAGAACCATCAACATCTATGTAAACTGTATAAGCTGTTTGAGCACCTAATTTAGAAACAGCTGATGGCGAATCGCTTAGATTGTAATATTTCATACCGTTAGCAAGTATCAAATCAGGCTCTAAATTAACATCAGAAAAATCTGTTGTTGTAGTATTAATAGAATCACCGCTACAATCGCCACTATTAGTGTTAACAATACCTTCAATATCATCGCATAATTTATTTGCCGAAGTAGTAAATTGAACATTGCCATCAGCATCAACTTCAACAGATTCGTTATCGGAACTAGCTATCAATGATTTTGCGATTGTTCTCAATGAATTAAACGCAGAATAATAAGTATATGAAGTAATGCTGTCATAACGGAATTTAGTAACACCCATACCTACAGATGCAACAACTGCAACTATCATCATAGTTATCATGACTTCTGCTAATGTATAAGCTCTAAATTTAATTTTTCTCATAAGATTTTCCTTTATTTTAATAATTTCTAAAGAGAGGTTTCTAGTTCACTCAACGCCTTCTCAAAATCTGCAGTATTTGGAGCTTTACCATGCCAGCCCGCATTATTTTCCATAAAACTCACCCCTTTACCTTTAACGGTATTGGCTATAATTGCGGTCGGTTTAGAATTTGATTTAGCTAATTTTATAGCCGAATGGATTTCATCTAAATTATGTCCATCTATTTCTAGAACCTCCCAATTAAAAGCTTTAATTTTATCAGCTAAATTATCCAAAGATTTTAAATCTTCAGTACAACCATCAATTTGCAATTTATTTCTATCAATAATAGCAACCAAATTTGACAATTTGCGATGCCCTGCGTTCATAAACCCTTCCCAAGCGCTACCTTCTTGCAATTCTCCATCGCCTAATAATGCATATACGCAAGCTTCTTTCTTGTCTAACTTTAACCCTAAAGCCATACCGCAAGCTATAGATAACCCTTGCCCCAAAGAGCCAGTTGCTACATCAATCCCTGGGCAGAATAATGCAGGGTGACCTTGAAGTCGAGTATCTAATAATCTGAAAGTCATTAATTCTTGCTCAGGTAAAAAACCTAATTGCGAAAGAATGCTATACAATAGTGATGACGCATGTCCTTTTGAAAGTACAAAGCGATCACGATTTTCATCATTTAGATTGTTAGGATTAACATTCATAAATTTATGATACAAAACTGTAAGTAATTCTACTGATGAAAAAGCTCCACCAATATGACCAGATTGAGCATTATATATCATTTTTAAAATATTCAAGCGACTTTGCTTTGAAAAACTCTTCAACTCATTTTTTTCTTCGATCGTTAACATGCATAATCCTTTCTTAACATTTTTTCTTTTATAACATTTAGCATAAACAAAGGCAAGGTAGGAAAAATTCTTTTAAATCTACTTGGCTGCATAATAGTTCGATACAACCATTCCAAACCTAATTTTTGATAAATCTCTGGCGCTCTCAAAACATTACCTGCCCAAACATCAAAACTGCCACCAACACCTATCATCAAAGTATTAGGCATTAGTTTTTTCAATTTATATATAATTTCTTCTTGCTTTGGCGAACCTAAAGCTACCAACAATAAACTTGGTGAAACCTCAACCAAATCTTTGATAACCAACCCTTCATCAGTAAAATATCCATTTTGCACATATACTAAATTCAAGTCTTTTATTTGAGATTTCAAATTTATCACAGCCTTACTAACCGTATCCTCAGATGCTCCCAACAAGGCGACTGTGCGATTTCTGTTTGCGAATTCCCGCATAATACTGAACGCAAATTCTATACCAGCAATCCTTTTAACCCTATGCCCTAAAACTTTCAAACCAATTTCAACCCCAATACCATCAGGAATAACCAATTCTGCTTGTTGAATTATCTCAATTAATTGACTATTCATCTTAGCACTAGATATCATCTCTGGATTGATAGTAACAACTTGTCCGCTAATAGAATTTGCATAACTAATAGCATCATCAAAATCAAATGAATCAACGTTTAGTCCTTGTAATTTAAAAATCTTTCTCTCCATAAAATAATTATAGTCCATATTCTGAATTTAATCAATAATTTTAAGTAATTTAAACAAATAATCATCAGAAGTTTTTATACCTTTTGGTATAAAATTCTCCTCAAATTTAGCAATTGCATATCTATCAGTCATGCCTGAAATATAATCAGTAACAATACGCTCAATTTTACTCTCTTCACACATTGGTTTTAACATCTCGCAGTAATAATAAAAAAGCTCTCTAACAACATTTGCTGCCTTAACCTCTTCTTGCTTGGCTGTAGAATTCAAATAAACATTATCAAACATCCACTCTCGTAATTTTGTCGTATACCCCCAACCCTCTTCGCTCATAGCAACATCAGGCTTACCCATGGAATTTATAACTATTTCACTTATCATTTTATTCAAACGCACACTCTGCACTGAAGAAAAATAATTAATACAATCTTTAGGCAAGTCTTTTTCTAACAGAATTCCTGCTCTAATAGAATCCTCAATATCGTGGTTAATATAAGCGACTTTATCGGCAAGCTGAACTATTTGAGCCTCTGGAGTTTTAGGAGTATACCCCCAAGTGTGCGTCAAAATACCATCAATAGTTTCTTTGCACAAATTCAAATTCTCCAACACCTCGACCGTACGTACACTTTGAATGTTATGATGAAATCCGCCTTTCACCAAGCTATCTAAGACGTTTTCTCCACAATGCCCGAATGGCGTATGTCCTAAATCATGTCCTAAAGCAATCGCTTCAACCAAATCCTCATTCAAACACAAAGCCCTAGCAATGGTTCTTGCAATTTGTGAAACTTCAAGAGTATGCGTCAATCTGGTTCTAAAGTGATCATCAAAAGGTGATAAAAAAACTTGAGTTTTATGTTTCAATCTGCGAAAAGCTTTTGAATGCAAGATTTTATCTCTGTCACGTTGAAAACAAGTACGATACGAACATTCATTAGTCACGACTTTTCTACCTACGGAATTTTCACTTTTTGTAGCGAATTCACTTAGATAAATTCGTTCCCTATCTTCTAACATATTTCTTATCGTTGCCGTATTGCTCATAACCACCTCTAGCAAATTATAACAGAAACAATAGAATTAAGCAGATATTGTTTTTTCACTATCGGCATTTACGAGATTATTCAAATTCAAATCTAAATTCATATTTAATTTTTTGTCTTTAACTTTCTTTCTAAAATCATCAACATAATTCCCAACCTTATTCATAACGACACCTGATAATATACCCAATGCCATAGATTTACCGCCAGATATCAAACCAGCACTACAAACCAAAGGGGTAGCAACAGTTGCTACGGCAGGTATTCCAGCCTTAAACATCAACGAAATACGTTCTTCATTATCATCTGCTTTTGTAAGCCCATACCCAACACCACCTAACGTTGCGGCAATTGAAAGAACATCAGTTGGTGCGCTACCTAGTGTCAAATCCCTGCATTTATCATAAAATTGAACAGTTTCTTTATCAATAGATTTATCAAGAGATTTCACTGCACCATCAGCATAATCCCTTAATTTCAAATATTCATTACGTGGCAACAATCCTTTATAAATTGTCAATAATTCTTGTATCGGTCCTTTTTTATTTTCCCCGATTATTGATTGTACTTCCTTAATATAAACTGAAACATCTTCTACTTGAGTTGCTGAATACTTGAATTTTTCAGCGTTACCAGAATAAGCTTTCGATAAAGTCGATAATTTTTCTACGATTTGACAATTCAGTGAATTCCTACGAACAACCTCATCATTGCCTGATAATTTTTTATAATCATCTAGATGGTTTCTTAATTGTCTAACTATTTCACGAGTTGATTTATCTGCAGGGCTAATAAAATCATCAATATTTGCCAACGCTTTTATGGTCGCATTGTAGTTATCCATGATATTGTGTGTGATTAATTGACGCAAAGTTGAAACATCATTACCCATCTTCATTTTTGATGGCTTGATATAAGTTTCTGCAACAAAATCATGCAACAACTCTTTTGAATATAATTTTTCATTAGTATAATCGTATAATCCAGCAAGATTTTCTTGCATTTTCCCATATCTTGCTGCCCTAGCTTCTTGACCAAACCCTTTAGCCAAATCGTTATTAACACTTTTTCTAATAACTGTAGCATCTGCCAACCATTCTTTTGCTGTTTTACAAACCCCATTAATTTCAATAACCTTCGATGGATTCGCCAAAAGCTCTGTGTTTATAGTTTCTATACGGCGATTAAAATTGAAAAATTTGGTGTTAGTCGATGAATAAGAATTAGAAACTGTTGAACTTCCAATATTTTCAAACATTTTTGTGATTGAGGTATGAATTTTTTTAGTGAAAGGTGCTTTGCCAAATCTATCTTTTTCACCCCACATCATGCGTTGAAATATAGTATCTTTAACCGATGTGAAATTATTTAATCGATCTGATTTAGACAAGAAGGAACTGACACCTTTTAACCCAGTAATATATAGCTCTTCAAATTTATTAACCGTTTTTCCCTCATTAAAGTTAGCCACTTTTTGTTCTAAATTTAATTTAAATTTGTTTAATTTATTACTTACATTTTTTGGCAAAGACCCTTTTAGCAAAAGCATAGAGCCAAAACCCAAAACAATGGCACTAGCGGTTATTGATTTTGCGAGAGCATGCGACTTTTCTTCTTTAGCATTATCTCTTTCTGCTTTTACTTCTTTTTTGCTCATCATCATGTAGCCAGTTTTTGGCTTACTAAATTCAGAAGAAAAATTCTTACTATAACTATTTAAATTGACATTATTAATCATGCTAATTTTCTACGTTGCTAACCTATATTTATAAACGTAAGAATATATTTTAAATTGCTATTTATCAAGATATTTCAACGTTTTTTAAAGTTTTATTAAGAAATTTCTTTTAAAATAGAGTTCGCAACCTCAACGCAAGAAATTTTATCTGACAACATTGATTTAACATCACTCAATTGAGAAATATTTTCAGCACGATATTGTTCATCATATAACAATCTTTCTATCTCATAAGCTATGTTATTCACGCTTAATTCAAACTGGATTAATTCAGGCACTATATCTTTTTCAGCAATAATATTAGGCAAAGAGACCTGTTTTATAGACCTAACAAGCAAATAAATAAAATAAAACAAACTAGGTCCACGATACGCTATAATCATTGGCGTTGTATATAAAGAAGCCTCTAGAGCAACCGTTCCTGATGCTAAAATCAAGGCATCTGACACACTCAAAAGTGCTTGGTTTTCACCTTTTACAACCTTAAAATCAACTTCTTTTAAATATTTATTATAAACTTCATCAGACAAATTTGGAGCTTGAGAAATACAAAATTGTAAATCGGGGTGACGCTTTTGCAACTCAACAGATGATTTTATAAATGTATCCATCAAATGTTGCAACTCAAAAACTCGAGAACCAGGGAATATTGAAACCAATTTTTTATTAACATCGAAATCGTGTTTTTTGAAAAAAGCTTCCCTATCTGCGGGTTTTTCTATCTGTGAAACTAACGGGTGTCCACAATAATGCGATTTAATCCCCATTTTATCGTACATTTTCTTTTCAAATGGAAAGATGCACAAAACATTATCGATATTTTTTTTAATCGTATTAATACGCCATTTGCGACTAGCCCAAACCTGTGGCGGGATATAATAAAAAACCTTAATCCCTGCTTTTTTTAGGTATTTAGAAATAGCTAAATTAAAAGCACCATAATCAACTAACAACACTAAATCTGGTTTATAATCATTTATCAAATAATCAACCAATCTTTTACCTAACGTAAAATGATCTAGAATAATTTTTGCAGATAAGCCAACAGCACCCATTTTTTTCTGATCAGAGAAGAGTTTAACGCCCTTAGTACGAAGATTTTCGCCACCAATGCCCTCAATAATCAATTCGGAATTTTTAGCAAGCAACGCCTCAACAACTTTACTCGCATGAATATCACCTGAATGTTCACCTGTAACTACAAAAATCTTTTTCATAAGCTACACTGCCATGATTACGATATTATTTTCATTCGCAAATTTAACTACTTTTTCTTGATCAACAACAATCGTTTCATTCGCTTCAACTGCTATCAAGCTTGCTTTATATTTTTTCATAGTCTTTAAAGTTCTTAGTCCGAAAGCAGGAATGTCAAAACGTTTGTCTTGAGAAGGTTTTGCAACTTTTATCACGCAAGAATTCTTTTTAGCGAATTTAGCTCCACGTCTAATACAACAATCAGTTCCCTCAATTGCCTCAACAGCCATAATCATTTTGTCCTTTATAACAACGGACTGTCCGACATCTAAATTACCCATCTCTTTAGCTAACCAAAAACCATAATTTACGTCTTTTAACTGTTCCTCACTTGGTTTTGCTTTACCCAAAACTCCTGATGGAATCATCAAATTTTTAATAAATATTGTTTGATCTAAAATCGTCACACCTAATGATTCGAACTCTTTTACTATCATAAGCATAACTTCATCATCATTCAATCTGTGAGCCTCTTTTAACAAGCTAATAGCTGTAGCATCAAATTTATGTAATTGAAGAAGCACACGTTTGTGTACTTTGCCCAAAAAAGTCAACTGTTTTATCTCTTCATCTTTAACAATTTGCTTAATCTTTTCAACTTCACCAGGGTGACAAGAATAAATTTTTGAACAATATTTTTTCAATTGACTGACATTATCTTTTGCTAATGAAATACATATGACATCAAACCCATTTTCTTTAGCATATTGAGCCATTTTAATAGGTAATATCCCATCACCAGCGACTATGCATTGTTTATTTTCTAACATTATTGACACGATTTTTTCCCTTTATAATTGATTTTTCTAAATTATACCATAACCAAAAATTATATTTTCAAAGCCCTGATTTCTGCAACTTCTTTTTTGCTTAATAGCTTTGCACCACCTAATATTTTAGTATTTAACACAACCTGAGCATACGATTCAGCCAATTCTAATTTTAAATAAGCACTTTTAATGTCAACATCACCAACTATAACGCCATGATTTGCCATTAATACAGCATTGTAATCATCAAAATAAATTGCCGTTTCATCAACCAACTCCTTAGTCGAAGGTAACGCATATTTTGCTAATGGAATTTCTCCAAAATAAAAAACATTTTCAGCCATAATCGGCTCATCGAGTGCAATTGATGCAGAAGCAAACGAGCTAAGATAAGGAGAGTGAACGTGAAATATATAATTTACATCATTTCGTTTTTTATAAAATTCAACATGCAACATTTTCTCTGAAGATGGTTTTTTATCCTCAAAGCCACTGACAATATTTCCGTCAAAATCTATCAAAGTAAAATCTTTCTCTGACAAATAACCGTTAGCCGAACCAGAAATTGTAATAAGTATTTTGTCATTATATCGAGCAGAAAGATTTCCAGAAATTCCAGGTGTGAAATTTTTTACGCCGCAAAGATGTCCATATTCGATTAATTCTTTTTTTAAATCATTCAGCTCAATCATAATTTTTCTTTATTAGGGTCCTCAATCTCTATAACTTCAGCGTAAATCTGATTTTGCTTCATTGCTTCGAATGCTGGTTTTTCACCATCAACAGTTAATAATTCAACATCAGCTTCACCACTTGCACCAAACAAGCTTGGATTTTTTATAATCATTTTATCATAAGCGATTGAAGATCCTTTGGTATCCATCAAAACATTTACTGAAAAATAAGTAGCTCCACGAATAAAGTCATAACCTAAAGTCACTTTTAAATCGTCTGGACCGAATGCAAACAGGAACGCATTTTCTTGAAACATTTCACTCGTATAAGTTTCATCACCAAGATTTACAGATCCCATCCAAATCACTGTAAAATACTTATTTACCCTATAAGCTTCACGTAAATAGATATTCGTTTTACCATATCTATACGCATCAAAAACAGGCATTGGAGTATTATCTTCATAAGCTGAAGCATAATATGTCAAATCTTGAACCCATTTTTTGTATTGAGTTGTAATACGTGGACCAACCCTTCCCACCATTTGGGTGTCACCTGTACCATATAAAGCTGCACTTCCTTGTAACATTAAAGATAAATTTGCTTTAAATAAATTATCCTCATTTACATAGTTATATAAATCTTGTCGACCTTGTAACATATATCTTGTTCTTGTTGTTGAAGTGTTACTTATTTGTATGTTTTCCCCATTGTAATTATCATCGCCATCTTTCATATAACCAAAAGATGCACGATTTTCAAAATGAAGGTTTAACCCTTCGGCAACAGTATCTTTTACAATTGTACTATCACGATATTGCAGTTCAACACCATATTCTGGTTTACGTGAACCCATCCACCAGTTATCTATAAACGAATTTATACCATATTGCAAAGCTAAGTTATCATCTAAATCTTGCTTACCTCTCAAGACCACGACATCAGCTGCAGAACCATACATTAATTCAGTCAAATTAGTGCCACTATGATATTTAATACCGCCACCAAATCCTAGTTTGTTATCATCATAATTAAGCATTGGCGTCAATTTCATAACCGCACCGTTAGGAGTATCAAATGTATAACTCGGACCTCCATAGATCCCCATCGGGCTTCTACCGCCGATCTCTGGGTAGTTAGCTTCAAAATAACTCTGTTTTTTATCGGTAAATATTTTCAACCTAGGTAGAGTAAAGTCACGATTTTTACCATATTTTATTTGTGCGTTTTTCAATGTAATTATATTAACTTCTTTTTTCGCATCAATTTCTATCTCTTTGGTATAAATTGAAACATCGTCCTCACCCACAATTTCGCTTAAATATGATCTTTCACCTTCATCTAATAACATATTATTAAAGTCAAAACCACCAATCATACGAGTTTGCAAATTAATCACATTCGATTCTTCAGACAACATTTTCCCATTATAAAGAGTTAAGACATCAGCATCTGATTGCGAATACTCCGCTTGAATGGTTAAAAATGCTTGTTTGAAATTGATATTTTCTATCAATGTAGACTCTTCATTCATGTTAATTTGCAAGTAATCGCCAGTTGTTTTCTGATCTGCTTTATAAATTTCAACATTATCGAATAATTCTAATATATTTGAATTCGGATTATAAATCATTTTATCTGCTTTTAACAATAAATTTTGTGCTGGCACATGCAAACTAGGACTGCCTTCTGCGATTATATCATCGTTAATAGGATCAATATTTAAGATTTCAGCATCTAAATAAACCTTATCATCTTCTTTTTCATTTTTGTTAATCCCACCTTCAAAATTAGTGTTATTTGGATTTAAAACATTAACATCGTATTCATTATTACTGTTTTCATCAATATTATTTTCATTTTGTTGAATTTTGTTATTAGCATTTATTTCATTGCTTTTTACGCTGTTTTTACTTCTAAAGTAATTCATCAGCCTAATTCTATATTCTTTAAATAGAGGCATTGATTTTAAAGAATTATCAAATTTTTTATCAGCAGATTTTATATAATTAACATCAGGAACATTAGTTATAGGAGTTTCAAAAAATATACTATTATAGTTGTCCAAATCAATAGCATAATCAAATAACTCTTCCGATTTTGCAACCGAGCCAGTAATAAAAATTAAAGATATTGATATAATAATTATTTTTTTCAAAATTTTCACCTATTTTAAATATAATTTAGTGGATTTGTAGGTTTACCATTTACCCTAACTTCAAAATGTAAATGAGGTCCTGTGCTATACCCTGTAGTACCTTCATAACCTACGACATCTCCTTTTTGAACATAAGCATTTAACGGAGCTTTGATTGAAGACATGTGAGCATATAGTGTTGTTGTAGGTTTACCATTGATTTTGCCGTGATCAATGATTACGACTTTACCATAGCCACCGTACCAGCCAGAATAAATAACCTTGCCAGCGTTCGCCGCTTTTATGCCTCCTAAATTTGGACCAGCGATATCAACACCAGAATGGAATGTTCTACTATTAAATATCGGGTGAGTTCTCCAACCAAACGGTGAAGAAATTCTACCACTAATTGGTCGCATAAAACCAGAACCCGCATTTGACACAGTGGAAGTTTCGGTTTTATTAATCATTGTTTGAATACTGTCGGATTGCTTTGCCAATTCTTTCTCTAAACGTTCATATGTCGCACGATCGTTTTGATATTTATAAATCATATTTTGATTTTTTGTAATGGCTTTTTTAATATTAGCTTGTTGATTATTGATGTAATTCATCGAACTTGTCAATTGTTTTCTATAACTATCAACATCTTTTTTCATTTTAGCTATTCGTTCTGATTTCTCTTTCACAGCAATCATCACATCATAATCATTTTTTAATATACGTTTTTGAAAATTAATCATATCCAAAAATTCGTTTAAATCTTTTGTCTCAAGCAATAGTTTAAACATGCCCACACGTTGATTTTGATAAACCTTACGAATTCTTTTGGTCAAAAGAGCTGTCGCAGCGTCATATTCAGCCGTTGTTCTTTTTAAGAATTGTTCTAAATCGCCCAATTTGTTTTCAGCACTATAGTATTCTTTTTTAGTGTTTGCCAAATTATTTTGTGCATTTTCTAATTTTCTCTGATTAGTATAAAGTTTGCTTGTTTCCGTTTTTTCTAAAAACCTAAGACGCTTAATTTGGTCCTGTGCCTCTTTTACAGTATTCGCCTCAGCACAATGAACAATATTTGTTGAGCAATTAAAAGCGAACAACAAAACAGCAACAAATATTAAAATCTTTTTTATACAACTATTTTTTAACACGATTTTCCTAATAAAATTATTTTACTAAAATTGGTAAAAGCATAAGCCCTACAGTCCATGCTATAAAGCTAAACGCAATTATACCAACGATTATTTTTTGATTTTTTCTGAAAAATTCCATAAATCCCCACTTCGCCTAATCTATTTCTAACATTATAATATCAAAAAAAATAAAGTGCAATTTTTTGTAAACATTTGCAAAATTAATATAAATCTATTAATATAAAATGTATGAAATATAATTTTTTGCAAAACCAAATAGAGAAAAAAGATATTATTAAAAGCCAAAGCACAATAAATCCTTTTTTGCTTGAAAACAACATCAATCAAATTGAACAAATATTAAATTTCTTACAACAAAACAAACCACTTATGTTAGTTTCAGGGTTTTTAGGCACAGGAAAAGATGCCATAGTTAAAGAATGCACGCATCACACTTCTAGCGATGTGATAATATTAGAATACACTTGTTTTGAAACGACAATCTTAGATGATGTCTTGTTAAAATTCTTTGAAACTTTTAAAAAATTAATAGAAATGCATGTCATAAAAAGCCCTAAAGCTAAATCAGAAAATTTTACACAAAAAATTAATTCCTATTTCAAAGAAATTGAAAAGCCAATTTTAATAGTGATAAATTCATTTCAAGACGTTTTAAAAGAGAACAAGCCAGAGCTACTAAGCTTTATTAAATTCATTTCTAAGTTAGAAAAAGTAAAAATCATTATCACTAGTAGAAAATTCAATCTAGAAGATTTTGAAGCAGAAATCCCATATGAAAAAGTTTCTATTTTAGGGTTTAGTAAACCAATTTTTGAAAAATATCTTCGTCATAATAATATAAAACTTATTGGTCCTATATCTGATGAATTATATAAACACACACGTGGATATTTTCTTTATCTAACACTAACTACAAATATAATGAAGCTTCGAAACATTGATCTTGTGGAATTTTTAAGCGGGCATACAAAAAGTTTGCTATCATATAACGATTTTATTTTGAGAGAAGCTTTATCCTTAGTCGACCCAGTAAATGGTCATCTTTTGAGATTTTTGACGATGGTAAGACACCCGATAAGTTTCAAATTGTTAGGAACGCTTCATTTATTAGACGATGAAAAAATCGATTTTTTCATCGAAAATATGATTTTCACTAAAAATAATAATTGTTTATTTTTAAAAGATTATTATAAGGATATTTCTAATAACACAATAACAGAACATGTTGCACTCAAGTTGCATCGTGGCAGTAACGATTTATACGAAACACAACTCCCGCTAAAACCATTTGAGCGTGATATTTTGATTTCTCGCCAAACAATGAGAAAAGAGATAGAATACCATACAGCATTTTTACCGAAAAAATATGTGTCTAAAGTCGCTTTACCACCACAAGTCGCTATTCAAACAAAAATTGACAAACAAGCAGAAATTAATAATGTACAAATTAAAGAAGAAAAACTTAAAGATTTGTCATTTGTTTTTGCCAGTGCTGAAGAAGAAACGAATTTCATGAGTGATATAGTTAGTTCAATTAGCGATTTTGTGGAAGAAAATACTCTAAATATGGACGAAACCATTAATTACAAAAACAAACCTTTAATAGAATTAATGAATTTGGCAAAATCTAAAGAAGAAAATTATGATTATAAAGGTGCAATATCTATTTATAACATATCGCTTCAACAAGAAAATGATGAAAACTTTTATAAATTCTTACCTATAATTCATACAAAAATTGCAGAAGCTTATAAACAACAAAACCAATGGGTTAATGCACTAAAGTCATTTGAATTGGCATATGATTTTTATAAAGCATCTAAAAACGATGCTAAACTAGCAGATGTTATATATGAAATTGCAACAGTTTATTACATGACATTCAAAAAAGATAATACTAAAAAATTAGTTGAAGTTGTCGATAAAAACACATTCGCAAGTTCAAGTACTTTGATTAAAACATACATGTTATATTCTAATATTGCAGAAACTCAAGAAGAAAAAGTAACTAGTTACAACTATTTGCAAAAAGCTATTACACTCATCGACAGCACTACTGATAAAGAAATTAAATCAGAATTGTTATTCAAATACGCTCTTAGTTTAGACGAGGACGAACAATTCGAGCAAGCGGTGCAGTATTACAAAGAATGTATCAAGTTAGACAACAACCCTAAAATCAACCCTTATTTGTCCTCGGCTCTGACAAATATTGCAAACATATTTGAAGAACACAACAAAATAGATGTTGCAAAAAAATATTACAAAGAGAGTTTGAAAATAGATTTTTCAACCAACAATTACGGTGGCATATATAATGTGGCACAATGCTTGGCTAGAATATTTGAAAACCAAAACAAACCAAAATCAATGCTTAAATATTTACAACTTGCAAAAGCCTCTGCACACGAAACAAAAGATATTTTCTATATGGCAACAGCAGATTTGGCGTTAGGTGATTATTATCAAAAAAGAAAAGATTATGAACGTGCTATAAAATATTTTTTAGTAACCTATAACGTGGCTAAAAAAACATTTAGTAAAGATAACGTAAATAAAATTGAGATACGAATAAAAGAACTTCGAATAATCTTAGGTGAAACACTTTATAACAAAATAAAAAGAGAGTTGGCAGATGTTTAATAAAGAAAATTATGAAAAATATATAGAAGCGTTTTTAACCCAGAACTCAAAATTAAACCTTATTTCAAAAAATGATGAAAAATTCTTGTGGGAAAAACATATTTTTGATAGCTTATCATTCGAACAATTTTATAAAAAATATATAAAAAATAATGATGCAAAAGAACTTTTAGATATTGGCACTGGTGGAGGTTTTCCTGCTCTTCCTATTGCAATAACCTATAACAATATTGAAATATTCGCACTCGATAGTATCCGAAAAAAAATCAATGCAATAGAAGAAATAAAAAAGACCTTAGACTTAAAAAACATACATACAATTTGCGATAGAGCCGAAAATATCAAACAAAAATTTGACATAATCACCTCACGTGCTGTTGCACCTTTATCGAAAATTTTAGAATATGGCTTGCCGTTATTGAAGAAAAACGGATATTTTATCGCCTACAAATCTATTAAAACTAAAGATGAGATAAATGATGCCAGATTTGTTTTAAAGAAATTTAATGCAAAAGTGGTTGAAATAATCCAATATGAACTTCCATTAGATGAAAATCATACTAGAAATCTAATCGTTATAAAAGCATCATAACTTGTTCTAACCTAGTTAGTTCTTGCTTAGAACAAGTTAAATCATTAAAGCCTAATCAGTATTTACAATTGCTTACATAATGTTGTAATAGCGGATTTTAATGCTACAATCAGTTTATAATACGTACCCCTTAATGTATATTTACTCTGCTACATTTCGGTAAAAGCAAGAGTAGAAAAGGATTTACAACTATGTCAGAAATTACATTTCAACAGCTAAATTTAGCTGGATTTATCCAAGAAGCGATAAATAAATTAGGCTTTGAAACGCCGACATCAATACAAGCACAAGCAATCCCACATTTGATGGGCGACAAAGATATTATTGCAATGGCACCAACAGGTAGCGGAAAAACATTCGCTTTTGGTATCCCTGCACTTCAAAAAATAGATATCACTAACAAAGAAGTTCAAGTATTAATACTTTGCCCAACTCGTGAATTAACAATGCAAGCACACAAAGAGCTTGAAAAATTATCAGAATTTTGTGAAGAGATTAATATAGTATCAATTTATGGTGGACAAAGAATAGACAAACAGATTTCTGCCTTAAAAAGAAACCCTCAAATCATCATCGCTACGCCAGGTCGTTTAATGGATCATATGCGTCAAAAAACTATTGACATCAAAAACATCAAATATGTTGTTCTTGACGAAGCTGATGAAATGCTTGATATGGGCTTTCGTGAAGACATAAACACAATTTTAGAAGAAACAAATAAAGAACGTCAAACAATTTTGTTCTCTGCAACGATGGAAAAAGATATCCAAAAAATTGCAGAACGTTTCCAAAGAACACCAATGATTATCGATGTTTTAGATGACTTACAAAACGCACCAAACATTGAACAAACTTATTTGGAAACTACCGAAAAACATAAACCAGAATTGATTACTCGCTTGCTAGATTTATACAATTTAAGTTCTGCGATTGTTTTTTGTAACACAAAGAAAAACGTTGATATGTTGGTAGAAGTTTTAAAATACAAAGGCTTTGCTGCTGATGCAATTCATGGTGATATGAACCAAAACCAACGTGAAAACATTATGCGTGGGTTCAAAAAAGGAAGTATCAAAATTTTAGTAGCAACTGACGTTGCTGGTCGTGGGATAGATATTAAAGAAATCGGTGCAGTGTTTAACTATGACCTACCTAGAGATCAAGAAGATTATATTCACAGAATTGGTCGCACAGGACGTGCTGGAAGCTTCGGTAAAGCGTTTGCGTTGGTTACGAAATCGCAAATTAACATGTTGAGAAAAATCGAACGTTTAAACGGGTTAAAAATCACAAAACAAGAATGCCCATCTTATGAAGAATTAGAAAACGCTCGTGTTAACAAATATCACAACAATGTTTTAGAGGTTGTTTCTACAACAGATTTGACTGATTTGAAACTTGCAGTAAAAGGTATGACGAAATTAGGGTTGACCGAGTTAGAAGTTGCTGCTGCTTTGTATAAAATTTTAACAAAAAATGAACAATTTAAAATCAATCGCCAAATTACGTTTGAAGATTTAGGATTTGATTATTCAGAGTCAGAAGAAAGACGTGGCTCACGTGGAAGCCGTGGTGGTCGTGGCGGATTTGGTAGCCGTGGACCTAGAGTCAAAGGTTTTGGTTCAAGAAGTGACAAAGAAAATAAAAGCGAAAAGGTCGAAGTTGAAAAATTTGAATTTGACTGTAATGAAGATGGTAGTGAGAATAAAAAACATAGTGGAGCAAGCAATCCATTTGCTCGCCGCCGTAAAAGCCGTGCAAATTCTTCATCAAGTCCTAATGCTTCTAAAGGTGCGTCAAAAAAACGTGACTTTAAAAAAAGAAAAAATAAAGGATAATTTTATATTAAATAAATTTTTAATTGTTAAATGCGATACTTTCAGTATCGCATTTTTTATTATTAATAATGTTCTTCACTATAAATTTTAAAATTTTTATCTAAATCGCATTCAAGCAACCCGAAAAACTCAGACATAGAATAATTAAGACTTTCTGCTAGTTTTTTTAAAAGAACTAATTTTATCTCATTCTCGCCGTTTTCTATGCGGGATAGAGTTGATGGCGGTATGTCATTTCAAATGCAAATAGCCTCAGTGATTTTCCTGTTTTTTCTATCCTTAATTTTTTAATTGCTTTTCCTATGATTTTACAATAAATTTCTTCTTTTTTTTCCACTTTATATATTCTTTAAATCCTAGAGTGATATTTTTAAAATCATATAATCAAAGGTATTAGCGATATGTTCCACAACTGGAACGGCAACAATAAAAGAAAGTGTACAATTTAAAAATAAAATAACCACGCAATACAATTGGATTAATAAAAGGAGAATTATATGTTTAAATTCAAAAAAGCTTTTACACCAAAAAACGTCATTCCGAATTTGCAGATTTTCGGTAGGGTGAGAGAAGAGAACCCTTTGCTAAACCGAATTCAAGGTGACAGTCGCATTCCCCTCCAGAGGAGGGGTGGCAACGAAGTTGACGGGGTGGTTTCAATGTGTGAGGGAATAAAATAGTAACCACCCCGCCTTACAGGCACCCCTCCACGGGAGGGGAATTTAGAGCGTGGTAATCCATAAAAATATTAAATCTAGAAATTATTAATTCATGAAAGGAGAATTATATGTTTAAAATTAAAAAAGAGTTTACACTAAATTGCGTCATTCCGTACTTGATACGGAATCACACAGTCGAGAGATACAACGACGATGAGACCCTGAAACAAGTTCAGGGTGACAAAGCTACACGTCCTTTGCTGAGGTGTTGATTACACTAGGCATAATCGGCGTTGTATCAGCAATGACGATACCAAATTTAGTTAGCAACTATCAATATAAAGCGTTGGATACGAAAAAAACGTTGTTTCAAGAACGACTTTATGAAGCGATGAATCAAATGAGATTTCATGAAAAACTTACTGGATATTCAGATGCTGAGGATTTTGTCGCAGAATTAGGGAAATATTTAAAAATCAATGAAGTTTGTGATTTGACTGATATGACAGATTGCTTTCCTGATGTTGCGATAAGCTCGTGTGATGAAAAAGTCTATGTTGAGGATTTAAAAACTGGTGAGGATTTTGCAGCAGACGTTCTAAACAGGGATTTTAAAAGTGATAACGTTGGGATAGTTTTAGCAGATGGAACAAAAGCTATCGTCAATTATGACCTAGATTGCGAATGGCTTGACCCTTATGAGAGTGGGTTAAATAGATACGAAGCTACGCAATGCGTTGCGATTATCGCTGATGTTAATGGCAACGCTGGTAAAAATATGGTTGGTAGTGATATTGTTGCACTGAATTCATCATTAGGGATTAATATTGAAGGTTTAGACGCTTGTTGGGATACATCAGACACGCCAATCACCGCACTCAATACTTGCGATGGAGAATCTGAATGGGATAGTGATTTTAAATCAGGTGCTGTTTATCCAGGTGACACTAACTATGATATGGGAACAAGCTGTTCTACTAACTACTGGGCAGGAGCTTTGAAAGCATGTGATGATGCAGGCAAAAGATTACCGACATTGTCAGAACTTGCATATTTGACACAATATTTATATGATTTAGATTACACACCTGGTGATACCGCAGGCGTATCTGATATTGTATTTAATGAGACAAAAGGTAATGAATTATCAATGTCTAATTGGGCGACATACTCTGGGAATTTTTCATATTGGTCAAATGAATCATCAAGTGCTGTAACAGCTTATCATCGTAAATTACTTAGTACATGGTCATATATTGATGGTAGTGCGACTAAAACTACTTCATATGGCGACAATTTCAAATCATATTCAGTTATCAATGCTCGTTGTGTAAAATAATCATAAATAATTACAATATGTTTGTAGTATAATATTTCAATGAACGAAAATGATGAAATAATATTAAATATAGAAAAAATGTCAAACTTAGGTTATGGCATTGCAAAAGTTGATGGACAGGTCGTATTTGTCGAGAACGCATGTCCAGGGGACGAGGTTAAAGCAAAAATCACAAAAGTGAACAAGAATTTCGCTAACGCAAAGACTGTTGAGGTCTTAACCCCATCTGCTCACCGTGTTGAACCGTTTTGTGCTTTACAAAAAGTTTGTGGCTCATGCCAGTTGCAATTTATAGATTATGAATACCAACTAGAATTAAAAAAACAAATTGTCGAAGACGCCATGCGAACAATAGGCAACATTGAGGTCGAAATCCAAAACCCTATCGCTAGCCCTGACATTCGTGAGTATCGTCATAAAATTCAATATCCAGTATCAGAAACGAAAGTTTCAAAAAGATTACTTTCTGGCTATTACAAATCAGGTACGCATGAGATTGTCAACATAAAACACTGTCCAATCCAACCTAAAATAGTTGATGAGATTGTTGAATTTATTAAAGAAAAAGCCTGCGATTTTGATATTTCAGGGTTTAATGAAAAAAAACACTCTGGCGACTTGCGTCATATTGTTATCAGAAGCTCAAAATCAACTGGCAAAAACTTAGTGGTTTTAGTTGTCAATGCTACTCGCAGTTTTGAGCGATTGAAAGATTTTGCAACCTGTATTTTCGAACAATTTAAAGAAGTTTCTGGAGTTTGTGTAAACTTTAATTCTTCAAAAACAAACGTAATTATGGGCAAAAATTCAGAATTGCTTTGTGGAAAAGATTTTATCAAAGAATGGATTTTAGAAAAAACTTTCAGAATTGGAGCAAGTACATTTTTTCAGGTGAACCCTAAAAGTGCAGAAAATATTTTCAGATATGTTAGAGATTATATTGCCAACAATTTTGAAAACGCAACTGTACTAGATGCCTACGCAGGCGTGACATCGTTTGGTGTCTGCGTTAGCGATGTTTGTAAAAAAGTAGTTAGCGTTGAGGAGAACAAAGAAGCTGTAACTTTAGCTAGTGAGATTTTAGAATTAAATGAGATTACTAATGTTGAATTACATAATATGGACGCCGTAAAATACTTTGCTAAAGAAAAACGCAAGTTCGATGCAGTAATCCTTGACCCGCCACGCAAAGGTTGCACAACTGAAGCACTTGATGAAGCTTATCGCTTGTCAAAAGGTAAAATTATTTATGTAAGTTGCAATCCTGCGACATTAGCACGTGACTTAAAGTACCTTGTAGAAAAAGGTTCAACTGTTGAAAACATTCAACCGTTTGATATGTTCTGCCACACTTATCACATCGAAAACGTTGCGATAGTTAATGTTAATAAGTAACAAATTTCAAATAATCAAATCGACTATTTATTAGCAGCTTTCTTTTTTGCTGGAGTTTTTGAATTCAGAATTGTTTGAATACCATCATTCAATTCTGTTTTAATTTTATCGATAAGAGCCTTATCAGCTTTTGCATTCGTTTGAATCTCTTTTTTCCTAGTTGTTGACCTTGCTGCTTTCAATTTTTCTTGATATATTTTTATAACCCTACTTTTCAAACCTGTAAAGTAACCATCCAGAACCTTTTGATTTTCTGCATTAAACTCAATAGGGATAGGGTTAGAAATTTGGTAAAAATCCTTATTTTTACCGTTCAAGAACAATTTTTGCGAGAATTTACCACGAGCAAATTCGTTAATCATATCAATATATCGTTGAGCTCTAAACTCACCTGAACCAAATTTTGCTTTTGATGTATCAAGACTTAGCTCATCAAACTTGCGAATTGCATTATAAACATTGTCTGATTCCATATGCTTTGCAGCATCGTAATTCTTACCAAAAAGAATAATTAATTCATGCTCTTGTGGATATTTTTTACTAGGGTCAAATTCCCTAACAAATCTCATTTGTATGTCCTCATAACCAGATTTTTGAGGTTTTGAAAGAGCATGCGAGTATCCTGCTGGGATTTTTGTAACATCAACTTTTTCAGGGTCTAATCGCAAATCTAAATCTGGCACAGTTATCATTTTTTTAGCCTTTAGATGTTCAGGTAACGCCAAATCCTCTTGAGATAACAATTTATAACCTTTTTGTTCCGCCTTTAATACAGAAACTTTTTTCTCAGCAAGTACATATCCACGCTTTTCAAATTCGGGCAAAATTTCGCTGAATAAAGTTTGTACATCATATGGGTTTTCAGAATATAGAGTAGTTCTAATTAAATCTAGTGGCTTTTCGCCAGAGCGTGCAAGCTTGCTCGTTGAAGAAGTAGCTGACTTTACACTATGAGGTTCTTGTGCTGCTCTATCAAAAATTATACCAAATTTTTCTAACTTCATAGCAATTGATTCAACAATATCGAGATAAGTTATCGCTAATTTTTGAAGCTTTGGTATACCAAATTCAAAAGATTTTTCAACAAAACGTTCTATCGTATCTGGCTTACCAGTAAACGATACTGTATCTTTATTCAAAGGTTTTGTCATGGTCGGAATTCCAAACAATTTGTTTTGACTGGATACCTGATTATTTTCTTGTTGATTGTTCTTAAATTTAATTGATGATATTGATAAGTTCATGTATATTTCCTATAAAAAATTTATATTATATTTTGCAAAATGTCGCTGAATATAAATTATTGCCTAAAATGACTGGAATGTTAAGCTATTGTTACGAAAACTTTATAAAAACTTTATAAAAATATTTTGTTCAAAAAAATTGTTTGTAATATAATATTAAAGTACAATAATAACCAAAGAAGGTAGGAAATATGGTAAACAAACTTATTAAAAAAGACACAAAGATGTTTTTAACTGGTAATGAAGTTCTTGCTTACGCTGCTAACGCTGCAGAAGCTGATTTCATGTACGGTTACCCAATTACTCCGCAAAATGAAATTATGCACACATGGTGCAAATTGCTTCCAAAAACAGAAGCAGGATTTTTGCAAACTGAAGACGAAATCTCAGCAGGTTTCTCAACTATCGGTGGTATTTTAGCTGGTAAAAGAGCATTCACAGCAACTGCTGGACCAGGGAATGTAATCATGCAAGATCCTCAGTCTATGGCTGAGATGATGAGAATACCTTTTGTATGTGCTGTTATGCAACGTGGTGGTCCTTCTACTGCGACTGTAATTTATGCTCAACAAGAAACTCGTTTGACTTGCTATGGCGGTAACGGTGAAGGTTTCAGAGTTGTTTATTCAACTGCTGGACACCAAGATTTGTTCGATTATATGATTAAAGCGTTCAACGTGGCTTGGACTTATAAATTCCCTACATTCGTTTTAGCTGACGGATACCAAGGTAAAATGCGTGAAACGGTTAATTTATACGATCCTGCTTCTCGTGGGATTGAAATGGTTAAAACAAGTGCTGAATTATTAGCTGATGGTAAAATTGGCGTTGATAGAAAATCAACTCACTTGAGAAACACTTTCAACATGGAAGAAGAATTGATGGAAGTTCTTGATCAATATCAAGTTGAATATGACGCTATGGCTGAAGAAATCGCAGAATATTCTGAATATATGGCTGATGATGCTGAAATCTTAATTATCGCTCATGGTATCGTAGCACGTTCTGCTATAACAGCGATTGATGAATTGAGATCTAAAGGTATCAAAGCTGGTTTATACAGACCGATTACAATCAGACCACTTGCAGTAAAACCTCTTAGAGATGCTGTCGCTCGTGCTAAACAAGTCTTGTTTACAGAATCTGCAAACGGTCAATTGGCTCAAATGGTTATTGAAAAACTTTATGGTTTACAAACTCCATACTCAACACTATTCAAAATGGGTGTTGGTGTAACGGGTGACGATTTAGTTAATAAAGTTGAATCAATGATTAAAACACCAGCAACAGTATAATTATAAAAGAAATTAAAATTCAAAGGAGATAAATTATGACAGAGGTATTAACATTACCACCTAACCTACCTAATTCGCAAAACGCTGAAGTTGGTGCAAGTAAATTTTGCCCAGGTTGCGGACACGGTATGGTTTTGAAAACTTTAGCTTTTGCTATTGATGACTTAAACTTAAAAGAAAAAACCGTTTTCGGTTGTGATATCGGCTGTTCTCTACTTTCTTGGAACTACCTTGATGTAGATACAGTTCAAACTCACCACGGACGTACAACTCCAGTAATATATGGTGTTACTCGTGCTAACCCTGAAGCTATTGGTATTGCTTATATGGGCGATGGTGGCGGTCTTGCTATCGGTGCGCAACATTTGGTTAACGCTGCTGTACGTGGCGAAAAAATGCTTATTTTATTAGCTAACAACACTAACTACGGTATGACTGGTGGACAAATGTCACCAACAACTATGCCTGGTCAAAAAACTGAAACATCACCATATGGTCGTGATTGCTCAGTTACTGGAAACCCTGCTAAAGGTGCTGAGATGATAGCTGCAATAGCTAATCCAGAAAAATCTTATGTAGCACGTGCTTCAGTTTCTAATTTGAGAAGCTTGAGAAAAACATTAACAAAAGCTCTTAAAAACGTTGAAGAAGGCGGCTTCTCTTTTGTTGAAGTTCTTTCTTTATGCCCACTTAACTGGAGAACAAATAACGTTGACACTTGGGAAAGACTTAAAACTATGGAAACTGTGTTCCCAGTAGCTGAACTTCTTTCAAAAGAAGGTCTATAAGGTAGTAAAATCAGACTTTTGTCTGGTTAAAATATAAGAAAGGTAAAAAAATGGCTAGAACTAAAATGGTATTAGCAGGCGAAGGCGGACAAGGTGTTCAGTCTATAGCTAAAATTCTTGTAGAAGCTGGTTATGAAACTGGTAAACAAGTATTATATATTCCAAACTTCGGCGTTGAGCAACGTGGCGGTGTTTCTATCGCTTTTTGTCAAATCGCTGATGAAATGATTGGAGAACCTCGTTTTTCTAAAGGTGATATTATTATCATGCTTTCAGATAGAGCGATTGATAGATGTGAAGACTATGTTGATGACAACTCAGTAGTAGTTTATGACACATCTGTTTGTACAAAAGCTCCAACTTGCAAATGCAAACAAATTATTGGTATCGATGCGAACAAAATCGCTAACGAACAATTAAGCGCTCGTGTATTTAACATCATCGTTTTAGGTGTGTTGATTGCGGCTACTAACGTTCTTGAATTAAGCGATATCAAAAACGCTATGGAATTAGCATTAGGTAAAAAATTCGATGCAAAACCTGAGTTGAGAGAGTTGAACTACAAAGCTCTTGAAATGGGTATGAGCATGATTAAAGAAAAGGCAGGTGTATAATGACTACAACTTATAACGGTTTTACAGTAGAAAACGTAGCTAAAGGAAAAGCTGACTATCACGTTTACACTGACCTTTGCAAAGGTTGCGGACTTTGTATCGTAAAATGTCCTAAAAAATGCTTGAGCTGGTCTAAAGAGACTGGTTTATTCCAAACTCCAGCGGTTAAACCAAATGCTGAAGAATGTATCGCTTGCGGTATGTGTGCATTAGTTTGCCCTGACAGTGCTATTAGAATTGAGAAAAAATAATAGATATATTCTGTAAAAAAGAGGCGAAACCAAAGGTTTCGCCTCTTTTTGTATATTAATTAAAATGATTTAATTATTTTTTGTTCATATGCGATGCAATTTCATTAGCAACTTTTAGCGTTTCTTTATCAACTGTTAACATTTCAGGATTATCGAATAAATTCATCATTTCACGATTTTTCTTTTTTTGCATTAAAACATCATATTTTGTTTCAATTTCAGCTTTTTGTTTAGTTACATCATCAAGCATCTTAGTTTGTGCAACTGAATAGTTAGAAATTTCTTTCAATCTCGCACGAGAAAGATCAACTTGTTTTTCTTTCATATTGCTATAATTTTCTTCATAAGCGTTGCGTTTTACAACAGAGCCGTTAACAGCATTCAAGGCACTTCCAGCGATCAAGGCAATAGGTGACCATAGGATAGTCTCACCAAACTTTTTCAAGCTTTCTGGAGTTTTCTTAGCTATGTTTTTTGCTCCATTTCTAACAATATCCACTGTCTTATTACTATTAATCTTATCTGCTAATGTAGCAACTTTTGTACCAATAGCCTTTTTAGCAGAATCAGGAATTATTTTTGAGATTTTATCAACACCATGTGGAATAGCAGAAATTAATGCCATACTTGCTGCGACACTTGCTACAAAAGCAAGAGCAGGTTTTTTCTCATTAACTTCTTTTACAGTTTTTGAATCACCAACAAGTGCGTTATTTGCTTTAGAAACCAAATGAACAGTACCAATAACAGCCGCTAAGCCAGTGGCTGCCGCCAAGCCTTTGCCCATTCTGCCAGCCATACCATTAATTTTTTGACCAAAGAATTTCATTTTGCCATTATCTGCCAAAACCGATGTCGCAATACCAGCTGCAATAGGCGAAGTCAGCATTAAAGCTTTTGACGTTTTTTTATTTGATTTATCGTCAACTTGTACACAAGCGTTCTCGTAGGCTTTTTGATGGATTAAATTATCATCTAACCTAATCATTGCATCAACTCTTTCACGTTTTCCTTGGAAATTTTGTTTAGAGCTGTTTGCCCCATTTACCCCATTTACCCCTGTAACATTTGTTCCTACTATATTTGCTGATTGAACTTGCATAGACACACCTCAATTTTTACACTATCATTATACACACTTAAAACCTAAAAGTAAATTTTTTTGCTAGTAATCAAATTTTTCTGCTAAAATGTTTACAAAACTTTGTATTTCAAATATTATTATAAAATGAGAAAATTTTATATTCACACAATGGGCTGTAAATCTAATCAATTTGAGAGTGCAATTATTGAAGAAAATTTACAAAAAAACAAAATGTGTAAAACCAAAAATATTGACGAAGCAAATATTTATATTTTAAATTCCTGCACTGTGACACACAAAAGCGATGGTGAGGCACTATATCTGTTGAGAAACGTCAAACATCGTAACCCTCAATGCTTAACGGTGTTGACTGGTTGTTTAGCACAGATTGAAAAAGCGGAATTATTAAAACATGACTTTGTTGATTATGTTATTGGCAACGATGAAAAACTGGATTTATTCAATCATATCGAAGCTAATGAGCGTTTGCATATGTCAGATATTATGGAAAAAAGTGAGTTTAATAAAACGGTTTTGTTAGATATGAGTAAAACTCGTGCTAGTTTAAAAATTCAAGATGGTTGTGATAATCGTTGTTCATACTGCATTATCCCTTTTGCTCGTGGCAAAAGTCGTAGTGCTGATATTGATTTTATAGTTGAACAAATTAATAATTTTTCTCAAAATGGGTTTAAAGAAGTTGTGCTAACTGGAATTCACATTGGTCAATGGGGGACTGATTTAGGGCTAGAGCTTTTGGATTTGTTAAAAGAAATTGAAACCCGCACGACAATTGAGCGTTATCGTTTAGGTTCATTAAATCCACTTGAGATAAATGATGAGATGCTGAATTTTTTAAAAACTTCTAACAAATTTTGCCCTCATTTTCACCTATCGCTACAATCGGCTTGTAATAAAACATTAAAATCAATGAACAGATTTTATACGGTTGAGGATTATTTAGAATTAATTGAAAAGATTAATACGATTTTTGATTTACCGTTTTTAGGAAGCGATATCATCGCAGGGTTTGCTGGTGAGGACGAAGATGATTTTGATATTACATACAAAAATTTAGAAAAATCAGGCTTAACCCAAATCCATACATTCCCATATTCAATCAGATCTGGAACAGTTGGTGCAAGGTCAGCTCTACAACTTGATGATAAAACAAAAGAAGCTCGTGCTATTCAGATAAGAAAAATATCTAGCAACAAGTATGGCGAGTTTTTACAAAAAAATATCGAAAGAACTGTTGAAGTTTTGGTTGAAAAAAACCTTTGCAAAAAAACTGGTCAACTTAAAGGTATGACAAGAAATTACGTTACAGTTTATTTGAATAGCACAGACATAATGCTTTCTAACACTCTTCAAATGGCTAAAGTCGTAAAAATAGATGATGGAAAATTATTCGCTGAATTGATTTAGTTAAAGATTTTCAACTCTTAATTAAAAGTGCTTTAATCAATGGCTCGACAGCGAGAGTCAAGTCTTCAGGTGGAATTTCCCCATTCAAAATTATATCAGCATGATTTGGGTTGATATATTTATTAGCACCAGCTTGAGCCTTATTGAATAAATATAATAATGTTTCTTTGCTATATCTAGCACGAGCTAAGCATCTATTTAATAATTCATTATTTGAAACATCAATAAAAATTCCTAAATCATTAATAGGATTTTTTTCTTTAATATTACGGCTATTTAATAATGAATATATTCCATCATTCAATATAACTTTGGAGGGTTCTTTTAAGGTAGAATTAGGTGTTGAAGTGCATGTATCAAATGAATATTTAGGAATTTTTACAGAAATACCTTTTTTTAAACCTTCTAAATCATTGCTTTGTTGTGCTAAATTTAGTGCATAAGGATTATCAAAATCAAATCCAGCCTTGAGCATCTCTAAAAAACTGCCGTATTTTTTCATATTACTAGAATTATCTGAAAAATACATATCAGATGTCATGTGAGATAATTCACTACTAGATCTTGTTTGAGTTAAGTTTTCACAAAGTGTAGATTTGCCACAGCCAGAGCGTCCAGAAACTCCTACAATATAACGATTTTCGCCGAATTTAAGTTGCTGAACTACTTTTTTAATAGTCTGCCAATTGATAGGTTTGTTTGTGTAGTGTTTTCCTAATTCTATAGCTCCATATTCAAACATATCTTGAGCAAGATTACCCGTAAAATTCGTAGATGATATTTGTTTGGGATTTGTATTTGATATATTATTTGTTAAATAAATATTCTGGTTTTTCTTAATTTGCATTTAATAGCTCCAATACTCAATATAAATCAAAAAATATATTTATAATCTTTTAATATAATGTGAAAATTAATCCGACAAATAATAAACCTACCAACTTTGAAAATAATTTTTATAATGTAACACGAGAGCTAGATGCAAGCGTGCCATTGAGTCGTGCATTGATTGATGTTGTTGGCACAGATATCCCTTGGATTGTAATGTCAAATAATTCTCAAGAACGCAAAGAAAGAGCAAGGAAATTGTCTGTAGTATTTTCTGTTGCATATTTATCGCCATTTTTGACTTTACCTCTTTCAAATCGTTTTGCAATGAAAAATGTAGGTAAATTAACGAATGATTTTTGGTCAAATAATCACAAGGCAATTCATATTTCAAATGAATTCTTGAAAAATTCCGATGATATGATTAAAGAACTTAGGAATATGTCTAAAAAAACACCTCGTGGACCAATCGAAACCGTTTATAATAAATTTAATAAATCAAACTATGAACAAAAAATTGATATTGATCAACTTTTAAAATCTTGTAATGGCGATAAAGAATTACTAAGACAAAAAATATTAAAATCCAAAAATGCTGTTTTTGTCAGTGATTGTTATTTCTCATTTGGCACAATGGGGATTTTTCCTTTTTTAAGTAATGAAATAACGAAAAATGAGTCAGGACAGACTGGCTTTAGTGCAGAAATGAACATGGCTGATAAAGAAATAGTTGAAAAAAGGGCTAAAGATTACGAAAAAAATAAACAAAAAAAGTTTATGACATTTTGTACAATACTCACAGGTATGGCATTGGGTTGCACAACAGCATCACATGGTGCGCTTTTGTCCGAAAAATCTAATAAAATTATCAAATACTTAAAAAATAATGCAAAAGCCTTTGATTATACTAAAGGTATATATATGAATAGATTACCACTGTTATTAGGTTCAATTACGGCACAGCTTGGTTTTGTTTTAGCCTCACGCAACAAGACTGAGCAAAAAGATAACACTATTCGATATGGCGTTGGTGATGCAGTATTTTTTGGCGGAGATTTGGCTCTAGGCAGCATGATGTATGGAATTAGTGATAAAGTATTTGACACAAAACTTACTAAAAACAACGAGAAAAACACATCTGTACTAAGAAAAATGTTTCCAGAAACAAAATCTATAAAACAGATTATAGAAGAAGCTGATTCTGGCAAAATTGCTTTGAAGAATAAAAAAATTGCTTCATCAATTTTTTGGGGGAATTTAGGCGTAATCGCTCTGACAATGGGATATGCAATACCAAAAATTGTAAATAAGATGATTAAATCAGATGTAGAAAAATACTCTGATGAATTAAACGAATTTGATAAATCAGAGTATAATAAAAATTTGGAATTTTTATATAGATAATTCTATCTTCTATTGTTAAGCTTAGCCAATAATCTAAGTATCTCTACATATAACCACAATAACGTAATCATCATGCCAAAAGCCGAATACCATTCGAAATCTTTTGCAAGCATGTTATTTACGCCTAGTTCAATAATGTGAAAATCTTGGATTAATGAAAGTGCCGCAACTATAATGACCACAATACTAAAGCCAATGCCTATCGCACCTGATTCAAATATAGCAGGTATTCCACGCCCAAAAAACGATGCCACAATTTGTATTACATAAATTATCAATATAGACATCATGGCAGTCATCAACACTGCTTGAAATTTTTGCGTATACTGAATAAGTTTAGCTTTATACAAACCGAGCATGGTTAATAATACAATAAGCGTACCGCCAATAGCTTGAATAACAATTCCTTGATAACTCGCTTCAAAATAATACGAAAGACTTCCTAACAAAAGCCCCTGCCCTATTGAATAAATAGGCGATAAGAATTTTGCAGTCTGCTTGTTAAATATAATTACTAGTGACAAAACAAAACCTAAAATCCCACCAGCAATCCCTAACATCATAGCCTTGTCTGCATAACCATTTAGCAATAAATTCCAATTGAATCCCGCTCCTAAAAACACAAATGCTGTTAGAATTAGTATTTTGTTAATAGCCCCAGAAATAGTCATAGGCTCACCTGTTAGCACCTTTTCTTGTGATAAGTATTTATCGTTTAAAACTGGATTAGACATATTTTTTCTCCTTTTAATAACATATTAGATTATATTATAAATTTTCATATTGTACAAATATTTAATATTAATTAAATAAAAAAAGTACTTTACAAAAAAAATGTTTTGTTTTATAATTAATTCAGAAGCCCCATTCGGTTAAATTATCTAAAATAGTTTTAGAGTTTGGTGTTGACAATTAAATAAAAAGAGCATAATCCTCGATAGCTCAATGGCGGAGCAACCGGCTGTTAACCGGTAGGCTGCTGGTTCGAGTCCAGCTCGGGGAGCCATCAAGTCCTAGTGTTTACACTAGGACTTTTTTAATGCTTGATTAGAGATTAATTTTTTTATTTAAAAATTACGCAGACAGACTGTAAGTCAAAAATGACTATGACTAAAAAGTACCACTAGCCGAACACCTTATGTGTTGGGCGTTTTAGCGATTTCGAACAACTCGGAAATTGTTCCTACTAAAAAGTACCACTTACACTGTCATTTTATCGTCTATTTTTTGTCATCAATAAGTTTTGAAAAATTGCTCAGTGTTTACAGTGGTTTACGATTGAGGCTGATGACAATGCAAAGTGGTACAAATTTGTCGGAGTAGTTCTTTTTAGTAAAAGTGGTACGCCGATTATTCTTACAAAAAAGTACCACACTTTTTGTAAAAACAGTAAAAAAAGTTATATGTTTTTAATTTTTTTCTAACAAAATTTTATTTATATAATTTAGCTCGGGATTTTTTTAATGCAAAAACGCATAAATAAGAAGTATATTTGTTTTATTCCTCTGTGTTGTCTTTTTTGTATGCATTAAAGATTTTTTTCAATGCCTTTTTTACAACCTCACCTAAACCATAATTAAAAGCGTCATTAGCATAAACTATATTTTTAATAAATTGCAAATCAAGATTTATAATATCAACCGTCTTCTCTAAGTAAAAATCAATTTTATCAATTACTTGTATTCCGGTAATATTTTTTATTGAATTTATAAAGAATTTATACTTGTTAATGTATTTTAGCAGAATTTCTATTTTATAATCACGATTATCAGATTTAAGAGCCTTGTTTATTTCTTTTGATTTAAAAATGGCACTGGTTGCACTATGAGCCATACTCAAAGCCTTAGATATTGCTTTAAATTCTTCATTAGCTCTTTGTTCATTATATATGATTTCACTTTCTATGATCTTATTTTCGTTTACCATGTTAATCCTTGTTTTTGTTTGGTTGTTTTAATCCAATCGTAATTAAATTAAAACTCGAAACCAATATTTTTATATTATAATATTATCATGCAAAAATACTTTGATGAAGTAGATTTTAAATTATTTTTAGGTGATTGTGTTGAGATTTTAGAAAAAGCAACACCGCAAAGTATCGACATGATTTTTGCTGACCCACCTTATATGTTATCAAACGGAGGTTTTACTTGCCATGCTGGGCGAGCAGTTAGTGTAAACAAAGGCAAATGGGATGAAAGCAAAGGCCTTGAAGAAGATTTCGAATTTCATCAAAGGTGGATAAATGCTTGTAAAAGAGTTTTAAAACCAAATGGTACAATGTGGATAAGTGGCACATATCACTCAATTTATGCTTGTGGCTTTGCGTTACAAAAATCTGATTTTAAAGTTTTAAATGATATTTGTTGGTTCAAGCCAAATGCCTCACCCAATTTGAGTTGTAGGTATTTTACAGCAAGCCATGAGACATTATTGTGGGCAAAAATTAATAACAAAGAAAAACATACCTTTAATTACGAAATACTAAAAGATGGAGATTGGGGCAAAGATATTTTGAAAAAGCCGAATAAGCAAATGCGTTCAGTTTGGCAAATCGATACTCTGAAAACAAATGAAAAAACATTTGGCAAGCACCCGACTCAGAAACCTTTAGAATTGTTAAGGCGTGTAATCCTCTCATCAACGAATATTGGCGATTTGATCTTAGATCCATTCACAGGAAGCTCAACAACTGGTATAATGGCAAATAAGTTAGGACGAAATTTTATTGGGATTGATAAAGAGCAAAAATATCTTGATTTATCAATTAAACGATACTGTGAATTTCAAGACGAACAAGGAGTAATGATGTAAAATGGCAGTAGTATTAGAAAAATTACAAAATCAAACATCTCCAATAATCAAATGGGTTGGTGGAAAACGTCAACTTATGTTTGAATTGCTTAGAAATATGCCAGAAAATTATAATCGTTATTTCGAACCTTTTATTGGTGGTGGAGCATTGTTTTTTGAATTGCAACCCGAAAATGCCTATATTTCGGACGTGAATAATGAGCTAATAAATCTTTATAGTGTTGTCAAAAATAATGTTGAGGAGTTGATTAAAGACTTAGAAAAACATGAAATCTCAAAAGAATATTTTTTAGACATTAGAAAGATTGACAGGCTTGAAGGATACAAGAATTGGACTGATATTCAAAAGGCAAGTAGGTTTGTATTTTTAAACCGTACTTGTTTTAACGGGCTTTATAGGGTAAATTTGCAAGGGCAATTCAACGTGCCTTTTGGAAATTATAAAAATCCTAGAGTTATTGATAGAGAAAACCTTTATAATTGTTCTAATTTGTTACAAAAAACAGAAATTAAAAACGCTGATTTTACAGATATTTTAAAGCATGTTCAAAAGAATGATTTTGTTTACTTTGACCCACCATATGTGCCATTGAATGAAACATCTAGTTTTACATCATATACAAAAGACGGCTTTGACATTGATATGCAATTCAAACTTAAAGCTTTGTGTGATGAATTAGATACAAGGGGAGTGAAATTTATGCTTTCAAATTCTGATACAAAATTAGTAAATGAATTATATAAAAATTACAATATTAAAAAAGTTTTTGCTTCTCGCAATATCAATGCAAATGGGGCTGGTAGAGGTAAAATAACAGAAGTTTTAGTGAGAAATTATTAAGGCGTAGGTATTCCATTCATAGTCATAGACCTTCCTGAATAATTCCAGTACCGTATATCTTGCTCTATAAAGAACCATTTTATCACTTTTAATAATAAATCTACATTGTAGCCACTATTAAACTCCAAATTTATGCCGTCATTAATTTCATTGCAGTTATATACCTCCTCGATTAAGGAATATAATTTTTGATACTTCAATGGCTCTTCTGTTTTTTTTACTTTTAAATCTTCAAATATATTGTCATGAGTTGGAGCATTTTTAATTTTCTCATTATTTGAAAAATTAACATTTTCAACATAATACAAATATTTTGACTGGTTTTCACCATTGCCTGTCCCAGGAATTTCCTCTAAAAATTTATTTATGACTCTTGTTCTTACTTCATTTCTTGTCCCATTATTGGAGAAAAAATAATCCAATTCAACTTTTGCCACAACAACACTCCTATATCTCTTACCCCAATTTATTTATGGTATCATAAATAAAAAAGGAATACCAATAATGAAATATTTGGAAATTTATAATGAACTGTTCAACTGTAAAAGCGGAGATGAAGTTTTTAATTATTTAATTAAAAATCTTAAACCATCAAATAATTTGTGGTCGTATTTCGTTAATTGGGAAAAAGTATATTCAAATGTAAAACACATTGAAATTGGATTAAATCTTCTAAATTATTTAATCGGAAAAGAAAACTTTGATGAGGAATTAAAAACATTAATAAAAGAGCAACCTCAAGTTATAAAAATATTGCCAGCTTTAGTCGTTAGTCGTGAAAATAAATTTGATATCTTGATAGATTATAAAAATAAACAATTAAAATATGAAAATTATGATTTTACAATTCAAAATCCAACAGCTGAAGATATTGATAAATATTTAAAATTTGTTCAAGAAAGTGGGTTAAAAGAACTTATTTGTAGTGGGAAAGTTAAATCACTAGTCGATTATATGATTGGAGTTGAAGCAGGATTAGACAGTAATGGTCGCAAAAATCGTGGTGGGCATTCAATGGAAGATATTGTTGAGGTTTTCATAAAAGATTTATGTTTAAATAAGGGTTATACTTACTTAAAAGAGGCAAATGCCGAAAAAATCAAGCAAGAATTTAATATAGATGTCCCTGTTGATAAATCTTCCAGGAGATATGATTTTGTGGTCAAAACTGATAAAGAACTTGTGATTTTTGAAGTTAATTTCTATGGTGGTGGCGGTTCTAAATTAAAATCAACTGCTGGTGAATATAGAGATTTATATAATGTTTTAGAAAATAAATTTAAATTTATTTGGATAACAGATGGATTGGGGTGGAAAACAACGCAAAGACCATTAAGAGAAACTTTCGATCATAATGATTATTTGATTTCACTTTCAATGTTAGAAAAAGAAATATTGGAAAAAATAATATAGGCTTTATAATGAATAAAAATATATTAAACTTAAATTATAATGAAGCCAAAGAATTCTTTTTAAAAGCTGAAAATTACTGCAATATTGACCTACCAACATATTTCAATTTTCAACCATTACTAAATGAATTGACAAAAGAAATGAACGACAACTACGATGCCAGCAAGTCTTCAACCCAAGAAAATGTTAATTATGTAATTTATAATAATAAAGACGGATGCTATGCTTGGCGACCACTAGAGCTTATCAATCCCATCCTTTATGTTAAGTTGGTGAACCTCATAACCGAGAAGAAAAACTGGGAAGTAATAAAAAATAGGTTTATAGAGTTCCAGTCAAATGAATTAATACAAAGTAAGGCAATACCTGCCTTGAAAACGAAAAAACAAAAACAAAGAGCAAGTCAAATAACTACTTGGTGGAGAGAAGTTGAACAACATTCTTTAACCTTATCGCTAGAGTATTCATATTTATATACAACTGACATAACAGACTGTTATGGAGCTATATATACGCATTCAATAGCGTGGGCTTTGCATGAAAAAGAATTTGCAAAAGAGAAGAGAAAAAATAAAGAAATTCTTGGAAATAGAATTGACCAAACAATCAGGTCAATGAGAAACGGGCAAACTAACGGTATTCCCCAAGGTTCAACCTTAATGGATTTTATTGCTGAAATGGTTTTAGGTTATGCTGATTTGTTATTGTCAAAAAAATTAAATCACTTAAATTCAAAAAACTATAAAATAATACGATATAGGGATGACTATAGAATTTTTGTAAATGATTCGCAAATAGGAAACTATATCATAAAATGCGTTACTGAGGTAATGATTGAATTGGGATTAAAACTAAATGCCTCTAAGACGGCTCAAACGAATGACATTATAGCTGGGGCGATAAAAGAAGATAAACTATATTGTTTTTCGCATTTAGAAGAACTAAATAGTAAATGCCATAATTTAGGTAATTTACAAAAACAACTTATGAGAATATATGATTTTTCAAAAAGGTTTCCAAATTCTGGGACTTTGCAAAAATTGTTACATCAATATTTTAAAAAAATAAAATTTAAAAAAAATGACAGAAGCATTGAGCCAATAATTAGCATAGTTTTTTCGATAGCATATAATAATCCAAGAATTTATCCTACTGCTTCAGCAATAATTGCAAAGGCGCTATCCCATATAACAGATTTTAACAAGCGTTATAATATAATTAAAAAAATAGGAAATCGAATAAAAGAAAAACCAAATACGGAATATATGGAAATATGGTTGCAAAGAATTGCATACAATGATGATTCTTTTAGGGAATACGGTTCGAATATTTGCAAGCTTGTATCAAATGAATATACTGGTTCTATTTGGAATATAGGTTGGGCGAACAAAAACTTAAAAAGTATTTTTAACGAATATTCAATTATCGATAAAGGTATATTGAGTAATTTAGATTCAGAAATAAGAGATGATGAAATAAATATATTTTCATATGATGATTAATTATGTCCATTTGTTTCTTTTTACTTTAAATTTTGACCACATTTAAATCTTTTGAGGTAATGTGTTTGTACCTAAAAGGAGGTACAAATTATGGAAGAAATTATAGAGTATAAATTATCAGAACAAGAATTTAAGAAGTTAGAAAAAATCGCAGAGCATTTATTTTGTACAAGTGTCATTTTGGATTATTTTTGTTCAAAACAACCTGAGAATGAATATTTATATTACATAACTCCAGTTGTTAAATACTTAAAACAAGAAGCAGATATTGCAAATTCTTTTTTCATAAATTGGGGAATTAATGACAGTAATTAACAGTTAAATTTAGCACAATATACAAAATACACCCATGAAAGCTAGATATAGCTTGAATGAAAACAAGTTTTCAAGCATTTTTTACAAAAATAAATATTTCAAATCGCTAAAGCTCAATCATAGCTTAAAAATCAAAATTTGAATTGAAAATAATTTTAACAAATTTGGCAAAAATTAGCCCCTAAATCGTTAAATTGTTTTCAATTTTGTTTTGGGGTTGAATAGTGTTTAAAGGTAAGTTATAGTGTGAATATCGAACATTGATTAGTTAAATAATTTGTGACAAATAGGGTCTGTAACTATAATATAATCCATATTTTTCATAAAAACAATAAGAGCTTTGGTTCGGATTCAGCTCGAGGTACCATGTCAAACTTGGCGTACTAATAACTCAAACTATTTTTTGCAGTACACTTTTGTAAGTTATAATTTATCAAGCAGTTTCATAATAATTATCAAACAGTTTCGGAAATTTCGATTTTCAGCGTTAATTGGGGAATATTTCTCAAACTGATTGTCGCAAAATGAAACAAACAGTTTGAGAACTTTGTTGTAAATTTGCTCATCATTTAACAAAAAGTTTCAGAGCTTTTATTTCAAAATTATGAGATTGAGATAAATAATTATAGTTTGTTTTTGTAAATAATTTTTCAAATTAAAAATTTTGTCATATAATCTATAAATGATAAAATTGTTTGATGAAAAATTCAAAGTAGATTCAATTACAGAAATATATGGTATTGCAAATGTCAGAGAAGATAAATATTTTGAAGGTTTAACTGAGTTTTCTCTGTCTAATGTTTTTCAAGTAAAAAAATTATTATCTAATAATAATAATATTTTTATTGCAGTTTCGGTTAATCCAATAAAAAATGGGCAAAAAAACGGAAAAATTAAAGAAATTATCAAACTAACAGGCTACAAGCAAACTGGTGAAGTCAAGTTAAACCATAATAATACAGAAACAACAGGATATTGTATTGCATATTGTCAGCCAATAATTAATTTTGGGAATATCGCTCAAAATAGACTCTATTTCAATATAAGACCACATGGTCAATATTTAATAAAACAACTTTTCCCTGCGCAAAGTGATAATATTCTTAATTATATAAACCAAAACTTGGAGGATTCAAATGGATAATTTGTGGATACTGACAGAAGAAAAGCCTAAAATTAGTGTTATAAAAGAAATAATTGGTTTGTACTGTAGAGATTTCTCTGGCAGGTCCACTATTTCAGAGCGCGTCACTATTGTGCCAATTATTACTAATGATTTTTTTGAATTTTACTATAAGGTTGAAGGAATTAAATTAAATAATTGTCAAGAAATTATAATTTCAACTGTAAGTGGAAGCTCAAGCTTTTTTGACTTCTTGGTTTTCAAACAAACAAATAAGCCAAAACCTACTGAAGATGATAATTTACTTATGGTGATAGAAGAAACAAAAACAAGTGGTCAAGAGTCAAGGAATACTGGTATTTATCAAAGGGCATCTAAGTTTGTTTATGTAGAACATTATTTTAAAAATATAAAAAAATACATGCTTTACAATGAAGAACTAGAAAATAATGAGAGTGTTAAACCTGCAGATACAATAATTTTCGGTACAAATATGTTTCTTTCTTTGGATATCGACATTATTGGCAAAGAAACTGAGCAATGGTTTTCTAAATTTAATAATATACAAGAATTGATAGATTATAAAAATGGCATGAGGCAACCACCAGCAGGAAATGTCCCTATAGAAATAGTTCAAAAAAATAATAGGATTGAAATTTCCGGCAGATTATCAAAGCCAGCTGATCAAGGAAATATCGGGCATGACCCTAATATTGGAGCATTATCACTTATTGCAAAAACTCTAAGATATCTTGGTTGGCAAGGCGACATTATAATTACTCAACATGGGGTAAGTCAGGGATATATAAATAAAACAGGAGGTAGAAATAAATTTTTATATATTTGCAAAATTTTAAACCTTAAATTAGAAGGTATTATTTTACCTGAAAACATTAATTTACCAAGTACTTATTGGCATTATGAAATGCGTTCCGAAAAAATGGCATCTATTTTATTGCACATTTTAGCTGAAAATAAAGGATTGAAGGCAATCTATCAAAATCACGCTGGGTGTGAACGTGGGTATTTTGTGTCTAAAGAGGGGAATTTAATTGCCTTACCCAAAAAAGACCAAAGCGGAGAAAATTTATATATTCCAGACTTAGTTTTATATTCAGAAAGACATGCAGAAGTTATTTTAATTGAAGGTAAAAAGCTATCAACCCTAAATCAGGGTGTAGAAGAAATTGAACTTTACGATAGCATAGAAAATGAATTTATAAAAAAATATTATCCGAACTGTTCTATTTCAAGGTATTTAACGATATTTGGAGGTGCTTTAAATGAATTACCTCATGAAAATGTCCTATTTTATTTAAGAGATGACGGAAAAATTATAACTAAAGATATACCAGAAAAATCAATGATAGAAATATTTCAAAATTACTCTAGAATTCTTTCCTAAAAATTAAAATATACTGGTGTATTTGATTAGCAACAAATGAGAATGGATATCCATAAGGGAATAGCTTTGAAGTTTGGTCTGCCCAAATTTTAAGCCCTTTATAATAAATATTATTTATTTCATTTAATTTTTCTATAATTTCATTGTGCAGTAAATTCAATGATTTTTTATTTGGTTGCATATCTTTTATAAAAATAACTATATGACCTCTTTTTTTAACAAAAGGAAGTGTTTTTTCAACAGAAAGTTTTAAATTGTTTAGAAAATCATCTTTATTCATGTTACCCAAGTCTAACGGTGATTCAGTAAAAGGTGTCGCATTGTTTCCATAAATAGACATATCCGCACCCGTTTTTTTCTTACTCATCATGTTGAAATATGGCGGATCTAATAACACCAAACTGATTTTTTTGCCACTTAACAATGATGAAAGATTATGTGGATTTGAAAGAAATTCAACTGCATCAGCATTAACACAATTATGTTCAGTTAAATTTAGAAACTTGGAAGCCTTTTTATATGCATCAATATATTTAGCATTTAAATCAACGCCATAACCAATTCGATTGGTTAAAGATGCACCAAGTAGTGTACCACCAACGCCCATAAAATAATCAAAAACGACTTCATTTTCTTTAGTAAAAAACTTTATAATTTCTGCCATTAGCTGAGGTGGTTTTGGTGTTGGGTGAATTTTTCTAATATTAAAAGCATAGCTGTCAGAACCTTTTGTTGAATATTTTGTATTAACAACAGAATTTATAAAATAAGTCCATTCACTTCCAGATAAATGATTTAATGTGTTGTTTAATTGATATTTTTCACCATTTGGCAATAGAATAGTTTGTTTTTGCGAGTCTATAACATAAGCCTCACTTGCTTGTTCTTTGACCCAATTTGGCAAATTTAAAGCATCAATATTGGGATATAAATCTAATAGTTTTTCTTTTATTTCATTGTCCATACTAATAATTGTAAATAATAACTTCTTGTGTATCGCTTGTTTTATTTTTTAATTGATAATTGCAATTGTTATAGTTTTTATCAATTTTTTTAACATTATATTTTTTGCTCCATTGAATTAAATTATCGTTTGTTTCTCCTTTGTGCTCTAACACATTAGATAATAAAAATCTGACATTTTTGTTGTTAAGTTCATCTAACAGTTTTAATAGTTCAAGATCTTCATTTTGGGTCCAGTTTTTAAATCCTCTTTTTCCATCATTGTATGAGGCATTAGATATCAAATAAGGTGGGTCACAATAAACAAAATCATTCGCTTTTAGGTCACATTCCCGTATAAAAGAAAAGTCTTTTGAATAAAATTCTATATTTTTAGATTTCAAATTATTAATAAAATCAAAAAGGTTAGACTCTATAGTTAAATTATAAGAGCTTCTTTTTTTACCAAAAGGGGTGTTGAATTTGTGTTGATTATTGAAACGAATTTGATGATTAAATGAAAAGCACGTTAATACGAACAAGAATAATATGTTTTTATTTGTATTATAGTCTTCTCTAAGCATTAAATATCCTTCATTATTCTCATTACTTAAATTGTAATCGGATATTATTTTTTTTATATCATTAAAGATTATTTCAGAGTCAGTATCTCTAAAAAATTGAAACATCTCTTTTAAATATACAATATGATCATTGTAAATAATTTTGTTTGCCGAAACATTTATGCCGACATTGAATCCGCCACCAAATGCATCAATGAAGGTGTTTATATTATTTGGTAATTGCGAAATAATATTATCTAATATTTTATATTTTCCACCCGTGTAGTTAAGTGGTGATTTAATATATTCTTTTAACATTCACTCTTCCTCACATAAAACATTAATTCTTTCAATTCTTTTTTTTGTTTTGATGAATTGCTTTTAAATCGTCTATAATCTATTTCATACATTTTATATGATTCCTTAGAACCATATTTGCATAAAATTTCCTTTATTTCATTTTCGTTCATTAAGCCTTCATTACTATAGCTTAAGATTATATGCTTAAATTTCGCATTTTTAATAAGCATTTCAAATGCATTTGAAACTTTTTGCTTATTGCAATAAACTGATTTTTTTGCAGAATAGTCACGTTGCCCTGTAACGCCTTTTAACTCTGGATTATCATACAACGCAGCAGTTTCTAGTAAATGATAATTAGGAGGATATTGACGACTATTATATGGTGGATCAATATATAAAATGTCGCCTTTTATTTCTTTAATTAAAATATTTCCATCTTCATTATAGGCTCTATTGTCTTTATTGTTCGAACTTATATTTAATTCTTTCAAGTTTATTTTATTTAATGCTCTTTTATCCCACCATTTATTATAAGCACCATATGTACCAGCAATATTAGAAACAAAAGGAATTGCTTCAATTAATGAGGCTATCAAGTATAATGATTCTTCATTGCTTATAAGGTTTTCATTTCTCCAATCGTTAATATTATTTCTTATATAGTCAATTCTTAGTGCGTTTTCATCAGATAAATACATTCTCCCACCAGTTGGTGCGTAATTATTTTGAAAAAATCTTTTTTGTGTATTAAGCTTTTCAAGCTTTTCGCCATCTAAAGAATTTAAATATTTAATAGGGCTCTCACAATTAATATGTTTTTTCAACTTTTTGAATGTCGGTATTCTATTAAGTTCAATGAATGCTTTTTGTAAAACATAAGAGAAGTCCATTAAATCATTGGAAATTACTGAATATTTTTTTTTGAAATATCGTGCAACTATAGTTGTGCCTGAAAATATATCACAAAAAGAATTTGCATCTTCAATATTATCACTGATAACTTGTTCTATATTTTTTAATAATAATCGTTTGCTTCCAATGTATCTCATAGTAGTTAATTATAATATAAAAAAGTATAATAAGTCTAAATGTATCTGAATGTTTCCTGCGAATATGGCACGTAGAAATTAACTAGTCTTATTATATAACCAATTATAATATGATTCCATAAAATTTGGTTCAATTTGTCTTGCAGAATTTATCATTCCTTTTAGACTTTGCCATTCTTTAACAGATTTTTCGGGCTTATTTTTTAATATATAAATTTTATGTTGGAGCTTATTTGGTACTAGTAATTTATTATTCGGAGATATTACCGTACCTGTAACTTTTTTGTAATCCGCACCTTTATGCTTTTTTGTTTTTTCTAAATTTATAGATAAATCAATATTAGATATACTCTTTCCTTTCTTGAATTAGGAAAGAATTTTTTAATATCAGTACAATAAAAATATTTATTTTGAATGTGTGCGGCACCGTTGTCGACATAACAACTTCCTTTGACGCCAGCCATTACGAAATCTGGAACAATTATTCTTTGCAGTAAGTTATTAAATTGCTTATGAAATCGCTTTAAAACATCTTTGGGTTCTTCAATTAATCGCTTTGACGACTTGCCCTTATTTGAAATGTTAAAAATTTTGTAATTACCAATATTTTTAGATAAAAGATTTAAAGTTTGATAGTCCGAAATATAAAACATCTCTAGGACTTTCTTTCGGTTACTAAGCTTATAAAGAGGACTTTTTTCTTTGTTATACAACTTATTTTCCAAGTGCTTTATCCTCAAGCGCTTGTAGTAGAATTAACATTTTATTTCTTATTGCTGTTTTATATGGTCCTTTGTTTTTATCAAGTTCTTCAGAAAAAAATAAAAGAGTTGATGGCGTAGTGTTGAAAACTTTTGCATATTTTTCTATAATATCCATTGATGGCTTTTTATTGCTTTTTTCTATATCAGTAACATACCCTGATGATACTTCAAGCTCTTCTGCTAAATCTTTAATTTTTTTGTCGTGAAAAACCCTTATTAACCTTAATGCTTCATTTAATTGTGACATTTTTATTCCTTTTTTAATTTTGAAAAAATGGGAAGATTTAAATTAGCTTAACCACTCTGCAATTATAAGAATTATTCTTATAATGAGCACGGGCCACTTTGGCTTTTTAGAATCGCTCATTGTGCGACCTCCTTTCACTTTATTACCTGATACTTTCAGGCTTGCTCCTTTTAGTGAAAGATTGTGAGGGTATCACCTAAGTGTAGCTGTCTTCCCATAAATTCGCCAACAGCGTAATTGCTCCCGCTGTTGTGAGACCAGATTTTCTTACTTGGTTGTTATTATATTTTATAAAATAATAAATTATCAATAATAGCTTTTAATAAATTAACCTCGTGGCCCCGGTGTTTGAACCGTATTTTCAAAGTTCACAAACTGTTTCCAGTTTTCGTCATTTTGGAGCTTTCGACTCCTCACATGACAATTAAATCATAAAATTCTCACAAATCAATAACTTTATACTATATTTGTGAATAAAATTCACAAATATTTACATCGTGTCCTTTTGTTACTGCTTTCTTTGATTTTTAACTTGTTTAGTATCTTTCATTGTAATGTGTTGTTGCATAAGGAGGACAGGCATGGAAGAAGTAAAAAGTTATAATTTGTCAAAAAAAGAATACAAGAAGCTCGAAAAATCAGCAGAGTGTTTGTACAATACGTTAATTGTGCTAGATTATTTTTGCACCAATCAACAACACTATGAGGATTTATATTATATAACGTCAATTATTAAATATCTAAAACAAGAGGCTGATAAAATAAATTCATTTTTTATAAATTTTGACGTTGATGAAGAAGATTAAAACCATTTTTAAAACCTTTTTAACTCTTTTTAAATTTAACGTTCTGAGTGGTTTTGGTATGTTGATATGATTTGAGTAAAAACGTTTCTTAAATGCTCTTAAAATGCGGGAAAATATTTTATATTGTTTTGATACAAAAATATAAAACCGAGTTCCAATTTATTCAATCTTAAGTAATGAATGTAAATGCAAAACGAAAGGATAGAATATGACTTATAAAAATCAGGATTACACTATGTTTGGAACAAAAATCAAAAATAATTTAAATAACGAAGTTGGACTATTAATATTCACTTGGACAAACACATACGCTGATGGTGATGTGGATTTTGCCACTTGTGTTGACAAAAAGGGTGAAAAATATAATGTTGAATTAGATAATATTACGCCGATTGATTAGGATTAACTTATGCATTATACAATAGTTTTAATAAATCTTGTTCCAGTTCTTCAAAGGTTTTATCCATTCGCCAAAGATATTCAGCAAAGTATAAGTGGTAATTTGTTTTATAAGCGACGCTAAATTTCTTTCTTCTCAATCTGAAATATATATTTTTAATCTCCAATCGTTCAGCTTCACTATGAGATTGCGAGTAATCACACTTTATGGGGTAATCATTAATAAATAACTTGTTTTTATAAAGATGTAAATAAAACAAATTATTCATATACTCTCTTACCTGTGGGGTTTTAGGCTGGATTTTATGAAAGTTCAAAAGTGTTTTTAATTGCTCTTTATAAATCATTTGTCTAAAATATTTATAAAATTTATTAATTACATAATTTTGTGGGGCTAGAATTTTAACTACTTTTACAACTTCAACTTCCGCTAAAAAACATTTTGTTATTAACTCAATCTCATCTTTCTCATGAAACTCAAAAAACAAAGGCAACTTAGACTTCTTTGCCTTTTGTTCTTTATAAAAATAAACATCATCATCTCGTTTACTAATCAGCTGTTCATCTACTAGCTCCTCTAAAACTGCCGAAATCTCGGCTCGTGTTACCCCTAAAATCGGCACAATATCATCAATAGATGCTTTGTTTAATCGTTTTATAAGTTTTAAAACTTTACTCCTCATCGATTAATCTCCTTGTAATATTAATCGTAATTTCATCAAGTTTATTAGTATTTGCTAGGTTTTCAGCTTTGCTAATTAGTTTAACTATCTGTCTAAATTGAAGATTGCGAGTGGCGACATATTTTATTGAATCCTTGCAAAAATTAACTTCTGATAGTGTTTCAATAATCTCTTTAAAATCCTCATTGCAGATTTTTTCAAACTTTAACTTGCCATAAATTCTGTCATTAACGTGTCCGTATTTTAAAAGTTTTTTGTTTGATAACCCCATTCCAACAAGCAAGATCGGCACACCTAATTTGTCGTGAATATCCCTCAACGTTTCGATCGTGTGAGTATTTGAAAACAAATAATCAATCTCATCAACTACGATAACTTTTGGGTTGAATTTTAACTTTTCTTCGATTTGTCTGAATAAGTGCTGTGACGTGTAACAAGGTTCTTCATCAAGTTCTTTAACGATTTCAGACAACAGCCAGCGAGCAGATATTTTGTGGTTGCACCTGACATAAATCGCATCGTTATTTGTAACCCACCACATTATTGCTTGGGATTTACCTAGTCCATACTCGCCATAAACAAGTGCCATTTTAGGAACATTCGGTGGTGCTTTTTGCAAATTGTCCATAAGCGAAATTAATCGTTTCACATTTTTTGTTTTAATGAAGATATTTTTCATAATTTTCCTTTCTTTGGTTGTCTTGGATTATTCGGGTAGTCGCAAAAGCGTGGTTTTGCTCCAACTTACGGGCTGGGTTCGCTATTGCTCACACGGCGCCCTACCGAAAATCCGCTTCATAAATACTCCTATATTCTTCTGATTTAATATATTCTTCAAGCCATTTTCTGTCTTCAGCCCCTCGACAACCGTTTTTCATATGCCATTCATAGCGTTCATAATTTTCACCAAAGATCGGACGATTATCGTAATTCTCAAGATTTATTTCAGGTTTTTCTTTGAGCTTCTTGGGTGGTAATTCATTTTTTTGAACTTCAATAAGTGGAAGTTCATTTTCAACAAGTTCGGCTTTAATAAACTCAATGTCATCGAGTTCAAAATGTTCTTTAACTGCCTTAATTGTTTTATTTCTCAACTGATTTTTCTTTTTGATTTTTTGCTTGTAATCTTCGATATCTTTAATATCACCAAGATGATGTGCAAGTGGATGCGTTGGTGTAACTCGCTCAGCTCTGCAGAGAAATTCGTTTTTTATCGAATATACTTTTATGTATGACAGATCACTCAAGTCATAGCGTATAATTGCTTTTTCTTTAATTCCATAAAGCTCATCGTTGAAATAATCCGATTTCAAAAACCTTATTCCGTTTCTTCCAATATGTTTGATTTCAGTTGCCATCATCAAATCATCTAGATCTTGATCATTAATCTTTTGTTTTGGGATTGAATCGAGCATCTCTTGGATAGTTTTTGACCTATCGTTTGGACAAGGTTGAGAATGTTTGAATTTCAGCCATTGCCTTACCAATTCTAAAGCTTGCTCTATGGTAGGAATAAAACTGTGTTTTTTCTCGTGGAGCTTGGTGTGTAGTTTCTCGTTTCGTTTTGTGTAAGCTGGTTTATTCTCAATACTTGTACCGATGTAACTTGGAATCAGCTTTTCAAAACTTTCTTGAAAATCTAAGAAAAATCTTTCAATAACTTTTGCTTGAGCATTGTATGGGGCTGCGAAAACAACTTTTATCCCCAATTTTTCATAAATTCCGGTAAAGCCTATTTCTTTGAAATTTTTATTCCCATTGAAATATTTGTTTTTGAAAGCTTTTCCGTTATCTTGATAAACAAATTGAGGAACATGATTCATATTCAAAATGGCATTGCGAAGTGCTGAAGATATGCTTTGTGTACATTCTTCAACCATTATGTCATAACCAACCAAAGCCCCTGACTTCCAATCTAAAAATCCGACTAAAGTTGCTCGACAAGGTTTTCCAGTAAATGGGTTTATTACTTGAAAATTCAGTTTGTGACCGTCAGCGACAAGCACTTGCCCCACTCCAAGAACACTTATATCTCGTAAAATATATGGTTCAACTTTATCTTTTAGAGCTTTTGCACCCTCTCGTGCCAAAACCCATTTATCATAGTTGAGCGATTTGTACCATTGAGCATACCGCCTAAAAGTTATGTCGGCGGGAATGTTTTGA
>JAWXUD010000015.1:0-43124 GCA_044432945.1 Candidatus Gastranaerophilales bacterium
TGATGCAAAAACAGGTAAACCATATACTGCTCACACTACAAATGAAGTTCCGTTTGTGATGGTTAATGCTCCTGTTGGTGTTGAATTAAAAGAAACTGGTGCTTTATGTAACATTGCACCAACGATTTTAGAGCTATTCGGTATCGAAAAACCTGAAGAAATGGATTGTGGTTCTTTAATTAAATAATTAAATAATAAAGATTGGAAAAAAGATGAGTGATTATAACTTAGATGTAGAATTTAATTTCAAAAAAAATGATATTGACGAATTGTTTTTTAACCTGTCAGAAAATCCTGATGGTTTTAAAAATAAAGATTTTAGATATACATTAAGTTTGATTTATCAGACTATTGATGATGAGTTTGAGGGTGTATTTTTAAGCCCTCATTTACCTGCAAGAAACACGAATTTTCATATTGTTAATCAGAATAACAAATTTTCATTTTTTATTACACCAACAAATAATTTTCAATATTATTTAAAATCTAAGGGGTCATTATTCCGTTTCAAATCAGAAGTAATTGGTCAACATGTTGGTTATGGAATGGGTTTTGACTTAATCCTTGATTATTTTGGCGGGTTTGAGAATATAACTAACACAGAGGCTTTGACTCCAACTTTTATATTTTTGAATAAGATAACTTGTTTCGTCATGAAATTGATTGAAAAATTGTATTTTATCCCGACTGTAAAACAGGGAAATACTACTTTTAGAATTGCTTATGAGCCTGTTATTAATACGCCTCAGGTTTGTCGTGTGATAGATGAATTAGAGAAAAATGTTCCTGAGGAATTGTTTATTAAAGGTGAAGTGCCGAAAAATTTCGTTAATGATTTTATTTATAATTACATGAATTACGTAATGTATAAATTTTTGTCAATTAAATCTCACAAGTTTAAGGATTTAAAATCGGGTATGTATATGATTAAAGACCTTGAACAACGTTCTTTGATGAAAGGTGTTGATTTAGCCGAAAACATTGCACTTTGGTTTGATGAATTGTATTTGGGTAAGTATAATGTAATCCCATATTTCAAAATCGATAAATTAGATGATGAATTTTTTAGGTTAAAAATCCATATTAAAAACCAAAAAACAGATGAAGATGTTTTATTAGATACAATTTATAGTGAAGAAACAGTTTTTGATGCCAAGTCATCTGATATTGCCCGTATTGTTGAAAAACAGTTAAATTATGCAAATCGTTACATGCCAGAATTGGAAACTTTGTTTGAAGATGGGAATGATTTGGCACTTGATTTAGATTTAAATCAGGTTTATAAAATAATCACTCAGACGGCATATTATTTGCAAAAAGCACAGATTGATGTTGTTTTACCAAAAGAATTGATGAATATCATTATCCCTCGTGCTTCGATTAATGCGAAGGTCAAAGCATCTCGTTCAAAAGAATTGGAAGATATTTTTAATAATAATTCATCATCAAAGTTGGCTTTAGATGACATATTAGATTTTTCTTATGAGGTTGCATTAGGTAATGAAAAAATTTCGTTGGAAGAGTTTAATGCATTGGTTGCTGAAAAATCAGGATTGATTAAATATAAAAACAAATACATTCTGATTGATAAAGATGAAAGTAAAAAAGTTTTAGAACAGATAAAAAATTCTAATATGAAGTCGATGACTCGTATGGAGTTAATCCATGCTGCGATGTCTGGTCAGATTAATCAATTTGATTTTGATTATGACAAAGCATTTTCAACTGTTATACAAGATTTTAATAAACCTGTTGATGTTGAAGTTTCAGATACTTTCAAAGGAGAACTTCGTCCTTATCAAAAGAATGGCTTAAAATGGCTTTGGACAAACGTCAATAAAGGTTTTGGGGTTTGTGTAGCTGATGATATGGGTCTAGGTAAAACTATTCAGGTTATTAGTTTGATTTTAAAATTAAAAGAGGAAAAGACTTTAGACAAACCTGTTTTGGTAGTTTGTCCTACAACTTTGATGGGGAATTGGATAAAAGAATTTCAATTGTTCGCCCCAAGCATTGATGCGGTAAAATATCATGGGCAAGACCGTCAGCTTGATTTGAAGCACGATGTTATTTTAACGACTTACGCTGTTATGAGAATAGATGTTGAGGAATTGAAGAAACACACTTGGGGAATGGTAATTGTCGATGAAGCACAAAACATTAAAAATCCTGATACTGCTCAAACATTATCTATTAAATCCTTAAAATCACCTATTAAGATTGCTATGACAGGTACTCCTGTTGAAAATAGATTGACAGAGCTGTGGAGTATTTTCGATTTTATAAACCGTGGTTATTTAGGTTCGTTAAGAGAATTTCAAAAGGGGTATGCAATACCTATTGAACGTTTTAAAGAAAACTCACGTGCAACAAAATTGAAGATGTCTATTTCGCCTTTTGTATTACGTAGGTTAAAAACTGATAAAAATGTAATCTCAGATCTACCTGAAAAAATGGTGCTTAATGACTATTGTTATTTATCAAAATCTCAAGCTGTTTTATATGAAAAAACATTGGCTGAGATGATGGATAAAATCTCTGGATTTACTGGTGTAAACCGTAGAGGGAATATATTCAAATTGATTACGGCACTAAAACAGATCTGTAATCACCCTTCGCAGTTCTTGAAAACTCGTGAATATAGCAAAGAATTGTCAGGAAAACTTGAAAAAACAATCGCTCTTGTTCAAAATATTTTAGATAATAAAGAGAAAACGTTAATATTTACTCAATATAAAGAGATGGGTGACATTTTGGTCAATTCTATTTTGCAAGAATGTGGCACAGAATCATTATTTTTCCATGGTTCTTTGAATGTTACACAGCGTGAAGAAATGATAGAAAGATTTCAAAGCGATGATAGCATAAGCGTTATGATTTTATCATTAAAAGCTGGTGGAACTGGTTTAAACTTAACAAAAGCGACTAATGTAATCCATTATGACCTGTGGTGGAACCCAGCCGTTGAGGATCAAGCGACAGATAGAACGTATCGTATAGGTCAGGATAAAAACGTAATGGTACACAGATTGATTACGCTAGGAACTTTTGAAGAAAAAATTGATGAGATGCTAAAATCTAAAAAAGAACTTGCTGATTTGGCGGTTTATGAAGGTGAAAAAATCATTACTGAATTATCTGATGAAGAGATTTATCAAATATTCTCACTATCTGCTACATAACTATCTTATAGAAATGTTAAAAAAAATCCCCTTAAAGATAAGGGGATTTTTGCTTGCAAGATATAAATATTAATGATGATTTTTATTTAACACAACGTGCTGTTACGTTAGAATATGATTTTAAATTATCTGTATACTGAGTAGTTTTTGTAGCCGAACCATCTGTTATTGCATAGGTACTTCTTAAAGCTTTTGAATAAGCTGTAACATCTCCTGATGATTCATTTGACCAATATGAATAAACTTCAACAGATGCACCGTTATATGATATTGATAACTCACTTCCTTTTGTATCATTAAATACTACATTTTCAACCATCTCCGTATCTCCAGGAGTATAATCTAAATCATATAAATATTGAATTAAATATGCCCATTCAGACAATGTCGGTAATGATTTGCCAGCTTCTTCACATGCTTTCAAAGCACCTGCCCAATAGTTAGTAGAACAGCTTGTCCCCATATCATAACTAGTATCACCTGCATATGTCGCACTAGACGTAAAGGCAGTATCCCAACTATTTGTACCATCACAAGTGTTTAATGATGAGTATGACGTATCAGATGTGTCCCAACAAGCGTCTAAACCTTCAATATTAATCCCTAATGATGAATTTAATGCAACGATATCACTTCCAACCATGTTTTTACCAGAATTGCCGTTAACATCAGCGATAATCGCAATGCACTGCGTTGCTTCACTTCTATTCAATCCGCTCTCATAAGGGTCAAGCCATTCGCAATCTAGGTCGTAATTGATTATAGCTTTTGTACCATCAGCTAAAACTATTCCAACATTATCACTTGTAAAATCCCTATATAAAATGTTAGCTGCAAAATCCTCACCAGTAACTAAATCTTCAACATAGACTTTCTCATCACATGAACTTATCGCAACATCAGGGAAGCAATCTGTCATATCACTCAAATCACAAACTTCATTGATTTTTAAATATTTTCCTAATTCATCTACAAATTCGCTAGTTTTTGAATATCCAGTTAGTTTTTCATGAAACCTCATTTGATTCATCGCTTCATAAAGTCGCTCTTGAAATAACGTCTTTTTAGTATCCAACGCTTTATATTGATAATTACTAACTAAATTCGGTATCGTCATCGCTGAAACAACGCCTATGATACCTAGTGTGATCAAGACTTCCGCCAGCGTAAACGCTGAATGACGCTTAATTAAAGCCAATAACGCCAATTGGACCATATTTCTACTACTTTTCATTACAAATACCCTCCTATATGCAACTTTTCATGACAAAAATACCACTCATGTGCAACATTGTCAAGCCGAAAGTTGCAACTAGTATGTTTGTATTGCTATAAATATTATTCATACTGGTTAAAAGGAGATTTTAATGATAGAAGTATATGACCCAAAAACAATTGGATTAATAGTAAAAAAACATCGAAAATTAAATAAATTTACCCAATTTATGCTTGCTGAATTAATCGACCTTAACGAAAAACAAATTACAAAAATCGAACTTGGAATGAATTATCCGAGCTTACCAACATTTTTAAAAATTATTAATATACTTAAAATAGATATTAACGAATTTTTTCAAGAAGACGCAATTCTTGAAAAACCAACACTAACCAAAATTAAAAAAAACCTTAACTCGTTTAACGACAAGGATTTATCGCTTTATTTAGATTTAATGAATACTATAAAAAAATATAAAAATTAGTCAGAAGTTTTACTTAATTTCTTTTTGATAAGCCCAAGCACTATGATCATGAATGCTTTCTAATGCTTCACATTCAACTTCAAATTCTTTAACAGTTTTGTGTGACCTTAATTTTACAACAACATCACGAAGAACATCTTCAACAAACTTAGGATTTTGGTATGCACGCTCTGTCACATATTTTTCATCTTTTCGCTTCAATAATGGATAAACAGGACAAGATGCACACTGCTCAATTAATTCGACCAAATCTTCAAGCCACACATGTTCATCTTCATTATAAGAAATTTTCACACTAATTAATGCTCTTTGATTGTGTGCGCCATATTCTGAAATCTCTTTAGAGCAAGGACAAAGCGTTGTTACTGGAACTAATACACCTAAAATGAATTTGTAATCACCATCTATTATGCGTCCTTCAAAACTACATTCATAACTCATCTTTGAAGTTAATTCAGAAACTGGAGCTTTTTTATCAATAAAATACTTAAACTTAAATTCCAATTCGCCAGACTTTGCTTCCAAATTCTCAATAATTTTTTCCAAACAACCTTTAATATCAATCCCTAAAAGATTTTTATTTTGCCATTCAGAAAGCACCTCCACAAAACGGCTCATATGAGTCCCTTTATAATGTCTTGGCAATGAAACATTGACCCTCGCATTTGCACACTCAACCTGATTTGCATTATTCTTACGCTGAATAATTAATGGCAAATCTATGTTTTTGATACCCACTTTTTGGATATCAACACCACGTTCATCTTTTAAATTTTGTATGTCTTTCATAGCTTCCTTAACATAAGTTTACATTTCAATAGTTTTTTAGCAATTTTTTTTAAGTTGAATACTTTATATAAATATAAAGCTCTCTCTTCTTATTTAAACGGATAGGCCTTGGACAAACAAGGTCTTTTTTTTTGCCAATTATTTAGAAGAACTATCTTTCGCTACTACGCTATCTAACATTTCTCTTATACGAGAATATCTATCTAATTCCTTACGCAACAAACCTAAATCGCCATAAGTTCCTTGTGCAATATGTACTTTGTTATCGTATTTTGGATCTAAAATATATAATGTCGGATAACCAGAAATTTGATTTTCACCAATCAATGCTTTATTTGATTGCTCATCAACATTAACCATTACAAAAGCATATTTATCTTTATACATCAAATTCAAAATATTAAACTTCGGCATAAATTTCAAACAATATCCGCACCAATCAGCATAAAATAAAGCCAATATCGGCTTTTCAGTTTTCACTGCCTTGGTATAAGTCGTACCTATATCATAATCAGATGGGTGTTTTTTATTAAACGCACTCGCCATACAAACATCTGTCGATGAAACAAAAAGTGTCATCACAGCCAAAGTCAAAATAATTTTTTTCAATTTCATAATATCCTCCAATTCCAGTAACTTAACACAAAAATGTTATTAAAAAAACAATACTTTACAAATGTTTACTTAATATATCGCAACAATGTGTTACGAATTCATGAAACTTGGGTATATATATAATATATACTATTTTATATTTGTATATACAACATGTGTAACTTACCCCTCGTTAATTTATTTTATAAAACCATAAATAAAAACCTGCTTGACAAGCAGGTCAGATAAATTATGGCAACCAACAATTTACCCAATTTACCCAGTTTGTCCTGTTTACCCCGTTTATCCCGTTTATCCACACAGACGTGCTGAAATATAAGAGTAGTTTTAATAGAAGGAGTTTAAATTATGAGAGATGCTTTAGAGCAAACAATTCAAAAATCAAATGATTTTTCCAACCCCGCAAAAAATGAAGTAATCCCTTCAAATGGTAGTGATAGTGCTTTAACCAATTACATTAACGAAATTTCTGATTACAAAAGTTTGGCTATCAGAGAAGAAAGAGTCATTGCTAGAAAAGCAAAAAATGGCGATATGAAAGCCAGAGAAAAACTTATTCAAGCAAATTTAAAACTTGTTGTAACCATTGCAAAAAAAGCAATTCACAACTCACGTATCCCTATGCTTGATTTAATACAAGAAGGTAATTTGGGCTTAATGGTTGCTGCTGAAAAATTCAATTATAAATTAGGATATCGATTTGCAACTTATGCCAGCTGGTGGATTAAGCAAGCTATGTTTAAGGCGATTTCCGAACAATCACACTGCATGAAAGTGCCTGTATACATTCAAGAAACGCTTTCAAAATTTTCTAAAATAAAACGTGAAATGGAATTTGAGAAAAATGAAACTGTTAAAGCAAAAGAAGTTGCTGAAAAAATGAATATTGCACCTGATAAAATCGATTTATTCTTATCAGCATTCACAAAAAGTATTTCGATTGAAAGTGGCTTAGAAGGCAGCAATGGCAAAGATATGTTTATATCAGATATTATTGAAGACAAAAACGCATCAGCGACAGAAAGTGTCGAATTTGATTATTTAAGAAACGACATCAAAATGGTTGTATCGACATTAAAAGAGCGTGAGCAAGAGGTTGTAAATATGCGTTATGGACTAAGTGATGGCAACAAATACACGCTTGAAGAAATCGGTAATATTTATGGAGTTACAAAAGAATGCATTAGACAAACAGAATTGAGAGCGTTGAAAAAAATGCGTTTTTCTGTGATGGCACAAGATGTATTAGCTAGTTATGTGTATTAAAAATTGAAGGTAGAGTTTTAATTCCTCGTTATTTATTTAAAAAAAGAGTTTTAAATAGTCATTTCAAATAAGAAATGGCTATTTTATTTTAGAATTCATATAAATAGATGTTTACAACGTTGAAAAAATTATTATAATAAAGATATGAAGAAGGTATTAACATTAATTTTATTATTAATATTAAGTTTTGGTTTTACAAACATTAGTTTTGCAGAATCAGATGACCCTTGGGACGATATAGAAGAAGTTGATTTATACAAACTTAAACGTGCGACAGACGAAGAATTTGAAGAAGCATATGAAGCTAAAAAAGGTCAACAAAACAAAAGCAAGAAAAATAAAAAAGGCAACAGTATTCAAGAAAGTCAGGAAAGCGTTATTATAAATAGTGGCTTTGAAGAAGTAAATACAATACTAATCCCTGCTGAATTAAAATCATCAGATGGAGTAAAAATTCCTATTGGACATTATAGAGTTTATGGCGAATCTAAAGATGGAGAGGCATATTTAGTATTTTATCAATCGCATCATTTAGTTGCCAAAATCCATGCTGAAATTACCGAAGATGATTTCAGAAAAAATGAGATTTGTTTTATAGAAATGCAACCGTACAGCAAAGATGACGTTCGAATAATTTTCGGCAGTATGGAATTTAACGCATTTACCTTTTTAACAATAGTTCAATAATCCTTTATAATTTTATTTTTTTATGTCATAATTTTTTTATAAACAAAAATTTATGAAGAGGGATAAGATGGATTATAATTACAAGTTAAAGAATACTGTATCTAAAGATGCGTTCAAATACAAATATTTGATGGAAAAAATTTATCCATATATAAAACCAGTTCAAGGTCGTGCCTTGTTAAACATCGCAATCGCTATACCATTAGGGTTGCTTGATGGTGTTGTTGCATTAGCTCTAAAACCATATTTAGATTATGTAATAAATGGAAGCTCTGAAAGCACTTGGAATATATTTGGTCACACCGTTTATTCACAACATTTCTTAGCTCTAATAATCCCATTTGCAATTGTTGTATTCGCACTATTTCAAGGTGTCTTGAAATATCTCAGCAGTTATTTAACAGATTGGACAGGCAACAAAATTTCTAATCATTTAAAAACTGACTTATTCAAAAAATTAACTATAATGGACCCACAATTTTATGACGTAAACTCATCTGGTATTGTAATAACAAGATTTTTAAACGATCCTGACACGGCATCAAAGCAAATTATTATAAATATAAAATCATTCTTCGCAACTATTTTTGGTTTAGTTGGGTTAGTATGCGTACTTTTATATAATTCATGGCAACTAGCTATTATTGGTGTCACAGTTATGACTATTGCAATTATGCCAATTACCGTATTAAGAAAAAGGATTAAGAAAACATCGAATGCGAGCATGGTCGTTGGTGGCAACATGACGACTAATTTTAACGAAACTTTTTCTGGCAACAGAATAATGACAGCCTATAATTTACAAGAACAACAAAGCAACAAATTTAATAACCAAATTAATGAACAATTTGATTTAACAATGTCACTGACAAAAAGATCTGGCTGGATGTCACCAATTATGTATTTTGTTTGCTCTATTGGGATAGCTATTGTAATGGCTTATGGAAACCACTTGATACTAACTGGCAAAATGACAGCAGGAAGCTTCGCATCATTTGTAACATCACTGCTGTTACTGTACAAACCAACAAAAACACTTGGTGGAACTCTAACAACACTACAAACAACATTTGTTGCAATGGGACGTGTATTTGAACTGTTTGACTTACAACCACAAATAAAATCAAAACCAAACGCAATTCAACTAAATAACTTAAATAATACTATTGAATTTAAAAACGTCAATTTTGAATACGAAGAAAACACACCGATACTTAAAAACTTCAACCTCAAAGTTAATAAAAATGAAACAATTGCCCTTGTTGGAAACTCTGGCGGTGGCAAAAGCACAGTAGTAAGCTTATTACCTAGATTTTATGACATAAAATCAGGTTCAATAACTTTTGACAACACAGATATTCGCAATTTCGAACTAAATTCACTGCGAGATAAAATCTCTTTTGTTTTCCAAGATAATTTCTTATTCACAGATACTATCAAAAACAATATTTTAATGGGCAACAAAAATGCAACCGAAGAAGAATTCCGCAAAGCTATCACGATGGCTCACCTAGATGACTTTATTTCAACATTAGAGAACGGAATTGATACTTTTGTTGGTGAACGTGGCACAACACTTTCTGGTGGTCAAAGACAACGTATTGCAATAGCTAGAGCAATGATTAAAAATGCTCCAATTATTGTCTTAGACGAGGCGACTTCAGCACTTGACAACAAGTCTGAAGCTATTGTTCAAAAAGCACTAGATAATTTAATGCAAAACAAAACTGTATTTGTCATCGCTCATAGACTTTCTACAATTCAAAATGCTGATAGAATTGCCGTTATAAACGAAGGCGAATTGGCTGAATTAGGAACACATGACGAATTAATCAAAATTTCAAACGGCAAATATAAAAACTTATATGAAATGCAATTTAACCTACAAAACCAAACAGTTGAGGCATAAATGAACATAATACTTACAAAATGGCTAGAACCATACGTATTACTCGAAACTCTAAAAAAACATTATGACATGCAAGATTTGACTTTTGATGGCAGCAACAAAATAGAGCTTAAAAATGCATTCTTAAATGCACTAAAAGAGGCTAATACCGTTGGACTTTATATGAAAAATGTAAACAAATTTTATATTTTTTCTAGCGAAAATAATATTGATATAACAACTATATTTGAATTTGACGAAAATGATTTTTATAAAACCGAAGATATTGATGAACCGTTCAACATGATTGATTTAGGTAAAGCAGAAGCAAGCTTTTTTATTCTGTAAAATTTATTAACAAATTAAGCAATTATTCACACAAGAAATACTTTATATATATAAGGAAAAATTAGGGGAATAAATTGTTTAATTTTGGTTACACAAATCCATATATGATGAATTCTTATGGCAACTTCGGTGGGGCTAGTGGCTTTGGCGGGGCTGGAAGTTTCGGCGGATTCGGTGGATTTGGCGGATTTGGTGGATTTGGGCTTGGCGGGCTAAATAGTTATAGCACATACGCTGGAATGGACATGCTAAACAATCAAGCAGGCAGTGTATTTGCGATTAATAATTCGACTTACAACTCATATATGCCATTTATGAACACATATAGCTTTGATGCACCAATTTTTTCATCAAATTTTGATTATAATAATAACATTTTTACAAACTATAACAATCCATTCAACCTAAATTCCAATTATCAATTACACACATCTAGCAACAACTCTAGTATTGGTCACAATTTCCAAAACCTAAATTTTGGCTCTTACACAACAAACAGTTCTGTAAGTAGTCCATTTGGGGCATTTAGCTTTAGTAGACCTAGCAAAACGGCTACTCAAACAACAAATACCAATTCAACTATAATTAGAACAAGCACAAATAAACTAGCAAATATAACATTAGACCAAGACAAGGGTGAAAAACTTGCACAAATAGCTACTAATAATGCACTAAGTTCATCTAATAAAGAATGTGCTACATATGTCAAAAATGCGATACAAGAAGCTGGACTTGGGGCTTATGTTTCAGGCCATGCTGAAGCCTGCGATGACATTCTAAGAAATAACAAAAATTTCAAAGAAATAAAAATAACATCAAAAGATTTATCAAAACTTCCAGCTGGGTGCGTATTAGTATATGAAAAAGGTGCTGCGGGTTATAGTTCACAATATGGACACATAGAAATAACCAGAGGAGATGGCTCTACAGTAAGCGATTTCGTCAACTCAAACCCAAAATATTCTAAGAATATGAGTGTTTTTGTACCTGTCTAAACGATAGATAATTTTTCTAAAACGCTCAACAAAGCTTCTTTCAAATCAGATTTTGAAGAATTATTTTTAATAACAAAATCAGATTTCTCAATTTTTTCTAATTGAGGCAACTGTGAATTTATACGTGATGATGCTTGTTCTATTGTGCAAGAATTACGCTCTACTAAACGAGCTAAACGCAATTCGTCATCACAACAAATAAATATAATTTCATCAAACAAATCTTGCATATTAGCCTCAAACAACAATGGAATTCCCACAAAAACGAAATCGCAATCGCTATTTTTTTCAAAAGATTTTAAAATTTCATTACGAACTAACGGATGAATAATTTCATTCAATTTTGCAAGTAAATTAGCGTCATTAAAAACAAGATCGGCTATTTTTTGACGAGAAAATTCGCCATCTTCAATCACATCATAATTTTCAAACAATTCAGCAAGCTCTATATTTTCAACCGTTAACAAAGGACGTGCTAAATCATCAGCATCAAAGACTTTATGCCCTAATCCTTTTAAAATCTCTTGTATTGTTGATTTGCCAGAGGCTATATTACCAACTATTGCTATTTTTTGCATTGTTGAGAAATCCTATTCAAAAAGCTTTTCAATTCCTTAATTTCTCTTGGCTTAATCGGTTTAAACTCACCACGCTTCAACGGTGCAATCGAAATCGTAGCGTGCTGTACACGTTTTAAGGTCTTAACTTCATGACCAATGTATTCAAACATTTTACGAATTTGTCTATTCATTCCTTGATAAAGCGTAACCTTCATTAAAGTTTGCTTGTTATCAGCCTCTAACACCATAATATCAGCGTATGCTATTTTACCTTCTTCAATTTCAACACCATTCGCTAATCTTTCTAGCTCATGGCGATGTATCGCTGAATGAATTGTTACGTGATAGGTCTTTGGAACTTTTACTGAAGGGTGTGTCAAATCATTAATCAATCCACCATCATTTGTCAAAATCAACAATCCTGTGGAATCTTTATCCAAACGCCCAACAGGCTTCAAATTCAACATATTATCAGGAAGCAAATCATAAATAGTCTTACGCCCTTTTTCATCGTCACTAGTCGTTATATAACCAGCAGGCTTATAGAATTTGTAGTATTCATGCTTAACAGGACGAACCATTTTTTGGTTAACAAAAACTTTATCCTTATCCTTTACAGAATAACCAAGCTCCTTTACAACTTTCCCATTAACACTAACCACACCGCTTTCAATAAGCTCATCGGCTTTTCTTCTAGAGCATACGCCCGCAGAAGCAATATATTTGTTTAAACGTGACATTGTTCCAACTCCTTTTCAAAAATATCTGCAAGCAACTTTGGCATTCTACGATGAAGCTTGCCATCGTTAGATATTGCCACGACCTCAATTTCAGCTTCAATAAAAGCTTTGCCAGTATCCTTAGATTTTATTACCTGCTTGAATGTAACCGAAAGACCATTGAATTTCGCCACCTCAGTTTCTATAATCAAATTGTCATTAAGTTTTGCCGACATCTTAAAACGAGTGTTAATATTAACCACAGGTAGCACTATGTCTTGTTTTTGAAGCTCGATTAAATTATACCCAAACATCTCGCACCAATCAACTCGACCAGCTTCTAACCATCTAAAATAATTACCGTGCCAAACAACTCCATAAGCATCGGTGTCAGCGTAATAAACTTTTTGTTCAAAAATATGTTTTTTCATAACTAAACTATAACATGAAAGGAGAAAATTATGAATTACAAATGTAGTACCTGCGGTTGGGTATATGACGAAGAAGTCCAAAAAACAAAATTTGAAGATTTGCCAGATGACTGGACCTGCCCAATGTGTGGAGCTTCTAAAGAAATGTTTGAGAAAATTTAATAAAATCCAATTAATCGAGTGATAAAAAACTCGATTTTTTTATAGCAATGATTTTAATTTTTGTAACAAATAACAAAAATTTTAGCAATAATTTTTTTTATCCACATTATAATAACTAGATATAAAATAGGTGTGTAATGAGATTAAATAGTGTCCAGCCACAATATAATAATGCAAACGCTCAGCTTTCAAGAAATACTGCCCCGAATTTTAATGCCTATTATTACCAACAACAACCCGAAGAAAGCAGTGTTACTAAAGAAGTCGGAACTGTTGCAATTTTACAGGGTCTAATTTTGGGACTAAAAAAATGCTCTGAATGGTGCGGACAAAAATTGATGCAAGGTAAAGAATTTACATCATTTGAAAACATTAAAAAAGTTAGCGACAAGATGGTCAAAGATAACAAACTAAATGTTGAGATCGGATACATTGACCAAAACAACATTGGCAAATATGCAGGCAAATACGGCAAAGGAATAGCTAACGAATTACAAGTTGTAGCAGAAGGCAAAAACGCTTTCTATGCCGATAAACTAAAACTCGCTGTCGCCCCAAAAAGCAAACCGTCTTTGATGTTACATGAATTAGGACATGCTATTAATGCAAAAAATGGGTTTACAAAACTATTACAAAATTCTCGTAGATTAGCTCCATTTATACCAACCGCACTATTAATGATGACCCCACACAGAAGTGCTAATGAAAAACCTAGCTTTATAGAAAAGAATGCAGGTATACTAGCTTTCGCAGCCTCTGTTCCAACAATAGTAGAAGAAGGCATGGCTTCATTTAAGGGAGTAAAAGCCGCAAAAGAAGTTTTAGGCAAATCCGTAAACCTTAACGCTCTAAAACGCAACTACCTATTCGCACTAGGCACATACGCAATCGCAGGCATTGCAACAGGCATTGCGACAAAACAAGCATTTGCACAAAGACCACTTGATCAAAGAATAATGCAATACGGTCAAAATAATTTTAGAATGTAATTTATTAACAAATAACCCCAATTTATAATTTCTTACAAATTTAAACAAAAAAACTCTTGACTATATATTTTTTTTATTTTATTATAAATTTTGTCGAAATAAATAAACAAGTTTTAAATTATTAAGACACAGCCCCAGTAAAAATTTCGGGATGTAGCAGGGCCCCGTGAGATGATTGACTGAATGTCAATCGGCGAAAAGGGGGGTGCTGGTAGCGTAAGCTAACAAACTGCTAGGTACCATTTGAAAACTCAATAATAAATGTCGGGATGTAGCGCAGCTTGGTAGCGCACTTCGCTTGGGACGAAGGGGTCGCACGTTCAAATCGTGTCATCCCGACCATTTAAAAAAGCTCTTACTTCGGTAGGAGCTTTTTTTTGTTGTTTTCGTGATGCCACGATTACATGAAAATATCTTTTATAAGAATTTATAAATTTGCCTACACTAAATAACTAAAAAATATCTCTGGTTTCGTTTCAAAAACTACAGACAAATGAATTAACATTTTTAAACTGATTTTTTCTTTAAAATTTTCAACCCTACTAATAAACTCTCTAGAACAACAGAGCTTTTCAGCCAATACCTCTTGTGAAAATTTTGCACGTTTACGTAAAATTTTCACATTTGTTGCAATTATTTTGTGATACATAACTTCATATTCTTGCATAAATTGATTTTATTATGATAGAGTATAGCTATACTATGAAGTAACACATCACATTTAAAGGAGGGGAAATGAAATTATTGAATGGAAAAAGAACAGGTTTTACCTTAGCAGAAGTGCTAATCACATTAGGCATCATTGGCGTTGTTTCAGCGATGACGATACCAAATTTGATTAGCAACATGCAACAAGAAGGTTTAGATAAGAAAAAATTATTATTTGAAGGACGCCTTGAAGAAGCGATGAATCAGATGAGGTTTCATGAAAAACTTACTGGTTATGACAGTGCTGAGGATTTCGTCACAGAATTAGGGAAATATTTAAAAATCAACGAAACTTGTGAATTAGGGGATATAGACGAATGTTTTGTAGCTGAAACTATTAATAATTGTGAAAAAGCTATAAGTCTTGAAGATTTAAAAACAGGTGAAGATTTTGTTGCTTATAGTTCATCAAATGATTTTTCAAGCGATAATGTAGGAGTTATTTTTGCTGATGGTACAAAGGCAATTGTCAACTATGACTTAAATTGCGAATGGCTTGACCCATATGAAAGTGGGCTGAATAGAAGTGAAGCAACAAAATGTATTGCAATGCTAGCTGATGTCAATGGCAATCGTGGCAAAAACACTCTAGGCAGTGATATTTTACCAATTAATACAACTTTAGGTGAAATGCTTGATGACGTTTGTTGGGACTTGAATGATACTATAGCAAGTACAGTAAATTGTAGTGATGCAAGTGGTAGCAATTATCAATATTGCGGAAATTATCCAAGTGGCTACACTGATGACAATTGGGCAGGAGCAATGAAGGCTTGTATTGAGGCAGGAAAACGCTTGCCAACAATGAATGAAATTACAGATTTACATATGTATATATTTGACAATTATACATTATTTAATTATGAATCAAATAATGATATTTATAGCGGATTGACATTAAATACTGAAAGAGTAGCTGAATTTAATTTATCGCAAAATGTTTATTCCAATACTCGTTCTTATCAATGGTCTTCGGAAGAAACAAGTAGTTTATATGCAAGTGCTCGCTATTTTACAACAACCAGTTCTGAATATTGGGTAGCTAACTATAAAAACACTGCTTACACATATTCTCGTTGTGTACAATAAATAATTATATCAAAATTGACTGCAAACAGATTTGACTATCAAATCTGTTTGTATTATTATCTATAAAGATATTATGCTAGAAGAGTGAGGATTAGGGAATTGGATTTTACAACAGCAACTATTAGTTTTTTAAAAATATTAGCAGATTTTGTCGGCAACTACGGCTGGGCAATAATCTTATTAACGCTTATAATCAGGCTTGCAATGTGGCCACTTAACGTTTCACAACAACGTTCTATGAAAATGATGCAAACACTTCAACCTAAGCTTAAAGCTATTCAAGAGCGTTACAAAAACGACCCACAAAAAATGCAAACTAAGATGATGGAGTTTTACAAAGAAAACAAGTTCAACCCTATGGGTGGCTGTTTACCATTATTAGTCCAAATGCCAATTTTTATCCTTTTATACTCTGCGTTAATGAGTCCTCAATTTATTCAAATGGCTGGCGATACTTCTTTTGGTTTCGTAAAACGTCTTGATACAACTCTTCGTGCGACTGCTGGGGTGTCTTATGACGGCGTGATGGGTGCTTCTGCAAACGACACGTTTGTGCTTGGCAAAACGGCTAAAATCTATTTGACTGATGGTGAAATCATTGAGAACGCAAAAATTGAGAAATACAACAAAGCTTTAGAAATTCAAGGAGAATTTACACCTGGTGAGAATATTGATTATAAAGTTAGCTTAGATTATATCAACCTAAAATTTGACCAACTTAACCAAATAGAAAAAGCTGAAATCAATGTAACTGATATGAACACTAAAGAAACTGAGCTTGTGACATTTGAGAAAATGGGTAGCGTTCTAGCTTCATCATTCCCTACTATCGAAGTAAAACAAAGCTTCCACTATGATGTTTTATTATTAATCATATTATTTGGCTTGACGATGTTCTTGTCACAAAAAATCATGATGGCTTCTCAAAAACAATCTAGTCAGAATTCTGACCAAACACAGCAAGCTATCCAGAAATCGATGAGTACATTTATGCCGATTATGATTATTGGTACTTTTGTAATAATCCCAATACCTGCTGGGGTGTTATTATATCTTGTAACGAGTAACATCGTGCAGATTGCACAAACGGTAATTGTTAATAAACAAATCGATTTGGAACAAGAACGCAAAAAAGATTTTGCTGATGATAGCGACATCGCTAACGCTAAAAAAATCGAGCCTAAGGATTAATAACGAAAGATTTCAATATGCTTTTATCAGAATATGATTACGAATTACCTGATGAATTAATCGCACAAATCCCTGCTGATAAGCGTGAGAATTCAAAAATGCTTGTTCTTCAACCTAAGAACAAATCCATTTCACATAAACATTTTTATGACATAATTGATTATTTTGATGAAAACACTTTGATTGTTATGAATAATACAAAAGTGTTACCAGCAAGGCTTATCGGACATAAAGAAACTGGTGCTAAAATCGAAGTGTTTTTACTGTCACAAAAAAAAGATAAAATTTGGGACGTACTAATTAAACCCTCAAAAAGAGTTTCACCAAACACCGTAATCAAAATTAGCGATGAGCTTAGTGTAAAAGCTATCAAAAGACTTGAAGAAAACGGTGAGTGGTTAGTCGAATTAATCTATCAAGATGATAACGTATTAAATGTGCTTCATCGCAACGGAAACATTCCACTTCCTCCATATATCGAAAGAAAAATGGAGAGCGAGAACATCAAAAAGCTTGACTTTGAGCGTTATCAAACAGTTTATGCTAAAGACGAAGGCTCTGTAGCTGCACCAACGGCAGGGCTGCATTTTACTGAAGAAATATTAGAGAAGTTGAAAAATAAAAACGCTGAATTAGCTTATGTCACTTTAAACGTAGGACTAGGAACTTTTAGACCTGTGCAATGTGAAAACGTACTTGAACATAAAATGCATTCAGAAACATTTGAAATTACGCAAGAAACAGCTGATATGATAAATAATGCAAAAGCTAATAACAAAAAAATTGTTGCCATAGGTACAACCACCGTAAGAACACTTGAAACTGCTTTTCAAAAATATGGTTGCATCAAAGCATGCAAAGACAGCTCTGAATTATTCATTTATCCACCATATGAATTCAAAGTTGTCGACAACTTGTTAACGAACTTTCACCTACCAAAATCGACATTATTAATGCTTGTTAGTGCTTTGGCGGGTAAAGATTTTGTATTTGAAGCGTATCGAAAAGCTATCGAAAATAAATATAGATTTTTTAGCTATGGCGATTGCATGCTTATTCTTTAATCATATTCGCTTTAAATTGACTTTAGATTAAAAATAATTAAACCTTTTATAGGATATCAAAAAAAATAATTTGGTCTAAACTAATAATAGACAAGGGTAGAGGCAATTTGAGGTAATAGAAGGGAATGTTTTCGAATTTTATTCAAAATTTCATTAATAGTAGTGGGCAAAATACTGCGATGCAACGATATGTCGAAATAAACAATCGTGTAGCAAATATGCCTGGCAATCAGTCTGTAAAAAATCCATTGGACAATATTTATCCTACAACGCAAACCACAAACACAGACAGCCCTTCATTTGATAAAGTCTTGCAATCGCAAATGACTGATTTTGGTTCGCTTTTAATTTCACCAAAAACAAAAAAGGTTAGTGCAGAAATATCAGCAACAACAGAAACACCAGCTCCTGCTACTATTTCAGAAGCCGTACAACAGATCTCTGGTAGTTCTCAAACTAAACCTATCAATTCTAAATCACAAATCCTAAATTTAGTTTCAAAAATATCAGAGCGTCATGGCGTTGATGAAAAGTTGGTTCAAGCACTAATCAAACAAGAATCGGCTTTCAACCCTGATGCAAAATCTAGTGCTGGAGCTATGGGGCTAATGCAACTAATGCCAGCAACAGCAAAATCATTAGGGGTTAAAGATGCTTACAATCCTGTTCAAAACGTTGACGGTGGAGTTCGTTATTTAAAATCAATGCTTGAAAAATATAACGGAAACGTAATCTTAGCACTTGCTGCGTATAACGCAGGACCTGGAAATGTCGACAAATATGATGGTGTTCCGCCGTTTAAAGAAACACAGAATTACGTCAAAAATATATTGTCTAATTATTTATAAAAAAAAAGAGCTTGATAAATTTAATTATCAAGCTCTTTTTAAATACTTAGCGCTAATTATCTTGAACACAACGAGCGACCTGGGCGTTCCAAGATTTATAATATGGATAACCAGCGTGACCACTTCCTGTTATAGTTGAATTAGTCTGAAACCTTCTATAATACGCTTTGGCCCCAGTCGCATCTTCTTGAGATGTCCAAGGGCGGAACGCACCATCAATATTAACTACACCTAAAAAACCAGCATCAGCAGCCTTTTCACTATCCATAGTTACAGACAATTCAGTGAAATCATCAATTGTATCATCGTTATAAACATATCTTGCTAAATACGTTAATTCTTCAATAGTTGGTAAACGCTTTCCTGCATCAGAACAAACTTTTTTCGCTCCAGCCCAATAATTTAGCGTACAATCAGCATACGTGTAAGAACTAGATGCAAGCAAAGCTGAAGTATATTTTGTATCCCATGAATTATTCCCATCACATGTATTTTCTGGAACGATTGTAGTATCACCTAAATCCCAAAGTACATCAGGTAAATCATCTAATATAAAATAACCTAAACGAGAATTAATAGGGTAAATATCAGTACCCAATTCATTAGCACCTTTTCCTGCATTCACATCATAAATCATTGATATACAAGCCTTTGCGATATCACGATCACCTTTTGTATCATATGGATCTAACCAATCACAACCACTATTTTTATAATTCAAAATCGCACTTGCACCATCAGCAAAAATCACACCAACATTATCCGCAGGAAAATCATCAGCCTTAGATTTAAGCACAAGCGTATCTTTTGACTTCAAATCATCTATCGATATTTCTTCACTAACATTATAAATTACGCTATTAAAACACGAATCTAAATTTAAAGTATCACAACGCTCATTTATTTTTAAATATTTTGAAAACTCATCTAAAAACTCATCAGCTGTGTCATAACCCAACAATCTTTCATGCACCCTCATCTGATTCATAGCTTCCTCAATACGTTTTTCAAAAAGTTCTTTTTTAGTCGCAAGTGCATTTGTTTGATAGTTTGATAACAAACTCGGCAACGTCATCGCCGATACAACACCAATTATGCCAAGGGTTATCAGAACTTCAGCGAGAGTAAACGCTTTTTTAATTTTTAACATATCATATCTCCTTTAAATTTACAATCATAATCAAACTATCATATTCGCATGCACATGCTTATGATTGAATACAGTCATTAATATAACATTCATGACAACTCTTGTCAAACAGTTATATAATTAATAGACAATGAGAAATACAAAAGATATAAATATAAAATTTAAAATCAAAATGCTCGCAGCATCACGTGGGGTTACTCTTAAAAAGTTAGCTCAAGAAATAGAAAAAAGACTTAATGAAGAATACACTTATAGCAGCCTTTTAGGCAAGCTTAACAGAGAAACACTCTCTTTAAAAGAATCTTTCATTATTGCTGATATTCTAAAATACAAACTAGATTTTGAAGATATTACGTGAAACAAATTAATCATTTTGCTTTTTTAATGTTTTTTTGCTAAAATCTCAATATAGAACTTAATAATGGTAGGTTATAATGAAATTTTCATCATCATTTAAAGTGGGTATATTAACACTTTTAGCTTTGATTTTATTACTAGGGATTGTTTTTAGAGTAAAAGGACGTGCATTTTCTCGTGGGACACGTACTGAAATTCAATTCAAAGATGTAAACGGACTAAGAGTCGGTGCTGGCGTACAAATGATGGGGCTTCGTATAGGTCAAGTAGAAGAAATCTCTCCAATTATTGATGGAGAAAATAGTCATGTAAACCTAAAATTTGTTATTACTGAACCACAAATTTCTATACCAAAAGCGTCAGCTTTTTCTATTCAACAAAGCGGTTTGATTGGTGAATTATTTTTAGAAGTTACACCACCTAAAATTTTAACAACATATATTCCTATGGAAAATAAAAATATTTTATATAAAGATGACACCGTTGAGATGAAGCTTGACGACAAATTTTACAATGTAGGCGTAATCAAAAATATTGAAGTTGTGGCTAAAGATGTCGTTCCTTACAATTTAAAAGAAACTATTAAAACAAATTATGCTTATAAAGTTGATTATATAATTAATTTACCAGGACTAGTTGTGCCTATGTTCTTGACGGGTAAAGCTATCTCACAAAATGAAAAAATAAAATTACGTATCTCAACTTTAGATAATGTCATATTGCCATATCCAGAGCAAACTTCACCATATACAATTATTGAACCGATGAGGATTTCTGATTTTATGCAATGGCAATATAACGCTGCGGAATCGCTTACTGAAACTAATAAGAAAATAAATGAACTACTATCTAAAGAAGTTATCACCGAAATGAAAATGTCTGTTAAAAACGTTAACACACTAACTGGTGAAACTAGCATAACTATGAGTAAATTAAACGATTTCTTAGATATGGCAAAAGGTGACCTTGAACAATTGATGATAATGATGGACAAAGCAACAACAGACTTCAATCAACTTGCTTACAACCTTAATACCGTAATTGGTGACCCTCAATTTAAAGATACAGTATTTTCAACCGCACAATCAATTGATAGTTTAACAAAAAATATCAACAAGCTATTCGGGAACGAAGAAGAAGCGACAAAAATGGCACAAGATATCAGAGATATTACTAAAAATATTAGCGAAATTAGTGAGTTTGTGAACTCTATGACTAAAGATGAAGAATTGAAAAAAGAAATCAATCAAACAATATCTAACGCTAATCAAGCGATGTGTAACATCTCACAAACTCTTGAAGCACTTAATGAACTTACGCCTGAGAAGAAAACTGAACTTGAAACAATTATAGATGACACAAAAACGACTACTGAAAATCTTAAAAAATTCTCTGAAAAATTAAACGGAAGATTTACTTTATTCAAATTAATGTTTTAAAAAATCATGAATTTAAAAACTCAAATAACTAAAATACATTATAACAAAAATGCAAAAGGCATATTCGTCAAGTTGCTTGATTTTTGTGCATTATTTTACAGTGTAGGCAGTGGACTTAAAAACCTGCTTTATGACAAAAACCTATTAAGACCTAAAAAAGTTGACGCATACGTTATTAGCGTTGGTAATTTGACCACAGGTGGCGTTGGCAAAACCCCAGTTGTAAATGAAATCGCCAAATATTTTATCAAAAAAAATGAAAAGGTTGCAATAATTTCTCGTGGATATGGTGGAAAATTATCAAACAAAAATATCAACGTAATCTCTGATGGCAAACAAATTTATTATAACGCAGAGCTTGCTGGTGATGAACCCTTCTGGCTTGCTAATAATACAAATGGTGCTGTGGTCATAACTTCAAAAAATCGTTATGAAGCAGCTAAATTTGCTATCGATAAATTTAAAGTATCAAAAATAATTCTCGATGACGGATTTCAACATCGCAAGCTTCATCGTGATTTAGATATCGTACTAATAGACAGCAAAATGGGATTTGGCAATGAAAAACTTTTACCAGCTGGACCACTAAGAGAAGGATTTGAAGCTTTTTCTAGGGTTTCTAAATTAGTTGTCATAAGCAAAGATGTAGACCATTCAAGAGCCGAAAAATTAGCAAAAATAATGAAGAAAAAAATGAACGTTGAAACATTTATTGGCAAAAGCGAGCCTGATATAGTCTACAATATAAAAACTAATAAAGAATTAGAAAAAGGCTCTAAAGCTATTGCCATTTGTGCTATCGGACAGCCACAACAATTCTATAATTTTTTAAGCGATTTTGAAATAACTAAAACTATAGATTTTGATGATCATCATATATATAAGCCTGAAGAAATCCCTGAAGAAACAGTTATTACAACAGAAAAAGATGCGGTTAAATTAATGGAGTTCGATAAAGACAATATTTATGCTCTAAAATTAAAAACCAAAATTGATGTTGAGAAATTAATAAATGAAAAATAATATCAACATAGATGAAATTGTGCAATTACTAAAAAAAGCTGACCAACCAAGAAGTGAATTTGTTCACCTTATGGACAGTTTCAACAACCCGTATCTCGTACTAATCGCTTGTATTTTAAGTCTTAGAACGAATGATAAGACCACTTATCCTGCAACATTAAGAATGCTTGAACTTGGAAAAACCCCTGAGGATTTTGCAAAATGTAATCAAGCTGAACTTGAAAAAGCAATTTATCCTGTTGGATTTTATACCAACAAAGCTAAACAAATTATTGAATTATCAAAAATTCTTGTTGAAAAATATAATTCCATTGTCCCTAATTCAATTGATGAATTAGTCAAATTTAATGGTGTTGGACGAAAAACTGCAAACCTAACCATAGCAAGAGGGTTTAATAAACCAGCTATTTGTGTTGATATCCATGTCCATAGAATATTTAATCGAATAGGTTATTTAAAAACTAAATCTCCAGATGATACTGAAATGATTTTACGAGAAACATTACCGCTAAAACACTGGATAGATATAAATACTCTTTTAGTTACACACGGACAAAACGTTTGCAAACCGATTAAACCCGCATGTCAAATCTGTCCTATTGAAAATTATTGCAATAAAATCTTATAAAATTCAATTAACACACACAATAAAAGTTATAACAAAAAATCTCACCGAAGTGAGATTTTTCATTTACATTATAATTAATTAAAAACTATTTTAAAGCCTTAATAACTTTATCAGTGATTTCGTCACCACCATAAAGAACTATACCTTTTACTAATACCATATCGTAACCAGCAGCTTTTGCTTGTGCATTAATCGTATCAGAGATTTTTTTGTCGATAGCGTTCAATTTATTAGCATAATCTTTATCCATAGCTTCTTTTTTATCGTTTAACTGTTTGTTATATTTTTTCTCAAGAGCCTCTTTTTTCTTTTCATCAGTTGTAAAAGCTACATCTTTTCTTGCATTCTCAATAAATGCCATCAACTCCTGTGTTTTCTTTTCTTTGTCTTTTTTAATAGCCTGAACTTCTTTTGATTCATTAACAACTTTTGTCACATCAACAACAGCGATTTTAGTTTTAACTTCAACAGCAGCAACAGCGGCAGGTGTTGTAGTTGCAGGTTTTGTAGCTGCCATAGATAAATTAACGCTTCCAGCTAATACAACAGCCGATAAAACAACTAATAATTTTTTTTGATTTTTCATAAACTTCTCCTTAAAAATATACTTAACTATAATAAATCTTTTCTTTAATTAGAATAACACCAAAATAATATTTTCACAAATAATTTAATTCTTGTTATAATTTAGTTATGAAACAAAATACAAAAATCATCTATATAACGGCAACTGGAACCGATGTTGGAAAAACTTATATGTCTGGTTTGTTAATAAAAAAAATGCGTGAATTAGGGTTCAATTGTGGATATTTTAAACCAGTTTTAAGTGGGGCAAAATTCGAACACGAAAAGTTAATCCCTGAAGATTGTATCAATGTATTAAAAACTGCAAACATTGACGCTGACGCCAATCAACACGCTTCATATATATTTAAGACACCAGCCTCCCCACATCTATCTGCAGAAATTGAAAATATCAAAATAGATTTAGACAAAATTAAAATAGATTTCGCAAACATCTCTAAAAAATATGAATACATAGTTATAGAAGGCGCTGGAGGGATAATTTGCCCACTTGATTTAACAACTAATACACTTATGCAAACAGATATTATAAAATCATTTTCATCTGACGTTATAATTATTGCACCAAGCGAACTAGGCTCAATTAACTCTACTTTACTTACAACACAATACTTAAAATCTCAAAATATAAATATTAAAGGTATAATTTTAAACAACTTTGATGAAAAAAACTTTATTCATCAAGATAACAAAAAAAGCATAGAAAAATTATCTAATATTCAAATAATTACGACAGTTAAAAATAAAGATACACAAATCAATATAAATAAAGAAACGCTCATCTCAATTTTTAAGGAGATTAAATGAACAACGAAACAAATTGGGCAAAATTGGATTTAGAATATATTTGGCACCCATGCTCACAAATGAAAGATTATGAAGAATTAGCTCCAATTGTCATCGAAAAAGGTGAAGGACTATATCTATATGACCAAAACAATAAAAAATACGCTGATGTAATAAGCTCTTGGTGGTGCAACCTACTAGGTCATCGTAACCCTAAAATAAACAGAGCAATAAAAACACAATTAGATAAACTCGAACACGTTATATTTGCCAATTTTACGCACAAACAAGCAATAAAGCTATGTGACAGATTAAGCAAAATACTTCCTCAAGGACTATGTAAATTTAATTTCACAGACAACGGCTCTTCTGCAATAGAAGCCAGCATGAAAGTAAGCTTTCAATACCATCAACAAACTAACAACACCCAAAAAACAAAATTCCTAGCACTTTCACAAGGTTATCACGGCGAAACTATCACCGCACTCTCAGCAGGAGATTGTGACCTTTATACACAATTATATAAACCAATATTAATGGATATTGAAAAAATTCAAGCTCCTGACTGTTATCGTTGTCCATACAACAAAAATCGTGAAAACTGTAATTGTGAATGCTTCATTGAAGTTGAAAAAACATTTCAACGCACAGGCAATCAAACTTGTGCAATTTTAGTAGAACCACTTTTACAAGGTGCGGGTGGTATGAAAATTTATCCACCACTTTATTTGAAAAAATTACGCAAAATCTGTGATAAATTCAACGTTCATCTCATCGCAGATGAAATAGCTACTGGGTTTGGACGTACAGGAAAAATGTTTGCCTGCGACCACGCTGAAATCTCACCAGATATAATATGCCTTTCTAAAGGGATAACTGGCGGATATATGCCAATGGCAATGTTTGTTACAACGCAAAAAATTTATGATGCATTTTATGATGATTACAACTCTAATAAAGCATTTTTACACAGCCACACATATTCAGGAAACCCACTAGCATGTGCTGCTGCTAATGCGGTTTTAGATCTGATGGAAGACGGAAATATCTTAAAACAAGCAAACGAAAATGCAAAATATTTTAATAAAATAATAAACGATAAATTCGCATCACATAAAAATATCGGTGAAATTCGCTCACTTGGGCTTATAAATGCCCTAGAAATAGTAGAAAATAAAACCACAAAATCTTCATTCGACAATAAATTGAGAACTGGTTATCAAATTTATCAAACTGCATTGAAAAAAGGACTCATACTAAGACCACTAGGTGATATCATATATTTCAATCCCCCATTAAATATCACACAAAAAGAAATGAAAGAAGTCGTAGACACCGCCTATGAGTGCTTAATAGAAATACTCCCAGAATAACGCACAACAAATCTAACGCTAAATTTTATTAACGTACATATAACACTTTTTCTTTCTCAAACTCCCCTAATTCGTGCTTTTTGGAACTTTTTTCATTATCTATCGTCCTTGATTAGTGTGAATTAATTCCCTGTAGTTAATTCTTCCCAAATACTTGGAACAACAATCAATGCTGCATAAACGATGAAACCAAATAAAATTAAATTGATAGCTTCCATAATTAGTCTCCTATACTAAACTGGTTGCACTTACGATCCTATTTTGCAGAAAAAATTAATAAGACCCATATGTATTATACCCATGTTTTAACCATTAGTAACATTTGTAAAGAAATATTAACAATAAATCTTTACATTGATTATATAAAAATAATCTTACTATAAACATCATACAGGAAATTGATTTTAATAATCAAATATATTAAAATAAGAAAAGAGGAATTTATGAAAAAAGATTTACAAATATTATTTAAAAACCTATGCTGTTCATTATGCAAAAGCAATTTTGATGAGAATTCGGTAACGATAAAACGTGATGAACAAGGATTGTTAGTGACCAATTTAGACTGCCTTCATTGTGGCAAGAATTTCGGTGTTGCATTTTTAGGGTTTTCAGATATCCAAGTAAAATCACAAGATGAACTTGTTTTAGAAATTCAAGACGGACCTGAGCCGATTGATTATGACGATGTTATAGATGCACACAGATTTATCAAAAATCTTGACGAAAACTGGCAACAACATTTACCAAAAATCAATTAATATTTAATTATTTAATTAACCAAAATCCCAACGATACAAGCCGACATATAACAAGTTAAAGTCCCACAAATCAATGCTCTCAACCCCAATCTTGCTAGATTTTTACGTTGGTTAGGAGCCATCTCACCAATACCACCTAACTGAATAGCAATCGAACCAAAGTTACCAAAACTACACAAAGCAAATGTCGCTATCAAATAACTTTTATCGCTCAACTGTTCGACAATCGCCGTCATATCAACATATGCAACCATCTCGTTTAATACAAGTTTCGTCCCCATCAATGTTCCCACCTGTGTTGTTTCAGCAATAGGCACACCCATAAAATAAGCAAAAACTGAAAATATTTTACCCAAAATCATTTTTAATGAAAGATGAGTTAAGTCAAAACCAACGAAATTAATATGAGCATATTTAACCAACAACAAACCAATTCCGCCCAAAACCCAATCAATCAATGCAACCAATGCAACCAATGCAATAATCATAGCAGTGACATTAATAGCAACCCTCATACCGTCAGAAGCACCTGTTGAAATAGCGTCAAATATATTAATATAAGGTTTTTTACGCTTACTATAAGTAATTTTTATATCATCCATAGTTTCAGGAGTACCTGTTTCTGGATAAACAATCTTGGTCAATACCAAAGCTCCTGGTGCTGCCATTATGCAAGAAGCAAGCATATATTCAGCAGGAATTCCCATCGCAATATAAATCGGCATAGTAGCCCCTGAAATACACGCCATACTACCAGCCATTGATGACAACAATTCTGAACGAGTAAGTTTTGGCAAATATGGTTTAATCATAATCTGAGCAGCAATTTGACCAACAAAAGCACTCGCAACATTCGATAAAGCCTCTGCACCACTAACGCACATCAATTTATTCATTGCCTTACCAAATAATGGAACAATTCTTTGCATAATACCGTAATAATACAATATATTTACTAAAATCATCATAAAGATTAACGATGCGATCAACTGAAGTTCAAATACTTGTGTTCCAGTTCCAAAAATATGAGTGAATTTATCATCTTCCATCAATGGACCAAAAACAAATGCACCACCTGCTTTTGCAAAAACCAATATCTTTTGAATAAACATACCTATATTATTAAAAAGCATGCGACCAAAAGGTACTTTAAAAATAAATACAGCCAAACCTATTTGCAATAAAAAACCAGTTATAACTGTCTTATAGTTTATAGCCTTACGGTTATTTGACATAAAAAACACAATAGCGAATATCAAAACTATTCCTATCAATCCAACAAATCTACTCATTACCTACCCTTATAAAACTCTATAATATTATTCTATAAAAAAAGTAAGCAAAATACTTCCAATTATAAATAAATGTAAATATTCATTATGAGCAATTTATGATAACTAAGACAACTCAGATTTCTCAGCCAAATCTTTACGGTTTATCCCGAACAATTCTAAATAATCATATATTGGACCCTGTCTATTTGGTTGAATCCAGCTAAAGTCTTCAGTGATTGAATCTTTTACCATTCTTTCATATCCAGCCTTATCATTCAAAAACACTCCGCAAGCATCTTTGATTGCATGATAGAAACCTTCACCAGAAAGGTCATCAGTTAAAATCGCATTGTGTTTGCCATTACGATTTGACGTATCCACAATACCGCCCGTAGCAGTTGCAACAATTGGAGTACCCTGCGCCCAAGATTCACTTTGAGTAAGCCCACAAGGTTCAAATTTTGAAGGCATCAAGAAAAAATCAGAACAAGCCATATAACCCATAGCTGGTGCAAAACCGTGATAGAACAATACTCTTGATGAATTTTCGGCAGATAACTCTTTCTGTAAATTATTAAGTATTTCACATTGCTTGCCACCTTCACCGTCTTGTCCACCTAAGTAGAAAATCGGCTTTGGCTTGTCAGGAAAATTCTTATCCCATTCATCAAATGTTTTCTTAATCGCATAAGACACCCAATCTACCCCTTTTTGCTCAACTAAACGATGCGTAAACGAGAATACAGGTGTTTCCTTTAATTCTTCCTTACTCATCTCACCAAGATATGCGTATTTTGAATGTTCTTTATACAAATCAGCCATTAAGTATTCTTTGATGAAATTTTGTTTATTTGTTAATCTGTTTTCCATAATTTTATCTAATGGAGTAGTTGCATTATAAGTTTTAAAATCTGTAAAGCTTAATCTATTTTCCATAATATTTTTAACATTAGTAGATGAAACTGAAATATTTGACAAATCGTTACCATTTATAACGCCGACCAAAGTACCATTATTTGCACGTTGCTCAAACGCCCATTGCAAATACCTAGATTTATTCGGATCTTCCACAATTTCTTGAGAATATTTTTTAGAAACTGGACATACATAATCACTTAAATAAGCCCCCATTGCTAATAAATTCGTATGACTTTTATTCATATCCTCAGGTGCCATGATTAAGGCATGGTACAACTCGTTATTATTCGCCTTAGTATAAGCTTTTTTAACAATATCTACTGCGTGAACATCAAATAATGTATTTAAAATATTTTCTGTCAACTCTACTTTTTTGTTAGTATCTCCAACCGAATTACTTTCACCTTGATACTGAACGTTATGACCAATAGTAACAATTCTCATGTCAGAAATTCTTTTGCTATCCTCATCCTCTAACTCCCCACAAGCATTTTCCATTACTGACTGGTAACGAACCAAAGCCGCTAGTGGCGAGGCTTGCCAATCGTTTAACACTAAGCCATCAGGAGTTGGAATTTCGTTAAATACATTTTCGTTATTAATTTTAATATTATTAACACTTGATACATCTAATTTAGATTTCATCAACTCATATACTGCCTTGCTCAAAAATGCAAATTTTTCTATTTCTTCAGTATTTGAATTTTTACTATATATTGTTCCTTTAAAATAATTATCATTTTTAACAAAAATTATCGGTTTAATATCTTTTTTAACTTTTCCATCATATAAAGATTTAGAGTTAGAAACAAAAATCTCCACTCTCTCATTAGCTAACTTACCATGTCTTGATGCTGGGACAGACAAAGTCACTGCTTTCTCAACCTTAAATTCTTGTGCTGCGATTCCTCTACCATATTTATAGAAAGATTCTCCCCTAGAATTTGTTCTAAATGAAGATGCACCATTTTTCAAATACATTGGAATAATTACAGGGTTTTTGACACCCAAAGACTCAAAATTGTTTTGTAATTCAACAGGTACAGACCCCAGCCCACCTTCTTTTATAGGTGCGAACTCAGAAGTTACAGACCACAACGTATCTCCAACCTTTAAAGGTGGTTTATCTTTTTGTGCTTCACCACTTAGGTATTTTGGAGCAGAATTATATATTTCTTCCATTGCTAAAACATGTTTTTCTGCATTAAATCCTGCTTTGTTATAATCAGGATATTTCAATAAATTATAGCCATATATATTTTCAACGTGATTTTCTAGTAATGGATTTGCTACATCAGATTTACGATTAGCGGTTGCGACATTAATTGCGGTATGAGCTTTCAGATTAGCATGATCTGCAGTAACTTTTGCATCTAAAGCTTTATCCTTTGCGTCATTCGCTGTTTTTCTTGCATCATTAGCGTTATTATGAGCGTCATTCGCCACATTCCTTGCACCATTTGCGTTATGATTAACTCCATCAATCCATTTTTGAGTATTACCAATCATTTCATTTTGATAATCTTCTTCAGCACCTTCTGGCAAAACTCCATCATTTTCATCTTTACGCTTAGCCAAATACTGTTGAATGCTCATTCCGCCACCAAGACCCGCTAGAATTTTCCAGACACCAGTTGCTGTTTTATTAGTTTCCGTTTCAACTTTCGTATTCATTTCCACTTGAGATTTCTTAATTTGTTCAGTCAATGTAGCAACCTGATCAGATAAATTTTTAGTTGTTTTTGCGTTTGAACGATGCATTAAAATTGCCGTGACAGGTATTCCCACTAAGGCAGCAACACCAGCATATTTAAGGAATTTATCAGAAGTAGAAGATTCTTTTTTAGGATTTTGCGATTCAAACACATCAGTTATTGGTTGTTGCTTTATAATAACTGGCTGCGAGGCATCATTTTGAATAGGAACTTGAGCCAGTGGAGTTACTGGAACTTCATTAATAGCAGGAGCTTTAGAAACTGCGTTAGGCACAGGTTGTAAAACAAGAGCTTGTGTTTGCTCAATTGGAATTTGTGTTGCTAGTTGCGTTTGTACATCAGGCTGTGATGCTTGGTCCTGTAATGTTTCTGGCACAGACGCTGATATAGTTGAGGTAGATGATGACACAACCATTTGCTGTAATAAATTGTTATTAAATGAATTTTTTGTCAATTGTGGGGATATTTTCATTAAAAACTCCTGTAATTATATTTAGCTAGTAATAATTTAATATCCGTAAAAAAATTTTTTTGCTAGATTTTATCAAATCATTTTTTTTTTTACAATTCTTAATATTTTTCAATGAGCTTATTTATGCTAAAATTATCAATAATATAAAGGGTTAAAAATGAAAAGAATAATTTGTATAGTAATAGATTCTATGGGCATTGGGGCGATGCCAGACTATCTAGAATTTAATGATGTAGCTGAATGCAACACCTTAAAAAATGTTTGCGAATTCAACAATGGCTTACACCTTCCTAATTTGGAAATGATAGGACTTGGCAATATACAAGAATTTAAAGGAATAAAAATAACAAATACACCGACTGGACAATATGGAACAATGCTTGAAAAATCTAAAGGGAAAGACACCACCACTGGGCATTGGGAAATGGCTGGAATAGTTTCTGAAACAGCATTTTCAACTTTTCCAAACGGTTTTCCTATTGATCTTTGCAACAAGTTCATCGAAGAAACTCAATGCGGTGGGATTTTAGCAAACTGCCCTGCCAGCGGTACAACTATTATTGAAGAATATAACAAACAGCACTCTGACACAAAATTTCCAATAGTTTACACCAGTGCTGATAGTGTTTTTCAAATAGCAGTTGACGTGGATATTATACCATTAAAAACGCTTTATAAATGGTGCGAAATCGCCAGAAAAATTCTTACTCAAGATGACTACAATGTTTCAAGAGTAATAGCTAGACCATACAAAATCATCGATAATAAACCAACTAGGATTTCTAAAGATAGAAAAGATTATTCTATGAATCCACCTCACAATATTTTAAATAAAATACAAGAATCAGGTGGAAAGGTTATTGGTATAGGAAAAATTGAAGATATTTTTTCTAAATCGGGAATTACTCACGCAATACATACTGGAACGAACTTAGAAGGATTAAAATTAACGCTAGATGCAATTAATAATAATCTTGACTTAGATAAAATCAAAATAGCAGATTGCGGCGACAGCAAGAACGAATTTATATTCACAAATCTTGTTGACACAGATATGCTATACGGACACAGAAATGACCCTATAGGTTATGGCAAAGCTTTAGAAGAGATTGATGAATATTTAAAATATATTATAGAAAGCTTAAAAGATGATGATGTCCTCATAATAACCGCTGACCATGGTTGTGATCCTACAGTAGAAGGTACTGACCACACACGTGAACAAGTACCGATTTTGATTTTTGGACAAAAAATCGAACCAAAAGATCTTGGAATAATAAACGGATTTGATTATATTGCTAAATCAACAAATGAATATTTTTTTAAGAAATAGCATATTGAAATTTTAAATTTTTGTTTTATAATAATTTTGTACAATATCCCAGAAAGAATATAAATTAAAGGAGAAATTAAAATGGCAGTAAAAATTGAAGACGGATGCATTGGTTGCGGTGCTTGTGAATCTATTTGTAGCGAAGTATTTTCAATCGAAGATATCGCTGTAGTTAACGAAGCAGCTGTTGAAGCTAACATTGATTGCGTTAAAGAAGCAGCAGAAGCTTGCCCAGTTAGCGTTATCGTAGTTGAATAGTTTTTAAAAACATAAAAAAAAGGCGGTTAGATTTAATCTAACCGCCTTTTTTTATTAATAAACTTATAATTTATCTATACTCACATATAAAAACAAATCGTTTTTTTCCTGAATTTTTAAGTCGTTGAATATCATTGCGACTATCTGAATTTATACTAATCGGACGACCACTATCATCAACATATCCTTCAATTGAACAAACATATCTATCAGACACCTCTTCATCTTGCGATTCAGAAGCCTGTTTAATCCTGTAATCCACTTCTTCTAATATTTCATTTTTCAACTCATATATTTCTCGTGAATTACCGATACTTTCATCTCTATTTTCATTTCGATTTCTGCTGCGACTTTGCTCAATTTCAACATCACCTTCAACCTGTTTACTATTTTCATCTAATATTCTATTTTTCAATACAGGCGCACTAAAAACCATAATAACGCCCAATATAATAAACATAATTAAAGTGAATCCCAAAAATGACACTGCATTCTTTTTACTTTTCATATTTTTCCCTTTTTAATTTAAAAAAAAAGGCAAGGATAAATCCTCACCTTTTTCTATATATTTATAAAGATACTTGATTAACAACAGCCTCTAGAGCTTCAAGAGCATCATGAGGAAGTTTATCTAATCCAGCTTTTTCTGTTTCACGAGATCGAACAAACTCGATTCTATCGTTCATACGTGCAACAAATTGTTCCGCATACTCTCTATTATGGAAAGATGTGTCAAAACCATCAACATACATAATTTCAATATCAGAGAAATTCTCCCATTTATGGAATTGTGCAGAACCTTCAACAATGGATTCAATAATTCCTAATGTGTGATGTGGCTGAACTTTTGTACCCATAAAGTCACCAGTGTTTAAAATATAACAATCAACACCTTCTTCAATTAATTGTTTAAATCTTGAATAATCCATTTCTAACGGATAAACTCTGAATGGGTTAGCGTAAGGCTCAACAACCAAAGCATTCGGATCAACACCAGCAGCCAAACGTTCAGCAGAAGAGCGTTTTGTAGCCAAAGTCGCACCCATCGCAGAACCTAAAGAAGCTCCTGATAATTTTAATACAGGTGGAATTGTAGGATCTTTCATCAACCAAAAGATTGCATTAATTGGTTCATTAATTCTATCTACTCTATTTGGTGACCACAATTTAGACTTAACGGCACGTCCATTACCGTTTCTAATATCCTCAGTAATTGAATAAACTTTACCATCATCACCCAAAATAGCACCGTTATTTTGTTGAGTTAAGATAAACTTATTATCATCACAACCCATTGGATAATCTTGAGTTTTATCAAAATAAGCTGGTTCTAAAGCAATAGTATATTTATCATGAACATTAATGATAAACGCATCATCATGTAAAACTGTAATGTTATATTTATCATTATGTTTTGCATGAGTAATTGTAGACTTACCAGAACCTGACAACCCAAACACAGCAACTTGGAACGAGTTGCCACAGTCTAAGTTATAACGTTTCATACCACCATGGCAAGATGCATAACCGTTACGAGCTGCCGCACCCCAAGCTAAAGTTAACGTACCTTTTTTGTGTTCACCAAAATATCTCATACCCAAAATAGCTGCACAGTTATGAGTTGGATCAAAGAATGTCAAACCATATGGAAAATCAGGGTGAGTCCAATCAGGATCAGAATAAACATAAATGTCACCCTCAGGCAATTCTCTTGATTCACTATACATTTTAGAATACATTTCATTAACATATTGGAAGTTTAACATCCAAGAATAAAGAACATTCTCAAACCCTTCAGGTATCATCATATGAGCTTTAATCATAAAATCATTTTCTAAACCAACAACAACATCAGTTTTATACATCAATTTATCACGAGAGCCATAAACAGCTTCACGAATAATCGGCAATAAATAAGCCATGTCGCAACCTGGTTCTCCAACGATTTTTCTAGCTGCAGCACAACGACCTACCACTGTACCATCGTTGAACAATAACTGATTTGCACCCTTTGGCAACCCTTGAATTTCTGGTTCATAAACAGGCATACCAGTTAACTCAACAGTGCCTGAGCTGTGTTTAGCTAATTTATAAGCCTCTGATACCGTTTTGACCTCTTCAACATTGTTACCAAAAAATGGTGCTGTTATAGTCGCACGTGCAGCAGAATAAAGCGTTTTAAGCTCTTCTGAATTTGTAAAACATTCTTTTGTAGACATTTCTCTTCTCTCCTTTATTTCAGAATATCGGAACTAGATATTCTAACACTATAATTACCATGTAAACTTATGTTAACATAAAAAAGCTAAATAGACAATAGCTTAGATAAAATAATATAAAAGGGTAGTTACAAAAGGGGATTATTGTGATAAAATGTAATTGAGGATAAAATAAATAAGGAAAGAAAAATGAATAAATTTAAGAAATCTCTATTGGTTATATTGTTTTCAATTGGTCTAGCTTCAACAGCTGTGACGATACCAGCTACGCAAAACACACAAACAGATGCAGAAGTTATTGAACAAAGTATACAATATCTTAGTGTAAATCCAATTGATGTTGTAAATAAACCTAATTTTTACTTGAACAAAAACATTAAAATTGTGGCTAAGTTTGACAAATTTGTAACACTAGGACTTGATTACGAACCTGCTTACAAGAGTTCTGAGAACTATATTTCATTCCTAATCCAAAGACCTGACATAACAGATCACAATATTCCACTTTCTGAAATGAAGATTTTTATTAAACGAAAAGAAGCTGAAAAGTTTATCGAGCTAAACTCTGGAGATGAAATAGAAATCCAAGGTAAAGTTTTTTCAAGTGCTTTAAAAGACGCTTGGGTTGAAGTTGACACCTTGAAAATCCTAAAAACTGTCGAAAACAAAAGCAAAACTACAACTAAATAATTTAACAAAACGAATTCCAATTGCAGGAGCTATGAGATGAGTAATAAAAAACAAGAGAAATATTTAACTATTCATGGACATTTTTACCAACCACCACGTGAAAATCCATGGCTAGAAGCTATCGAGCTTCAAGATAGTGCCGAACCATTTCACGACTGGAACGAAAGGATTAATCAGGAATGTTATAACCCGAATTCTGTTTCTAAAATCGTTGATAACAGAAACAGAATATTAGATGTTGTCAATAATTATTCACATATGAGTTTCAACTTTGGACCAACTCTACTTTCTTGGCTTGAACATTTTGCTCCAACTACATATGAACGAATTATTAAAGCAGACATCGACAGTGTAGCTGAACACAACGGACACGGCAGTGGTGTTGCACAAGTTTATAACCACATAATTATGCCATTAGCGAATGAAAACGATAAACAAACTCAAATAAAATGGGGGATTAGAGATTTTGAGTACCGTTTTGGACGCAAGCCCGAAGGAATGTGGCTTGCTGAAACTGCTGCTGATGATGATACAATGCGAGCATTAGTTGAAAACGGAATAAAATTCACTATTCTATCACCGTTTCAAGCTCAATCAATTAAAGCAAAGAATTCTAAAGAATGGAAAGATGTAAGTTGGGGCAATATTGATCCAGCTAGAGCTTATCGTTATTACATCAAATCAGCTCCAGAAAAATATATCGACTTATTTTTCTATGATGGTGCTATTTCTCAATCAGTTGCTTTTGACGAGTTATTAAAAGATGGAAACAAATTTATAAAACGATTAAAAGATGGGGTTTCTGATTCAAGAAACTACCCACAATTAATAAATATCGCAACTGATGGCGAAAGCTATGGACATCATACAAAATTTGGTGATATGGCTTTAGCATATGTGTTAAAAATTAAAGCCGAAAGTGAAGGATTGAAATTAACAAATTATGCCGAATTCTTAGCAAAATTCCCACCTGATTGCGAAGTTGACATCAAACCAGTATCTAGCTGGAGCTGTTCACATGGTGTTGGTCGTTGGAAAGAAGACTGTGGCTGTTCTACAGGCGGACACCCTGGTTGGAATCAAAAATGGAGAAAACCTCTAAGAGATGCTCTTAATTATTTAAGAGATGAACTCGCTATTATTTTTGAAGAAAATGCTACTAAATACTTCGATAACCCTTGGGATATTAGAAATAAATACATCAATGTTATACTTGATAGAAGCGATTTTAACATACAAAAATTTGTTGAAGAAAATTTCCATGAAAACCTAAAAGAAAATGAAATTTGTGAAGCTATGGAATTGTTAGAAATGCAACGTCAAGAGCTTTTGATGTTTACAAGCTGTGGCTGGTTTTTCTCTGAAATCTCTGGTATAGAAAACGTACAAATACTAAAATATGCCGCACGTGCGATGCAAATCGCACTCAACTTCAGTGATAAAACGCTTGAAGAAAACTTTACTAACATTTTGGCTGAAGCAACGAGTAATCTCGCAGAACACGGAAATGGTAAAAATATATACGAAAAATATGTCAAACCATCAATAGTTACTACAAAACAAATTGCTAGCTTATGGGCAATTTCATCGTTATATCAAGATTTTGAAGAAGAAGAAGACGTATATTGCTATAGCATTAAAAAGGATTCATACAAGAAAATTGCAAAAAGCACATCAACTTTAGTCATTGGACATATTGAAATAAAATCAAAAGTTACATTAAGAAAAGAAAATATAATTTTTGCTTTAGTTCAATATTCTGGAGGAGATTATCATTGTGCTATTAAAGATTTTAAGAACCAGAAAGAATTTGAAAAAATTCAAGAAAATCTTATTAAAACATTCTTGGAAAATCCGTTAACTGAAATCATAAGAACACTTGATGGATACTTTGATAAAGAATATTACACTTTAAAAGATATTTTTATTGAAGAAAGAAGAAAAATTTTACAAGTATTGCTCAAAGGCAGATTGAAAAAATTTGCTTATACTTATTCTGAAATGTATGAGCAAAGTAAAGGTTCTATATTCCACCTGCAAAGCTTGGGGCTAAAAATCCCTGACGAGTTTAAAATTTCTGCGAAATACGCTCTTGGACAAAAATTCAATGAATTAATTAACGAATCTGATTATTTTATTGATGATGAAACTATTCAGCTTGCTATCGACATTAATCAAGAAGCTAAAATCATTGGTGTGGAACTTGATAAAACAAGCTCTAATCAAACATATGGCAGAAAAATCCTAACTAATATCAACCGCTTAGCATATAGCTTCGAATCTCAACAAACTGATATCATCTTAGAATTGTTTGATAATATTGAAAAATTAGAGTTAAAAGTTGATATTTCTGAAGCTCAAAATATTTATTACACTAAGATATTCCACAAAATTGGCGATTTGGTTGAACATATTGGTGAAAACAAAAAAAATAATACAAAGAAATTTGCTGAAAAATTATTATTAATTGGTAACAAATTGAATATAAACGTAGAATTTTATGAAATTAAATTATCGAACCTATAATCTCTAACTTACCAATCACGAGAACCATAAGTTTCATATTTTGCTATAATTTTATTGAATTTTTGTTCTACGATTTTAATCCTAGCCAACTCTTCAGGTTGCAAAGTTTTTGATTTTAAAAGCTCTAACTCTAACAAATTTTCTTTTACACGGCGAACTTTTTCTTTTGTTTCTTCACGCTTCGAATACAACCAACCAGTAAACCCACAATCTGGAGGAACAACTGCCCAAGGAACTGCAGGAAAATGTTTACATAAAGTTGGACGATTTTCATAATTTTGACATAGATTATCATCACCTAAATATTTGCAACAATAAAAAGTTATTTTACTTTCATCATAATTTTCTTTCATTCGATAATATTTCAAAATATTCTCAACAACACCATCATCAACCAATCTAGCATCATCAATACTCGAATAAGGCTCAAATACAGACAAAAAATCTACAGCCTCACTAATACCAAGAACAACTTGCTCTTTTAATTCTTCATAAGTATAAGAAGTCGTCACAACACGACAACATTTACCACACATATGACACAAAGACTGCGGACGACTTTTCAAATAACTCTCATCAAAACTAACCATGATTTCATTATATTACTAATCCATTAAAAATTATTCTTTGTTAACATTTCTTAAAATTCAACAAAAAAATGTCAATATTATTTAGAATTTAGACTTAATAAATATAGGTAGTAGTATAGGTAGAATACATGTCAAATACATTAGGACAAAATCAAATGCAAAATGTAATTCAAAAACAATGTTGCACGCAACCACATGCAACTCAACAATCAATGAATTACACTCCTGCACCAATAGCTATTCCAACACAGAGCGGTAATCAACCGAGTTATGCTGGCGTTAATATACAGATATTTAATCCATCATTAACAACATCACCAGCTCAAACATATAATACTAATTCAACATACAACACAAATCCAACAGGTTACGCTCAAGCATATCCTAGTAATTATTATACAAATACAATGACAAATCCGTATTGTTGCAATAACAATAGTTATGATGCTAATGCCACAAATTCAGAATATAGTACAACGACTAACAATCCGCAAATCCAACAACCATATGACCAAAACCAAGCTAATGGAGCGGAGGTAAATGGCATAAATGAAACTAATGGAGCGGGAAGTAATGAGGCTAATACTCTAGGATACCAACAACAGCCAAACTATTCAACTAATCCACAAGCCGAACAGCCATATGACCAATCAAATAATTCATATGGAACAATATACAACAGAGGATTCAATGATGGCTATAGTGCCAAAAATACAGAATTCTATACAGGATATAACTCTGGCTACAATACTGGATACAACGCTGGATTTAATAACAAAAACCCTAATTCATACAACGATAATTTAAATAATTCAAATAATAATAACGCCAACAACAATAATCGCAATGTCGAAAACATACAAAACATAACAAAAGATGACAATGATACAAAAACGAATAAAAAGAATGAAAAACAAACAGAAAAAAGAACCATTGTTCAATTAACAGATGAATACATAAAAAATCTTGAAAATTACTTAGATAGTCAAGACAAAGAAATCAGACAGATGGGTGCAAAAGAAGTTTTAGCTAGGCTGGAAGAAGACAAAAGCCGAAAAGACGATTTAGCACTTAACGCACTGGTAAACAAAATCATACAAGACCCTTACACTCCTATTAGAGTTATTGGACTAAGTGCATTAGACTCACGTTTAGTGACTGGTGATGATTTTACAATATCATTGCTTAAAAATATGCAACAACAAAAAAATGCATATGGTCAAGATTCACTATCAGCCTCTGATATCCTATTAAAAATGTCAGGTCAAACGATTGAAAAAGAATTCGAAGTTGAAAAACCATCTAAAGGAAAAAATAATTTGAAAGAAAACAAATCATGAACATAAATTTTTTGAATAACATAAAAAACAACTGTGGAAACTATATCGCAAAAGGTATAGGAGCTGCAGCTATCGGAATTTGCGGATATGATGCTCACGTGATGGGAAAACTTCAATCAGATGTCTACGCTCAAAGCAACGATGCTAATGCAATGAATAAAGCATTTAGTAACACAATGTATCTATCAAATCCAAGCATGAGTACAGATAAAATGAAGAAAGAAGTCTTTAGGTTTGAAGCCGAAAGTAATTATCGTAATTTCTTCAACTCTGGAATTGGTTATTTCAAAGGCCTAGGTAGCATGTTAGTACGTGATGCAATACCAATCACAATGGGGTTGGTAGCAGTAATGTCAAAAGGTGTAATGTCAAAATGCAGTGCCATAGGTCTAGCGGCATACGCTGGAGTAAGTTTCCTTAAAGATGGACTAGGAATGGGGCAGAATGACCCACTTAATCAGAAGTTTTAACATATTTTTCGTATAAATCTGGTCTTTTAGATTTCGTTCTTAACAAGCTTTGTTCAGTGCGAAACTCATCAATATGTTTATGATTTCCACTCAACAAGACTTCTGGAACTTCTAAACCACGAAATTCCCGTGGCTTTGTATAATGAGGATATTCAAGCAATCCGTTAGAAAAACTATCCTCATCTGCTGAAGCAATTTTACCTAATGTACCATCAAGCTTACGACTTACAGCATCTAGAACGCACAAAGCTGGCAATTCTCCACCTGTCAACACAAAATCTCCAAGAGATATTTCTTTAGGCTTAATTATATCTCTAATTCTCTCATCAAACCCCTCGTAATGACCACAAAGCATAATGATTTGATTATATTTCGCCAAATCATTTACCAAAACCTCACTCAAAGGCTCACCTTGAGGCGAAAGCATTATTGTAATAGAATTGTCTAATTTTTCAACACTCTCATAAGCATCAACATAAGGCTGTGCCATCAAAACCATACCAGCACCACCACCATAAGGTGTGTCATCAACTTTTTTGTGCTTATCAAGAGTAAAATCACGTGGATTTATTGTGTTTAAATTTATTACATCAGCCGAAATCGCACGCTTCATAATACTAAAAGAACAATACCCTTCAATCATCTCTGGAAAAAGCGTCAAGATATCAAATCTCATCAATAAGTCCTTCAAGATTATTAATAACTATTCTTTTTTCCTTAATACTTACGAAAGTCACAATTGCTTTTACAAAAGGGATCAAGGCTATTTTTTTAGATTTAGTTTTAATTGAAAGCAAATCTGTCGCCCCATTATTTGAAACGCCAACTACAAAACCAATTTTTTCATCATTCTCATCAAAAACTTCTAACCCAACCAATTCATCGATTAAAAACTCATCTTCCTCTAACGCATCACGAATAACTTTTTCATCAACATAAAGCAAAAGATCTTTATAATCCAACAACTCATCAATAGAATTTATACCTTCAAACTTCACAATAGCAAAATTCTTATTATGACGAATACTCTTAATTTTTAAAATTTTATCTTCACCGTTTATATTAATGGTGACTTTTTTAAGCCCACAAAAGAAATCTTGCTGATTTTTAGAAAAACCAACTTTAGCTTCACCTTGAAGCCCATGAAAATTCAAGATTTTGCCAACAGATACCAATTTTGTCATAAAAAACCTTACTCTTTCTCTTTTTTAGTTGTTTTTTTTGCTTTTACTGGTTTTTCGAGTTTTTCAGAGTTCTCAACCTCATCAGAAACCTCAATCTCTTCTACCTTTTTTTTAGTAGCACGAGGCTTTTTAACCTTTACCTCTTCAACTTTAGTATCAGGTGTTTCTTGAACCTCTGTAGCTTCTACTTCATTATTAGCTTTTTTAAATTCTTCTGGAGCATCTGCTCTTTCTGAGTTCCATCTTTCCATACCCATTTGAGCACGAATTAAACCAATACCAACGTGAACTCTCCACTCGTCCATCTTTAATTGAGCAGCAATAATCTTATGACAACCAATTGGAGGAAGTGGTAATAATGGCTCATATAAATTTTTAATAGCAAACAATTGATCAGGTGAAATCGCTAATTTACGTTTAGGGAACGACAATTTAGGCAACATCAACTTTTGTCTTACTAAATTAATACCAAAGAAAACTTTTCTTGGTTCTAAATCAATTTTAGCTCCAATAGTTTCATGACAATCATGATTAGGCAACGGAAGCATCATTTTATACAACATTTCTATTTGTTCCAACTGTTCTCTGCTGATAAGTAACGGCTTAGGTGCTTGATTTCTATTATTAGGTCTTCTATTATTAGGCCCACTTGGTCTGTTAAATCTATTTTGTTGAGGTGGACGATTGTACCCGCCAGAACGATTATCTCTATCATATCCGCCTTGATTGTATCCACCAGAACGGTTATCTCTGTTATACCCGCCTTGATTGTATCCACCAGAACGGTTATCTCTGTTATACC
>JAWXUD010000016.1:0-18782 GCA_044432945.1 Candidatus Gastranaerophilales bacterium
GTTAGCAGATGTTCCATATTCAGCGATTAACACATGTAGCGATACAACTTATGATAGTGAAGGTGCTAATAATATATACTGTGCTTCTAACGCTTGGGCGGGTGCGAAAAAAGCTTGTGAGGATAGAGGTATGAGTATGCCGACAAATTCGCAATTAGAATCATTAGCAATGAATTATTTATACGCTGATGCATACCTTTCAGGAGGTTCTTATTATGGCACACCAGTATCAGAGAATTTTGAAATGGTATCTTTGAGTACAAGTTCATTACCATTCGACTTGTACTCAAGTACCTATAATTATTCAGGTATGGCAGCAAATTTTGCCTTTACAACTACAAAATTTCAATCTCAAGGCAATACCCTTACTAAAGACAATACATCTCCATATGTTCGTTGCGTGAAATAGATGTAGATAATTAAACACTAATATCGAGGTTGGAATTTTTCAAATTCCAACCTCGATTGTTATCTAAATATTATTTTTATACAAACAATTTATTTTCTTTTTCGGGCTTGACTTTATCGGCGAAGTAAGTTGCTACGATTGGGATTGCGATATAATATATTGTACCTAAAATCATTGATACTTTTAGGGTTTTTAGTCCACTGACGTAGCTGTCGAGTTTGGGGTTTGCTTTATTTACTTCTTTGAATTTGTCTACGAATTTGTTAAAAGGTTTTTCGACCATTTTGTTTACCCCATAACCACTTGCGATGCACAGCCCTGTTGAGATACCTGCGTTATAGATTAATGGTTTTTTGCGTTCAGGTTCAATTTCTTTGTTTTTGCTTGTTTGATAGATAAAAGTTGAGGTTGCTAGTGCGTCAGTGGCTGAGATTATGTGTTGTTCAACGTTGGTGTTGCTGAATTTTTTTGAAACGTTTTGTACAAATTTTGTGTCAATAATCTTGCCTATGCCTTTTGATAGCTGATTTGTGCTAGTTTGTATAAATTTTCCATTGAATGATGTTTTATCGTTATTATTTGTCATATGCGAGAAGCTTGAAAAGCGTTCGTGAGAAAGTTGTTTTTCATTATGGATTTCTTGTTTTTTTTCTGGGAAAACTTTTTTCATAAACGGTGGGATTAAATTACTTGTCAGAATGGATTTGGGGGTAGCTATGGCAAATCCTATTCCTAGTTTGAATAGTTGGGTTGCAAACTTGTATGGGTCTGAGTTTTGAAGCGTTTTATTTTTTTCTTTTAGATTAGAGATGGTTTCTTTTTTTAAGAAATTTTTCGGGTTTTTGTTTATATTTTTAACAGATTTTGCGATAGGTACTGATGCTAAAAACATTAGTGCGTAACCCGTTGCACTAGAGGCTAAGGATTTTGCACAGGCATATTTTTTGTTTTGTTCATCAGTGTTAGGTGTTGCCATTATTGCAATCGGTCTTGCGATTGTTGAGAGTGCTAGTGAGGCACTTGCAGTAAAAAGAGCGCCATTGTCGTTGGCGAATTCTAGTGTTTTTAAGAAAGCTTTGTTGTTGTACAATCCCTTAAATGAAGTTGAGTTGTTTTGTTGGCTGTTTATTTTCATTTAGTACTATTAGACAACACAAATAGGTAAATGTAAATTGATTGACAAAAATATTTTAAATCTATTAATATATTATTAATAAAGGATTTAGATGAGTATAAAAGATTTTTTGAGCAAGGAATTTAGTAATTGGAAGCGATTTGAAATTGTCGCTCTTTTATTATCTTTCATTTTGATTTTTTACTGTGCTATTCAATATAATGATAGTCCAGTTGCTGTAACATCGGCGATTTGTGGGATTTTGTATACGATAATCGCTGGCAAGGGTAAGATTTCTTGTTATGCTTTTGGGCTTTTAGGCTCAGGGTGTTATAGTTATTTAGCGTTTCATAACGCACTTTGGGGTAATTTGTTGTTATATTTGTATTATTATATTCCGATGCAAATTTTTGGGATTTATCGCTGGAGTAGACATTTGAGTACCGACACTAAAGAGATTATTAAAACCAAATTGACACCTAATGAGTTGGTAGGAATTTCTATTTTTACGGTTGTTGGGTTTGTTGCGAGTGTTTATTTGTTGAAATATTTTAATGGCGGTAACCCGATTTTTGATAGTTTGACCACAATCCTGTCGATTGTCGGTATGTATTTGACTGTGAAAAGATGTATTGAACAGTGGATAATTTGGGTTGTCGTTAACGGGTTGTCTTTTGTTATGTGGCTAGAACTTGTTCTTAATGGCAGTAAGGCTTATGCGACTGTTATTATGTGGGGAGTTTATTTTATCTTGGCGATCTATTTTTATTACACTTGGAAAAAAGAGATGAAATTGTCGAATTTATAATATGTTTATTAAAAGAGTTGGCTATTTTTCGAAGAAAAATCGCCAACTCTTTTGTTATTTAAAATTAAATTATATTAAATCTGTTTTACATAATTGTAATAATCATTGTTTTTATATTGTTCACAATTCTTTTGAGCAGTTGTTTTGTCGATAAATTTTTGTAATATGGCAATTTCTTCTAAACAAGCTATTTTCTCACCTTTATTAAGCTCCATTGATTGCACAAAGTTGCTTGCTTGCAACATTGAATCGTGTGTGCCAGTGTCAAGCCATGCAAAACCACGTCCTAATATTTCGACATTCAATTTGTTTTTTTCTAAATAAATTTTGTTTAAATCAGTTATTTCTAATTCGCCACGAGCTGATGGTCTGACTTCTTTTGCGTATTCGCAAACGTTTTTGTCATAAAAGTATAGACCAGTTACGGCATAATGTGATTTAGGGTTTGTTGGTTTTTCTTCTAATGAGATAGCTTTTTTGTTTTCGTCAAATTCAACAACCCCAAATCTTTCAGGGTCTTTGACGGTGTATCCAAAAACAGTCGCACCTTCATTATTCTCTATAGCATGTTTCATAATCGTTGAAAAACCGTGTCCGTGATAGATGTTGTCGCCTAATATTAGGGCGACTTCTTCATTATTAATAAAATCTTGTGCAATAATAAACGCATCAGCTATTCCTTTTTGTATGTATTGGATTTTGTATTGAATATTTATCCCAAATTTTGAACCATCGCCTAAAAGTTTTTTGAAATTAGCATCGTCAGCTTCGTTGGTGATGATTAAAACATCTTTTATCCCAGCAAGCATAAGCGTTGAAAGTGGGTAATAAATCATTGGTTTGTCATAAATCGGCAGTAAGATTTTTGATATATGATGTGATGCTGGATAAAGCCTAGTGCCAGCACCTGCTGCTAAAATTATGCCTTTCATTTATTCTTTTCCTTTCTTATTTATTTAAAAAACTTTTTATTAAGCGTTGCGTTGAAAAAATCCTGCGATTTGTTTGTGATTAATCGTTTTTGTAATCGGTCTGCCGTGTGGGCAAGTGTAAGGCATTTTAGTTAGACGCCATTTTTTTATGATTTCTTGCATCTCCCACAAAGAAAGCTTATGCCCAGCTTTTACTGCAGCTTTGCACGATGTTGTGATTAATATTTTTTCTTCCAATCCGTCTATGTCGCTTTCGATATTTGATAAAATATCGGTTAAAATTTCTTTTGGGTCAACTTTTGCCAAAACTTGTGGGACTTTTCTGAAAATTATTTCATCTTCTTTTAAAAAGTCTATTCCATAACCAAATTTTTCAAATTTCGCTATGTTTTCTTTGATAATTTCAGCCTCAGAAGCAGTTATTTTTAAGACGTCTGATATAAATAACATTTGAGATACTATGTTTTTTTCAGAGCTTAATTTTTCATAAATATAGCGTTCTTCTGCTATATGTTGATCGATTATCTCTAATCCGTCCTCTTTTTCTATTAAAATATATGTGTTTTTGTATTGTCCGATTATATTTTCTTGACTTATTAGAGGTTGAACAGGCTCATTAAAAAATTGTTTTTGTGAGTTGGGTTCAAATCTTTGTTGGTTATTAAATTTCATTTCATTGAATTTTTCATCAGAAATATAAATTGAATCCTCTTTTTCTTCAACAATAAAATCTTTTTGAACATGACTGAACGCAACAACATTTTGGTTTTGCGAATTGGTTGGAATTGAATTATTTTCAGATGAGTTGATATTTGTGGTGTTATTTACTTCAACATAGTTTGAAAGCCCTGCAATAATTGATGATTGTATAAAATTGAAAATTTGGTTTGTATTTTTATATCGAACTTCTTTTTTAGTTGGGTGAACGTTCACATCAACGTCAGCTGGTGGGATTTCTAGGTTTAGCACAATAAGTGGGTATTTGCCTATGCCAATAAGATTTTTGTAAGCCAAATCGATTGATTTTTGATAGACGGGGCATTTTACGGCACGTGAATTGATGTATGTATGATAACTTTTTTTGCTAGAGCGTGTGTAATCTGGTGTGCTAACAAAACCGCTTATTTTTAGCCCTGAAATACTGTCCGTTTTTAAAACTTCTTTTAAATTATTTGTGATGTCGTTTGAATAAATTTCTTTAATCGCTATTGTTAAAATGTTTTGTCCAGAAGTTTTTATAGTAGTTTTCCCGTTTCTTTTTAGTTCTAAAGAAACGTGTGGGTGTGCTAACGCTAACGATTGGATTAATTCTTGAATATATGAAAATTCTGTATTGGGGTTTTTCAAGAACTTTAGCCTCGCTGGTAGGTTGTAGAATAAATCTTTAACCTCCATAATTGTTCCTATCGCACAGCCCGTTTGGGTTTGTTTAACTTCTGATTGTTCGCATTTGACTTTTGTTCCAGTATCAAATTCTTTTGTGCGAGTAGTGCAGGTTAGTTTTGCGATTGAGATTATACTAGAAAGTGCTTCCCCACGAAAGCCTAAAGTGTTGATTGCAAACAAGTCTTCATCGCTTTGAATTTTGCTTGTTGCATGTTTTGAGAACGCTAACAAAATATCTTCTGGGTGAATTCCGCAACCGTTATCAGCAATTCTAATATCACGACATTCGTTTGAAATTTCGATGCTGACTTTTGTAGCCCCAGCATCAATTGAGTTTTCAACAAGTTCTTTTACAACCGATGCTGGACGCTCGATTACTTCTCCAGCTGCGATTTGATTTATCAAATGTTTTGAAAGTTGCGTAATTCTTGTCATCTAAATCCTTTTTAATGTACTAAAAAATGTGATACAAAATAATCTATAATAACGTTGTATTGCGTAAGTAAAAGTACGACAACTATTGACACCACAAGTCCGATAGTTACTTTTGTTAAATCTTTTAAAATATGTTTATACATTTTTTTAGGTGATTCAAATCGTAATCTTTGATAAAGTGCGACTTCACGACCTGCTAAAAGCCCTATGAATACCCAAGTTGTAGACATTGGGACGTTGTTTAAGTTGATAAAGTATAGTAATAAAAACGCATAAATTATGTCGATAATCGTTGCAGAACGAGGGTCTTGAACGTTTGTTTTAACTTTTACGATTTTTTGAATATCTCCACCTCTTTTATAAGTTAAATATCCAAGATATAGCGTAAAGCAAACTAGAACGAATATTAGTTCGGTCAACGAAGCTTTGCGTGGTAGGTATACAAAAAGTTTAGCTGAGTCTTGAACGAGCCATTGTGACCAGATGAATGCCGTTGAAAACCATTTAGCAACAATCCAATATTTAGGGATTTTAGTGTTTCCAGAACGTTTTTGCGTGTAATAAAAATATCTTTCAAGTGGTCTGCCTATTATGTTGTAAATAACGATTGCGGCAAAAAATGCGATTATGTATCCTAGCACAGATTTTGTAAGCATCATCCAGATAACTTCGGTGTCACTAACTGAAAATACACTAAGGACTAAAAAAGTCGTAGCAACAGGAATTCCCCAACGTGTTAGAAATATCAAAATTATAGGCGGTAGCAAATATAAAAACGAAAATTCTTCTAGTACAGGAATTCTTGTTAAAAGTCCAAACGACATGTCACCATCATTCACAATCCAGCCTGTAGTAATAGTTGCAATAAGGATTACTGCAGAAAACGCCCAAAGATAAACAAAAGGTGTTTTCTTATTCGCACTAAGGAATGTGCCAAGTGTCTGAATTATGTCATTTGATACGCAAGCATACATTGAAAGCAAAAACCCAGCTATCATATAAAAGTTATTCATAGTGAAATTATCTATCAACATGAGTTCCTTAATTATAACATGAAAAATATCATACTACTTATCAATCTACTATAAAAATAAATTCATCTAAATGTTTGATTACAATTTTGATACATTTCTATATACTTTTCCTATAAATCGATTATAAAGGGAGATGAAGACTTGGTTAGAGCTAAAATTAATACGAAATTGAAACCAGCTAAAAAAGCTGATTTGCAAATCGTTAAAGAAAATACAGTAAAAACGACTAAATATAGTGACATAAATCTTAACGCTTGGAAAGATTATGACCATGTCAAAACCGATACACTTTGGGAGTTCCCAAATCGTTCACGTGAAAATGGTCATTCAAACGAGTATCACGGGAATTATATCCCTCAAATCGCTCAACAACTTTATGAACGATATACGAAAAAAGGTGACGTTGTTTTAGATATGTTCTTTGGTTCAGGTACTTCTGGTATCGAAGCTATTAATATGGGTAGACGTTGTATTGGTGTTGAGTTGAAGGCAGAGTTGGCTGAGGAAGTTAGTCAGAAATTTAGCCCGAAACAGCTTGTTACCGATGTAAATATTGTTTGTGCTGATTCAGCTAGTGAATTAGCAAAGGATAAGATTCAAGCAAGATTAGATATTTTAGGCGAGGAGAAAGCTCAAATGCTAATCCTTCACCCACCTTATGACGATATTATTAAGTTCTCTGATAAGAAAGAAGATTTGTCTAATTGCGAAAATACTGAAGAGTTTTATGATTTGTTCCAAAAAGTTGCAAAAAATGGTTATGATATGCTTGAAAAAGGACGTTTTGCAGCCTTGATTATTGGTGATAAATACGCAAATTCTCAACATATTCCTCTAGGGTTTGAATGTATGAGAAAGATGAATGAGCTAGGTTTTATTACAAAAGCCGTTATTATTAAAGATATGCAAGGAAATGAACGTGCTAAAGGAAAAACTGCTAATCTATGGCGTTATAGAGCATTGGCTGGCGGGTTTTATATCTTCAAGCACGAGTACATCATGGTGTTTCAAAAACCATAGCAGAGATTTTATATCCAAAATTACCCCAAAAGAAGCCTTTCTAAATATGATTTTAGAGAGGCTTTTTTATAATCTCATATATCTAGTGGATTAAATTTTAAGCGACATCATTTATTATAATAATAGACGTGAGCATGTCGAAAATAAAATTGACATGTCCTATACAAATCAATGTTAACATATGTATCTAAAAGTTAAGAAATATTAATTAGGTCAGAAGCATGTGGTAATCATGGTTTAGGGGAAATACAAGAGGGAAAATTTATTAAAAAATAAAATACTTGTACACTCATGTAGGTTAGAGTAAAATTAAAATATACTCGAAAAACGGGTTATTTCTTGTAAGGGTAAGATTATTAGATGCAAGATATTATAAAAAAAAATCTTTTACAGATACAAGAAGAAATTGCACCTTCAAAACCAAATATTATTGCAGTTACAAAGTATTTCGATGAACAGGCGATAATTGACTGTTATGCAGTTGGATTGCGTGAGTTCGGGGAGTCAAGAGTGGTTGATGCGATTGGAAAAATTGAAAAATTGTCTGATGAGATTAGGCAAAATTCAAAATTTCATTTCATCGGACATTTGCAGACAAACAAAGTAAAAAAAGTTGTTGCGTATTTTGACTTAATTCACTCGGTAGATAGTTTTAAATTGGCTGAAGTGATTTCAAATGAGGCAGGACAGCTGGATAAAGTGCAGAACATTTTATTACAATATAGCAACGCAGGTGAGATTCAAAAAACGGGGTTTTCAAAACAAGAAATCTTTGAGGTTTTTGAGCAAATCCAAAACTTATCAAATGTAAATATCTTAGGCTTGATGAATATGGCACCTTTTGGGGCAGATGAAGAAGAGTTGAAAAAACTTTTTGCAGATGTTGTAGAGGTCAAAAAATCACTTGAAGAAAAATTTAACTGTAATTTATACGAGGTTTCGATGGGTATGAGTTTAGATTATAAAATTGCAGCGATGCAAGGGGCAACAATTTTAAGAGTAGGTAGAAAGTTATATAAATAAAAATATCGGAGGTAGTACGGTGGCATTAGTAACAGAAAAAGTTAAATCAGTAGTTGATTTTTTAGTTGGTGGATTTGGAACAGGCGATTCTGTGTGGCAGAAATTAGCTAAGGATTCTGAAGAAGATATGATGGACGATGAGTTTGAATTTGATGGGTATGAAACTCAAAATAATTTGGCTTTGAAACCTCAAAGTTCTTATCAGCCAATTAATGAAAGAAGTAAAGATTTGAAAGTTGTTAATCACCCGAATTTTAAAGGTTATGAAGTAATGGTTATGGAACCTCGTTCTTTTGATGATGCTGCTACTATTGTTCAACACCTAAGAAACAAAAAAACTATCGTACTTAACTTGCATTTATTAGATAAAGAACAATCACAAAGAACAATTGATTTTGTTTGTGGTGCTGCTCACGCTCTTGATGGCAAACCTCAAAAAGTTGGTGAGTTAGTATTTATCTTCACTCCGTCAAATGTTACTTTGTCAATCGATAATATTAATGAAAATCAAAATAAATTTAATGATTCTTTATGGAGAGGTCCACTTCAATAGGATTTCTTTTAAATAATCAGTATGGGAAGAGAAGAATTTATAAGTTTTTTTTAAGAGGTAGAAATACCTCTTTTTTTTTGATTGTGTGGTCAATTCTAATAATTAATATGACGCCAAATTTAATAATTTGGCGTCATGTCTTAATTTTTTTTTGATTGCTTTTAATTATGAGATTTTTGTAAATTTGTGTAAATCAGCTGTTGCTGTATCTGTGGCTTTTTGGAAGCTTTTGTAGTTATTCTCATAGTATTTTTTTGCATCAAACGTGTTTTTTGGTTTCGTTTTTTTGCCGAAATATTTTTCGTATCTTTGGGCAAACTTGTCTGTCGTGCTTGTTTTTGGACAAGGTGCAAGTGTTGAGGCATTTAATGAACTTCTTCTTCCAATAGGTAATTCATTCATAGCCTTGAAAGTTGACCTTGCATCATTTCGTCTGCTTAATACCGATTTTACGAGATTTCCGTTTTCGGCACTTATCAAATCATCAACTTTATTAATACCTAGCATTTCATCTAAATAGCGTTGTGTTGGAACAGATGTTGTTCTTACAGGTGAACCTTTTACTGGTGGAACTAAATCACGCTTAAATATTGCAAGTGCGTCTGCACATTTTTGTCTGTTTGCGATTTGACCATCTTTTAATCCAGCAAATTTTGTAATACCTAACATGTCGTCAATTTTTTGTGCTGTTGGAATGCTTTCGTGTCTGACTGATGTTGGATATGGTGTGAACACGGATTTTGCATCTTGTAGTCTTGAGATCCTTCCAGAAGTGTTTGTATAAACTTTCCCAACGTTTACCTCTCCTGCCTTTGATAATGTCTTAGCTTGTTTTCCTACTTGTGATGTTGTTTTTGCGAATAATTTCGCAATTGTGCGTAATGAACTAATTCCTGCCATAATTTTTCTCCTTTTTTTTAATTTTCCCTTTTTAGGTTTTTCCCTGTTGATATTAAAAAAAATGCTAATGCTAAATTGCTAAAAATTATACATTCTACTTCGTCTAATCCTAAAATATAATACTAGTGCTTCGTTGCAGGTTTACAAAACTTAATATACAATTGATTTAATAGAAGTATCAGTTCCTAATTTACGTTGTTTTTACAAAACTGCTTCTGGAAAGATTTGAGTATGGGTATTAAAAAATTATTAGGATTGAAAATAAAAAAAATAAGAATTTCTAAAGGATTAACTCAAGAAGAACTATCCGAAAAAATTGAGATTACGCAGAGGGCATTGAGTGGAATTGAAAATGGACTTCATTTTGTTAAAGCTGAAACCTTAGATAAGTTGGCGAATGCTTTAGAAATTTCTGTGGAAGATTTGTTTCAAGTGGAGCATTTAAAAGATTCAAAGTTATTAATTGCTGAGTTAACAACTCAAATTGAAGCTTTGGAGACTAATCCTGAAAAATTACAGGAGATTTATAAAATAATAAAAACTATTTTAAAGGAATAAATTAGTATAAAATTATTATTTAGGTTAAAAGTCAAGGATTTTTATTTTAAAAAAGTGCGATTGGAAAATATTTTCCAATCGCACTTTTTTAAAAGCTTTAATTTATTTAGATAAATTATTCTTTAACATATTCAGCATCGATTACGTCATCATCAGAGCTTGTGCTTTCTTGATTAGCAGAAGCGTCTTCGCTAGATGCTGTAGCTTGTTCGTCTTTTTGAACTGCTTCATAAGCTTTTTGAGAAATGCCAAACATTGTTTGTTGTAATTCGTCTGATAATTTTTTCAATTCTTCAGTTGAAACATTTTCATCAAGTCCTTTTTGTAAAGCAGCTTTTTGATCATCAAGTTTTGTTTGATCATCGGCGTCAATTTTGCCTTCAAAATCTTTAACAATTCTATCTGCAGAACTGATTAAGCTATTTGCATTGTTTTTAACTTCAGCTTCTTCTTTTTTGCGTTTGTCTTCAGCAGAGTTAGCCTCAGCATCTTTAACCATTTTATCGATATCATCATCAGATAGGTTCGTAGAGCTTGTGATAGTAATTTTTTGTTCTTTATTAGTCGCTTTATCTTTAGCAGAAACGTTAACAATACCGTTAGCATCGATGTCAAAAGTTACTTCGATTTGAGGGATACCACGCATTGCAGGTGCGATGCTGTCTAATTTGAACATACCTAATGATTTGTTGTCGCTAGACATTGGTCTTTCACCTTGTAAGATGTGGATATCAACAGCTGTTTGATTGTTTTCAGCAGTTGAGAAAACTTGAGATTTTGAAACAGGAATAGTTGTGTTTCTTGGAACTAAAGCTGTCATTACGCCACCAAGAGTTTCGATACCTAAAGTTAATGGAGTTACGTCTAATAAAACGATGTCTTTAACTTCACCAGCTAAAACACCAGCTTGAACAGCTGCACCGATAGCTACAACTTCATCAGGGTTAACAGATTGGTTAGGCTCTTTGCCTGTGTAATCTTTTACCAATTGTTGAACCGCAGGGATACGTGTTGAACCACCTACTAATACAACTTCATCGATTTCTGATTTAGAAACGCCAGCATCAGCGATAGCTTTTTCTACTGGAGTTTTACAACGGTTGATAAGATCACGTGCTAAATCTTCGAATTTCGCTCTATTTAGGCTTAATTCTAAATGCTTTGGACCGTTAGCGTCAGCTGTGATGAAAGGCAAGTTGATGCTTGTTTCCATTACAGAAGACAATTCGATTTTAGCTTTTTCAGCAGCTTCTTTAACACGTTGCATAGCTTGTTTGTCAGAGTTCAAGTCAATAGCTTCTTGTTTTTTGAACTCTTCACAAATCCAATCCATAATTTTTTGGTCAAAATCGTCACCACCTAAGTGCGTGTCACCAGAAGTTGAAAGAACTTCATGAACACCATCACCGATTTCAAGGATAGAAACGTCAAAAGTACCGCCACCTAAGTCAAATACTAAAACTTTTTCAGATTTTTCTTTTTCAAGACCGTAAGCTAAAGCTGCGGCAGTTGGTTCGTTTACAATACGTAAAACCTCTAAACCAGCGATTTTACCAGCATCTTTAGTTGCTTGTCTTTGTGAATCGTTAAAGTAAGCTGGGACTGTGATTACAGCTGAGGTTACTTTTTCACCTAGATATGAACTAGCATCGTCTGCTAATTTTCTCAAAATCATTGCTGAAATTTCTTGAGGTGTGTAGTTTTTGTCATCGATTTTTACTTTATAATCATCACCCATATGTCTTTTGATAGATGCGATTGTTTTATCAGGGTTTAGGATAGCTTGACGTTTTGCAAGTTGTCCTACTAATTTTTCACCAGTTTTTGAAAACCCAACGATTGATGGAGTTGTTCTTGCTCCTTCTGCGTTAGCGATTACAGTGGGTTTACCACCTTCCATGACCGCTACAACTGAGTTAGTTGTACCTAAGTCAATACCAATAGTCTTTGCCATAATATTTTATCTCCTTCTATTATAACTAATCTTATATACAAATATTATTATAATATTGTTTTTTGAAATGTTTATAAATATAAACAAAAAATTAATAATTCAATTGAAGTTTGAAATCTTAAAATTTTATTCAAGTTCGTCTAAATCTTCGAACATTCCAGGCAAGCATACTCCAAATTGACAATTTGCGTTATAGTTTAATTTTTCTTGATTTGTTGAATTGCTTTGGGTGTTCACAAGTTCATCATAGTATTTTTTTTTGTAAGTTGAATTAAACGCATTTGTTTTTTGCATATTGCCTAAGTTGTTTGGTATGAGCTTGTTGTTGAGTGAACCAGTTTCCCAATTGGAGTTGATTTGAGCTTTACAAACTCCTGTATCGATAGGGCAAGCAGAAAGCACAGGGAGTGTTGGGATACAAATAATCCCTAAAATAATAATAAATTTTTTCATATAATACCAACCTTTCAATTATTCCATTGAATTAGCATAAACTCTAACGAGTAAAAAAGCATTCCCAGAAAGTTGAATATTGTATGAAATTTTATATGATTAAACAGCAAAAAAGCTTTTTGATTTTCAAAAAGCTTTTTTATAAATAATTATAAATTTAGTTTTCAACGTATTCTCTTAGTCTTTTACTTCTATTCGGGTGGCGAAGTTTTCTAAGAGCTTTGGCTTCAATTTGTCTAATACGTTCACGAGTAACGCCGAATAATTGTCCAACTTCTTCCAATGTTCTTTGGCGACCATCGTCCATTCCAAAACGTAATCTTAAAACATCACGTTCACGTGGTGATAATGTGCTAAGTACTTCAGCTAAGTCTTCACGTAAAAGCTCAGAAGCAACTGTTTTGATAGGTGCATCAGCATCTTTATCTTCGATAAAATCACCAAGACGAGAATCTTCTTCTTTACCTATTGGAGTTTCTAACGATAAAGGTTCTTGAGCGATTTTTATGATATCACGTAATTTTGCTATAGAAACATTCATTTCTAACGCTAATTCGTCTTCAGTTGGTTTTCTTGAAAGTTCTTGTGCTAGACGGCGAGTAACTTTTTTAAGTTTGTTAATCGTTTCAACCATATGCACAGGAATTCTAATTGTTCTAGCTTGATCGGCAATTGAGCGTGTGATCGCTTGTCTAATCCACCAAGTAGCGTATGTCGAGAATTTAAATCCTCTTTCGTGGTCGAACTTTTCAGCTGCACGTATCAAGCCTAAATTTCCTTCTTGGATTAGGTCTAAAAATAACATGCCACGTCCGATATATTTTTTTGCGATACTAACGACCAAACGCAAGTTTGCTTGAACTAATTTACGTTTAGCAATAGCACCAGGTGTTCCACCATCTAAAATGGTTCTAGCAAGTGCGATTTCTTCGGTTGCTGATAACAATTTTATACGTCCTATCTCACGCAAATATAATCTTACTGGATCATCGATAGCAATGCCTTTAGGCATAGAAAAATCGGCTTCTTCAAAATCATCATCTTGACCATTATTCATCATATAAATATCTTCTAAATTGATTTTATTTTCTTTTTTGGCAATAACAATATCTTCAATATTATCAGTGCTAATGTCCACATTCATATAATTAACATTTTCATTTTCTGGGGCAATGGTATTATCATCATCTGAATTATTTACGTCTAAATTCTCATCGTCCATTACACTAACAATTGAGGAATTTCTTTGTCTTTTTTTAGTCATTAAGTTTCTCCATTTTAAGCCTATTGTTAATTCTATCTCTTAATTGCATTTGAATTTTTAGAGCTTCTGTTTCGTTGTCATTTGCATTTTTGTATAGATTACGTATTGTTTCTTTTTCTTTTTCACTTAAACAATGATTAATTTTCATTATATTTTCTTGAATTACATTTAAAAAATCTTGTTCATCTAGGTTGTTGTAAGTTTCTGCGATGCTAATCATATCGGTTATTACCTTCTGAGTGTCTGGCTCTTGGATAAAAGCTGTATATAATTTTTCTATCAATTCCTTCACATTATTTACGCTACATGTTATTTTGTCAATCGTAGATTTAATATTTCGTAACATTTCGTCTGTAAACTCTGTGCTAGTAGTCAATTCCTTAATTTGTTGAAAGGAAAGACTGCTGTTTTCTACTAGAAACACGCTCAATAAATTTTTTTGCGCTCTTTCTTGAATTGTAAGCTCTTTTGTTACAATTTTGTTATAATTCACTACGCTTTTCATTGAATTAATCTTGTTCTTTTGAAGTTCTTGAAGTAAAGCGTTTTCGTCAATATTTAGGCTGTTAGCAACTATGCGTGCATATTCTGATTGAATAATTTTGTTTTTTATCTCTTCCAATACAGGCATTATTTTTTTTACTAATCTAGTTTTATCGATTGCTGTTTTGATATCTTTTTTTTCTTTCAAGATGTTGTTTAGTTGAAAGTCTAATAAAAGCGGAGCATCTGACATGTATTGTTTATAGCTATCAGCTCCAACAGAGCGAATGAATTCATCAGGGTCTTTGCCTTCTGGTGGTGCTACTACTCTAATTTCACAAGAATATCTATCATCAGATGATGACATGTAGCTTTCGTCAAATTGTTTTATGTCGCCAAGACCAGTGAAAGCGTCTTTTATCAATTGAGCGTTTCTGTCTGTAGCTTTTAAGCCAGCGTTGTCTGTATCGAAAGATAAAAATATTTTTCTAGAATTGGTGTATCTTGAAAGTAATTTTATGTGTTCAGAGGTTAGTGAAGTTCCGCAAGATGCAACGCAATTTTTCACGTCATTTACTTGAGCTGATATAACATCAAAATAGCCTTCCATTAATATAACGCTATCTTCAGCTTTAATGGCATCTTTTGCTGTGTATAACCCATATAACAATTTGCTTTTATTGTATATTGGCGAGTCAGAAGAGTTTAGGTATTTTGGCATCTGGTCTTTTTCGACAGCTCTAGCACCAAATGCGACATATTCACCGTTTTCGTTTTGAATTGGAATGATTAATCTGTTTCTAAACCTATCTATATATCGTCCATCTTTTGTTTTTAGTATCAAGCCTGATTTTTCCAATATTTCATCAGAAAAATCGTTTTTATATTTGTCATGAAACGCTGAGTATGCGTTTGGTGCATAACCTAAGGAGTATTTTTCGATTGTATCTTTGTTAATCCCTCTATCACTCAAATATTTTAATACGTTAGTAGTCTCAGTCGATTTGTCTTGTAGTAGTCTTAGATTATAAAACTCTGTAGCTTTAGTGCAGGCTTTAATCATTTCTTCTTTATTTTCTTTTGGCTTGTTTTTAGAAAAACTTTTTGGCATTTCAAGCCCAAAGCGTTCAGCCAATTCAGTTATTACTTCCATAAAATCTCTGTTTTGAGTTTTCATAATAAAAGTAAGTGCGTCACCGCCTTCGCCGCAACCAAAACATTTGAAAATCCCTAATTTAGGGTTGACTGAGAACGAAGAAGTTTTTTCGTTATGAAATGGACACAAACCCCAATAATGGTTTCCATTTTTTTTCAATATAACTGATTCAGAAACAACAGTAACTATATCTAAACGGTCTTTTATTTGTGTAATTAAATCTTCTAAAGTCGCAACCATGATAATATTTTAACATCAAAAAAAAAATTAACCAAATGATTTAAAATTATTAGCTAATAGGGTAATTGCTTTCTTGAAAAATAGGGATAAAATCAAGTTATGCAGGTTTTAGAACATAGAATAGAAAATGAAAAAATGGTGTTTGTTGAGGATTTTCAGGAGTTGAAAGGGATTAAAAATCTCTCGCTTAAAAAACTTTGCATAATAAAGACGGATTTTAAAGATATAAATTATATTAAAAAATTCTGTAAAAACCATTCAAATATTAATGTCTGGATTGCTTCAAGCGAGATTTCTCGCAAAAACATACTCTCTGCAAATTCTTGTGGGGTGAAAAATGTTGTACAATATCCGATTAGTATGAAATTGATAAACGATTTTTTAAAAGATGAAAAAGGTTCGAATGAAAAAACTAAATATCAAAGCTCAAACCAGTTCCATCTGCGTGGATTAAATGTCATGATAGTTGACGATAATCAAATGAACATTGATTTGTTAACAGAAACCCTAGAGCCATTTGATTTAAAAATACATTCTTTTACCAAGCCAATTGAAGCTAGTAGGATTGTTGAGCATGAAAAATTTGATTTGTTCTTGTTAGATGTCATGATGCCAGAGATGTCGGGCTTTGATTTAGCAAAAATGATTAAAACCTCAAAGCTCAATCATAATACGCCGATGATGTTTATTTCTGCACTTTCTGACCCTGATAATAAAATCAGAGGTTATAATCTTGGTTCTTGTGCGTTTATAGAAAAACCGTTTAATTTGAACATCGTTCGTTCTCAAATTTATAGCACTTTGAAAACAAAAAGATTGCAAGATGCGATGCAGGATAAAAAAGAAACTTTTTTAGCTATGGTTACACATGATCTGAAAACTCCTATTAGTGCGGAGATTACGGCGTTAGAGCTGTTGCTAAAAAATCAATGCGAAAATCTGGACGAACTTCAAGCTGAGATTATAAAAGACGTGCTAGGTGCTGCTAAATATATGAAAAATTTGGTTAATAATATTTTGAATAAATATAAATTTGATACCGACACTTTGATTTTGAACAAACAAAATGTTTCTATAAAAAACGTTTTGTCAGATTGTGTCGAAGAAATAAAATATTTGGTGGAAGATAAAAAACAAAAAATTAATTTGAAATGTGATTTTACTAACGCTAACGCTGATGTTGATTGTATTGAAATCAAACGTGTAATCCATAATTTATTGATTAATGCAATTGAACATGGACGCAAAAATACCACTATTAAAATAGAATTGATAGAAAATAAAAACGAATTTGAAATATCTATAAAAAATAAAGGTGTAGGGATAGATTTGCAAGATCCGAATGAAATATTTGAGAAATTCGTGTCGCTTGCGAATAAAAATAAACAAGTGAATTCAGGACTAGGTCTGTTTATTTCAAAGAAAATCATAGAAATGCATGGCGGAACGATTAAGGTTAAAAGTAAGCTTAACGATTATACAAAGATGACTTTTACAATACCGAAATAAGTATAATTATAAAATGCTACCCATTTTATAAAACGGGTAGCAAATAGTATATTTTTTTAAGTGTAACTTTTATTCTACACAACGAGCCAAAATATATGAATATTGTCGATTTGTAGAAGTACTAAACGCTCGTGAATGACTTGATGACAAACCTCTGCCATTAGCCATTGTATCGCTAGACTTTTCTGAAGTCCAATATTCATATTCTGATGAATTAGTTTTTATATTAATATTCAAATCAGCCATTTTGTCTTCATCAAGCGTTAAATCGTAAAAATCTCCTGTTGCTGTAATTATATCCGTATCAAAAATATAATTGTGCATGTCCGCTAATTCCTGTCTAGTCGGAAGTCTTTTACCTTGCTCATAACATGATTTCATCGCTCCCGCCCAATAATCAGCACTATATGATGTTGAGCCTTCACAATAACTATAATCCACGCCACTAGTGTTTGTGCAGTTTATACCAGTAGGTACAAGATTGCTTAAACTCCAACAAGTGCCAGATATGTTGAACCCAAATTGAGAATTGATTGGCAAAATATCGTTACCTATCGTGTTTTTACCACTGTTGCCATTAACATCAGCTAAAACCGCAACACATTGAGTCGCTTCTTCTCGATTAGCCCCGCCATCATATGGGTCAAGCCATTCACAGTTTTTGTCGTAATTGACTAACGCTTTAGTCCCATCAGCAAAAATAACCCCCACATTGTCACTAGAAAAATCCATATCATTATAAACAGCCGCAATATCATCACCAGTAACTAAATCAGATGTGTTGTATTGGGTATCACACGAACTAATTACCGTAGCAGGAAAGCATTCATCAACATCGCTAATATCACAAACTTCATTAATTTTTAAATATTTACCTAATTCATCTACAAAATCCTCTGCGTCAGAATATCCCGTAAGTTTTTCATGAAACCTCATTTGATTCATCGCTTCTTCTAATCGTTCTTCAAATAAAAGTTTTTTCTTTGCCAGTGCTTCTGATTGCATGTTGCTAATTAAATTCGGTATCGTCATTGCTGATACAACACCGATTATACCTAGTGTGATTAACACCTCAGCAAGCGTAAACCCAGGACGTGTAGCTTTGTCACCCTGAACTTGTTTCAGGGTCTCATCATCGTTGTATCTCTCGACTGTGCGATTCCGTATCAAGTACGGAATGACGTTGCTTGGTATAAATTCTTTTTTGAATTTAAACATATAATTCTCCTTTCATGAATTAATAATTTCTAGATTTAATGTTTTTATGGATTACCACGCTCTAAATTCCCCTCCCGTGGAGGGGTGCCTGTAAGGCGGGGTGGTTACTATCTTATTTCTTCGCCATTGAAACCACCCTGTCAACTTCGTTGCCACCCCTCCATAGGAGGGGAATTACTCCCGCTCGAACAGACGGGTTCGCTTTCTGCCTTTGCTCGTTTGCGTTCCATCGGAGGGGAATGCGACTGCCACCTTGAATTCGGTTTAATAAAGGTTTTTTGTCACCCTGAACTTGCGGATTTTCGGTAGGGTGAGAGAAGCGAACCCGTTTGT
>JAWXUD010000016.1:18792-43009 GCA_044432945.1 Candidatus Gastranaerophilales bacterium
TGTTCGAGTGGGACGTTACTCCCACGAGAACCCGAATAATCCAAGATGGTTTCAGCATCTCATCACCGTTAAATTTTTCGACTATGAGATTCCGAAATAAATTCGGAATGACGTTGCTTGGTGTAAACTCTTTTTTGAATTTAAACATATAATTCTCCTTTTCATGAATTAATAATTTCTACATATTTTGTTACCCTAAAATCGAGTTCAGGGTGACATTGATTTTTTTGTTCAAGCCTTTTTACCATACAACCTTTCACCTTCTAAGTTCACAATGCTGGTATCACTATTGTGAACTATGTTACTTCATATTAACACTAATGTCAAGGTATTAAATTGTTGGTATTAATATAGAGGTATTATTAAGATGAGTATTAATCAAAAAATAGCTATGCGGATAAAGCAACTTCGTAATGAAAAAAAGCTTACAGCAGAAAAGCTTGCTTGGTATTCAAATTTATCTAAAAGCTGTATTACTTACGCAGAAAAAGCTGATAGGGATATTAAAATTTCGACTATAGAGGCGATTTGCAAAGGTTTTGAAATAAGTATAACTGAATTTTTTTCAACAGAGTTTTTTCAATCTAGCAATTAATATGAATTCATATTGCCACTTATTTTTTAATGTGTTAATATTGACTTATGGAAAAAGTCATTTCTACAATAGTTATATCTGAAAATCAAAATACACAAGAATTATTGAAATTATATATTAGTGAAAATACTAATTATAAATTCTTATCTGTAGCTTCTGATTATTCGAAGGCATATCTTGCAGTAAAAGAGTTAGAAAGATGTCTGGTAGTTGTTGATTTATCAGAGTTTCCTGATCCTGGATTGAATTTTATCGCAAAAATCACGCAGGAGTTTCCAAATGCTCGTGTTATCGCATTATCGGACAGGCTAAATGTTGATTTGATGGTCAAAGCTTTGCGTTCAGGAGCGAATGAAATTGCGTCTTTACCTTTGATTAAAAATGTTTTTTCAGAAGCTTTAGACAAAATTTATTTAGACTTGGCAGGGTTAGAGAAGAAGAAAAATAAAAGTCGCACAATCACGATATTTTCGAATAAAGGTGGTATTGGTAAAACTTCTATTGCTACAAATTTAGCTTTAGAATTGGCTAAAATAACTAAAGAGAATGTTGCATTAATTGATTTGAATTTTCAATTAGGTGATATAACAACTTTTTTAGATTTGAAACCTTCGTTTAATATTTCGTATATGTTGCAAAATCTTGACAAAATTAATGAGGATTATCTACTTTCAACAATGGAAAAATATGAGGATACTAGTTTGTATGTATTGGCTGATCCTCCGTTTTTTAAGCATATTGAAAAAATTTCGGCTAATCAGGTGTCAAAACTTTTTGATATTTTGAAAGAAACTTTTTCTTATGTCGTTGTCGATGCTTCTGCTGGTTTCGGAACTGAAACTATTACTGCGTTAAGTAATTCTGATATGGTCTTGTTAACTACAATTGTTAATTTGCCTGCGTTGCGTAATTGTCAAAGATGTCTAGATTTGCTCGAAAAGTTAGGGATTGGACAGGAGAAAATTCAGATAATTCTTAATCGTCATATGGAAAACGATGAGATTAAGTTGGAAGATGTTGAAGAAGTTTTGGGACGTAAGGTTTTTTGGAAAATTCCAAATAATTATTTTACGATGATGGCATCGATAAATAAGGGTGTACCTGTTTGTGATATTAATTCTAATTCTAATGTCGCAAAAAGCTATAAGGAGCTTGCCTTGTTGGTTTGTGATAATATTTATAAGCATAAAACTTCAAGCTCTTTTTCAAAAATAGTTACTGATAATATAAATAATAGCTAAGTTCGGAGTGGTTATGGTTGCTGATGATAATAAATTTAGTAGTAGATTTAGTGAGCAGAAATGCGTTGAGCAATTTGAGCCGTCAGAACTCATTGAACTGCATGAGGATTTGAATGATGTTGAAGTTGATAATAAAATTGTAACTTCTGAAAATAGTGAATTGAGTTTGAATGTAATAGTGGATACTGATGAAGTCGAAGAACTTGAAATTGTAAAAGAAGTTATGGTTGAAGTTGAAGCTGAAAAGAATGATGAGATTATAACAATTGAGGATAGAATTATTCCTTGTGCGTCTGCTGTTGTTTTGTTGAAGCCTGAATTAGAAAATTTGTTGAATATGAAAATCTCTCAAACTCCAGTATGGCAAGATTTTTCAGTTTTAATGCGAAAAGATTTAATTTCAAAGTTCTTATATAAAAAATTAGAGCTTAATAATACATTATCAGAAGAAGAAAAGTCGTTTGTGATCGATGAGATTATTGCTTCACGGGGGCTATAGTTATTTTTTGAATTGGGTCAGGGCTTTTTTCTGTGAAAGTTGTTTCGTCATTTTTTTTATCTAGCTCATTAAATATATTTTTCAAATTTGATCCAATGACAATAGAGCTAGATGCGTCATATATCATATTAATTTCTGGTGATATATATTTAGGCATTATTTTATTTTCAACGAATTTGTTTAGTGGGGTGTCTAAAAATACAAGTGCGGCAAAACCAACAAATGTTTTAAGTATTTTGTTTTGAAAAATTAATGATTTTTGTTGTTGTGACAGTGCATTTTTCATAGCTAGAGCGTAATTGTCGTGTCCATAGATTTCGGTCATTGTAGATAGAACTTTATCATATTTTTTTAATATGGCTTTTGGTACTTCTTTTTTGTTCCCTTGTTCGATATTCATTTTTAGTTCGCAAATTTTATCAACATTTTCTTCAGCGTACTTAAATAATAGTTTTTTATCGGTGTTTAGCATTGGGTATTTTTGGGTAAAAAAGTTTGTTATATTATCCACAAACCCTGATAAATTCTTTTCAGTTTTTCTTGCAGAAAGCTTGTTTTCAAGGGTTTCTAGTACAGATTTTTTGAATTTTTCGGGGTTATTTAATGTTTCTGTATCTGAAATATTGATAACATCATTGGTGTGTCTAATTATGGCATCTTTAGCATCGTTAGAGATTTTGTGTTTTCCAAATTTAGATATTGGTGAAACGATTTTTTGAGTCAAGGAGATTGCAGCTGGCATAACGGCTAGTGACATAATCCCTTGAAATATTCCACGTTCTAGTCCTCTAGCTGGGTCTGGATCGAATTCTGTTTTGTTATTTCTATATTTGTCATAAATATCTGCACCTAAAAACATCAGGGTTGGCGCCCAAAGAGCTACACCTAATTTAGGAGAAACTTCCATAATCGCTGTACCGACTTCGTTTGAATGTGACATACTTTTGAAAAATAAATTGTTAAGCGGGTCATTGAATTTTTTTGTATTCTCTTTATTATTTGGATTTGGGGTGTTGATATTTGGAGTAGTTGTTGGGCTAATCAATTTTGGCAATCCTATTTTACACATGAATTCTTCTATAATAATGTTGCTGACAAAAAAAAATTGCTAGCCTTTTGTAAATATTTTTAAAGTGGGTTATAATTTTTAGTATGAAAAAAAAGTTTAGGATATCTTCTAAATATTCGCCTTCTGGTGATCAGCCAAAAGCTATCGAGCAGTTGGTTGCGGGTTTAGATAATGGTGATGATACTCAAACTTTGTTGGGGATAACTGGTTCTGGCAAGACTTTTACGATTGCAAATGTAATTGAGCGTGTGCAAAAGCCAACATTAATAATAGCACATAACAAAACACTAGCTGCGCAGTTGTATAATGAGTTTAAAGAGTTATTTCCTGATAATGCTGTGGAATATTTTATCAGTTATTATGATTATTATCAGCCTGAGGCTTATATCCCAAGAACAGACACTTTTATTGAAAAAACGGCAACGATTAATGAAGAAATCGATAGGTTGAGGCATAATACTACTAGAAGTCTATATGAGCGTGACGATGTTATAGTTATTGCATCAGTTAGTTGTATTTATGGTTTAGGGCTTCCTGAAAATTACTTTAGGGGTTCTGTTGAGTTGAATGTTGGCGATATTGTTGAACGTGACGATTTATTAAAACATTTAGTTAGCGTTAGATATTCTCGTAATGACTTAGTTCTAGAGCGTTCGACTTTTAGGGTGCGTGGTGATATTGTTGAAATCATGCCAGCTTATGAGAAAATTATTACTAGGATTTACTTTTTTGGCGATGAAATTGAAAAAATAGTTCGTATTGATAATGTTTCTGGTGAGATTTTAGAAACACCAGATAAAATAGTAATTTATCCTGCTGTTCATTATCTTTCTTATGATGAGAATGTTGAGCAGACGATTGAATTGATCAGGGCGGAATTGGCAAATAGGTTGATCGAATTTAATGATGAAAATAAGCTTATTGAGGCACAAAGAATTGAACAGCGTGTTAAGTATGATATTGAAATGATTAAGGAGATGGGATATTGCTCTGGTATTGAGAATTATTCAAGGATTATAGAAAGACGTCCTCCAGGATCTTCTCCTGCGACCTTGTTGGATTATTTTAAGGGTGATTTTTTAACTGTTATTGATGAAAGCCATGTTACTTTGCCACAAATTAAGGGTATGTATCGAGGTGATGCTGCAAGAAAAGAAACTTTGATTGATTTTGGGTTTAGATTGCCTTGTGCTAAAGATAATAGACCTTTGAAAAATGAGGAATTTTTTGAGAACGTTGGGCAGAAGATATATATTTCTGCAACTCCATCGGCGTTTGAACGTGAAGTATCTAGTCAATTAGTTGAGCAAATTATTCGTCCTACTGGGTTGATTGATCCTAAAATTTCTGTAAGGCCGATTGATGGGCAAATTGATGATTTGAAAAAAGAAATTACTCTGAGAACTGACAAAAATGAGCGGGTTTTGATTACGACATTAACAAAGCGAATGGCTGAGGATTTGACGGACTTTTTTAATCAAGAAGGAATAAAGGTTCGTTATTTGCACAGTGAGGTTCAATCGCTAGAGAGAGTCGAAATCCTGCGTGATTTAAGATTGGGTGCTTTTGATGTTTTGATTGGGGTTAATCTCTTGCGAGAAGGGTTGGACATACCAGAAGTTTCTTTAGTTGCTATAATGGACGCTGATAAGGAAGGGTTTTTACGCTCTGAAACAAGTCTTATTCAAACGATAGGGCGTGCTGCTCGTAATGCGTGTGGTGAGGTTATTATGTATGCTGATAAAATCACTGATTCAATGAGAAAGTCAATAGATGAAACTGAACGTAGAAGACAAATTCAGATAGATTATAATAAAAAATATGGTATTGTTCCGCAAACTATTAAAAAACCAATTGAAAATAACCTACTTTCATTAGTAGCTAGTTATAGAGATTTTGAAGACATCGTTGCTGAGGAAATGGTTGAATTAAATATTGATAAAAAAGATTTGCCTAAGCTTATAGACAAACTTGAAAAAGATATGCATAAAGCTGCCAAAATCTTGGATTTTGAGCGAGCTGCTGAAATACGTGATAAGTTGAAAAAATTACGTGAAATGATTAATTCTTAAATCCTTATTTTTCATCTTTATAATCGTCAATAGATTCGTATTCTAGTTGAGCAAAATAATGTGCAAGCATTGCTAAATTGAACATTATGCTCATGCACCAAATATATGTGCAATAAATATTTGGAATACCCATAAAAGTCCAAAATAAATAAGTTATAGAGCCTGTTATAATTAAGTTTATTAATAATAAGCCAGGAATCATAAAAAATACTTTTGTTATAATATCAATGCAAGAATCTGATATTATTTTTAGGTTATATGCATCTGTTACTTTGAAATTCTTTGCAAATAAAATATATGTGGTAAGCATTATTGAGATAAAAATCCCCCATGAGGCACATAAGAATGTGATTTTTACGTATTCATTTGCAAACAATTCTATGATTTTATTTTGTGCAAGTATACCAAGCCAAGTATTGATTATAATGGCTGGACCTAGTGCTACAGTGCCTTTTATACCTGTGCCAATAAAGGTTAATATATTTAGTGATGGTAAAACTTGATTTGCACCTTTTCTTACGTTATGCGTACATTTTATTAGAAATCCAAACAAATAAATGAACATTATTAAAGTGCATATTAAGAAGTTAGATATCCCAAAACCTGAATTTGTACAAAATAAAACATAAAGAAAAAGTGGAATTGTAAACAATATATATTTAAATATCGCAAAATTATTCTGTCTTACTTCATCAAAAGCGTCTTTTATTGATGCCATATATGCCTCCCAGTTATATACTTATAATATACCACATTTCTGTAGTTTTGTAACAATCTTAGTTAACTATTTAACAAATCTTTACTTATAAAACCTATATAGTCAAGATTTCTGTAATATTCATCATAATCAAGTCCATAGCCAACAACAAACTGATCCTCAACTTCAAATCCATAAAAATCTGATTCTATATCAATTATTCTAGCAATTTTTTTATCTAATAATGAGCAAAACTTTGTGCTTTTAGTTTTAAAATTACAGTTAATAAAATCCATTAAAAATCTTGCAGTGTAACCCTTATCAATAATATCCTCAATTATTAAAACGTTTTTATTCGTAAGATTTGGTAAAGAAATATCAACAGTTTTAACTTTGCCAGTAGTTTCAGTAGTTCCATGATAGCTCGCAAGTCTTATAAATTCCATTTTTAAAGGCATGTTCAAATGCTTCATTAAATCAATTGCAAAAACGACTGCCCCTTTTAACACACATATAACAATGATTTCTTCATTGTCATAATATTCATTTATCTCACTAGCTAATGATTTAATTCTAGTTTGAATTTGTTCACTACTGAATAGAATTTGAATATCTTCACTTTTAAATTTCATTTATATTATCCTTAATATCTCTTTGAATATATTTTATCACATGAGTTGGAATGTATGCAACTTTTATTTTTTCGCTTATACCTAAAGAGATAGCCCACAAAATTTCATTGTTTTTTGCCAAGAATAATAAACTATCTTTTTCGTGTTTTGGTATTTTTTTCTCATTTAAATATTTTTTAATTTTCTGTGTGCCATTCATACCAAATGGTTGAATGATATCACCATCGTTTCTGTGTCTTAGCACAAATTCAAAATCGTTTTCAAAATTGCTTAAATCAACATAAGCGATTTTTTCATTATCTAATGGGAAATTGTCTTGTCTAATCGGTTCTAGTCCATTATATTTTTCAATTATAAAATCTGCATTACCTGCTGAAAAAAGTCCACATTTGTCAATAATAACAGGCTCTTGCGTATGTTTTTCCTCATTCAAAAATGTGATTGATTTATTATTAACAAAAAGTTCAATATCGCTAGTAATAGATGTCACCTTGCCACTTTTGGAGTTTTGGTTTTTGTGTATAAAATCGACTAAATAATCAATTTTTGTCTTATCATAGTCAATACTTCGCTTTTTAAGTTTTTTGTAAATAATTTTAGACTGAATAATCCTATCGAACAATAAAAATTCGTTAGTAGAGATTTTTTTTTGGTTTGTAAAATCATCAATAAAATTTTCAAAATAATTATTTTCAGCTTTAGCTAAGCTTGATAAATTGTTAATTGCCGATTTGAAATCGGGATTTATTTGAGCAAACAACGGAAAAATTTCTTTTCTTATTAAATTTCTTTTATATTTTATTTCGTTATTAGAGCTATCCTCATTTGGTTTTAGTGAATTTATTTTGCAGTAAGCTTCGATATCAGCTCTAGTTGTGCTTAATAGTGGTCTATAATAGATACCTCGTTTTTCTTTGATGCCTTCAAGCCCAGCTGTACCAGTACCTTTCGCTAATCTATAAACAATTGTCTCAGCATTATCATCATAATTATGGGCTGTTAAAAAGCAGTTACTTTTGAATTTTTTAGCACATTTTTCAAAAAAAGCATAACGTTTTTCACGTGCGACAGTTTCAGATTGAATGGTATTATCAGGTAGGGTTTCTGAATAAAATTCAACGTTAATCGATTTGCAAAAAATCTCACAGTTCTTTGCTTCATTCAGGCTCTCATTACCTCGCCAGTTGTGATTTAGATGACAAGCGACAAGGTTAAACTCATATTTTTTTGATAAAGAACTGAGCAAATGCAACAAGCAAGTTGAATCGTAACCACCAGAAAACCCAACGATAATAACATTATTAGTTGTTAATAAATCGTAATTTACTAAAAAATTCTCAATTTTATTTTCAATATTCATAAAAATTAAGCTTGTATTTTAATACCTTCTTTTATTTCAACAGCATCAACACCAAGCTGTTCTAAAGCTTTCATTGCCAAGCTTTCAGGCTCAGTAGTAATGGCAAGTAACATATCAGCAGAGCTTATTTTTTGTTTATTAGCTTTTTTTGCAAATATCCATGCTTGTTCAAGAACTTTTTTTGCTCGTTTTGTGAACACGATTTCTTTTTCAAAATATTCATCGCCAAATCCGATTAAATTTTCTACAACTTTTCTGGCATCTCTTATGTTTATTTCCAAATTGTTTAAGACTATAGCTCCATCACTAGCACCTTCGCCTAAGATTCCAAGCAAAAACATTTCTGTACCTACGATATTGCGTCCTAATCTGCGAGCTTCTCGTTTTGCAAACCTAAGAATAGTAAGCGTTTCTGGCATTTGTTTTTCAATAGGTTTTATGATACTGTGTGCCAAATCATCGCTATTAATCTTGAATTCTTTAAATATATCGTAAGCGATGCCTTTTTTGGTTTTTAAAATCCCAAGTACGATATGCTCAGGCAAAACGATTGATGAACCAAGTTCTTTTGCTGTCTGTAACGCTGAATTCATTACTGTAAAGGCGTTTGGCGTGAAAATTATTTTTTTACCTTCAAATTCTGATTGTCTTGATTGGATTTTTGTTAATTTTTCTTCAAAACTATCAGATTTAATTCCATAACTATTCATAATTTGAGCAAGCTCAGAATTTTCATCTTCCAAAATAGATGATAAAATCTGTTCAGTGCCTAATATTTCATAATTAGAAGCAGACAATTTGGCAACCGCTCTATCAAATACCTTTGTTGAAGGTTCACTATCAAAAATATTTTCAATGTGAGAACGGTTGCTATCACTGTCATTTTTATTATCATCAATTTCAGGATGATACATTTTCTTTGTCTTTTTCTGCACTAATTTTTCCAAAAGAGATTTCGATTTATAAATATCAAAACCCAAATCAGAAAGGATTTTTACATTGTTAGAAGTTTCGTCTGAAATTACAGCCAGAAAAATATGTTCATATAAAACAGTCGGATTTCCTGATTTCTCAGCTAAATCTAGTATATTTTTCAATATAGTTTTGTAATCCTCATCAAATGATAAACTAGTAACATTTGAATTGTCGTTATTTGTTATATTTAAACTTTCTTCGATTTTTTCGTAAGTGATGTCATATGATTTAAAAATCTTTAAAGAAATCCCTTTAGCTTCTTGAATTAGAGCTAATAATAGATGTTCAGGCATCATTTTTTTAGCGTTTAAACTAACAGCAATAACTTGTGATTGACCAACTACATTAATAGCTTTTTCTGTGTATTTTTCAAACAAGTTATTATTCTCCGTCTTCTAAGCTTTCAACATAATTTGCAACTTTTTCAAATTCTTCATCGTTGTCGATTGTTTCAAAGATGTAATCTTCGCCATCTTTAGATAATCTCATAAGCACGATTTCATCTTCTTCGCCAGCTTCTGCTTCAACTGGTAAAAGTAGTGCGTATTCAACTTCATCAACTTCAACAATGTCAAATAATTCAAATTTAACTACATTACCTTCACTGTCAACTGTTTCAATAATTTGTTGTTCTTCTTGATTTTCCATAGTTTCTCCTTTATTTTTCTATGTGCTTAACTTAATCTACTTAGGTATTGTTCTAGTATAATACAAGCACTCTCAATATCAACTAGGCTTTTATTTTTTCTAAAATCTATTTTTTTACTACGCAAATTTTCTTCAGCTTGTGCTGAAGTTAATCGTTCATCTTCAAATATTATTTCAAAATCATCAAGTTTTGTGGCAAAGTCTTTGCAATCATCTGCCTGAGAACCTTGTGTGCCGTCCATATTATATGGAATTCCAACAACAATTTTAGCGACTCTATTTTCTTTTGCTATTTTTTTTATTTCATCAATCGCTTTTATTTCAGGCGTACGTAAGACGCAACATTCGCCCTTAGCTAAGATATGCAAATAATCGCTTAGAGCTACGCCAATTCTTTTAGTGCCGATATCTAACGCCATTATTTTATTCATTTACGACACCCACATTTTTTCGATTTGATTAACTATTTCATCAGCTCCAACTACGTTTTTAGTTTTTTGAGAGAAATAATATTGATAAATACTTACTCTAAGTATGTTTTTAAAAAATTTGGTTTTCAATTCCTCATTTAGTGAAAGCGAGTATATTTTTTCAGCTTCAACTTTTAGTTCTTCCGTAAGCTTTATAAATGCAGAGATTTGCATTCTTTTGCTCCAAGTTTCGTATTCTGATGGATAAAATACGTTGTTAACTTCAGAAGTAATCAATTCCTCAAACTTGTCAGTTGTTGTGTTTTTAATTTTATTTAAAAATTCATCGAATTCATCACTATAATTTTCATCTAAAAACCAGTGAGCCGTAAAGTCAGATTTTGTAACAAATTCAAGTTCTTTGTTGGTAACTGTCTGTAATTTGAGATTTTCTTTTATGTAATCATATATATTTTTTGGTTCAGAAATGGTATCAGCTAACAGATTTTTCCAACAAACATATTCATAAGGCATTAACCAATTATTCGTTTTTTGAGAAATCTTTTCATAATGTTCAAGCAACGCTTTCATTGTTGATGGAGATAAATTTATTTGTTTTTCATTCTTATAGAATTTTTCAATAATTGTGTTGCATTCAAACTGAGAAATATCGTTAAACCCAAAACAATCTCTAATCCCGTGATAATCATCTGCCACAATCGCTGCAAATTGAACTTTGCCAACTTTATTTATTCTAGAGAAGATAAAAGCAATATTGCCTTGACCATCAGGATATGTAATGCATGCTTTATATGGTGTTGTGTTTTTTAAAATATCTTTATAAAATTCCAATGCATTATCTTCACGAATTCCAGCTAGTTTAAGCGTTGATAAGCTTTTTTTAACAGCTTGATGTAAATTGCTAGGTACAATTTCAAGAGCTGAATTTAGTGAATGAAATGCTAGTTGAGATTTTGAATTACCCAATATTTTTAAAGCTTCAAGACCAATTTCGCTATCACTTTGCGACAAAAAGACGGGAATAAGAATGTTTGCTAATTCTTCGTTGGAATAATCTTGAGCGAGTGAACGCAATAAAATAAGCTTGTCCTCTTTTGCAATAGAGCGTAAAAAATCAAGAAAGTCGATTTGTACTTCAGGATTTAAAATTGCAGAATCAAGAATTTTTCTTGTATCTTCGTTAACAAAATCATTAGGATTATCAAGATATTCTTCACAGGTTTCATAACTCCAGTTAGCATCGCTTTCACGAAGTAAGTCAAGAGCGAAAATTTTTGTTTGATTAGACGTCATTTGATTTTTGACTAAGTTCCATAAATATTCGACTAAAAGATCTTCGTTTGAGTATCTTTTAAGCAAAAACTTTATCAAATCACCATTGTTTTGTATTCTTGGGATTTCCTTTAATAGTATTTTAGTAATGATTTCTTTATCATCTTGGTTGTCAAGTGTTTTTAAATGAATCTGGTAGTTTTCTAAATCCTTAACTCCAGAGAGTGTTTGCGACAATTTTGCAATTTCAGCTTTAACCTCAAATGGATTAAGTTGTACTATATTTGAATTTGAAGTTTGATTAAACATTATCTTGCTTTGCCCCAAAATGTGTCTAAAATTTGTTGTGCTTCAGCTGATGGCATTCTGTCATTTAGTATTAAATACTGTACGGCAATCATGGCACATTCTGAACAAATATTAACGCCAGGTCCTTGTACCATTTTTAGAACTTGTGTGTTAGGGCGTTTGCAAAAACTACAATAAACTGCCTCATTATGATTAGAATTTTCTTTTGAATTCTTTTCGTTACTTTTTTTCTTTGAACCTAATTGAACAATTTTTTCTGACATATTCACTCCTAATTTAATATATTTATTGTAACGTAAACTTATTAAATTTGCATTATTTTTTTTATTATTATATAATGAATATAATAATCATTGTTTAGAGGGTATTTTAACATGAAAAAAGCTTTGTTGCTAGTTAGTGTATTATTTATTTCTGTTATTTCTACGGCATGTATTAACAATTATGCTGTTCAAGAATTGAACAATAAAGCGATGGCGTTTATGCAAGAGGGTGACTATCAATCGGCAATTGAACGCTTAAAGTCTTGCGTTGATCTTGATGGTACAATTTTTGAAACTCGTTATAATCTTGCTATAGCTTACGTTGAGGCAGGTGATTACCCTAAAGCGATTGAGGCCTTTGAACAGGCGATTAAATTGAATTCAGAGTTTGCAGATGTGTATTATTCAAGTGCGGTTGCTGAAGAAAATTTGGCACATGCCCTAATTGATGGGGATTATCTTGTTGATGAAAATAGTGTTTATACTAAACAAGTTGATGTAAATAAAGAAGATATTGTTATTACTGATTCTGTGAAAACAGAAATTGTGTTGCTGTTGGGTAACTCAATTAATGATTATAAAACATATTTAGATAAAAATTTGAACGCAAATGATGCAGCTGCTGTTAGTAGTAAAATCGAAGAGATTACTGTATTGTTGGCAAAATATAATTCTGATATGAGTTAGTTATTATGATTTTTCAATCACCAGCAAAAGTCGCATTTGAGCTATTTGGTTTGCCGATATATTTCTATGGTATAATTTTGGCTATTGCAATTTTTGTTGGGATTTATGGTAGTTATTTGGTTTATAAGAAGTTCTATGACTCAGTTGATGCAGAAAAAATATTAGAAATTGCACCTTTTGTCATTATTTTGGGCATTTTAGGGGCTAGAATTTATTATTGCTTGTTAAATTTTAATCATTATTTTAGTGACCCGATACAAATTTTAAATATTCGTGAAGGCGGGTTATCAATTCATGGAATGATTATTGTGGGTATCATTTCGTTATTCTTTTTTGCTAAATCTAAAAAAATATCTTTTTTGAAACTCCTAGATTCCTTCTCTTGTGGTGTTATTTTGGCACAGGCAATTGGGCGTTGGGGGAACTTTTTTAATTCAGAAGCGTATGGCTCGCCTACAAATTATTTTTTAAAATTATATATATCGCCTGAAAATAGATTGCCAGAATTTATTAATTTTGAATATTTCCACCCAACATTTTTATATGAAAGTGTTTTAAATTTAGTTGTTTTCTTTATTTTGCTATATTTATTTAAAAAAGGTATTAAAAAACCTGGTCTGATAGCTTGTGCTTATTTGATTTTATATTCATTTGTAAGGATTTTTATTGAACAAATCAGAATAGATAGCGTGATGTATGTTGCTAGTGTGCCAGTTCCGCAATTAGTCTCTTTTATAACTATGATATTTGCAATAATTTTTGCGTTTTTTATCAGGACAAAGAATGTTGATTGATTTCTACTTCTGTTTGGATTTTAATTTTAGTTATGAAATTAAACGACAAAAAATCCCCATTAATTTGGCTTTCTACAGCCCATTTTATTAACGATACATACACAGGTTTGCTTAATCCAATTATGCCGTTTATCGCTGCTAAAATTGGTATATCAATGGCAATAGCAACAATTATTTTAACTATTTCGCATATATTTTCATCGTTATTGCAACCTATATTTGGTTTTTTTGCTGATAATGTCGTAAAACGTGGTTTTATATTTTGGGGCTTAATCTTGGTTGCAATTTTTATCCCTTTAGTTCCAACAACTAGTAATATATTTTTATTGATTGCATATATTATATTAGGAAGTCTAGGCTCAAGCCTTTTTCACCCTCAAGCACTTAGTTTTGCTTCTCGTTTTGCTAAGTATGGTTCTATTAACCTTAGTAAAGCAATGGCAATATTTGTTTCTATGGGTACATTAGGTTATGCATTCGGTCCTATAATTTCATCTGGAATTACTCAATATTTAGGATTTGAAAAATTGCCAATCATTACTATCCTTGGAATAGTTTGGGCATTGTTGGTTTTTAAATTTATCCCTAAAATATCATTGAGCGAACCTGTAATTAATAAAATTGATTTCAAATTGGCGTTTAAAAGAATATTGTCTAATCGAAAATTAAATATATTAAATTTGATTGCGATGTTTAAGACAATGATAATGTCATCATGTTTTATTTTATTACCATTTTTATGGAAAGATATGGGGCATTCACCTTTTTATATAGGTGTTGCTTTGTTTGGATTTATATTTATTGGCGGGATAGGTTCATTATTGAGTGCCAAGCTGGAAGAAAAAATAGGGACGGCGAATGTTTTTTATATTTCAATGATAGCTACGTTTCCACTTATGCTAGTATTTGTTTTAACTTATGATAAATTCCCTAATTTTTCGCTAATAATATTTATGCTGATGGGATTTATAACCTTGATGGCAAACCCTGTTACAGTTTTAATGGCACAGAACGTTATGCCTGAGTATAAAAGTATAATTTCAGGATTTATTAATGGATTTTCGTGGGGCATAGTTGCGATTTTAATGTCAGTATTAGGATTTGTAGCTCAGGAAATAGGTATTATCCAGGTGCTTGTGTTCATATCAATAATCCCAGCAATAAGTTCATTACTAGTAAAGCAATTGTTTAAAGATTGATAGAGTTAATATATTTTAAGCTAAATAATTTAAAGACTTTTTACCACATATATCAAGTTCTTGTTGTCTAACTTGATTTTGAGATTGAGTCGCAGCTACTTTGTAAGATAGGGCTTCACTTCCGAGTTCAGATTTATGATTGTTATCAAAATTGTTCATCATCGCTAAATAATTCTGATTTCGGTTATTATCAAAATTGTCGAACATGCTCGTTGAATGATCAGATTGCATGCTGTTAAAAGTCGCATTATCAAACGAATTAGACTTACCATATTTAACAAATGATGACACTAACATTTCAAGAACCCCTTCTTTCAATCATTATAATACCACATTACAGAATAAAAAGCAACTACTCTTTTTGTTATAATTATTAATTTTTGTAACAACTTTTATGAGAAGTGAAATTGGAAGTAAAGTATATACTTTATATATATGTAAGCATTGAGTAAACACGAGAGATATTAAGAAAGAGAATTTACCCCTATTTACCCCTACCCCACCCCTATTTACCCTTCCCGTTTAAATTATAGAGAGAAAATTTTATTCCTACCTTCCTACTACAAATTTTGCCCCTAATTAAGGGGCTTTTTTTTGCAAAAAATTGTGAATAAATTGGTATAAAAAAAGGTGACGATAATATCGCCACCTTTAATATGAATTTATTTATTAATAGTTAAGACCAATTTCGTGAATTTTAATGAAGTTAGTACCGCCAACAAGTAATTCTGGAACAGAGCCAGTAATAACAACTTTGTTGCCATTTTTCAACGTCATATATTTAGTCATAAATTTATCGATTTTTTTCAATGATTGTTTGTCAATTTTGCCATCGAATTTCATTGAAACAGGGAAAACGCCTCTATATAGCATCAAGTTTCTGCAAGTATTTTTGTTAGGGCAACAAGCAAAAATAGGAACGCTTAATCTGCCTTCAGACAAGAAGGAAGCCGTAAATCCACTACCAGTTAAAGCAATAACAGCTTTAAGGTTCATTTTTTTAGTCATATCTGCAATAGACATACCAATAGCCATTGCTTGGCTATCTTTTTCTTCTTCAATCATTTTGCGTGGAAATTTATTTTTACGCATAAATGGGCTTGATTCAACAGTGTCAGCAATTTTTTTCATCATAGCAACAGCTTCAACTGGGTAGTTACCAGCAGCAGTTTCACCAGATAACATAATTGCATCAGTACCGTCTAAAATAGCGTTAGCTACGTCAGAAGTTTCTGCACGAGTTGGGATTGGATTTTCAATCATGCTATCAAGCATTTGTGTTGCAACGATAACAGCTTTTCTTTTAGCGTTAGCTTTTCTGATAATATTTTTTTGAACGATAGGCACTTTATCGTTAGAAATTTCGATACCTAAATCGCCACGAGCAACCATGATACCGTCAGACACATCAATAATGCTATCAATATTGTTAACAGCTTGTGGTTTTTCTATTTTTGAAATAATTTTAGCAGAAGTATTGCCATGGCTTTTTAAAATTTCTCTTAATTGAACAACGTCAGCGGCTTCACGAACAAAAGAAAGTCCTAAATAGTCAATGTCGTGTTTTGCAGCGAATTCAGCAAAAACCAAATCTCTAGCGGTTAAAACATCAACGCTACCAGTTGAGCCTGGGATGTTAATCCCTTTTCTTTGTTTTAATAAACCATCAGTTAAGACGCTAACATAAACTACGTCTTCAACAACTTTTTCTACCATAAGTTGAATTTTACCGTCATCAACTAAAATCATTTCGCCAACATTAACATCGTTAGCAATACCTTTGTAGTCAACTGGTAAAATATCACCAATAACACCGTCTTGGTGTCTGAATTTTAGTTTATCACCTTTTTTAATTTCAATTGACTCAGGAAGCATACCAATTCTGATTTTTGGACCTTGTAAGTCAAGTAATACAGGGATTAAGATTTTTTCTTCTTTTTCAATTTCTCTAATAATGTTTAAGTTTTTAGTGTGCATTTCAACGTCACCGTGAGATGAGTTTAATCTAAACATTGTTACGCCAGCTTTGAACAATTCTTTGATAATTTCTTTTGTACTAGATGCTGGTCCTAGTGTTGCGACAATTTTTGTCATTGTATAATTTTCCATAGTCTTCCTTTCTTAATGGGTAAGTTTTAATAGTGTATTTCCTACAATTTTTTATAATTATTAATATACCATAAAAATATTATTTGTATTTAATTACCAATCAATATTTCTAAGTGTATTAAATATTTTATCAGTTATATTTTTAATGTATTCTTGGCTAACCATACCGTTAATAACTGCATCAGATATTTGATAAGCTGGTCGAATATATTTTTGAGCGGTTCTGTTTACGTCAGCGAATTGTAGATCGGCAGCTTCACCAGTTTTACCTCTAGAAATAGCTCTAGAATACCATCTGTCTTTGATAATTTCCAGTGGAGTGAACACATAAACTTTAACGTCCATGATATCTCTAACGCTTTCGTCTAAAACATATAGACCTTCGGTTAAGACAACTTTTGCTGGTTTTTTAATATCTCCGTTAGGGTCTGAAATACATGTTACAAAATCATATTTAGGTGAGGTGATTTCATTACCTTTGCCTAATTCTATGACGTGTTTTTTCATTAATTGCAAATCAATAACATCGGGTGTATCAAAACTGAAGCCAGTTTTAAAAAGAGCTTCGTAACTACCAGCTTCTTGAAGTTCTTTTGAAGTATCTTTATAGTAGTCATCACAACGAATTACGGTGTATATGCCCTCAGTTTTTTCTTTAAGGCAAGCTTCTATAGTGTTATCTACAAAAACTGTTTTACCAGAAGCACTTTCGCCTGTAATTCCTATCAAAAAAGTTTTCTTTTTTTCTTGAACAACTTTTCTAGCAATATTAAAAATAAGGTTTTCAGAAATTTTTAAAAAAAGCGGTTGTTCTTCTTGTCTATCCTCTTCGATAATCTTTTTTAAAGCTTCGACAATTGTGCTTATAAGCTCCATATCACGCCTACTTGAATAATAATCGTAATTTGATAATTCAAAATCTATCGCCATGCTTTTAATTCCTTTAAAGTATTTTCATTAACATTTTACTTTAAAGAAAAATAATTTTCTGCAAAACTTAATTTTTGTAACAATTTATTTTAATATATTAAAGTTTTATGAAATTGTGCCGATATATAAAATGTGAACAAATTAATAGGAGTATGTTATGTACCGTAATGAGAATTTTAGAACGACATTGGAAGAAGTAAGAGATGAAAACTTTGAACCAATTAAGCAAGAAGTATCGGCAATGGAGCAAGCTATTGAGCAATTTTTAACAAAGATTTTAGAATGTAGCTCAAGTGTACTTGAAAGAGATTGCCAGTTTATTGGTATGTAGTTCTTGAAAACTATTTAAAGGGCGAAACTTTTAGTTTCGCCCTTTAAAGTTATATAAAAAATCTATTATGCTGTTTGTAAAAATGGATTATAGTATGGATTTGAGTAATCATTATTAAGTGAGAGGTTATTTGTTCCAAATCCGTTATACGCACTGTTGTTTAGTGTGAATATATTAGGATTATATGTATTTGTATTTAAATTTCCAAATGTAGAATTGCCAAAACTTGTTGAATAGTTATTAGATGATGCCATTTGTCCAAAACTACCTAGGCTATTAATTAACTTTTGTTTTTTAGCACTGATTTTAGTGTTTGTATCAGAAGTGTTTGTATCTGATGTAGTAGTTTTTGTTTTAGTGGTTGTTGCTTCTTTTTCATATAACGCTAATATTTCTTTAGCTTCTTCGCTTTTATCTTCAGCTTCAACGATTAAAGTTGCTTTTTCTTCAAGGACTTCTTTTCGTTTCTCGCCACCATCTTGTATAGCTATTTTATCATTTTTTTCTTTTTCTTCTTGTGCTATTTCTAGTTCAGGTTTACAAATTGTTTTTCTAAGTAAAAAGCTTGATAAACAACCAATTGCAGCCCCTATGACTAGTCCCGCTGCGGCTCCGATTGCATTTCCAAGACCTGGTACAACTGTGCCACCTGTTCCGCCGATTGCTAGACCGATTTTAGCACCAGCTAATGTACCAGCCCATACTCCTAAGCATTGCGCCCCTACGATGGCTGCTGATTTAGCTGCTTGCTTGTTTCCTTTTTCTTTGCCAAGTTTTTCATATGTTTCTTTTACTTGTGGGTATTCTACTGCTGCTGTCATTGCTACCATTGCGACTTGTCCAATAACAGGTACTGCTCTGGTTGCCAGGCTCGCCCCTTTAGCGGCTGTGCCAGCTGCAACGCCCCTTGTTGCTGTTTGTGTAGCTGCTCTAGTAGCACTTTGTGTCGCACCTTTTGTAACAGTTCCTCTTACTGCATTTTGAGCTACGCCTTGGGTTGTCGCTTGTGTAGCAGTTTGCGTTACTCCTTTTCCTATTGCTTTTTCCGCAGTTGTAACGACTTCTTTTGCTGAGTTTAAAGCTTTTTGTGCTTTTTGTACGTTACTATTTGCACCATTCATTGCTTTTCTATATTTTGCGAGAGTTTTTTTATTAGCACCTGCTTTTTTTGCGTTATTATATTTTGTGCTTGCTTCAGTTGCAGTTTTTTCTGCATTTTTATAATCTATATTTGCTTGATGAGATGCTGCTCTTGCATTTGTCAATTCTTTGCCTTCAGGAGTTCTAAGTTGAGCTCTTTCAGTAGCATTTTTACGTCTTGTACTTCTTGTTTCTAGTTTTTCTCCAGCGTTCACCTTGGCTGTGTTAACTTTTTGTTCAGCTATATCTAATCTTTCTTTTGCCTTTGTAGCTTGAGGAGTGTTTTTATCTGTGCATTTATCCCAAGCTTTAAGTGCTTTTTTATATTCTGCCTTTGCTTTATTTAATCCTCTTACCGCCTTTTGTGCTTCTCTTGTCGCTGCATTATCAGCTTTGACAGTTGCGTTATTTATTTTTTTTGCACGTTTCATAACTTCTGAGTTGTCATAATCAGCCCAAGAGCTTTTTATGTAATTCTTAGTTGGTTTAAATAAAGTTATACTAGCACCAAGTCCAGCTTCCATTCCAAAATCTGTAAAATAATTTGGTTGGTATGATTGTGAACCATATTTTACAACTGTATTAACTTGTGCTGATGTTATTTCCCCTGACATTTTTCTCCTGTGCGAAAAATCATTACAAAATTAGCTTTTATTTAAAAGCTTTTATTCAATGATTTTCTTAATTTCCCCTGTATGTTTATATAAAAAATATTTTGTATATAAAATTGCTATAATTTTATTAATTGTAAATAAATGTAAAGTCAGACATTTATATAGCTAATATCTGACTTTTCTATGATTAGGGTTTTTGGGCTATGTTATGCTAGCAATACATGTCAAAGGAGTTGTTGTTTAGTCCGTAACCACTAGCTAATGCCATTTGCATTTGTTGTAATTGTTCTTGTGTTATTGTTGAGCTTCCCATATTGTATGATGACGATGTGCCATTAAATGCAGGGTTGTATTGTTGTGTTGTTGGATAAGTTGTTGAGCCAGATGCTGGGTTGAACTGTTGTGTTGTTGGGTTAAATTGTTGTGTTGGATAAGCCCCATTGAATGTTGGATTATATTGTTGTGCGGTAGCTTGTGCTATTGCTTGTTGTGTTTGAGCTTCACGTTCTTCTTTAAGTTCAGTGTAGCTTTTACCTACAATTTTGCCAGTAATCCATTCACCAATCATATAGCCAGCAATTGAACCAATTGGTCCACCAATTGCACCACCTACAATGGCACATAATGCCCCACCTGCTAGTCTTGCTCCAGCTTTAGCTGTTTCTGCCGCACCTGAAACTATCCCTTCATCTTTTGTTGCTTTAAATATATTTGGTAATTCGAACGCTAAAACTAATGCCGAACCTATTAGTGGCATTCGCTTACCTAGTCCTTTGAAGAAACCTTTTGTTCCACCTAGTATTTGATTTTTTCCTGCCATTTTTGCAGCTCTAGAACCAGCTTTAGTGCTATTGCTAACAGTTTCTGGTGTTGTTTTTATTGAATCCCAAGTAGTTTTCCAAAACCCTTTTTTCTCAACGGATTTGGTGTACATGTCTGATCCTTGGTTGAACGCATTTTTGCATTGTCCCCAAAAACCATCGAAGCCTTGTTTTTTATATGATGTTTTTAATATTTTAGACATGTCTTCGACACCTGTGCCAAAGACTAGGCTTGGATATGCTTTTCCTACTTTAGTTGCATATCTACCTATGGTACTAAAACCTGATGAGATGACACTCATAATTTACCTACCTAAATATATAACCTACCTTGAATATATAAAGAAAATCTGTTCTGAAAAATTGCGTTTTAAGTAGAGAAATGTAACAAAAACTTAACAATTAACAAAAAAATCCAAAAATAGTATAATAATTTTATGTATAGTAAAGATGGTAAAGTGTTTATAGAAGAGCAAGACCAGTGTATGAATTGTGTAAATTATGCAAATAAAGTTTCTTGTCCATTATTATCAGCTTTAGGATTAGGTGTGGTTTATCTTGAAGACAGTTTGACTGTAACAAATTGTGGTTTTTATGAAGAATTTAAACGCAATTTGCACATTGTTAAAAATGAAGCAGAATAGTTTATTCTTCAAATCCTAAGTCTTTTAAAAAGCGTTTGTTTTCAGATAATTGTAATAATTTTTCTTCTTCAAATGGATCAAAAATGTCGTTCACTTTAAGATTAATTTCTGTGATTTCAGGGGTGAAGTTTTCAAAATCATCAAGTACAAGTTTTGAAAATTTCTCAATATCATTTTCTTTTTCAAATAAATTAACTGTATTTAAGCTTAATTTATTCAAGAACTCGTTATTATTTGAGGTTCTAGTTTTATCTATAGGGTTTGTTGCATTACTTGAATTATTAGAATAAGCGTTTCTATCTAATTTTAATTTATATGCCAGTTTTTTAAACATATCTTTATCTCAAGTTTTAAACTCCACTTCTTTCATTATACACTATATTAAAAGAAAGACAATATTCCTTAACATTTCATAATAATTAATAAAGACTTGATTGTAATTTGTATTTAAACTAGAATTTTTTTACAAGAAAAATATTAGAAGAGGTGTAAATATGCTTGATATAAAAATGATTAGAGAATGTCCAGAAAAAGTTAATGAGCTTTTGAAAAGACGTAATTCTGAGTTGTCTATTGATGAGATTTTGTTAATTGATATTGAACGCCGTGCGTTACAAACTATGGCTGATGATTTGCGTGCTAAGCGTAAAAATGATTCTCAAAAAATTGGTATTATGAAAAAAAATGGTGAAAATACTGATTTAATACAAGAAGAAGTTCGTGAGCTTGGTGATAAAATTAAATCTCTAGAGGATCAAGAAGGGGTATTAGATGAAAAACAGCGTAATTTACTTTTCCACACTCCTAATATTCCTGATGAAACAACACCTGTCGGGTTGTCAGAAGATGATAATGTTGAGGTTAGCTCTTGGGGTGAACCAGTAAAATTTGATTTTGAACACAAAGCTCATTGGGATTTGTGCGAAGAGCGTGGACTTGTCGATTTTGAGCGTGGTGTAAAGCTTTCACAAAGTCGTTTTATTTTATATCGTGGAAAAGGTGCAAGACTAGAGCGTGCTGTAATAAATTTCTTCTTAGATTATCATACAGAACATGGTTATGAGGAAATCCTTCCTCCATTTTTAGTTAATTCAAATTCTATGCGTGGAACAGGTCAACTACCAAAATTTAAAGATGACATGTATAAATGCGAAGAAGAAGATTTGTTCTTAATTCCAACTGCTGAAGTTCCTGTTACAAATATTTATTCAAATGAGATTTTGTCTGAAGAGGATTTACCAAAATATATGACAGCTTATACTCCATGTTTTAGACGTGAATCTGGTTCTGCTGGCAAGGATACACGTGGGTTAATACGTGTGCATCAATTTAATAAAGTAGAATTAGTTAAGCTTTGTAAACCTTTAGAGAGTAAAGAGGAACATGAAAAACTTACAGCTAATGCAGAAAAAATGCTTCAATTGTTAGGCTTGCCATATAGAAAAATAGCTTTATCTACTGGTGATATCGGATTTTCAGCTAATAAATGTTGGGACTTAGAAGTCTGGATGCCTTCTTATGACGCTTATAAAGAGATTTCAAGTTGTTCAAATTTCGGAGATTACCAAGCTCGCCGTGCTAATATTAGATACCGTGATAAAGAAACTGGTAAAACTCAGTTTGTTCATACGATTAATGGTTCGGGGCTGGCTGTAGGTAGAACAGTTGCTGCTATTGTTGAGAATTATCAACAAGCTGATGGGACAATAATTATTCCTGAAGTTTTAAGAAGATATACAGGCTTTGATAAAATTTAATTAGGATAATCACACAACCTATGCTATAATTAAAAAAAAGAGTAGTTTAGGAGTAATAATGTACGAATTCCCATTTGAGTTAGATGATTTTCAAAAACAGGCATGCGATTTTATAAACGATGGCAAAAGTGTTGTAGTATGCGCACCAACTGGTGCTGGTAAAACTGTTATAGCTCAACATGCTATTCATAATGCTTTAAAAGAAGGAAAAAGAATATTTTATACTACCCCTTTGAAAGCTCTTTCAAATCAGAAGTTTTATGATTTTGGTGAAAAATATGGTCATGATAAAGTCGGGTTGTTAACGGGCGATACTTCTTTGAATAAGAAAGCTCAGATTGTCGTTATGACAACAGAAGTTTTTCGCAATATGCTTTATGGTACAAATTTTGGTGCGGTTGCGGATAATTTAAAAGATGTTCAATATGTTGTTTTGGACGAAGTTCATTATATGAATGACGAACAACGTGGAACAGTTTGGGAAGAAAGTATTATTTATTGTCCTACGAATGTACAGCTTATTGCACTTTCAGCAACTGTTGCCAATGCTCAAGAATTGACAGATTGGATTAATACAGTGCATTCTAGAACAGAATTGGTTGATACAGATTTTCGTCCTGTGCCATTAAGATTTCATTATTTTGATAGCTCACAACCTGATAAATTGTTACCACTTTTGACACCTAGTGGTCAGTTGAATAATAAAATTAAACCAGAAAAAAAAGTATTTGGTAGAAAATTTCAAAATAAGCGATCTTTTGTTAACGATGTTATAAGAAATTTGGCACAAAAGGAAATGTTACCAGCGATTTATTTTACTTTTTCACGTAGGAAATGTGATGAGCAGATGGAAAAGGCATCAGGATTAGAACTTGTAACAAGAGCAGAACATGCTCAAATTAAGCAATATGTAGAAGAATATGTTGCAGAAAACCCTCATTTATACAATAACAAGCACATTCAATATTTATGTTGTGGAGTTGCATCGCATCATGCTGGACTTTTGCCAGGGTGGAAAAGTTTGGTAGAAAAATTATTTCAAAAAGGTTTAATAAAAGTTGTTTTTGCGACAGAAACCTTGGCTGCGGGGATTAACATGCCTGCTAGATCAACGGTTATTAGCTCAAC
>JAWXUD010000017.1:0-35212 GCA_044432945.1 Candidatus Gastranaerophilales bacterium
CATCAAGCGTTAAATCGTAAAAATCTCCAGTTGCTGTAATTATATCCGTATTAAAAATATAATTGTGCATATCCGCTAATTCCTGTCTAGTCGGCAACCTTTTACCTTGCTCATAACAAGATTTCATCGCTCCCGCCCAATAATCAGCACTATATGATGTTGAGCCTTCACAATAACTATAATCCACGCCACTAGTGTTTGTGCAGTTTATACCAACAGGTACAAGATTACTTAAACTCCAACAAGTGCCAGAAATGTTGAACCCAAATTGAGAATTTATCGGTAAAATATCGTTACCAATAGTGTTTTTACCACTGTTGCCATTAACATCAGCTAAAACCGAAACACATTGAGTCGCTTCTTCTCGATTAGCCCCGCCATCATATGGGTCAAGCCATTCACAGTTTAGGTCGTAATTGACTAACGCTTTTGTTCCATCAGCAAAAATAACTCCCACATTGTCACTAGAAAAATCCATATCATTATAAACAGCCGCAATATCATCACCAGTAACTAAATCAGATGTGTTGTATTGAGTATCACACGAACTAATTACCGTAGCAGGAAAGCATTCATCAACATCGCTAATATCACAAACTTCATTAATTTTTAAATATTTCGCTAATTCATCTACAAAATCTTGAGCGTTTGAATATCCCGTAAGTTTTTCGTGAAACCTCATTTGATTCATCGCTTCTTCTAAACGACCATCGAATAATTCTTGTTTTCGCTCAAGTGCCTTTGATTGCATATTACTTATCAAACTCGGCATCGTCATCGCTGACACAATGCCTATGATGCCGAGTGTGATTAAAACTTCTGCGAGAGTGAACGCAGAAAGTTTCGTCATTGAAACCACCCCGACCTCACGGTCACCCCTCCAGTGGAGGGGAATTACTCCCGCTCGAGCAGGCGGTTTCGCTTTCTGCCTCTGCTCGTTTGCGTTCGAGTGCAGGGGAATGCGATTGCCACCTTGAATTCGGTTTAATAAAGGTTTTTTGTCACCCTGAACTTGCGGATTTTCGGTAGGGTGAGAGAAGCGAACCCGTTTGTTCGAGTGGGACGTTACTCCCACGAGAACCCGAATAATCCAAGATGGTTTCAGGGTCTCATCATCGTTGTATCTCTCGACTGTGCGATTCCGTAACAAGTACGGAATGACGCTACTTGGTATAAATTCTTTTTTAATTTTAAACATATAATTTTCCTTTCATGAATTAATAATTTCTAGATTTAATGTTTTTATGGATTACCACGCTCTAAATTCCCCTCCCGTGGAGGGGTGCCTGTAAGGCGGGGTGGTTACTATTTTATTTCTTCGCCATTGAAACCCGTCAACTTCGTTGCCACCTCGTCTTGCTTTACTCGCATTAAACTGCAGCGCGAAAAGCGTGGTTTTCGCTTTCTGCCTCTGCTCGCTTGCGTTCCATCGGAGGGGAATGCGATTGTCACTTTGAACTCGCTCTAATAAAAGTTTCTCGTCACAGTCAAAAATCTGCGAATTCGGAATGACGCTACTTTTGTCAAATCTTTTTGTCATAAATCCTGTCCTTTTGTTTGTTATTATTGCACGCATGTAATGTTTTTATTTCATAATACAACTAAAATTACATATATGCAACAGTTAGACGAAGAAAATTTATTGAAATTGTCAAAAAAAATTAAATCGTTACGAATGGCAAAATCAAAATCATTGAATAAATTTGTATTTGATAGGGGTTATTTAACGACTGCTACTTGGAGTAGGATTGAAAACGGCAAATTTGATATTAAATTTTCGACATTACTAAGAATAGCTCGTATGTTAGATTTAACGGTTTCAGAGCTAGTTTCTGGTGTCAATTTTGATTATAAGTTTTTAGATAATTAATATAAATTAACAAGTGTTTTAATTTATAATCAATATTTGATTTAATCAACATGTGAGGTTACGCCGAGTGAGCAGTTTTTGTCGATTTCTATTACGTGGCGAATAATTGTGTGCGACATTAAAAGTAAGTATGGATTTATTTGGTTTGTGTTGGACATATTTATTTTGGTTTCTTGTTTTTCGTTTTTGTGGACGACTTTTTGGTTACTTTCGCTAAACGATACTACGGATTGCATTGAATAGTTTTTTTCATCACTTTCTATTCTATGTAGCAATTCTTTTTGAGGGAATTCATCGACACATTCAAGATTTACATGAACTGAGTTTGAGCTTTCAAGGATTAGCGTTGCTGAAAGTGTTCCATAATTTATTGTGGTTACGGTGATAACTAAAACACTATCATCTTCATCGTTAGAATTGGTTGTTTCTATGTCTAAATCAAACGATACACCTTCTTGAAGAGGTAGCCAAGGAAGATAAATTAGCATTAGCATCTTCATAGTTTGAGCATTATCTTGTTGAGAGGCACTAGCGATGCTTGCGTTAATCAGTCGAGCAGTTTCTCTTAGTTGAGTAACGTCAGTTATGCCTAGTTTTGTGGCGTTTGCGATTAATTGAACTAATTTAGCAATAGCGTCTTTGCCGTTCATTTGGATTAAAGCTGCGATATCGTTTAAATTTATCATGGCTGAAGTCGAAATAGGTAAGGACTTTAATGATATATTTAGCTGGTTGGCTAACAAATTATTTGTTTGCGTATTTGAGTTGTTTACGCCTTGTAGTTGAGCAAGGATTTGTGCTTGAAGCTGTGATAATTCTTGCTTTGGGGTGTTTGTATTACTAGTGGCTTGTTCATTATATTGTGCGATTGTCATTTTGTTTTGCACTACATATACAAGCTCGTTCATAGTTTGAGGAAGTTTTAGCATATCTTTTACATAAATTGATTGCCCTGTGCTATCCATACTCCACATTTGGTATTGCGATAGTGTTGAAGCAGTAAATGTTGTATTTGATTGTGAATTGCCAGAAGTTGATGCGTTCGTATTGGTGTTGGTTGACGAACTGGTGTCTTGGTTTATATTTTTTAAAATACTTTGAGTAAGTATTTTGGGAATTATGCTGTTTAAATTGAAATCTGACATGATAAACTTATTATAACGTTTTTTGTTGATTTGTCTACCTTGTAAACTTTTTTCGCTGGATTTAGATTATTAAGAAAAAGTTAATTTTACTTGTCTAATTATTTTGATAGTATATAATTGTTTTTACGAGGTGAAAAAATGAGCAAAAAAAATAATAATCCATTTAAGCAAAATGACGATACTTTTGAGAAGGAAGTAGAGCAGGATAATAATCAAGAAGTTGAAGAGGCTAAACCTCAAGAAACTGTTGAATTGAATAAAAAAGACGAGCTTCAAGAAAAATTTGATGTATTAAATAATCAATATTTAAGATTAGCAGCAGATTTTGACAATTTCCGTAAAAGACAAGCACAAGAAAGAGAAGATTTGTTAAAATATGGCTCAGAAAACGCTTTGAAAAAAATGATTGAAGTTTTAGATAATTTTGAGCGTGGTGAAAAAGCGTTGCAAGATGTCGAGGATTGTCAGAAAGTTAAAGATAGTTTCAATATGATTTACAAGCAAACTTTTGATGCGTTAGCAAAATTAGGGTTGGAAGTAATCGATACAAATGGTGCTATGTTTGATCCAAATTTCCATGAAGCAATTATGCAAACTGCAACCAACGAATTGCCAGAAAATTCTATTGTTGCAGAATTACAAAAAGGTTACAGATTAGGTGAGAAAGTGCTTAGAGCATCGTTAGTTAACGTTGCTACTGAGGCATAGGACAAATTAGAATAGGAAAATAAATGAGTAATTATTACGATATATTAGAGGTGTCAAAAGATGCATCTAAAGATGAGATTAAATCTGCGTTTAGGAAAAAAGCGAGAACTCTCCACCCCGATGTAAATAAAGAGCCTGATGCTGATGCAAAGTTTAAAGAATTAGGTAAGGCTTATGAAACGTTGATGGACGATAACAAGCGTGCGACTTATGATCGTTATGGTGAAGATGGATTGAAAAATTCAGGATTTGACACTGGAGGTCCTTTTGCAGGTGGCTTTGGTGATTTGAACGATATATTTAGTTCATTTTTTGGTGGTTTCGGTTTCGGTGGAAGACAAGACCCTAATGCACCAATTGAGGGCGATGATTTAAGGCTTGATATTGAAATCGATTTCGAGCAGGCTGTTTTTGGAACTGAATTTGAATTGAAATTCGATCATTTAGAGAATTGTAGTTCTTGTAATGGCAGTGGTGCTGAGAAGAATTCTGAAATCATTTCCTGTCCAAAATGTGGTGGTTCTGGTCAAGTTAAGCAGGTTACAAGAACTCCGTTGGGTTCTTTTGCTCAAATAGTTACTTGTCCTGATTGTAAGGGGTCTGGTAAAAAAATTAGCGCGCCTTGTAAAGATTGCAGAGGGCAAGGAAAGTTACAAAAAGAAAAGAAAATCGAAATAAAAATCCCAGCTGGTGTTGATAATATGTCAAAAATTCGTGTTTCAGGCGAGGGAGATGTTGGACATAACGGTGGAAGAGCTGGCGATTTGTTTGTGGTTATCCATGTTAAAGCTTCAAAATACTTTAAGCGTGATGGGGTTGATGTTTATACAAAATTAGAAATATCACCAGCACAGGCTGTTTTAGGCGATAGCGTTGTTATTAAAACTTTAGATGGCGAACAAGAGGTGGAAATCTCGGCTGGTGTTCAAAATGCAGATAGTATTAAGTTGAAAAATATTGGAGTTCCACATATTTCAAGACCATCTCAGCGTGGAAGTCATATCGTTATTTTTTCTGTAAAAATTCCTACTTCGCTAACTGAAGAAGAAAAAGTTTTATATAAGAAAATTTATGAAATAAATAAAAATAAAAAACCTCAAAAATCTGTTATGGATAAGGTTAAGGGAGTATTTAATAATGCGTAATCTGTTAATAATTCTTTGTTTGTTGTGTATGGCGTCAAATACGGCTTTTGCAGGACGTGTGCCAAAGCAGATGCAAGATTATGTAAGCAAAGAGTTTTCAGATGCGACATTTAGATTTGATGGGCTTGTTATAATGCCTGATAATACGCTTTATTTACCATTATTTCCTGCAAAAGATATAGAGGTAGAAAATTTAGAAATAACTAAGACTTTTCCTGAGGGCAAATCTATAAAAGATAAACCTGATGTTGTTATTTTTAATGATGATTTTGTTTTATTGAAGGTTTTGGTTGATGAGAACGAGGATAAAACAGTTTATGGTTTCGATAGTGTTCCTGTTGAGGTGAAAACTGGCTTGTTACCTCAAGATTTGTTAGTACCTAGTCGTTTGGTAATCCCTGAAAATCTTAAAAGCATTGTTGGGGGGTTGAATATTGAAACTTCAAATGATGGTGGGATTAGGGTTTTGATGAAAAATGTTAAGAAAGTCTTTACTCCAAGAAATTCTCGCAGTAGTAAAAAAATAATGGCGTATCCCGAATTAAAGGAAAAGAGCTTGTATGTAGCTTCGCCTTATTCAAAAAATATTCATGTGTTATCACTTGGTGAGGCAACTCCTGAATATGCTTTTTCTCAAGTTAATATTCCTATATCAATGAAAGCTTATGAGGAATTTTTGTTGGTTTCAAATTATGATAAATTGACAGTTGATGTGATATCGTTAGCTGATGATAAAGTTATAAAACAGATTAATATAAAAACTCAACCTGATGATATTTTGATTGATAGCGAAAATAAAATAGCTTATGTTGTAAGTGCAAATTCTTCAAGCGTTTTTCTTGTGAATTTGGACAAAATGACTTTGATGAGAGAGTTGAAGGTTACTGGCATGCCGACAAGGGCTGTGCTTTCTGATGATGGTTCAAAACTGTTTTATTTTGATAAAAAAACAGGTAATATTTGGGCTGTTGAATTGGATAACAAATATTTGTTAAAAGAAATCGGACGTTTTCCGAATGTTTCAAAAATAGCTTTTTCAAATAACAAATTATATATAACAAGCCGTACTAAAAATCATTTGGCGGTGATTGATTATGATACGATTGGTGTAATAGCTGAGTTGACAGTTTGTGAGAAACCTGTTGATTTGCTTGAGTTTAACGAAATGATTTATATCATTGGTGCTACAGAAAATGTTATCCAAATTTTAGATACAGCAAAAGATGAGGTCATTGACACTATAAATTTGAATACAGATGGTTTTTCTACAAAAATTTATCATGTTGATGGAACGAATATGGCATTGATAACTGATTCAAAGTTGTCATTATATACAATTTTTGATTTGGAAAAAAATGAAGTTGTAGAAAATGTGCTAATTGATGTTCCAATAAATTCTGTAATTACAACAAAAAAGGTTCAAAAGATTAATGATTAATAGATTTGATGGAAAAACTCAAGAGATTTTATTAGGGTTAGAGAAAACGCAAAAAGAATTTTGGAATATTTCAAGGGTGACGGCTGAATTTTTATCGATATTGATTGTTGAAGAGAAAGCAAAAAATGTTTTAGAAATCGGGACTTCAAACGGTTATTCTGGGATTTGGTTGGCTAAGGCTTTGGAGCAAACAGGCGGTCATTTGACAAGTGTCGAATACTATGAAAAACGCATTGCATTAGCTCGTGAAAACTTTAAAACTTGTGGAGTTGACAAGTTGGTGACGACTTTGCAAGGCTCTGCTTGTAGCGTTTTAGAAAACCTTGACGAGGATTTTGTGATCGATATAGCATTTGTAGATGCTAATAAAAAAGAATATATTGATTATTATAAATTAATCGACAAGCATTTAAGAGTCGGTGGGGTATTGACTTGTGATAATGTGCTATCTCATGAAAAGAAATGTCGCCCGTTTATTGAAGCGATTAACGCTAATGATAGATACGAAAATGTTGTTTTATCTTTGCCTGCAGGGCTTTCGTTTGCTAGGAAGATAAAATAGATTGGTTAGTTTTTGGTGCGATTGCTCACTCTTTAAAAAACATTTTTTAAGAAAAATTTACATATACTTGATTTATAGTATTTTTATTGTAGTATATATTTATACACCTAGCTAGAAAAGGAAAAAATTATGGCAAAACATTGTGAAATATGCGGAAAAACACCTATTAAAGCAGCGAAATTAACTTTCTCTCATAAACAAATCGTAAAAACTCAAGAGCCTAACTTGCAATCAGTTAAAGCTAACTTGAACGGTTCTGTAAAAAGAATTAAAGTTTGTACTTCTTGTATTAAAGCAGGAAAAGTTACAAAAGCTATTTAATTGGATTAATTGAAATTTTAAAGAAAGATGGGCATGCTCGTCTTTCTTTTTTAATGTAATTCTCGTGATCTATCGACCGAGATGGCGGACGATATTTTGAGAGAAAATGTTAAGTCTTGTTACAGAAAATGTGTAAATTATTTGTATTTTTTTGTTGTCTAAAATACAATATAGATGGGGAAATTTTGAGGATTAATTATGCTTAAACAAGAATTGAGAGAGAAGACTTTGTCGCCACAAGAGGTTAGAAACATCTTGAGTGCTGATAATAAAGAGATAGTTGATTTGTGCAAACGTGCGTCTATTTTGCCACGCAAAGATGATAGTGGTCAAACTTATTTTTCTTATGATGAAGTTAGAAACTTGAGAAAAATTCAGACTAGAAAAGGCGTTCAAAATCCGATGTCAAGAGTTGGTCAGCAAACTACTATTACAAGCATTTTGGCTTCATTACAAAAAATGGAAACAACTTTGGGCGATAAAATCGCTAAGGTTATTGATGAAAAGTTGGAAGGCATGGACGAGGTTGTCGTTGAATTAATCCGTTGTAAGACTGATAACGAAACTTTGCGTCAAAAAATTATTGATATGAATAAAGAAATTTATCAATTAAAAAGCGAATTAAATACTTATAAGCCTGTTGCTTTGGGACTTTATAAGAAAAAAGAAAAACAAATATATTAGAACAAGATAATAAATTGAAAAGGGATTAGTGTAATGGCGACTAAAGATAAAGAAATTGGAACACCAACGAATTCAGAAGAAAGAATTAAGGCATTAAAATTAGCTATCGAAAAAATCGAAAAAGATTTCGGTAAGGGTTCTATCATGAAGTTGGGTGATAAATCTTCTGTGAATGTGGAAGCAATTCCTACAGGTTCTTTGGCATTAGACGTTGCCCTTGGTATAGGCGGAATTCCTCGTGGTCGTATCATTGAGATTTACGGACCAGAGAGTTCAGGTAAAACAACTTTGGCTCAACATATCGTTGCTGAGTGTCAAAAAAAAGGTGGTATTGCTGCGTTCGTTGATGCAGAACACGCTTTAGATCCAGAGTATGCAAGAAATTTGGGCGTAAAAATTGATGATTTATTAATCTCTCAACCAGATACTGGTGAGCAAGCACTTGATATTACCGAAGAATTAGTCCGCTCTGGAGCTGTTGATATTGTTGTTGTTGACTCGGTTGCAGCACTTGTTCCAAAAGCCGAAATTGAAGGTTCTATGGAAGACCAACAAATGGGTTTGCAAGCTCGTTTGATGAGTAAAGCTTTAAGAAAGTTGACTGGTGTAATCGGTAAAACTAATACAACTGTAATTTTTATTAACCAATTGCGTATGAAAATTGGTGTCATGTATGGCAACCCTGAAACTACAACTGGTGGTAACGCTTTGAAATATTACGCATCTGTTCGTATGGAAATCAAACGTACTGAAGGTTTAAAGGGCGATGATGGCGATGTTGGTAACCACGTTCGTGTAAGAGTATTGAAAAATAAAGTTGCACCACCGTTTAGAACAGCTGAATTTGATATTATGTTTGGTAAAGGGATTTGCAAAATCGGTAATATTTTAGACGTTGCAGTTAATCTAGAGATTGTTAAAAAAGCTGGTTCTTGGTTTAGTTTTAACGAAGAGAAACTTGGTCAAGGACGTGATAAGGCTAGAGAATTTTTGAGTGAAAATACTGATATCTTAAACACTGTTGAAACTTTGGTTAGAGAAAAGTTAGCACAACAATAGTTTAGGGTCGGTTTTTTATGAAAACATTAGCACAATTTCTGCAACAAAAACGTGATGAGGCTGGATTTACTGTTAAGGGTCTTGCTGAGCGTTGTTGTATTGCTGTTGAAACTTTAGAGGATTTGGAATCTGGTAAGGATTTGTTCATGTCAGTTACCGTGCGTCAGGCATTGGCTAAAGAACTTAGATGTGAACCTTTTGAGATAAAAGATTTAGAAAAAGATTATACAAGTTATTTCGTTTCACAAGAGATTATCGACAGTTTGAAAGAATTGATATTAAACGGTGCGGGTGGTTTAAAATGTCCGAAATGCGATGCCGTTTTGGTGACAAGGGTTGCCAAACTCTATGATTTGGAAGACAATTTGGTTCTGCACCCAAAAGCTCATTGTTCAAAATGTGCTTTTCATATAACTGAATAAAATGTATTTTAAAAATTAAAAAGTTCTTTTAATGACACATTTAGTGCGTTTGCAATTTTTATAATTGTTTTAAACCCTGGTTTGTTTATATTTACTTCGATTTTGCCTAAATAATCTAGGCTAATACCGCATTTTTCTGCAAGTTTTTCTTGTGTAAGATGTGCGTTTTCACGCAAAAATTTAATCTGTTTCCCTAATTTTAGATATATAAGATTTTCTTCCATGTTGACAATCTTACTGGAAATGTTACCATAACTTTACTGGATAATTGCCAGTAAAGCGTAAGATTTAATTTATGAAAGGAGAATTATATGTTTAAAATTAAAAAAGAATTTACACCAAGTAGCGTCATTCCGAATTTGCGGATTTTTGACTGTGACGAGAACCCTTTGCTAAACCGTGTTCAGGGTGGCAGTCGCATTCCCCTCCGATGGAGGGGTGACCGTGAGGTCGGGGTGGTTTCAATGACGAAACGTTCTGCTTTCACATTGGCGGAAGTATTGATTACACTAGGCATAATCGGCGTTGTATCAGCAATGACGATACCAAATTTAGTTAGTAATTATCAATATAAAGCTTTAGATACTAAAAAAACTTTATTTCAAGAGCGACTTTATGAAGCGATGAATCAAATGAGGTTTCATGAAAAACTTACAGGATATTCAGATGCTGAGGATTTTGTCGCAGAATTAGGAAAATATTTAAAAATTAATGAAGTTTGTGATTTGACTGATATGACAGATTGTTTTCCTGATGTTGCGATAAGCTCGTGTGATGAGAAAGTCTATGTTGAAGACCTAACAACTGGTGAGGATTTTGCAGCGGATATTTTAAACAGAGATTTTACAAGTGATAACGTTGGGATAGTTTTAGCTGACGGTACAAAAGCTATAATCAATTACGACCTAGATTGCGAATGGTTAGACCCTTATGAAAGTGGGTTAAATAGATACGAAGCTACGCAATGCGTTGCGATAATCGCTGATGTTAATGGTAATTCTGGTAAAAACATGGTTGGAAGTGATATCGTTGCAATGAATTCATCATTAGGAATTATGATAGAAGACACTTGTTGGGATACATCTAACACTTCGTTCTCATCTATTGACACATGTGATGGGCAATCCGAATGGGATAGTGTGTTCACAACTACTAATCAAGAAAGTTGGGCATATGATGGAACACCGAATTGTGCAAAAAACTATTGGGCGGGTGCTTTGAAAGCATGTAGCGATGCAGGCAAAAGATTGCCAACACTATCAGAACTTGCTTATTTGACACAATATTTGTATGATTTAGATTATGTTCCTAGTAATACTGGTACTGTTTCTAATATCGTATTTAATCAAACTAAGGCTAACGAATTGTCAATGACTTTTTATAGTAGTGGTGTTGGTTATCATCGTTATTGGGCAAATAGCTCATCTAGTGATTTAACTGCATATCAAAGAGTTTTTTACGAGACAAGTACTATTATTGACGGAGGCAGCGGTAGTGGCGACAGCACTTCTAATGATAATTTAAAATCATACTCATTGCCACAGGCACGTTGCGTAAGGTAACTTTTCATATCTAAATAGAGGTTAAAAAAGCTCCGAAAATTTCGGAGCTTTTGAGTTATTGTTATACAATTGTGACTTGATAAATATTAAAAAACCTTAATCTTCAATATCCATATTGAATTTTTCTAACGTCTGAAAGCTCGTCTTAATCTCTTCAGCTTTGCTTTCTAGGCGGTTATAGACTTGCGAGTTTATCTCCCCACCGACCAATATCAAAATAGAAGTATAATAGAACCAAACCATCAAAACAGCAAACGCACCGATTGTCCCATACACCATATTATATGTACTAAAATTGTTTACATAAATAGAAAATCCCCACGAGCCGACAAGCCAAAAAACACAGAAAAACCAAGTGCCTAACAACGCACTTTTTCTTTTAAACGCTTCATTACCTCTCAAATCTGGCAAAATATAATAGCTTAAAAACGCCATCAAATACAATGCGGCAAATGCAATTGGCCAACGCAAAGTCAATAACATAATCGCAATTTGTTGCGACATATGAAAATGTTCAACAAGAAAATTAATAATAACTCGCCCAAATACGATCAAGTTTATGCTCAAAAACATTACCAAAATATCGACTAACATCATCAACAACGACAAAATACGCACATAAATAAAATTCCTTGTTTCAGTGACTTTATAAGCACGATTAAGCCCCTTCAAAACCACCGCCACAGCGTTGGTTGACAAAAACAGAGTTATGCAAAGCCCGACAATCGCCATAGTTTTGCCACGAGAAAAAATCATAACCTCAGATAGCACCGTCAAAATTAAATCCATCGCTTGCTCAGGCATAATCGATGAAAGCATTCGTAATAAAGGCGACATAAAAGTTTTGTTCCCAAGCCAACCAAAAACCGCCATCACAAATAACATAAACGGGAAAATACCAATAACCATCATAAAACCCATTTCTGCTGCCATTCCAAAGAAATCATGGTAAATAACCGACCTAATTAAATCTTTAAAACCTCTTACAAAAACATCAAATTTCATTCTTAAATCTCGTGTTTTTTAATTTCCGCTAACATTTTTTTCGTTGCGATTTCCAAAGAAGCTTTTATCGTACAGCCTGCCGCAAATTTATGACCACCGCCACCAAACACCTTACAAATTTCAGCAACATCAGCTAATTTACTTCTTATAGAAATCTTTGTAGCACCAGATTTCATCTCTTTTGCAACAAACGCAACCCTAGTTGTAGCAATAGAACGCAATTTTTCAGTCAAACCTTCCATGCATTCTTCATTAGCACCGAATTTTTCCATATCTTTTTTATATACGTTCATATAAGCTATCTTATCATCTTCCAAAAATTTAGCTCTACTAACACAATATGACTGAAACATTACTAAAGTTTTCGAATCACTTTCATAGACATTCGCATAAATGTCATTAGGCATAACCCCAATAGCCACCAATTCAGAAGCTATACGTAGAGTTTCATATTTAGTATTACTATATTTAAACGAACCAGTATCTGTCAAAATTGCAGTATAAAGACAAATCGCAGTATCGAGATTAAGCTCCCAGCCCATCTTTTGCATACAGTTGTACAAAACTTCACCAGTAGAACTCGCATCAGGATCAATAATATTAATCTCACCGTACGAATTATTCGTTTTATGGTGGTCAATATTCACAGTATGCTTAGCTCTTTCAAACAAGATTTTTCCATCACAAATCCTATCCAAAGAAGCAATATCAACATTTATAACCAAATCATATTCACGAGATTTATCAAAATCATCAAGCGTTTTAACATTATTAACCTCAGGCATAAAATGATAAATTGATGGAACTTTTGATATAATTAACATTTCACAAGTTTTTTTAAAATTTTTCTTAATAGCACATCGCAACCCACACATCGAACCTAAAGTATCGCCATCTGGATTTATGTGCGATATTATCAATATATTTTTAGAGGATTTTATGATATCATTTAGTTTAGAATAGTCCATTTGATTACTCTAACACGAAAAATATAGGATTACAAATTTGAAAAAAGTTTTATATACTGATTTTATAACTACAGAAGATTTAATCGAAAATATGCTTGGGCAAAAAGAAATAAAAAAAGCTATCACACGTAACAATCTATACAAATTTTGGGATAAAGTTGTAGGCAAAAAATTTTCTGAAAGCTCACGTCCATATTCAATGATTGGCAATGGAGTAATGGTTATTGCTTGCAAAAACGCAATTGTAGCACAAGAGTTGATGCTTAAAAAAATACAGATTTTAGTCAAATTTGAACCATATTTAAAATCATTAAAATTCAATGTGACAGACCTACGCTTTGACCCGAAAAAATGGTCCGAATAGATTAAAAGTATATAAAAAATATTGACTTTTTAAAAAAAATTATTATAATGGAAATATTGCATCATTTCAGATGCAATAAAAAGTGTTTAGTGAGAGTATCCAAAAGGAGAGAAAATGAAAAAGTTATTACTCGTAGCCCTAATGATGTCTTTAGGAGCAAATTTATCAATGGCAGAAACAGCACCACAAGCAGTTTTAGAAAACCAAGAAATTAGACAAGAAATCCAAGAACAAAGACAAGATATCCAAGACACGAGAGAAGATATCCAAGAAAAAAGAGAAGAACTACAAGGTAACCGCCCTCAAGGTGGAGAGCAAGGCGAAGACGGCGAAGCTCGTGGACCTCGTGGTGGACAACAAGGCGAAGACGGCGAAGCTCGTGGACCTCGTGGTGGACAACAAGGACAAGACAGCGAAGCTCGCAGACCACAAGGTGGACAAGGTAACGAAAGAAACGTTAACTCAAGTTCTAGAAATTCAAGCAGTAGCAATACTAGAACAAATTCAAGAAGCACAAGTCAAAGAAGTAATACTAAAAACATGAATCATAGACGTTAATCTATAATCTTAATAGAACAGTAAGCGGGTGGATTTTTCTAAAGAAAAATCCACCCGCTTACCATAAAATTAAATTTTATCGCAATAAAACCAAGTTTGACTTTTTCAAATAAACATAATAAAATTGATCTATGGGTAAAATAATAAACGTATTAAAAGGAACTAAAGATATTCTGCCTCAAGACGTCAATCAATGGCACAAACTTGAACAAACTGCACTTGAGGTTTTTACGAAATATGGTTACAAAGAACTTCGTACACCTATTTTTGAAGCAACAGAATTATTCTCTCGTGGCGTAGGTGATACAACCGATATCGTCAACAAAGAAATGTACACTTTTGAAAAAAGCAATCGCTCTTTGACACTTCGCCCAGAAAATACAGCAGGTGTCGTACGCTCATTTATCGAAAACGGTATGACTAGACAATCTGCACCAATAAAACTTTGGTACAAAGGTCCAATGTTTAGATATGAACGCCCACAGGCAGGACGTCAAAGACAATTTCATCAAGTAGGAGTTGAAATGTTTGGCATAAAACAAGCAAGTGCTGACGCTGAATCAATCGCACTTGCCGTAAATTATTTGAAAGCACTTGGACTAAACAAGCTTGAAGTAGAAATCAACTCTCTCGGCTGTTCAACTTGTCGTGATGGGTATAAAGACAAAATTAAAAAGATTTTAGCACCTGAATTTGATGAACTTTGTGATGACTGCAAAAGCCGTTATGAGAAAAATCCACTCAGATTACTAGATTGCAAAGTAGACTCTTGCAAAAAGATCTTTGAACAACCACAAATTCAAACCGTTATAAAATCTGATTTTATTTGTGATGAATGCTCTCAACATTATCAAGAACTAAAAAAATATCTCGATAAATTAGAAATAAAATATAGCGAAAACAAACTATTAGTCAGAGGCCTAGACTACTACAACCGAACAGTTTTTGAAATAAAATCTAACGATTTAGGCTCGCAAAACGCCGTTTGCGGTGGCGGACGCTATGACAGCCTTGTCAAAAACTTAGGCGGGGACGATACCCCTGCTGTTGGTTGGGCGATGGGAATGGAAAGATTAAACTCGCTTTTACCAAAAATTGAACAAGAAAAAATTCAAGCCTACGTTGTTTCAAATATACCAGAAGAAGCTTTCGCACTTACTCAAGAACTTAGAAGCTTTGGAATAACAACTGAATTTGACTTGACTAACAAAAAATTCACTAAACAACTTGAAAAAGCCTCTAAAGTAGCTAATTTTGCGATAATTTTAGGCGAAGATGAAATACAAAATAATCAAGTCGCTATCAAAAACCTTGCGACTTCTGAACAAACTTTAGTGCCACGAAATAAAATAAAGGAAATGTTTTGCAATGATTAACAAATTAGATGAAATTATTTTAAAACTTACTAAAAATTTCAATATCGTTTTTGACGATTTTAAAGGGATTTATTTATTCGGAGTTCACACTGATGGAAACCTTCATGAAGATGAAGACATCGAATTGGTCGCACTTTTTGACATCGAAGACAAATCTAAAAGAGAACAAATTTGGCCAATTATTGGTAAGTTAGAAACTGAATTGGGAATTTGTATCGACTTGTATCCGATAACACAAGCACAATTTGAAGCCGATGAAGAACTTTTTGAACAAGTAAATGAAAATAACGTCTTTTATAACAAATCTGGTCAAAAAGAAACTAAATAAAATTCTTGACAAATAATTTAAAAAAATATATTATAAAATTGAAAGGTAGTGGCAAACTAGCTACTAGGGATAAAAATGGAAAAAGTAACTATTCGTTCTGATAGAAAAGAAGATTATAAATTTTATTATAAAGGTGATGAAGTCACTCTTAGTGCTGGCAAAATTATCAGCATCGCTAACGGACTTAGCGAAGTTGTATTGCCTACTTGTGCGATGAAAATGATTAATAATTTAATCGTCATCAAAGAAGATGTAAAAGTTGATTAATAAAATTTAACATATATTGATTATTTTATTGCATAATTAATTTTTTTGGTTTATATTTTTAACTATGACAAGCGTAACAATAAAAAATTCGACTAAACACAAATTAAGTGTTAAAGTCAAAGCCCCAATTGTAGAAGCTTTGAAAAAAGCTTATGAAAATCCTACTTATCAGTTCCATATTCCTGGTCATACCAAAGGAAACGGTGCATTGCCTGAATTTAAAAAACTTATTGGTAAAAAAGCACTTATGGTTGATACGACTGACGAGTTTGACAATTTAGGCACGCTTCACCCTGCAACTGGACCGATAAAAGAAGCACTTGAATTAGCAGCTAGAGCTTTTGATGCTGAAAGAACATTTTTCTTACTCAACGGCTCAACCGTTGGAAACCTTGCGTTCGCAATGGGATTGACTAAAAAAGGACAAAAAATAATTACCAACAGAAATTGCCATCGCTCAATTTTAACAGGAATGATTATTTCTGGAGCAGAACCAGTGTGGATTACTCCAAACCGCCTTGAAGACTGGGGGATTTGGGGAAATATTTCACCTGAAAAAATAGAAGAAACTCTAAAAAATAATGATGATATTTCTATGGTCTGGATTACTAATCCAACTTATGAGGGCGTTATTTCTGACATAAAATCAATCGCTAGGATTTGCAAAAAATATAACGTGCCTTTAATCGTTGACGAGGCTCACGGTTCACTATGGAATTTTAACGAAAACCTTCCTGAATCTGCCTTGAAACTAGGTGCTGACGCTGTTCTTCATTCACTTCACAAAACTGGTGGCAGTATGAGCCAAAGCTCAATGCTTCATATTGCAAAAAATTCTTGCCTTGATGTTGAAGCTATTGAAAAAGCATTAAAACTTTTACACACAACAAGCCCATCAATGCTTTTATTAGCTAGCCTTGACGCTGCTAGAGCTAATTTAGAAAGCCAACGTGGACAAAAGCAATTAAAACGTGCAGTAGCAAACGCTAAATATTTACGCTCAGAAATTGATAAACTTAAAAAAATCCATCACCTGCAATCAGATTTTGGATATAGAACAGACATCACCAAAGTTTTTATTAAAGCAGACGGATTATCAGGCAAACGTCTTGAACACATTTTAGAAGTTGATTTTAATATCGAAGTCGAAAGTGCTTCTGATCAAGGTATTTTAGTACTTTCAAATATGGGTAATCCTCGCTCTGACATTGAATATTTAGTAAAATGTTTACAAAAAATCGATGTTGCAAATTATTCTGATATTTACTATTTAGAGCATAAAAAACATATGCCAATGCTTACGCCAAAAATCAAAATGTGCTTGCGTGATGCCTTTTATTCAGATAAAGAAACTCTACCTAAAACTCAATGTATTGGAAGGATTTCAGCTGAAGTCATCGCTGAATGCCCACCAGGGATTGCAGTTTTGCTACCAGGTGAATTGATTACAGAAGCTCATATACCATATTTGGTCGATTATGAATTTTTAGAAGTGATAAAATAAAATATATTAATAAGGCGAAATTTAACGAATAGCCTTTGTCGTGAATAAAAAGGCTAAAATATAAGTGAACAAAACAGGCGAAATTGAAATCAATTTCGCCTGCTTGTTACGCAAGAATAAAGCGGATTTGAATTTTATTCAAATCCGCTTTATATCAATTCCTATTAGTTAAAAACTAATCGAAAACGTAAGGTATGATTGAAGCTTCTCTAGCACGTTTGATTGAATTAACAACCATTCTTTGATGTTTAGAGCAGTTACCAGTAACTCTACGTGGGATAATTTTTCCAGCTTCAGTTAAATATCTTTTCAATTTAGCTGCATCTTTATAATCGATTTCTTCGATTTTATCTGCACATAGTCCGCAATTTTTACGTTTTTTGTCTTCTTTGTTATTGTTAAATCTTGCCATTTTTTTCCTTTAGCCTTTCTAGCCTTTTTTATTCTACTTTAATTTATTTTTTATCATTTTACTGTTTTGTTTGTTAAAACGGGATTTCGTCCTCGTTAATCAATTCATCTGGAGCTATGTCAGATTCGAATTTAACGATTTCTTCTGTTGCGAATTTAGAACTGTTTGTAGCTGAAGTTGCACTCATTTGTTCAATAGAAGCGGCTTCTATCTCATAAATTCTTTTTTCAGACCCATCATCTGCTTTCACGGTAGCTGTTTGTAATCTACCTTCAACAAGCACACGATCACCTTTTGAAATTGATGAAACAATTTCGTCCAACCCTGCACGTCTTGAAATAATGCGAACAAGAAGCTCGTCTTTTTCTCCGATATCAAGAACAAACGCAGACACACCGATATTGTTTTGTGTAAAACGTTTTTCTGGCGTTCTGTAAACTGTTCCTGTTACTACTGATTTTGCTATAGACATAATTTTTCTTTCTTATTTTAAATATTATACACTAACTTTTGACGTTACATCAAGAAACATAGTTCTTAAAATGCTATCATTTAATCTTAGTTGTCTGTTAAACTCTTTGATTTTTTCAGCAGGTATAGTTAATTTTGTAGTTGCAAAAAAACCATCTCTGAAATTTTCGATTTCATAAGCTAATTTTTTTCTGCCCATTTTTTCATTTGTTTCGATTGTACCACCAAACGCAACAACATCAGCGTTAATTTTTTCGATTAATTTATCAACGTCATCAACGTCAAGGTTTGGTTTAAATACTGTTAATAGTTCGTAAGTTTTCATTTTATTCTCCTTTAATTTATATTTCGGTAAAAATATATTACCACAAAAAAAAATAAATTTACAACAAGTATTCCCCAAAGAATACATAATTGGCAGCTCCTGTCAAAAACACATCTTGCTCCAAATCCTGCTTATTCCCTTGCCACTCAATGAATACAGCCCCACCAAGCAAATTCACTTTCACTTTAGCTTCTGTTAAGTTTTTTAAAATACAAGCTATAACACTAGCACAAGCACCCGTTCCACATGCCAGAGTTATTCCGCAACCACGCTCAAAAACTTGCATATCAATTTCTCTTTTTGATTGAATTTTAACAAATTCAGTATTAGTTTTTTCTGGAAAAGCTTCGTTAATTTCTATAACTGGTCCATATTTTTTCGCTAATTCTAATGGGTTGTCCTCGGTCAAAATAACACAATGCGGGTTGCCCATTGAAATTGGCGTTATTTCAAAAGTCTTATCAATTGCTTTTATTTGGTTATCTTGTCCCCAATAAGGGATTTTCGCATTCTCAAAAATTGGCTTACCCATATTAACTTTCACTAAATTTTCATCAACTATTTCTGGTTTTATAACCCCAGCACCAGTTGCAACAGAAAACGTTTTTTTATCAACAATTTTCTTATCATAAGCATATTTTGCAAAACACCTCATTCCATTGCCACACATCTGTGCTGTTGAGCCGTCAGAATTATAAAAATACCAAGCAATATCAGTGTTTTCAGCAATCAAGTTAGGAATGATTAAGCCATCTGCCCCAACTCCAAAATTTCTATCACAGATTTTTTTAGCTAAATCAGACATTTTCAACCCTGTTTTTTCAAACTCCTCAAAATCTACAATGACGAAATCATTGCCACAACCTTGCATTTTTGTAAAATTAATCTTCTTCATAATTCTTCCTTCTAAATATATATTTTAAATAATTGTAACACAAAGGCAATTTTTCTAACCCAAATACGTTTATATAAATAAGGTTAGTTATAAGTTAAATTTAGGTTAGGAAAAAGTTATGGGATATCCATATCAAAATCAGGTGCAGTATCAACGCCAGATAAAACGGCGTGAAACAGGAATGGCAAACATTCCTATAATGTACAGCGCACCACCAGTTGAAAAAATTGAAATAGCACCCGATCTGCTTGATAGTATTAGTGCAGAAGCTTTTAAAAGCCAAGCATTGGGGAATATTTTAACGAAAAATCCGCTGAAATTTGGCATGAGCATTTCTGAATACGGTGCTTCGTTAATGAAACAAGGGAAAATCCCTGAAAAAGATTTTGTCGTATTAGATAACTCATTGATTGAGATTAATAAACGTGGAAATGCTTTTAAAAAAACAACTTTTTATGAAGCCACTGACACCTCGCCTGCGGCAATTGAAAGTACACACTACAATTCAGTAACTCAAGAAAAAGCAAAAACGATTAGATACACAGAAGAAGGCATGCAAACAACGCATCATCTTGAGTAAAATCTAAATCATTAAGATTAACTATGCTTCGACCTGTTTCTTTTTGTTATATTCAGCAGTCCCTGGGAATTCATTAACCCCAGTGAGCTTTCTTGTAATAAAATATTGGATTTTTGGTATAAATGTTGATAAGAACATCGCCGAAACAGCAAAACCTGTACCCCAATTAAGTGCATTAGTTAATAGGTTTTTACGGCTCGCTTTTTTGATAAAATTCATATCGATATCTTTTCCTGATTTTTTTGCTTTTTCAATAACCTCATTTGCATAATGGAATGCTTCATTTTTTAATTCCTCAAGACTTCGATGAGATACGAATTTATAAGGATCTGATGACTTGCCAGCTTTTGTTTTTACAAACGGGATATCATCTTGAGTCGATACTTGATATAAATTTTGGATAAATTCAGGCATATTTAAAGCACCACCACGATAAACATCTTTCACCTGTTGCTTAGAAAGCATTGCCACACCTTCAACTTCTGGCTGAAGCTTTGACATTTTACGTGCCAAATTACTATATTTTGCGACTTCTGCTTTTGTTAAAGATTTATCACTTTTGATATTTGAAATAAAATCATCTAATTTGATAACCTGATTAGAAAACTTAGAATTTAGCTCTGGCGTAATTTTATAGATATCATCATTGCTTCCTAAAAATCCTTTTGCAAAGCTATCAGGATCCATTTTACCACCATTTTTTTCGAGATAAGCTATCATATGATCGCTAACTTGTTTTTCAGCAACAGGGTCAATTCTAGTAGATTTACCACTTTCTATTTGGTTTAACAAGCTATTCATATGAGGCATACAGAACATATAGAAATAAATTGATGACAAATCTCTAAACAAAACTTCTGTACGCTCATAATTATTCCTTGCACTAACCCCACGTCCACCAGCGATACCGACATCTGTAGATAACAACTGTACTTTAGAATTGTTCTCAAAAGTATTAGCCAGATTAAGCAAAGCTTGAGTATTTCCTAACCCGTTAAAACTCACATCGTCATTTTTGCCAGTATCCCCAAATTTGTCAATACTTTTAGTATAAACAAAATTATCACCGCTATGAATTTGTTGTTTTATTGGATTTTGTTCTCCTGAGTTTTGTGTTGAAGAAGATTGTGTTGAAGAATTTTCAGGTAGATCCTTGTCATTGCGGTGATAATACTTAGTTATAGATTGATTAATCTTAGGCACTACAAATCCAACAAGAGTATTTGCTAACAAGATACTTGCAGAAACTTTTGCGATTTTAAATGTCGCAATTTTTTTAGCACTTGTCCCTAATTTATCATCTTTCATGAAATTTTTAATCGGTTTTCTTAAAGCATCTTCACCGACATCAAAATTTGTGTCGTGCAAATTCAATAGTTTTTTACCGATTTTATCGTTTATATTGTTGAAAAATTTAACCCCACCAAACCAAAAACCAGCACCGATAGCTTCTTCTGTAAGCCTCTCACGCCCCTCATCAAAGCCTCCACGATCAAAAGCCTGGATAGAACGTCCTCCACTTACAAAACATTCCAATAACATCAATGGAGCTAAGCTCTTACTTGCCATACCACGGACAAATCTTCGAGAACCACTGAAATCTTTTATCGTCTGATTTGGGGAAACTTTTAACATTCTACCTGTATTCTAAATTCTTCAACATCTTTTATAATACAACTCAACTTTTTTTTTTGCTTTAATTTTGTGAAATTTTAACTTTTCTTTACATATTATAAAAGCGGGTTAAGTTTTGTTAATTTTTGTCGTATAATTAGCAAAGTTATTTTTTCAGCGACTTTATGTTGAATAAGACAAAGGATTTAATAATGCAAATAAATTCAGTGAACAATTTTCATAATAATTACGCTAAAAATTATAAAAACAATTTTAATGGTCAACAATCTGATAAATCAACTGATAAAAAAGTAAAAGCTGGCGTCAAGACAACTACTGCCCTGGCTACTGGTATCACATTAGGATTGATTGCTAAAAAACAAGGATTTAGCCTTAGCCCTAAAAAAATATTTAAAACTCCGATGAAAGATTGGGCTATTTTCAAATTACCTAACAAAAACAAACCAAATGATAAAACATTACAATTCGAAGCAAAAGAAATTTTATCACTTGCCTCAAGCTCTGTAGCTGGTGGCTTGGCTGGCGGAATAATATTTGATAAAAAAGAAAACCGTAAAGCTAAAATCAAAGAAGGATTAAATCAAATCGTAGGCGATGTTGCTGTCCCATTAATGTTTGTCGCAGGACCAGCAAAAGCATACGAAACATTCACCAACAAGGCATTTGACCCTAATGCAAAAGAAAGCGTTAGAAATCTTGCACAGAAATTCAAGACAAATAAATTCTTAAAAATTGCCGCTCCTGTTGTCGTTGGTGCAGTAAGCTTAGGAGCTGGAATAATCGCTGGGAATAAAACAGCAAACTTTATAAATGAAAAAATATATAAAGAAAAAAGAGAACGCCAAGTGAAAGCAACTGATTTCGCTCCACACATTGATGACGTATGTCTTGCAGCAACACTGATGGCTGAAAAATCAACTTTCTCTGGTGTTGTATCAAAACTTGTTCCTTTTGCTTTATTAGTGCCAGGCTTTGAAACTGGTTTAGCCCAAAAATAAAAGGCTGAAGCGATTTGTTATTCTTTTAAAATAGCTTCATAATGAGCCAATTCATTTATAATTGGCATAAATTGTGCATCGAGCTTATTCAACTCAAAGTCATCATTATTTGTCATATTTTTCAACTCGTCTAATTTAGCGTGAAGTGCTACTTTTAACACCTCTGGTATATTCAACGCAGTCGGTTCTTCACTTGCCAAATTCTCATAATACTTTTGCTCAAAATCTGGCGAAATTCGTAATTTCCAATTCGCATCACGAGCAACCCCACCAACGTTATAAACTACCTCTTTATCTACTATGCCCAAAATATCCGCAAACGATATCTGGAATTTTTTAGCCGTCATCAATTCTGAAAATTTAGCCTTGACCAACTCTTTATCATCTGAATCTATTTTTTCACAAAATGCTTTACCCTCAGAAATCCTATCTCCGTCTTTGTGTAAATATCCAGCCAAATAAAGAGGGTTCCAAAACTCGCTATTTCTTGTCCAATCACGTTTTACCATATTCATAGCAGGGATTGAATCGTGCGAACCAACTAAAGACCAATTCTTATCCGATTTCCCCTCAACTTTTGACCACTCAAGTTGATCAAGACTAGGCAAGTGCAAATTTTCATAATAAACTTTATTAAACGCTTCTGGTTGACTACAAATATCCTCCCAAATTGGGTCTGAATTTTCTAATCCGTGTTCTTTTAGCGTTGGTAAAACAATTTTGTTCATGACCTTTGAAAAATAAGAAACACTTCCATCATTGTTTATAAAATCGCTTGAGTAATTTTTATAATCGTCTAAAGGCTCACCGTTTTTAGATTTCATCTTAGACATATAAGTCGCATTAACAGGGTTGTTCTCATCGTTTATAATATTTCCTTTTTCATCATAAACTAAACTTGCATTTTCCACCACAAACGGCTCAATCAAGCCCATGACATGATCTATCCTTATATTTTCACAATACTCAAGAGCGTGATTTATTTTGTTTTTTAAAAACTCGCCAGCCACACCAAGCTCATCTTCACCCACAAACATTTTCCTAGGGTTTAAGACTGGCACACCCCAAGCCTGAACGGCAGTATCGCCACCAGCAGCACCTAATTGATACCCTTCAACAAAAGCATCTTTGTTACGCCAATAATCCATTTTTGAACAACCGACTAACAAATCGCTTATATATTTAAACCCTATAACTTCACGAAACTCTTTATTTTCTTTAATCTGCTTATCCAAAATAAACTGCTCAAATTGATGCAGATTAATTTCTTTTCTATATTCTTGAGTTAATTTTCTATAACGTGACTTAGCGTCCTCATCACCATCTTTCACTAAAACTAACAAGTTCTCATCAAGCTCATTATCCCACTTTGAAAAATCATCTGTGCCATATTTATTTGAAAGCATTTTAAAAACAGCTTCTTCTTGAGTGCTATTCATTTTTTCATCATTATTCGCTTTTAAATAAGCTGAAAATTCTTTGTAAAAATCAATCGCCTTAGCCCTACCTAAGCCTGCTTGAGATACCAAATTTTTATACGATTTCAATATTGCTTTATCATAAAGCTCATTTGCCTTCTCAAAATCAGAATAGACATAATTTTTATTATCTTTCTCTGGTTTGTCCATCAACCTCGACAAATCATTTTTGCTCAATATATTGGCAAACGAATCAGTTGATAAGACCTCTAAATCAATAAACAATCTATTTTCAGTCAATGCCGATGAATTATAAGGCGAGATATTATTTTTTTGCAAATCCCCGTTCGGTCCTAACTGGTTACCATTAAATCCATATTGTGCAAGGAAATTTATATATTTTTTAGATGCATTTGAAAACGGCGAGCCTACAAAAGTTTCATAATTCATTGCTGGAAAACAACTCCCATGGGTTATTGCAACCCTATCGGTTGTCCCCATCAAAGAATATGCATCACTAATTGTATTTTGCATCAAAGAACTTTCTCTTGAACTCGGTTTTCTGCCAAAAGACTGTCTATTATACTGGTAATTATTTACTCCCACGACTCGCATGTTCTATCTAACGTTCCTGAACATTTTTTTGATACTTTAGTGCCAACTAAATTTCTCCAATAATTTCAATCGTAGCGTTACAACCAATTTCTTCACGAGAAAGCACCGTAAAGTCATTCAAATAATTTGACAATAATGAGAATATCATATGACGCATTTCCATTGGTACGAAAATCTTAGGACTTTCAATCCCCATCTCATCTGCTTTTTTGACAATTTTTTCTGCCAATTTCTCCGCAAAATCAGCATCAATTCTAACAACCTCATCAATTTCTTCTTCAAAATCAGGTTCTAAGGTTTCTAAGGTCGCCTCTGAAATCTCAAACCCTAAAATAATTCCGTCATCATTAACATTCATAGAACAAATGTAGCGTGATAAAAGCAAACGCACTCTTTTAATCAAATCGGCTTTGCAACAATCTTGAGCAAAATCATTAATCTTTTCAAAAATGAACGAAATGTCTTTTATAGAAATTCTCTCACGTATCAAACTCACTAATACAAAACGTAAATCTGATAATGAAAGGAAATCAGGTATAATATTTTCAACCAAAAACGGATTATGACCATTTACAACTTCAATGTACTTATTCAATTCTTTATAGTCCAATAAATCATCTACATATTTTATCGCATTATGCTCTAAAGCTTTTGCGATGTAAGCTGAACTGCTAATCCCTTCGTGCCAAAAATCTTTTGCGATCTCTTTCTCAACCCAGACAATATCCTTTCCTGAGATTTTATCCACGTCAACTATCGTATTTGACAACTCCTTATCCAAATTTAAATCATCAACAAAAAACATTAAATAATTAGGATACACAGCCGCTTTAAAAACATCAAGCCCGTGCATTCTTATGCTAAATTCAAACGGGTTAAGGTTTTCAGCATCTCTAAACATGATTTTTGGAATAACATAGCCCAACTCTTCCGTAAGCTTTAAACGAGTTTTAACCGTTTCTGCAACCAATTCTTCCTCAACAACTTCCTGCTCAGAATCCACCAACCCTAAAATCTCTTCGCTCAAACATATTGCGATTTTATCCTCAGTCAATTTTGAATACATAATATCTGGTGAAGTCGCTTTTACAAATTCATTTTTCAAATCATCAAGTGCTTTTAGTCCAGCAGAAATTTTATCGTTCAGTTTTTTTCTACCAACAGAAGCTGGTGGCTCTAACTCTAATTCAGACTTAATTTTAGCAATCTTATTTTTTTGGTTATTAATTTTTTTCTGAATTTCTAAACAATTTTCATAAGGTGATAATTGTGGAGCAAGCATTTTTTCCATTTTTCGTTTAAAAGTAGAAACATTAATAATATCATCATTAATATCTTCCTCAAAAGAACTGACTTCTTTCATAAAAATGCAATTGCAAGTAATACCATCATCTGTTTCATTCTCTTGCATACTGTATAATTCCCAACCATTCATCGACATTTCATTTAAAAGGTTTTGAAGCTCTTGCATATCGTCACCCGAACAAGTTTTTATAACATATTGTACTTTTTTACTAAACATGAATTACACTCCCTATTTATTCTTTTTCATCAACAATTTAATACCTTCAATAGCAACCCTAATTGCCTTATCAGTATCATGAATTATCGGATTATCCAAACCTAATTTTTCACGTTCTTGATTAGCCACAACCAAAAACACAGACCCTGTCTTAACTTTCAAATAACTTGACACGACAAATAACGCAGCTGATTCCATCTCAGAAGCCAAACAACCCAAACGCTTCCACGCTTCCCACTTAGAATTTAGCTCAGAACTAACAGGCATCAAATCAGGACTATGTTGCCCATAAAAAGAATCCTTACACTGAACAACACCAATGTGATGTTCAAAACCTAAATTTTTAACCCCATCAACCAAAGCTGTCGTAACGTCAAAATCAGCCACCGCTGGAAATTCAATCGGTGCATATTCTTTGCTCGTGCCTTCCATACGAATTGCACTTGTAGCAACAACAACATCGCCACCTTTTACGTCTAAACTCATACCGCCACAAGTTCCGACACGAATAAAATGACTAGCCCCAACATTCACCAATTCTTCTAGGGCAATAGCGGCAGATGGTCCACCAATGCCAGTTGAAGTCACACTAACTTTTTCTCCATCTAAATACCCAGTATAAGTAACATATTCACGTTTATCAGCGACAAGTCTAGCATCTTCAAAATATTCTGCAATTTTTTTACATCTTTTAGGATCACCTGGCATAATTACATATTTACCAACATCACCCTCTTTCAAACCAACATGATACTGTTCATTATTTTCGGCATATTTCATTCAAAAACCCCTTTTCTAATTAAAATAATTATTTAACTGTTTTTAATTTCGTAACGACCAAATCAGTTACATCAACACCGCCAACAAATATTACTCTATAATCAAATATAGCATCAAGCTTTTGCTCAACTAGCACTTCTGTCGAAGCATTTTGAATTTTATTGTAAATATCTTCTTCTTTTTCAAGCTTATATTGTTTGAAAGCGTCCTCTTTTGCCTTGAACTCTTTTGCTGTTGCCTCTTCAAAATTCTGTTTTTTCAACGGTGTTTCAATAGCTTTATACTGCTTTTCTTTATCCATCATATATTGCTGAAGATCAAGGGTTTTGTTATCAATTTCTTTAACAATTTTTTGTGCATAAGGAAAATTCTCTTGAACTTTTTGGTAATCAACATAACCAACACCCGATGCCAAAGCCTTACCGCCCACCATCAACAAAGCACCAACTAAAATTAAGGTTTTCATAAATTCATTTTTTTTCATAAGATTACTCCTTTTATTTTTTTAAATTTCATTTAATTTTTAATATAATAAATCACCTACACCAAATGTGAAATATCCATTTGATGACGAATTAGATCCAGGATTTGTAAGTGGAATACCATAATCAATAGAAACTGGACCCATACCTGGTACAAACAATTTTAACCCAACCCCAGCTGAAATTGCATAGCCTGGACGGTCATATATAATATCTGTAACTGGACTATCATAAATTTGTCCTGCATCAACCCAAGTCGTAAATCTCAAGTTGTTAAGAAAACTGATTTTTGTTCTATCTAAAAATGGTATTGGCGTTGCCAATTCAACACTACCCATAACGAAACTTTCACCAGTACCGACACCACTCATTTTGAAACCTCTGATTGTATAAGGTCCACCTAAACGATACGCCATAACTTCAGGCAAATCACTTCCATGCACAGCACCACCAGCTTTACCAGTAAAAGATAGAGATGATTTTTTACCAACTGGAATATATTGTTTAATCATACCAATCAACTTACCATGCGTCTTGTCAAAGTCAAGGACTCCAATCTGCTCATCAAATCTTAAATTAAGTAAAGTACCATTTCTAGGAATAGCCGTGTTGTCACGTGTATCATAAATTATAGCAGGGCTTAATGACAAGAATGTTCCACCCTCTAACTGGTTTGCACGCTCTGAAATCGGTATATTATACGCTTCATACAAACTTGTAATCTGATCTGCATCACCCTCACTAACATTAATATTTTCTAAACCAACAGAAAAAGTTGCCGTCATATGCTTGTTATGCTTCATTCTATGAGCAACTGTCGACTCAATCCCAATACGGCGTTCAATAGCCAAAGGAACTTGATAACTACCAAAATCTCTATAGAAAATTTTATTCATTAAAGATGTGTCAGAATTATAAAAATAAGGCTCAAAGAAACTTAATTCTGCTTGCAAGTTCATATGATTTAGCACAGAAGCATCAGTTAACATCACCCCAGTACCAACAATTGTATTTAAAGCAAGCCTTTGATTTCTACCTCTAAAGTTGTTGTCAGCAATCCCAACAGACCCAAAGAAACCTGTTACTGAATCAATACCACCACCTAAAGAAACGTTTGCAGTTCTTTGCTCTTCAACGTTTATCGTAATATCATACAAATCCAATTCTTCCGATACTGGCTCAATTTCACGAGTTACATCTTTAAAAGCTTGTGTCGCATACAAACGAACCAAATCCTCTTTCAAAAAGTTTTCATTATAAATAGAACCTGGCTCAATTAACACATTTCGCTCAATTACGTAATTTTTTGTTTTTTCATTACCTGAAATCAATACCTGATTTATATGCCCTTCTTTTATCGTCAAATTCAATGTCCCATCAGGATCATCATCAATCGAATCAATACGTGCCAAAATATAACTTTTAGCCGCATATGCGTGTTGAATTTCTGCAATAGCCTGATTAATCACTGAAATATTTTGTGGTTTTCCCACCATAGGCATCAAATAAACCAAGATCTCTTCAAGAGGCAAAACCGTATTACCTTCAATCGTAAAATCAGTAACAGGAGCATTCTCTTCGACTATAACTTTTAGAGTAACTGAACCATCTTGATTATTAGCAGGTATAACCTTCATTCGCTCCGTGAAAAAGCCTAAATCATAGATAGCTTTTAAATTCTCTTGCAACAAATCTCTGTTATAAACATCGCCCACTTTTAATGTCATTTTTTCTATAATCAAATCAGGGTTAACGATATCAGAACCAAAGACAACGACATCTCTAATCCTTTTTTCACTAGAAACTTTTTTTTCTTCGACAACTTTGTTCTCATCAATATCGCTTGCATAAATATTTTGTCTTAGCGAAGCGTCTTCTATAACTGATTGTTCAAAAGGTGGCAATTCAAAAGTTTGCATTTGTTTGACTTCTGGCATCACAGTTGGTTGAATATCAAACTCATCAGCGTTTTCTCTCTCAAGAATTTCTTCTATCGAAAGCTGTTCAGCATCTTTTTGAACGGGTTTTTTCTCTACAGAATCAAGAACATCAATGCTTTCAACATTAATTTCACTTTCTTTTTTATCTTTATTCCAAAACCCAAAAGCTGACGCAGGCAAACTATTTGTCATCGCAAAAACAATAACAAATAACGCTATGTAAAATCTCGTGAATTTATTCAAAAAAATGTTGTCCTTAAATACTTTCATTCGTCTATTCTAATCAAAATTATATCACGAATGAAAAAAAATAAAAAACAAATATTAACAAATGTTATTTATTTTCAACAATTCTTTTATACACGTCATTTTTATTAAACCCAAAGAGTTCTGACAGGATAACTGAAATCTCTTTCGCCTTAAATCCTTTAGTCGATAACGCATTTATTTTTTCGTCCAAATCTATTGCCTCACTTGCGTTTTCATCTCTAAAGACCATTGCAACAATCTCGCCTTTTAATATATTTTTTTCAAAATATTCAATAACGTTTTGACAATCATCAATAACAATTTCTTCAAACATTTTAGTAAGCTCACGCCCTAGTGCAACTTTAACGTTTCCACGAACATTTTTGACAATTTCTAACGTATTTAAAATGCGATTTGGCGACTCATAAAAAACAACCTCTTGAGATTTTTTACTTGTTAAAATTTTTTCTATTTGAATTTTAGTTTTTGGCAAAAATCCAACAAAACAAAAATCTTCATCTTTGCGAGAAATCTGTGACAAAAAAGTTACAACAGCATTAGCACCAGGCAAAGCCGTTATTTTTACATCATTTTTCCTTAATTCTTCCACCAAAATAGAACCAGGATCGCAAAACAAAGGCGTACCCGCATCTGATACCAAAGCAATTTTTTTTCCTGACTGCAATTGTTCTAAAAAGCTTTGCACACGCTCTTTTTCATTAAATTTGTGATACGAAACGCATTTTGTTTTAATATCAAAATGATTTAATAATTTTTGCGTAACTCGCATATCCTCGCAAGCTATCAAATCAACATTTTGAAGCACTTCTTTAGCACGTTCACTCATATCGCCTAAATTCCCAATCGGGGTTGGAACTATATAAAAATCAAATTCTCTCATGAATTCATTTTAGCACAACTTAAAATTTTCACGCATCGATTTTAATATTATTAACCCACAAAACTGTTTAATTAAACAAATACTCAAGTTTTTGTGACAACTCATCAACAATTTCGTTATAATCAACCGAAACTGGTGTAGGCTTTGATGTGTCAATCACATCTAAAAACACCTTTGCATTTTTAGGTTTTAAATCGTTCAAAAAGTATTGTGAAGTAGCCACATCAACCCTTGCTGGAACAATCAAGCCACCCTGAGAAAATTTTTCAATACTCTCACGAGAGGAAAGATGTTCTATAAACTTTTGAGCAAGTTCAGGGTTTTTAGAAGATTTTGAAATAGCCCAACCAGAAGCGTCCATTGGCACAACGCTTCCTATAAAACCATGAGGGAAATTAACTATATCCCAATCAAACTCAGCTTCTTCACGATATTTTGGCACTATCCAACGTCCAGACAAATCCATCGCTAAGCGTTCTTGTAAAAACATTTGTGCCATTGTCAAACTAGCACTCTCGTTTTTCTCAGGTGCAACATGATATTTTTTACGTAAATTAGAATAAAATTCTAACCCCATGCGACTTTCTACATCATCAATTATCAAGCTTGACAAATCATCAGACAAAATCCCACCGCCCATACTCATCAAATAAGGCAAATAAAACATCGCACTCTCATCAAAACTTATACCAAAAACCTCATCATCAGTTAAGGCAATAGCCTTATCTAAAAATTCCTCAAATGTCCAATCAGATTTTGGATAATCTATATTTTTTTTATCAAAAATATCCTTATTATAATAAATAACCAAATTCGAAATATCACGTGGGATTGCGTACAATTTGCCATTATAAGTCAAAGCCTCTAAAGCTTTTTCATAAAACCCATCATCAACCTCAAGCTCACGCAACAGTCCTGCATTAGCATAAATTGGCAAATATAAATTATTCAAAAAAATCACATCAGCTGCCATATTAGATGCGAATAATAGGTGTATTTTTTGAAAATAATTTTGCGGTATATGTATAAATTCTATTTTCACATCAGGATTTTTGCTCTCAAAATCTGAAATTATTGGTTTTAAAATTTCTAATTCTGATTTTGACCCCCAACTAGAAAATTTCAACACTTTTCTCTGTTCAACACTCTGGCAACCTGAACAAAAAATCATAATTATACACAACAAGCCTAATATTTTATTTAATATTTTTTTCAATACAGCTCTCTTTTAGCGTCTACAGTTCTAACAGAACACCCATTTTGTTGCCTCTAAGCCCAATCATAGACCTAAATTCGCCAGCTTTTACCATAAACGTTCCGTCACTATCTGGAATTACGTGCATTTTTTCTACATCACTATCGAATTTTTTAAGCACACTAATTTCTTCACCAACTTGACCAATTAAAGCTGTTTTATTATCTAAAGTCACCAGATGTAAGTTTTTATTATCATCTATTTTATAGCTAGATTTTACAACAAGCCCATCAAGCAAACTTTCAGTATTTGCGACATTTGTATTATTTACAACGTTGGTAGTGCTTGCAACGTTCGTAGTGTTTTTAATATTAACAGAGCTAACATCACTCATCTTAATCGGATTTTTAACCATCATTGGAGTAGACATCAATTTTGTTTCATCTTTAATCTCTTTTTTCAAAGGTGGACTTTCTAAGCTTGAAAAATATTCATTCAACGAAGACATTGCATAAGGGCTAGATTTAATATTAGCAACGCTCATTCCAGCATCGTTCATGACCCTAGGGTTTGTATGCAACTTGAATTTATCCAAGTTGACATTCTCAATTTCAATACTTGGTTCAACAATTTCTATCTCATTTTCTTGTTCAGCCTGTTGCTTAACTTCTTCTTTTTTCATATCAAGCAATCTATTTCTGTTAGTAACGCTCAATTCTTCATTCAAATCAAGGCGTTTTTCAAAAGATTTAAATTTGACATTTTTCAACAATTCATTTTTTATCTGATTTTCTTCTGCAAAATATTTAATATCTTTTTCAACAACTAAATTATCAACATCGCCAGAAGCCAGGTCTTTATCAGCTGCAACAAGTCTTTCTAGATTAGCACGATTTGCATCTATAGCCGAATTTTCAGCTGTATTTCCAATATGTTTTTTATATTTTTGTTGCCAATTATCTGTTTCATTAATCGGAACAGTATTTTTTCTTATGGTAGTATTTAAGAATTTTGGTTGGTTTTCTAAATTATTTTTAAATCTAAATGTATCATTTTTAGAATTTCTAATCAACGCTTTAAACACACTCCACAATATAAATATAGCCAACAAAGGAATTATTGTTAAAAATATTTTCACCAATCCAGCTATCGGCAAGTTTTGTTTAATATCATTTAATTTAGCGAGAATATTATCTTTCAAACTAACAGATGCCACCTCAACAGTATTTATATCTGCTTCAACATCTTGCACAAAAACTTCATTACTCGGTTCTGTATCCTCGTTAACTGGAATAATAGAATCTATTTGAGTTTCAGCAACCTCATTTTCTGTATTAACCTTTTGTAAATCAGAAAGCCATAGTTCCTGCAATATTTCACTTCTATCATAAGTTTTTTTCACATTAGAATTTGAGCTAACATTAGATTGAGCAACCTTATTAACTACAGATTTAGGAACGACTTTATTTTGAGTTACAGCAACCTCTTTTGGCAAAGGAACTAAATCTTCTTGAGAGTTCGAAATAATGTTAACTGGCTCATCAATTTTAGCTAATATATTTTCATATTGAACTTCAAACTCTTCGACTTTTTGTTTATTTTGAGCGTGTGCAGTAAGCACAATCGGCTTTTTAGAAATAACTGTTATTTTAGTATAATTCTGGTCAGCATCATTTATCGATTGAACATTAACATCAGACAAAATATCCTTCATACCATTGATTAAAGGTTTGATATAATTTGTATTTTCAACCTCAGGCAACAAAACAATGTATTTATTATCAGATTTTTTATTTACAACAATTTCATCTGTATAAGGGTTTTTAGTCAATATATTCAAGTCTATTGAACTATCAGAAACTTTTTTCAAATCAACACTTATTAAATCATTTTGACTAGCCAACGCTAACGAAAAACTCGTAGATATAACTGCTAACAACAATATAGAGCTTAGTTTATTAATCTTTTTCACAATGTCCTACCGTAAATTTACTTCCACATAAATATATAATACACCTAGCAAAAAAAATTTGCCAGTTTGTTAATAAAAATTAAACTTTGTGTTACAATTCGTAAATATTACGATTTATTAAAAAAAGGAAAAATAATGAAAAGCGGATTTACGGCAATAATAGGAAGACCAAATGTAGGCAAATCAACACTTTTGAATAAAGTTCTAGGTCAAAAAATTGTTATTGCGACAGACAAAGCTCAAACAACACGTAAAAGAATTAAAGGGATTTACACAACCGAAGAAGGTCAAATTGTGTTCATTGATACTCCAGGGGTTCACAAACCGCTTAACAAGCTTGGCGAATTCTTGTTAGATGAAGCCAAAATCGCAGTTCCTGATGCTGATTTGATATTATTTTTAGTAGACGGTTCAGAACCAGCTGGCAAGGGCGATAAATGGATTGCTCAAAACATTTTACAAACCAATTTGCCAGTGATAATCGTTATGAACAAAGTCGATAAGATTAAAAATATGAACAAAGTCGAAGAAAATTTACTTACTTATAAAGTTCTATTTGAAAAAAATTATCCAGTCGTGAGAATTTCTGCTCAAACTGGTCGAAACATTGACACACTAATGCGTAATATTTATAAATACTTACCAGAAGGCGAATTGCTTTACCCCGAAGATATCGTCACCGAAGAAACGATGAGAGATGTGGCTGAAGAAATGGTCCGTGAAAAAATATTGCTAAATACCTCTGATGAAATCCCCCATTCTGTTGCTGTAAAAGTTGAAAAATACGAAGAAACAGAAACTATTGATAGAATTTATGCCAAGATTTTTTGCGAAACCAAAAGCCAAAAAGGGATTTTGATAGGTAAAGGCGGAAGCTTACTTAAAAAAATCGGTACGGAAGCAAGATTAGAACTAGAAAAAATAGTTGAGAAAAAAGTTTTCCTAAGCCTTGAAGTTAAAGTTGAAAAAGATTGGCGTAAAAAAGAAAAATCATTAAAAAGCTTTGGCTACGAAAACGAAAAATAAAATATTATAAATTTCAAATAACAAACAAAATTTAATAATTAATGCAAATTCCCCCTGTTTTAAAGGGGGAATTTTACAATTGATACCTATTATGCTACTATCTCACACAACGAGCATTGACAGCTGAATATGATTTCAAATTGTCTGTATAAGATGTAGCTTCAGTCGCACTACCGTCAACTATTGTTCTAGTCGAACTAAAATATCTAGTATATGCCGTTACATCACTTGATGATTGATTTGACCAATAACGATGATAACCTGCACCACTACCATTATATGTCATTGATAATTCATTACCTTTTGTCTCATTAAATGTAATTCCTGAAGTAATATTAGTAGTATCCCTAGGTGTGTAATCTAAATCATATAAATATTGTGTCAAATAAGCAAGTTCTGACAATGTAGGTAACGATTTGCCTGCATCGCTACATGCTTTCAAAGCACCTGCCCAGTAGTTAGTAGAACATTTTGTTCCCATATCATAGTTAGTGTCACCTGGATAAACAG
>JAWXUD010000018.1:0-34779 GCA_044432945.1 Candidatus Gastranaerophilales bacterium
GGTTTCAATTGCGAAACGTTCTGCGTTTACATTGGCTGAGGTCTTGATAACCCTTGGTATCATCGGCGTTGTGGCGGCGATGACGATGCCGAGTTTGATAAGTAATATGCAATCAAAGGCACTTGAGCGAAAACAAGAATTATTCGATGGTCGTATTGAAGAAGCGATGAATCAGATGAGGTTTCATGAAAAATTAACTGGATATACCAGTGCAAAGGATTTCGTCACGGAGTTAGGTGAATATATTAAAATAAATGAAGTATGCGATAATGATGAATTAACAGAATGTTTTCCTGAAACAGTTACAACAGCTACGCAGGATTTAGATACTCAAGATGATTTAGCAACTGGTCCTGATTTGATATTAGGTCCAAATGAAAAATATTATTCTGGAGATAACATTGGTGTGATATTTGCCGATGGCGTTTCTGCAATAATAAATTACAAAGATAGTTGTGATTGGCTTGACCCATATGATGGCGGAGCAAATCGAGGTGAGGCAACAAATTGTATTTCAATGGTGTATGATTTGAACGGTAAAAAGGGTAAAAATACGCTTAATAGTGATATCATGACCTTGAACGCTCAGATAGAATGTGCGTTTATACTTAGCAACGGTACTTGTGCAACGACAACACCAGTTTATAACACAACAATAGGTTCTTTATCATATAATGAATGTGAAAACCAAAAAGATGATTTAAAGATTAATAAGTGTTGTCCTGATGCAGATTGCAGTGGAACAGACTATTGGGCAGGAGCAGTGGCATATTGTGGTGGTGTTGATTATCTACCAACCATGGCAGATCTTGCAATCATCGCAACAGACGCTATAGGTCAGACCGTAGGAGCATATTCAATAGTCGAGGACGTATCATATGATACAGATATTCTAGAAAGCTATGGCTTACCTGATCCAACAAGTTCAGGATATGGTATCTGGTCTGGTGAGGAGTATTCCTCGACGCTCGCGTCTCGCAGGTACTTCCTCTCGACGTATACGACCAGCAGCGACGGCAGCTATCGTTACTATTTCACTCGTTGGGTCTTTTGCGTAGAATAAAGAAATAAATTTGAAATCATATTCAAATATACAGGCTCGTTGCGTAAGATAATCAAACTAATCGATAATTAAAATGAGATTTTGTTAACAATAATACCCCTATTTAAAGAGGGGTATTATTGTTATTATTTTTTCAATGCGTTATCCAGGGCTTTTTCAAGCACTTTAATTTTTGATTCAAGTACCTTTACTCGTGAAGAGCTTTCTTTATCAGATATTGATTTTTTCTCTAATTCTCTCTCAATGGCTGCGTTTTTGTCGTTAGTTACTTTCATCATAGGTACAAAAAATACTATTGCTGAAAGCAGGCCGAGTGTGAATATGAAAAATATTAATAATCCTAAATTTATTCGTTCAGATACTACGTCACAGCCTATAAGATTGGCGATTGTTTGATTGATTAAGTTTAAATCAATTTGATTTGAGGTGTTAAGTAGGGTAAACCACATTACAATTGAGATAAGGGTTATTGTTATGGTTGTTGATATTTTTTGCATTATTGACTCCTGTTTTCTAAGTAATTTATGACTTTTTTAATTTTTTCATCTGGTTCAATTTCGATTTTTATAATTTCTTCACTAAATGGTTTTTGAAATTTTAAATAATATGATTGTAGCACTTGTTCTTCAGTATGGACTTTTCCAGTCCCAGCACCATAAAGTGTGTCGTTATAAATAGGGTGATTAAGGTGACTTAGATGAACCCTTATTTGATGTGTGCGTCCTGTAACTAAATCTAGCTCAACATAGGTTGCATTAGTATAGCGTTTTAGGATTTTCACTTTAGTAATGCTTGCTTTGCCATCAGTTCTTACAGCCATTTTGTGAGGTTGTTTAAGGCTTCTGCCAATTGGCAAATTAATCTCTTTTTTATCTTCCTTGAATTCACCCTTGATAACTGCTCTATATTTTTTAGTGATAGTTCTATTTTTTATTTGGGTCGCTAAATATTCGTGCGTTTTATCGTTTTTAGCAACCATCAAAAGTCCAGATGTATTGCGATCAAGTCGGTGTAATATTCCTACTCTGAATTCGCCGTTTAGCGTTGATAAATTTTTTCCACAAATATGTATAAGTCCATTGACGAGCGTATTTGTTCGCTCTAGTGTGGTAGGGTGAGTGAGCATATTCGATGGCTTGTTCACAACTAACATATTCTCATCTTCATAAAGTATTTCAATATTCAAATTCTGAGCTTCGATCGTTAAATCTTCTTTTTCAGGTATTTTGAAAGAAATTTTATCACCTTCTTTAATGGTAAATGAAGATTTTTTAACGGTATTATTAACTAAAACGTCACCATTTTTTATGAAATTTTGGATTTTTGCACGTGAATAATCTTCTAGTATTTCTACTAAAAAGTTGTCAAGTCGTTTATTTTCATCGTTTTCGTCTATTATAATTATCATTTATGTCTTTTTGATTAGAATAAGTATTATCAAAGCAATTACTGCGATGTTTATAAATATATCAGAAATATTAAAAATAGGGAAATTAATCGAGTTGAGTTGAAAATAATCCCTAACAGCTCCATAAATTATTCTTTCATATAGATTTCCGAAAATACCAGCGAGCATTAATGATACAAAAAATATCGACTTCATTTTAATGTTTTCTACAAATTTTATTACATATAATACGACTAATATAATTGCGATTATCGATAGTGAAATTAATAATAATCTTGCGTCTTGAAGTATACTAAAAGCCGCTCCAGTATTTTCAACATAGTTTAGCGTCAAAAGTGAATTAGTATATTGATAACCGTTTTGTAATTTTTCAACTAAATCATTTGATAAAAACAGGTTGGTGATTACAAAAAACAAGGTGCATACGGCTAAGTATGATAATTTACTCAACTTTTGCATCGTCAACCCCATTTATCTCATTCACCTCAGTATCGTTAGTTGTGTTAGTTGTGTTAGTTGTATCCGTCTTGTCAGTTTCTTCAACACCCTCGATTTTGTCAACAGTTTCTGCTTCTTCGGCCTTATCTGATTTTTCTTCAGTATTTTCTTCAGATTTTTCTTTTTGATTTTTGTTTTCGTTAATAACCTCAACTTTTGTAGTTTTTTCAATTTTTGCTTTTTCTAAATCTACAAAATTGTTTTGAGGCAATACGTTTAATCTTGTAACAATAAATGCCAGACCACTCATATAAACTTTAAGTTTTGTTTTGTCATATATCTCAGATGTTGCAATACCCACAGAGGCGGTTGCGTATTCATTTGTGTTGTTAGAATTAGCGATAAATACTCTCTCTAGTGTGTTGCTCTCAGATAATTTGCGATAGTTATCTTCTTTGTGTGATTGCGGGTATGTGATTTCTTCGTTATTTATTGATGCTAAAGCTAGTTCATTACTTCTAGTATTAACTTTTAGCGTTGCAGTATATTCTTGTCCAGCAGCAACTTGTGCTGGGACGCTTAAATCTATATAAATACTTTTGGCATCACCATATTTTAAGACAGATGTTTCTTTTATAATTTTTTCACCTATCAAAAACCATTTTTCTCCAATTTTTTCAACAAAATAAACGCACTCTCCAAGTGAAAAAAGTTGACCTTGTGTCTCTTCGTCATCAGAGTATGATTTTTCAATAGCGTAAGCGTTTTCTTCAACATAAATTGTGGCATTGTTACCAACAATATCAATATTATTTATTTTTGAAGCGTATTTTATGTCAGGATAGCTAATCCAGGTGTCTTCGATTAGTTTAAAATAAACTTCTTTATTAAACCCATCGCTATTAACAAATTTTTCGCTATAAAGCGTTGTTAACTTGTCAATGTCATGTTCGTTAGAATATTGATTTTGCGTATTGATAAGTTTTTTTAATTCTTTTAAAGCATTTTTGTCTTGTTTCTGTGTGGTGTAACCAGCATCTTTGTTAAACAAACTAGCTGAACTCGGCAATTGGGTGTTTAAAAATACAGCCAATAAAATTGTTAAAATAATCGTTAATTTTTTCATATCTATATTGTACGATAAAATAAATTAGTTGTCGAAAATGATAAGATTACTTAACAAAAAATTGTAAAATTAATTTATTAAATAACCCCTTTACTTAGCAAATCATGAATATGTATAACTCCAACAGGTTTGTTTTCTTCTAGTACAAAGATATTGGTGATTTTTTTGTCTTGCATTAATTTAAGAGCTTCTGTAGCCATGCAATTTGGGCCAATTGTCTTTGGATTTTTTGTCATAATTGTATCAACGTTGTCGCTAAGTGAGTTATTCGTCAAGCATCTACGTAAGTCACCATCTGTGATTACTCCAACTAAATCACCATTAGAGTTGATAAAGCCTACACAACCAAGTCTTTTAGAAGTCATTTCAAATAATGCTTCTTCAAGCGATGAATTTTCTTTCAAGATTGGTAACTCTTCTTCTTTGTGCATTAAGTCAGAAATTTTTTGTAAAATTGAGCCTAGTTTGCCACCAGGGTGGCGGTCGTTAAAATCAGATTTAGAGAATCCTTTTCTTTCTATCAATGCTACAGTTAGCATATCACCTAAGACAAGAGTTGCAGTCGTTGAACTTGTAGGTGCAAGTCCTAGCGGGCAAGCTTCGCCATTGTTTGGAAGCAAAAGCACAACGTCACCAGCTTTGCCTAATGAACTATTAGGATTTTTTGTTATAGAAATAAGTTTTATTCCAAATCTTTTGCAATAGTTTAGTATATCGATGAGTTCACGAGATTCACCACTATTAGAAATTGCAACAACAACATCATCGCAGTTAATCATGCCTAAGTCGCCATGACTTGCTTCTGCGGGGTGAACAAAAAATGATGGTGTACCAGTTGAGGCAAGTGATGCCGCAATTTTTTTACCAATATGTCCAGATTTACCCATGCCAGTTATTATTATCCTGCCTTGTGAGTTTTGCATTATGTCTAGAGCTTGCGTGAAATTTTTATCAAGACCTTGTTTTAGCTTGTTCAAAGTATCAATCTCCATCTCTATAGTTTTTATAGCAGAAATTTTGTCAAGTTCTAATTTGATAGTGTCTGTTTTTTCAATAGTATTATTCATTTTATCCCTCATTAATTAATATTATGAATTTATATTAGCATAATTTAAAAAAAAAGAAAATATGTCTAATTATGTTGTTGTCGGAAACCCTGCAAGAGTTGTTAAACAAACAACTTAAATTATGCCTTCCATCATGTCAATAAGAGCCATTTTAGCAACTCTCACTGGTACTGAAAAAGACGTTCCATCGATTATTTCCATAGCAAAGATTTCCTGAATTGGGACTTGAAGCGATTCAAGTTGGTTTTGATATAATATTATGTCACTAAATTTTTGAACGCAGCTGTCACAATCTAAATTTTCCATTTCCTCTGGTGTGATACTTCCTTTTAATTTTGAAATTTTTTCTTTTAAATTTTTGCGTGCTGTTTCTATTTGTTTTGACGTTTTAAATTCGACATCTGTTCCTGGGTTGCCTGTAATGTTTATCCCTTGCACAAATCCATCATCATTTACTATATATCGGGGCTGATAAACTCCTAATTCGTAGTGTTTTGTGAAACCACTATTGCGTCCAGCACTGAATTTAGCAACTTTTGCTTGAGGTGATAATGAGCCACAACTTTCAACGATATCGTTTAAGAACACAGAGTTATATGATACGCCATTTTTACCTTCATTTCCAGATGATTCGAAAATCCTAGTACCCTTTTGACTTATGACTTTAGTGAGTTTTTCAAATTCAAAATCTATTTCGTCACGTTTGAAAATTCGATGAAACCTCTCAAGTTGTTTTGTGAAAGGCTGATGTCTTTTACCTTTTTTGTTGAAATTTCTAGCAACGGATAGACTTAAATAATCGTAGCATTCGTCTTCTGTCGCAGTTGTTTCAATAGCATCGAAAAAACTATCACCAACTCCTTGTCTGAATGTAACATCAGCAAATGGATTGGTTCGTTCAACATATGTTGTGACCAAAGCTCCGTGAGAATTCAGATTATATATTTCTTCGCTAAATGGCTCATCAATAATTATTATTTTCTTTTGTTGAATTGTTGCATTTTTGACAAATTCTCCGTCTTTATCGAGAATTCTAATATCAATTTCCCCGTTTTCTTTGCGATTTTCTTCTAATAAATGATAAACCTTTTTATCTTTAGGATTTGTGTAAACACAACGTTTATAACTTGCGGCTTTTGAAGGGTCAGTAAGCCTTATGAAGTCTTCTGGTGTCGCCTTGCTAAACTCATAGTTGATTGGTGTTTTAATCTGCTCTATTGCAATTTGATTTAATCTTCGTGCTAATTGAGCATCAGGTGTCGAAAAACGATTTTTCGCTTCTAATATATGGTTTTGCGATATATATGCATCACTAGCTTGTGCTTTTATGCGTGAAATTGTATTACTTTTTGACTTGTTAGAAAAAGAATTACAAATATATGTTATAGGTTTTGTCTCGATTTTCAATTTAATAATTCCTTTAGGTATTATTATTAAAATCTATAAATATTTTTTTTTGCTATTTATAATTAGAGATAACAAATTTTAATATGCCTTTTTTAATCAGTTTGTTTTTAGCTTTTGCAAACCTATATTTATTTGTTTTGCCTTAATTGTGAACTTTTGTAAACTTGAATTTAGCAAATTTAGCAAAAATTATTATTTAGGTGTTTTCGCTTCAGTAATATAAAATGGAGAAATATAATATGCAAATTACAAATTCATTACAATCGTTTACTTCTAAGAAAAATCAAAAACCAAATTATTTATCTAGTGAGTCTTTAAATAACAAATCAGGATTTAGCCCTGTGATGCCGACAACAACTATTGAGAGCCAAAGCCCTATAGCAAAAGCTAAAAAATTCACACGAAATCTTATGGCCGCGACAATGTTAGCGTCTGCGACATTGACAGCACCTAGTTGTACAAAAGATATTGTTCAAAATAATACTGTAATAGTTGACTTAACAGAAACAAATGCTTTATTGCAAGAAATTGTTGATAATCAAGAACAGCAAAATGAGCAATTAGCTATAATTATTAAATATTTAGAGTCTATTGATTCAAAAACACAAGAATTAATTGATTTATCATCAGATCTTCTTTCACAAGGTTTAAGTATTATCGAAATTTTGGGACAAATTTCTGATGGTCAATTGACAACTAATGACGCTTTAACTGATATTATTGATTTGTTAACGACTGCAAATGAAAATGATCAGGAGTTTTTAGATAAACTTGATGAAATCATTAGTGGTCAAGGTGAATCTTACGATATGCTTACTGAGATTTTGGAAGCTAATAACGAACAAAATGAAACATTATTAAACATCGCTCAAATTTTAGAGCTTATATATGCACTTGATCAAGATTCTTATTCAATGTTAGGCGAGTTCTACAATGATTATAAAGAAGGCAACCTTACTCTTACTGAATTGATAAGTAAAGTTCTAGCAGAAACGGTTGAATTGAATGAAGGTAATGATGATATTATTGATGCAATTAATGAACTAACTACTAAATTAGAGAAAGGCACAATAACTACTTCAGAGGCGTTGGCTGAAGTTATAGAATTGCTTGGTGGAATTAACGAAAATACTTTAGCAATACTTGAAGCAATTCAGAATTTATCTGATCAGATAGCTAGTTTACAGGATATGTTGACAACAAGTGGACAAACAACTAATGAGTTGTTGGCAACAATTATTACTCAAAATGAAACAATTTCAGCACTTTTAACAGCTGGCAATTCTAATACTGAAGATATTAGCGAGACTTTAGAATTAATCGCTAGTTATTTAGAAACATCAAATGCAAATGATGAGGAGTTTAAAGCTAAGCTTGATGAAATTATTAATGGTCAAGGAACTTCAGCTGAAAAATTAGATGAAATTATTGCTACAAACACAGAGCAGAATGAAACATTATTAAATATTGCTCAGATTTTAGATGTCTTAGCAACTAATGATAGCAATACAGCAGAAATTTTAGAGAAATTCTATACTAAGTATATGGAAGGTAATATAACATTATCAGCACTTCTTTCTGAAATTTTAGAAGAAGTTAAAGAATCTAATGAAAGTGATGCTGATATTGTTGCTGCAATCGAAACTTTAACTGAGAAATTAGATTCAGGGATCGTTTCAAGTTCAGAGGCAATGGCCGAACTTCTTGAGTTATTATCAAGTATCGATACTACTTTATCAAGTATCTTATCAGCAATTGACGGGCTTTCTGATCAACTTGATGAGTTGCAAGATATGTTAAAAGATGGTGGAGAAAACACTACTGAATTATTAGAAACATTAATTTCGCAAAATGAAACAATGACGACTTTGTTATCAGCTGTAAGTTCGAATACTGAAGATATTAACGAAACATTATTAGTTATGGTTGATTGTTTGAAAACATCAAATGCAAATGACGAGGAGTTTAAAGCTAAGCTTGATGAAATTATTAATGGTCAAGGTACTTCAGCTGAAAAATTAGATGAAATTATTGCTACAAACACAGAGCAGAATGAAACATTATTAAATATTGCTCAGATTTTAGATGTCTTAGCAACTAATGATAGCAATACGGCAGAAATTTTAGAGAAATTCTATACTAAGTATATGGAAGGTAATATAACATTATCAGCACTTCTTTCTGAAATTTTAGAAGAAGTTAAAGAATCTAATGAAAGTGATGCTGATGTAGTTTCGGCAATAAATACTTTAACAACAAAGTTAGAGGCTGGTTTGATAACTGCTTCTGAAGCAATGGAGGAGTTACTTGCTTTAGTTGAAAATATAGATGGCACTTTATCTGAAATCCTAAGTGCTATTACAGAGATTTCTAGTCAAATTGATGATTTGAATGATTTGGTTAAAGAAGGTGGAGCATACGCTAATACAGTAATCAACAAATTGATAGAGCAAAATGAAGCTATTACAGAGTTGTTGCAAAATAACACTTCAGATGATGTGTCAGAAGTTCTTAATTCAATTGTGGAATATTTAGAAAAAGCTAATTCAAATGACGAAGCTTTCCTAGATAAACTTGATGAGATTATTGAAGGACAAGGCACTACTAATGACAAGTTAGATGATATCTTAGAAACAAATGAAGAACAAAACGAAACTCTAGCTTATATCGCATTGTTACTTGATTCAACATCAGAACTTTTACCGTCAGCTTTGGAGGCATTGGACAATATTTATAACGAATTCGCAAATGGCAACATAACTCAAAATGAGTTATTAAGTGAAATGTTAGTTGAGTTGAAAGTTGCGAATGTAAACGATGAAACAATGATAGCTAAAATGGACGCATTGATGACTCAATTTAGTGCAGGTTCAATCACAGCAGCTGAGATGTTAGAAGAAATCATCGATTTATTAGGTGATATCAAAGATAATACAGCTGAAATTCTTAGTGAAGTTAAAAATCTTGCAAGCACAGTAACAGCTTTAGCTGAAAGCTTAACTGAAAGTCAACAAGAGATTATTGAAGGACTTGGTGATCTTAACTCAAATATTGGTTCTAAATTAGATACTATTTCAGATAAAATTGATACATCAAACGATAATTTAGTTAGTATCTTGAATAATACAAGTGCGATTTCTGCAACATTAGAAGAATTGGAAGAAAAAACTGTTTCTAAAGCTGAACTTGAGGAAATGTTAGGTGATTTATATGATGATGTTAGTGATAACTTGACATCTACTGGCGGATCATTCGATGTTTCAGATATCCAAGAAGCACTTGATGCATTAGTTGCTGGCATGACTACAACTAATTCTACATTATCATTAATGCAACAAACTCTTGAAAACTTAAATCTTGATGGAAATGCAGAAGCAATTGAAGCGTTAACTCAGGCAGTGGCTGATGCTAATCTTCAAAATACAACTGATAATTCAGAAATTATATCTAGCTTGGCAACGATAATCGTTGGAATTAGTGATATGGACGGAGTTCTAGACGCACTTCTTGAATCTTCAGATGCTCTTTTAGCTGAACAACAAACAGCAAACGCTCAAGCAGTTGTTGATGCTGAAAAATTATATAATGCATTACTTGATTTATCAGACAAAGTAGTTGATGCGGATACATTTAGTGCATATATGGAAAGTTTCCAAGATAGTTTTGCAGCATTAGAGTTGATTGAAACTGAACAAGCGTTAATTCAACAAGCTATTAGTGATAAAATTGATGGTTTAGCAACTGAAGAAACTCTTAATGCATTTATGGAATCAGTTGACTTGTCAACAATTCATAGATATTTAGAAATTCAAAATACTCTTACTGAAAGTATCTACACATATTTAGCAAATTCTTCTTCATCAAGTAGCGGAACAAGTGTTGACTTTACTTCAATGGAAGCTTCAATTAATAACATATTAGATTATTTACAAAATAGTGATATGCCAACTGCAACTCAGTTGGAAGAACTTAATACACAATTAGAAGCAATTCTAGCAGAGTTAGAAAGAGAATCTGTTTCAACAGATGTATAATTCAAATTATATAAAATAACATCAAAAGGCTGAAACTTTAGTTTCAGCCTTTTAGTTTTGTCATTAATTATTAGTTATTTACCATACAACTTCAAATTTTGTTTCTGGATTTGCTTTTTTAATTGTGTTGATAGTTGATTGTGCATCTGTTTCACTGCCTACTTTTCTTACAAAATTACCGAATGAAACAGTGTATTCAGTCGATGTACTAGTCGTAGTTTTGTCAGCTGGTTTGTTGACGGTGATTGTTCTTACCGAGCTTGGATCTGAATTAAGATTTTTAGCCTTACCTTCTGAATTATAATCATATGTGCCATATTTGGTTTCGATTTCTTGAGGGAAATATAATTTTTTTACAAAATATCCATCTATAATATTTGCACCATCTTTAGGTGGGTGAAGTTTTTGTAATTCACGTACAATCGCCATAGTGTCATCATAATTTTTTGTACCATATTTAGCTTGTGTTAAATTAAACCAGTTTTCACCTTTTTTAACAATATGTTCATTTTGCGAGATAGTAATTGTTGTTTCGATATCTTCTTTAGTTACTTCAATTGTGCCTTTATTATCAACTGGAGCTGGGGTAACAATTGGAGTTTGTTTTTCTGGTTTTGTTTTTTTCTCTGGTTCAGGAGTTTTATTTGCTGGAGTTCTTCCATATGTTGATAAATTGTCACGTAATGCTCTTGCTTCATTCAGGTTCAAGTTTGAGCCACTACCGCCACCAGCTTTTTTAATATCATCTAATAATTGTTGATATTCAAATCCGTCTTTTGTATCGTAGTATCTTGCAATTTCTAGTGATAATTCACGTGCATCTTTATCTTTCATTACTGTTTTATTAGCGATTTTTGCTTCAAAATCAGCGAAAGTTTTGATATCTTCACGTTCCCTTTGTTGGAATAAATTATCTTCAGTTCTTAGAACTTGTTTAGTTACACTAAATGCAACGCCTGCTGCAGCTCCTGCTCCAGCTCCACGAGCGACTGCTCCTGCTGCAGCTGTTGCTGATTGAGTTGTTATATTAGTCACATCGCCAACGATAGTCGTGCTTGACTGTAATACATTTGTTGTTAGTCCTGCGTTTGTAGCAGCACCAACTCCACCGCCAATAGTTGCTGCACGAACGACTTTGCCAGCGTCAACTGCTGTTTCATAGTCTGCACCAATAACATCTCTGGTAATACGTCTTAGATCTCTGTTTTTAAGATCGGCTTCATACAATCCTGATTTAATTTCTTCACGTTCGCCAGGTTGTTTTCTACTATTTGAATATGTAACTTCGTTGTCGTCACCAATTTTGCCTTCATAGGCAGCTCTTACAGCTGTTATATCATAGTTTGCGTCTTCAAGTTTTTTTAAAGTCTTTTTGTTTAAATCTGTTGCACCTAAGCTTTCAGAAGTTTTATAGTCTTCCATTCTGTTTCCAGCAGCTTCACGTCTGTATGTTTCATTAGATTCGATTTCAGCACCAACAATGTTTTTAGTTAATCTTTTTACGCCATTTTCGTTGTATTTTTTTGCTTCTTTATATTGCTTTTTGCTAATCCCACCATTCTTATATTTAGCATTAAGTTCAGCCATTACATCTTTGCGGACTTCTTTTCTGCTGTCGCCATCAGATGATTTTGCTAATTTTGCCATCAATTCTCTTGCAGTTTGTTCGTCAGCATTTTTTTGTATTCTTTTTAAATCTCTTTTAGAATAAGTGCCGTTAGAACTTTCAATTCTCTTTACGCCCATGATTTTCCCCTTTATAATTTCCCCATCGTGTTATGTCTTTATAAAGTATTTTGGTTTTGAAAAATTGCGTAATTTATGTTAAAAAGCGATTTTGGCTTTTAAAAAAATAGCCAAAATCGCTTTATTTATAACGCTTTTGAATGTGTTAAGTTTTGTTAAATATCACCTAAAGCCCAACGTAAGCCCATAGTTAATGCAACACCTGTACGACCACCGTTTCTCATCATACACTGGAAAAATCCTGTAAATCTATCACCTACAAATTTTTGTAAACCGATACCATATTCGACAAATGGATCTATTGAAAGTTGAGAAAGAGCTACGTTATTAGCGTAGAATTGACCACCATTCATGATATTCCAGGTCATATTTGCTGCTAGATATGGCTGCCAACCATTTCCTAAATTTCCAATAATTTTCAACCCAGGAATAATTTCAATTGCATGAAGCGGGTCTGATGTGACACTTAATCCAGAAGCATTCATATAATTGAAAGTGTTTACGAATGTATACGACATCATATAGCTAGGTTGTAAAATAAGTTTGTTATCAAGAAATGGGATATTGTAACCTGTTTTAACTGCCGCACCAGTCATTAATGTAGAGAAGTGTTCTCTACCAAATTCACTAGTTGCAGAAGCACTAGAAGCACCTACGTTAGCCGTAGCACCAGCCCAGAAGTTACCTTTATAAGCTGTTCCTACAAGACCTAATGTACCACCGTTTTGCCAAATGCCAACATCGTTATATGTCTGATGTGAACCGTGATAAGCTCCAAATATAGAATAATTGTAATCCCAGCCTTTATATTCCAAAAGTTCTGATTGGCTACCGATTAGAGTACCATATGAGATATTTGATACTTTAGGTCCATTATTTAATGGTACGCTTTCAAAGTTTGAAAATGGTCTAACATATACACCTTCTGCTTCATATGGGTTTGTGATACCTTCAAACGCAGCTGTTTGTTGAGATGCAGCTATTTTATTTCTTAATTTCATTGCCATTCGTTCTTCTGGAGTTAATAATGTTATCATATCCATATTTGCAAATGATTGTCTGTATAAATTTGTTTGCAACATATACGCCGCTTGAGAAGCTACAGAACCAATCATCGCAGAATCTGAGAAACCTAATTGATTAAATACTAAATATTCACCGGCACTTAAATTAGAATTTATAGCATCTGCAAAAACTCCTGTTCCTGTGCTAGAAGCGTCATCTGAAATTACAGCAGCGTCATTAGATGAAGAGCTGTCTTCGCTAACGCTAATGTGTTCAACGCTATATTGATAAATCGGTCCGCTTATCGTAGTCGCAGTTGAAGCTAATTCTACGTTTCCGATTAATTCAGTTGCATCTGTGAATAAAATCGTGACATCGCTTGCACTTGTATCTGATACTGAATAAAGATTAGATATTGTTAATGTAGCATCATTTTCTACTTTGAAATTGTCATTAAAGTTAGATGATAGGATTGTATCCATCGATTGGTTTGCTATGTCTACATCAAGTGCAATATTTGTGTCACCTAATAATGAGAACGAACGTCCTGATAGGTCATTAACTGAATAATTGAGCATGTCAAGCGTCCCGCTATGTAAATAAAGTGAACTAGTATTTACTAAGCTTAAATCACTAGCAAAGCTTAACGTACCATCATATAATTTGATATTTGAATTTATGATTTGTGCCTCACTTCCAACTTTAACTGTACCAGTGTAAGTGCCACTATTATCGTTCACGTTTACATCAGAATATAGTGTCGCATCGGCTGTATCTCCTGATGCATTTCCGAGAATATTAGAGTTGATTTCAATGGTCCCATTGCTTTCTGTTAATAAATTTAAAGTTGAGCTTGCACTTGATGTTCCATCAAGGCTAATAGAATCTGTTCCGTTTGATACACTATCTGAGTTACCGATTATTGAAGAATTTCCACTAGTTGCTATGATGTTTGTTGTGGCACCTGCTGCGTTATAAATTGCACCACCATTGTTTAATGAAGCTGCTTTATTTCCTGTCATAGTTGAATCTGATATCGTAACAGTACCTGATGCGTTATAAAATGCACCACCAGTTGTTGCAGTGTTGTTAATAAAGTTTGAGTTGCTAACGCTGACCGTTCCGCCATTGTTGTAAATCGCACCACCGTTTACAGAACTGTTTGTATCAAAAGTAGAATTAGAGATGCTTAAATCAGCAGTTGAATAACCTAGCACATTAATAGTATTAGTTATAGCTCCACCATTTGATGTTGAGGTATTAGTTGTAAAAGTAGTATCGTCTATGGTCATATCGCCACTGTTATAAATCGCACCACCATAAGCAGCAGTGTTATTTACAAATGTTGAGTTGTCAGATATGCTTGTTACACCGTCTGAACCAGTGCTATATGAACGTCCACTGTTATAAATCGCTCCACCACTTCCTCCATCTAGACCAGTATCTGTTTCACTACCTGAATAGTTGCCTTCAAATTTGCTATTGATGATTGTTAAATTATGTACTTCACTGTCAGTTGTTCCTGCGTTAGCAATTGCACCACCACCAGTTTTAGCACTATTGTAGTTAAAAGAGCTGTTTTCAATAGTTAAGTCAACAGTATTTGTTGAAGTATTTGCGTTAGCATTTGAGTTGTAAATCGCACCACCATATGTCACTGTAGCTTCATTTGATGTAAATGTCGAATCATAGATTTCCATCTGGTCACTGTTGATAATTGCACCACCAGCATCTGATGAGTTTAATGTAAATGTAGAATTTTCGCTAATATTAACTTTACCTTTTTGGTTATAAATAGCACCACCAGAAACTCTAGCCTCATTGGAGTTAAATGTCGAATCACTTATTGTAACGCTACCATTGTTATTGTAAATAGCACCACCTTTGCCTGTGCTGTTAGATTCACTATTACTATCTGCTATGTTGCTTGTAAATGTCGTATCATCAATTTTAAGTGTGCCTGTGTTATAAATTGCACCACCATTTTCAGTAACGTTACCGTTTTCAAAACCAGTATTGTTAATAGTTGCATCACCACTGTTGTTAATAATAAAGTTTGTTGAACTAGCTTCACTTCCGCCAGCAGTTACTGTATGACCATCACCATTTATAGTTATAGTGTCGGTTATATCTGCGGCAGAACCATCAGTAGTCACATCACCTGTAAGTGTTACCGTATTTGTTTCTGCTTCAATTACTACATTTTCCCAAGATATTGCTGCAAATGCAGGATTGACTATCAGTGTTGTCGCTAGTATTACTGATAATATTATTTTATTGTGATTTTTCATAATTTCCCTATTTATATTCTTAATTCTTAATTATTCCAATATAGGTTGATTATCACACAAAAAGCTTATAAATCAAGTTATCTAAGATAAATTTACAATTCTTAAATCTTTAGTTTTTGATTTTTTTATTAAGGCTAATAATTTTCTTTGAAATTAATTTATTATCAGTTTGTTCAGCGTCTATCTCTAATGATAATTCATAAAAAGTTAGTGCTTTTTCATATTCTTTCAAACATTCATAACTTTTTGCCTGTAAAAATGATATTTCTGCAGTATTTTCAAATGTTTCGATTGCTTTTTCGCAATTAATTATGGCATTGGTATAATTTTTTTCTATAAATTGTTTGTTTGCTGATGCTAAATATTCATCAGATTTTTGTTTGCAAGAATTTATATATGCAATTTTATCTTGAGCGGTTTTATTGTTGACATCACTGGTTAATACTTTTTGATAAATTTTTGTAGCCGCTTCATAATTGTTTTGTTCAAGTAAAATTTCACCTAAATATAGATTTTCTTCAACTGTATCAAAAGCTTCTGGTAATTCAAATTCTATATCAGAATTTTGGTTAGCTAATTTTTCTAATTTTATTAACGCAAGATAATATCTAGGATTGTTAGGTTCAATTTCAATGGCTTTTTTGATGCTATTTATAGATTGTGTAAATTCTTCATTGCCATAAATAGTCACTAGATCAACATCTCTTTTAAACGCTTCCCAATAGCAGTTGATAAGCCCTAAATTAGCTTGGGTTATGAAATTTTGATTGTTAAGTAGTTTTGAATAATATATGATAGCTTGTTCATACTTGTTTTGAGAAAGATATAAATCAGCAATTTTGAGAATGCAATTAGAGTTGTTAGGAATTGCGTCAAGTGCGTCATTTAAGATAGAAATTGCGTGTTCATTATCGCCACGAGTTATGTATATATCTGATAAATAAATATATGGGAACGAGTTTTCTGGTTGAGTTGATATCGCTTTTTCAAGAGAATTTATTGCTGCAGCTTGGTTTTGTTGCTCTAAATAAATTTGTCCTTGTAAGCTGTAAGCTGGTGATGAATTTGGATTTATAGCAAGCGATTCATTTATATATTGAAGTGCTTCAGAATAATTGCCATTTACAGCGTTTAATTGTGCTAAATGATACATTGTAGTTGAACCGAGTGGGTTTAGTGCAATTGCTTTTTCAAAATTTATCCTAGCTTCGTTTTGATTATTTTTTATAATGTATATTAGCCCTACATTGTCATATGCTGGAGCGAAGTCTGAATTTAGTTCAAGTGTTTTGTTGAAGAATGTTAGTGCATTCTCGTAATCGCCTAAATTATAATATGCTTTCCCTAGTGCGTTATATGCTTGATAATAGCTACTATCAAGGTTTATGACCTTTTTAAATTCTTCTTTAGCTGATGTAAAAATAGCTTTGTGGTTGTTGCGATATTGTGCGTCAGATGATGATTTTCTATTCATATAAATCATGCCCTGTGCGTAATGTAAATTAGCGTTGTCAGGGTAAAGTTCTAATAATTTATTTATATCATTTTGTGCTATATCTAAACTATATTCGTTTATTTTTAATAGGATTTTAAGCGTTTGAGCGTCTACGCAATTTGGTTTTTGCGATAAAATATTTTGGATTTCGACTTTAGCACTATGATTTTCGCCGTATTCTAATAAGTCTATAATAGTGTTGCAATTGAAGTCACTAGAATTTTTTTCTAATTCAACAGGTGTTATTTCAGGTGCTGTGCTTGCAAAAACAGTCCCTGACGTGATGTTGAACATTGTTACTAATGTCAAAGCTAATAAAAATTTATTTTTCATACCAACTAACTCCCTTAAAAATTTTCTTATTTAATGATATCACATTGAGGATAAAATGCAACTGTCGTATTTATATAAGAATAGCTTTTTTAAAACTTATGTTTTTGTTATTCTATAATTAGTCTAATCGAGCATGATTAATTTAATCTTAATAAAGGATATATGATGACAAAAGTTTCAGTAGGCGATATTGAATGTGAAGCTAACTTAAATGAATGCAAAAAGTCTGTAAAGAATTTTGCGGTTTTAGCGTTGGGATTTTTAGGTGATACTTTATTGATTGAACCTATGATTAGAAATATTAAAGAGAATTATCCTGATAGTAATATTATTTTGATTGTAAATAAAGTTTTTGAACAGACTGGTAAGGGGTTTAAAGATGTCGATTATATTTACGGTTATGACAAAAAAAAGGCTCATAGAGGTGTATTTGGTTATTTGAAATTTGCCAAGGATTTTGATTTTAGAAATAAAATAGATTGTGCGATTATTACACACCCACATGAAAGAAGTGTTTTGATTTCAATGGTTATTGGGGCGAAAAATATTTATTCAACTCCGTTAAAAGGAAATAGTTTGTTATCTTTGTTTATTAATAAAAAAAGAAAATACACAAATTTTGAGTTGAGAAATACTTATAAAGCTGATTGGCATTTGGGATATTTGAGAGATTTTTGTCAGAATATTAAAAGTTATGATGTTGATTTTGATATCAAAAAAGAGAATGTTGATTTAGATAAATTTAATTTACCAAAAGATTATATAGCATTATCTCCAACTTCAAAGGATTTGATTAAGGACTGGAATTACGCTGATATCAAGGAGTTTGTTAAAAATTCTTCTTTACCTGTTGCGTTAGTTGGCACAGCCAAAGCTAATGAAATATCGCAAAAGCTGAAATCAGACGGGATTAATTTTATTGATTTGACTAATAAAACTACTATCTTAGAATTGGCAAGTGCTATTGATTGTGCGAAGTGTTGTGTGTCGGTTGATACAGGGACTTTTCATTTAGCTTATGCTCTAAAAACAAAGACTGTTGGGATTTTTTATAACTCAGTGTTTTTTGAAGAGTGGTCGCCAAAAAATTTGAATTTTGTAAAAGTTTTGCTTGGCGAAAGAGTTCTTCTAAATAAAGGATTTGATACAAAAGTCAAGGTAGATTATAAAGATGCCCTAGAAGCGGTAATGGAGATAATAAATGAAAAATAAATATCATTTAGTGTATGATGCAAGCGTGTTGGCCAATGAATTTAGTAAAAATGACGCTCGTTCAGGAATATTTTTTGTTGGAAAAAATCTGTTTCATCAATTATTAAAAAGCGATGAATTAAAAATTTCATTGTATTGTAATTATGAAAAAATTCCTTATATAAAGAGATATTTAGAGTTATATTCGATAAATGGTGTTGAAATTATAAACGAATGTGAGTTCAATTTATTCCATAAAATGAAATATGATCTAAGAATTAAAAAAGATAGTTATAGTAAAAGAGATCATAAGTTCAAACGTTCATTTTATTCATTGCTTCTTTTAGTTGTTTCATTTATTTGCAAAGTACATTTTAGTATTTATCATTTTAAGAAATTAAATAAAAATTTATCAGATGTGGACTTTTACTTATCGCCATTGAACGAAGTTCCTAATATTGTCAAGAAGCAAAAGCACATAGTGTCAAGTGTGTGTTTGTATGATACCATACCTTTAATTTACAAAAATTATTATCCTCAAATGTTTTCAGGGAATTATTGGTTTATCGATTTGATTAATAATTTCTCAAAAGATGAAATTTATTTTGCTATTTCAGAATCTACAAAAAAAGATTTTTTGCATTATTGTCCAGTTCTTGAGGATAAACAGATATCCGTCACATACTTGGGAGCATCTGATAGGTTTTATCAAGATACTGATTTAGATAAATTAAAAAAAATAAAAGATAAATATAATATACCTCAAAATGGCAAGTATATATTTAGTTTATGCACTTTAGACCCACGTAAAAATCTGATTTTCGCAGTGAAAAATTTTATTGAGTTTGTTATAAAGAATGAAATCGATGATTTGTATTTTGTGCTAGGTGGTGCTGCTTGGAAAAGTTTCATAAATAAGATAAATGAAGAAATCGGTGGGCTTGGTGAGTATGAAAATAAAATTGTAAGAGCAGGTTATATCGATGATGAGGATCTATCTTGCTTATATTCTAATTCTTTTTGTTTTGCATGCCCAAGTATTTATGAAGGTTTTGGAATGCCAGTATTGGAAGCGATGCAATGTGGTAGTGCAGTAATTACCTCAAATGTTTCTTCTTTACCTGAGGTCATTGGTGATGCTGGTATTCAAATTGATCCAACATCAGATGATGAATTGGTCCAAGCTTTTGAGAAATATTATTATGATGAGAATTATAGAAAAGAAATGTCGCAAAAAGGCTTAGAGCGTTCAAAAGAGTTTTCTTGGGAAAAATGTTCTGATGTAATTGTAGAAAAATTCATCTCTACTTTGAAAACAAGGTAGAGATGAATTAGACCTATTTTAAAATTAATTTGTTTTTATTCTTTTTAAATTTTAATAAGTTAGTTATTAAAACTGTTTTTGGCTTTGTATTTATCATCTGCTCGAATCGTTTTAAGTATTATAAAATTTTTTATCTTCTTTTAGTCATTTCCTTTATTATTTGATTTTTTATAACTAGCTATCTTAACTCCACAAAAATAAATCCGTCTTCTACCAGTATGGAGATCTTTCACTTTTTTGAATAATTTGAATTTGTCATTATAGATTATCTCTAGTGATTTTTCTATTTCATTAGTCGCATTATTCTTAGCATTTTTAATGATTAAATGTGCATATTTGTCTTGGTTATTAATTAAATATTCAGGAAAGCTGTCATCAATAATAACAGGGATTAAATCCCACTCCAAGAATTTTTTTGAATTATAGATTTTTATTATTTTTTCATCACTTGAATTCTCAGCAACACCTTCTACTATAGATTTACATTTATTAATCACATGTTCTTCATTCCCGATATATGAAAAATGCCAGCCTGCATTTTTCATATGTAATTGTTTATTTCCATAATATAGTCTTATTTTACTTGCAGTTGTCCCTGAATTTATGTCTTTTAGTACAGCATTATGCTCATATTCAATATCATCTAAAATATGCAAATAATCTTTATATGACATTACTTTAGTTCCATGAACCCAAGGTTGAGCATATGATAAATTGTTTAGACTAAAATTGAACACAATCATATCCAAGGCTTTTATGTTAGGCAAGTCTTTAACCTCTAAAACTTTTTTAGGATTTGGAATTTCATCTAAATCTGAAATCATAATGGTATCATCATCTTTGCAATTAATTAACCCTTTATCTATAGCATTTCTTTGATAATTTTCAAAAAACCAATTAAGATTTCTTTCATTTTTATATTTTTCTAATAATTCAGGAGGGTTTTCAATTTTAATATGAATGATTTTATCTAAAAATTTTGAAAATCTTTGCTTGTTATTTTCGAAAATAAATTCTTTATCATTTCCAGCATGTGTTTTATTCATTTCTACTAAAATAAATTTATCAACAATATCATTCAATGTATTTAGTCTTATTTCTAAAAGATCAAGTTCATTATAAAATGTAAAACAATCATATATTTTGTTTTTATTCATTTAGTCCCTCTTCTTTTCTTAACTTATTCCTAAATAATTGTTTTTTTAAATTTTTTATTTTCACTTAGTCATCTCGCCAATCATAATATCTGCACATTTTTTCCAAGAGAATGTTTTTGAATGCTCATAGCCCTTTTGTGTCATTATATTCCTGAACTCATTATCAAAATAATATTTTTCATAAGCAGCTATGTGTTGTTCATCGCTATCAAAATCAATCATTATACCAGCATTGTCTACAACTTCAGGAATTGAGGAATTATTTGAAGTTATCACAGGGCAACCACAGCTCATAGCCTCTAGTAGCGGAAGTCCAAAGCCTTCATATTGAGAGGTATAAACAAACCATTCTGCACCTGAGTATAGTGGTGCAAGGTCTTCATCATCAATGTAGCCTGCACGTAAAATTTTATTTTTATACTTATCAAAATTTCCAACTTCAGTTTCAAGTTTTTCGATAAACCCTTTCCACGCACCACCACCTAATATGAATACCATATCATCAATATTATTTTTATCGATGAAATCAATAAAAGTTTTAACAGCTCTGATTAAATTTTTGCGTGGTTCTAAGGTGCATAGGCTGAAAACATATTTTTTGTTTGTTGGTAGATTATATTTATCTAAGGATTTTTGAGTTAACCCCTTACTAGAAACAAAGTAGTCAGCACAAGCAAGTGGAGTTACTGTAATTTGTTTATCTGTCAATATAGAACAATGTTCTAAGAAGTCTTGTTTTGTAGCTTGTGATATTGCAAAATAACTATCATTTTTATTTAAATTATTAACTAATTGCAAAAACCATTTATTTGCATTTTTCATCACCTCATAATATTCTGGAAAAATAAGTTGAACTGTGTCATATAAAATAATATATTTTTTTATATGATTAAATTCATTAATTATTTGTGGAGTTGCATAAACAGGAGAAAAAAATGCATCAATATTACAATGAAAATCATTTAGTTTTTTATTATTAAATAATTTTAATAATAATCCGTATATATCTGCTTTTATTTTATATTTTATTATCGATATACATTTATTATTTATTTCAGCATTTGTTTTCTTGATTTTTAACTCATTAAACGTATATGACAGTTTGTCATAAAAATTATGTTTTACTAAATGAACATTTTCACAACAAACATCTTTTTCGAGTTCTTTTTTTAATGAATTCCATTTTTTATATAATGACGGGTTGTCTGAATACAAAGAAATATTAATCTTTTCTGAGCAAATAAATTCCTTCAAAATATTTAAGGCAGTAAAAAATAACCCTGATCTATTAGCTTTCTTGCTGTCAAATGTTTCAAATATTAATGACGCATCATATAAGATATTAATTTTTTTATCCATGATTTTTCCTTATGAAAAATGTCCCTCCATTTTGAAGGAGTGCAATAAAATTATAACTTTCCGTTTTTTGCTCTTTCTAAGTCTTTTTCCATCATCATTTTGCAAAGACCTTTATAGTCAACTTTGCGTTCCCAGCCAAGTACGCTTTCTGCTTTTTCAGGGCTACCGATTAATAATTCAACTTCGGCAGGACGATAAAATTTTGGATTAACTTTAACCACGATTTTGCCAGTATTTTTGTCTATGCCAACTTCGTTTTCGTCTTTACCTTCCCATTTTATGTCAAATCCTGCAATTTTCCCAGCTTCTTGTACAAAATCTCTAATCGGGTGAGTTTCACCAGTTGCAATAACATAAGTATCAGGTTTTTCTTGTTGCAACATTAACCACATCATTTCAACGTAGTCGCCAGCAAATCCCCAATCACGTTTTGCATCTAAATTACCTAATTCTAATGCGTTAGTTGTCAAGCCAGTTGCTAATTCAGCAAAATGAGCCGTGATTTTTCTTGTAACAAATTCTTTACCACGCATAGGGCTTTCATGATTGAACAAAATTCCAGATGTTGCAAAAACATCAAAACTTTCACGATAATTCACACACATCCAGTGAGCCATCAATTTTGCCACACCATATGGAGATCTTGGATAAAATGGAGTAGTTTCTTTTTGTGGAATTTCTTGGACTTTACCAAACATCTCTGATGTTGAAGCTTGATAAAAACGAGTTTTCGGAGAAAATTCTCTAATAGCTTCTAAAATATATAAAACCCCCATGCCATCAGCCTGAGCAGTATAAATTGGTTCTTCCCACGATGCAGCAACAAAGCTTTGAGCAGCTAAATTATAAAATTCATCTGGTTGATAGTTTTTCAATAGACGACAAATGTTTGAAAATTCTAGTAAATCGAAATCTTTAAGTTCTACTTGTTCAAGAATTCCATGCTCTTTTAATTTTGAAAATGTATCTGTCGCACCTCTTCGGTATAGGCCGATTACACGATAACCTTTATCTAGTAAAAATTTTGCTAAATATCCACCATCTTGTCCAGTTATCCCTGAAATCATTGCTATTTTTTTCATTAAACATCTCCTTCTATTCATTTAATGCACAGTCTATATAAACCAATTATACATGAAAAATATAAATGTAAATATAAAAAAGTAGTTATTTGTCTAGAATTTGAAGAAGCTCTGAATTACACCTATTTGCCAAAACTAGAAATATCTTTTATTAGAGCGTTTGGTGAATAGGTTTTAGCAGTGGGGGTGGTTTCTGCTTGACGATGTCCGTGAGAATGCCCGTTTCTATAACCTATGCCAGCACGGTATCCAGAGATGAAATATAAAAATGGAAGCACTGGTTCAACCCATCGAAATCCTGCCAGAAATCCAGCTGCTGCAATGTCATCAACGTGTAATGCTACATCTAATGCTTCTGGTTTTCTTTCTGCAAAAATAGGTTTATGCTTATGCTCAGGTTTGTCGAAATGATCTTTGCAAAATAATGGATCTATGAAGTTTTGAGATATTTTGTTTGCGATAACACTACCACCGAGTACCCCAAAAGTTACTATTCCACCTAGCGTAACTCCAAGTTTTTGATTTTGACTGAGTGGTTTTATTACATTATGCTTAGCTAGTTGTTCAGTTGACATTAGAGCAGCTGCAGCACCAACATTACACAAGAAAATATTGGCTATAAACTGATATAATCCTTCTTTGATTTTGTTTGCCGATTTTTCTTTTGTATCAGTCCCCGTAACTTTATCTGCAGCAATCCCACTAGTAACACCAGCTACAACAGGCACTAAGCCTAAAAGTGAAAGCTTTTTAAGCCCGTCCCAAGAACCATGGTCGTGTCCACAGGCACAGCCTTCTGTATGATTGCAATGTTGACCTTTAAATAACGAATTAAATAATGATTTCTTGTGTTCATTTTCAGGTAGTTTTTCTTGAAGCTTTTCGATGTCATTTAGTGAGATATGTTTGCTTTTAGCTTTATTCAAAATCTCAAGTGTACTTTCATCTATTTTTTTCTCTACTGATATATGTTGAGGATTCGCAAAATTAAAAGGTTTCATTGGTGTAAATGGTGTTAAATTTTGTCGATTATTTATTTGTCTATTTCCACTTCCCGTTGAATTTATATATTTATCGACAGCTTTAGTTTGCTTTGCGATAAGATCAGAGGTCTCGTGCGTGTGAAGAATGCCTTTTATGACTTCTTTATTATTTATTTTTAAACCACGTGCTGCGATTAGTGATGCTGCGATTGTCGAACTAAGAACAATCGCTGATTTTAATAGTCCAAATTTTTCTTGCTCCTCAGACTTATTTTTTTTGTTGAGAATACTATCGCCTAAGGCGTAGCCAGTACCGCTACCGATAAGTATCTTTGGAATATTTTTTTCTAATTTATCCAATAATAACGGTTGATCTATGTATTTCCCTATTGTTGATATTTTCATAACCCTAATTGTAATTCCTTAATTTAAAACCCACTGTAATATCATTCCTGAAATAAAACTAATCAAAATCAGTAATAATATTATTTTCAGAGTGTCTTTTTTATCTTTATTTTTTCTTATCAAAACAAGCAATCCCAGTCCAGCACTCGAGCATAAGCCAGCAACGGTTGCCCCTATTCCAATCACATTTTGTATATAAAGCATTGTTATTCCAACACTAGCTGCACAATTTGGAATTAAACCAAACAATGTAGCTGTGATTGTTTGAAAAATTGGTATTCCAAAGAACTTTCCAGCTACATTTACAGCACCACCATTTGAGTGCATAATGAAATTTATAATCAAGCTAAATATAGTTACAAAAATAAAAATATTCACAGTATGCACAATTGGATGATATATTAGGTCTCTTTTACGAGGACGTTTTACGTGATGCGAACAGCAACAACATTCTTCCTCTATTTTTATTGTTTCTGTTACAGTTCTGTTATTACAGAATTTTGCAATTATATCTATTAAATAACCCGCCATTAAAGCTATTATCATTTTAATTGAAATTAATGGCAGGACGCTTGAAACATTTTCTGGTGAAGATAGCAATACTGGTATCGCTTCATCAGAAGTCGCAATATATGTTGCAATCAACGTGCCAGTCGTAATCATTTTTTTAGTATATAGAGTTGTTGCTATAACTGAAAACCCACATTGTGGAAAAATCGCAATGCAACTTCCTAATAGTGGACCAAGTGAATTGATTTTTTCTACAAATCTTTCTATCTTGGAATAAAAGAAATATTCGATAATTTCTATAATTAAAAAAATCACAAGCAAGAAAGGAAGCATATGTATGCAATCAATTAGAGCGTGCAAAATCCAATGCTGAAATGGCAAGCTTTCAATAAAGTTGTCTATCGGTGAAAAAAAATAGCTGTTAATTTCTGTTATGGAATTTAAAATATTAAGAAAATAATTATTCATTTGTTCATAGCCCATACAATGTCTTACTTTTAAGTATTATACTAGCATGAAAATTATTAAATTAAATTATCGTATTTAGTGTCGTCTTTCATCAACTCTTTTGATTTTTCTAATTCTTTTTCGTAGTTTGTCTTAATAACTTTATCTTCACTCGTTGAAGTTGAAATTTCTTTTGATAATGTTTTTGGCTTATTATTGACAACTTTTTCAAGACGAATATCTCCTAAATCTAAATTGCTAGGAAGCCATTGCGAATCAGTCATATCTTCAACAGTCATTGCGTTATAGTTATCTTTGTTCTTGTAAACGACATTTTCAGGTATTGAAAATGTTCGTCCTAATTCATTACTATATTGACCTCTTGCGTGTCCGTGAGTAGCTGAACTTGTTTGTATATCGGTTTTAACTTCTTCGCCTAGATTTGTATCTCGACCGCCCATAGCATCCCATAGGTTCACATACCAGAATTTTTCTTCAGTATTGTTTGAATTTTGTAATTGTTTCAAATTTTCAACTTCACTATCATAAGCTTGTGCTAGATCTATATATCTATTTGACCAATCAGAATAATCCGACTTATATTTTTCTAAATCAAACCCCTCAACGCCTAATGCAATTTGAATGTCTTTTTCTATGGATTTTATTCCGCCTTTAACAGTTGTATCAGTTTCGCTATTTTTTACACCGTCTTGCTCGTTAAGCCCAGGCTCTACATCAAGAGATGAATAATTCATAGCTATGTAATAAATGTCAACAACTTTTTGTTCAAGCGTTTTTAGCCTTCTTTCACCCATAGATGATAAAACATAATTTCCATCAGAATCGATTTCGTAATTGCTAAAAAGTTTTTGTGCATCGCTAGATAAATTGGATAAATCAACCATACCAGCTTCTAGTGTAGTACTTGAATCTAAACGTTCAAGTCTTTCTGCAACGTATAGCTCATTGCGTGCATTTGAAATTTGTGCGTCAGTATTTTTTTGTATTGTACTCAGATTATTATCGCTGGTTGTTATTTCTTCATCTGCCTCATCTGTACTAGAGGTATTACTTGTCGAACTCGTGCTTATAGATACTGTCCAAACTGGTATGGACATACTTGCACCTATTGAACTTGTGTATGTGGTTCTGGTTGCGTTTGTCGAGTGAGTAATATTTATACTTGTATTATCAGCAACAGTTGCTTCTTGTATAATCTCATCTGTTGTTTCAATATCATCACTACTCGTCTCTGATATAGATGTTTGAATAACGTTGACATTCTCCAGATTATCTTGAAGTCCGAGAATAGATGTTGTATTAGATGTGGTATTTGTGCTTGTTGCCACTTCAGCTTCGGTTTCTGCTTCGGAAGCTTCTTCGGTAACTACATTTTCTACAACTGATTCTTCAGCAGAATTTGACGCTACTGCATTATTTGTTGTGGTAGATGAAGTTTCAGGTTCATCAAAGGTCATATAAGGCTCCATGCCTACTGCAATTGCGGCATCATAAATTTCATCATTAGTAACTGTCATTGCATCTGTATATGAAAGCATTTCTGCAATAGCGTTAAAACAGCAGCTGCAGTAATAGTTGGCAATATTGTCCAACGTAGCAATAATTTTATCATACATAGATGTATATAGTTGTGCTTCAGCTGAATCTTGTACACTTTCATCACTCCAATAGTCATCACTAGTTGCTGTTGGCTTTTCTTCAAGTATTTCTTCTATTTGCGTGGCTAGACCAAGATTTTCTACATCAGTTGAATAAAGTTTGTCATAACTAGCTTGAATTGCTTCATAATCAACAATTCCATACTCGCCTAAAAATTCCATAAGGTTTGTTGCAGAAATATAATTTTCAGCATCTTCAGGTTTGACATATACTTTTTGAGACATGTCAATTATCAAATATTGTTCTTTATCTTCGCCATATTCTAACAAATCTGATGGTGTCAACTTATAATAAACTTCATTTTCAATATCTTCGATATCTGTTTGAGATTCGGCTTTAGCCTTTAGTTCATCGGCGTTGAGTGCTAATTCTGCCGTAAGCTTTAAGAATTCGACTCGGTTGTAATTCGAGATTTCCATAATAAACTCCTTAGGATTGATATATTCATTTTATAGTAACATATTAATGTATGTGTTGCAAGCTGTGTTTAATTTAAAAACATAGCTTGATATCTATATACGGTAATAATTAAAAATAACTTTAATATTTTTCAAAAATTGTCATATTAAGTCTATATTTGTGTAACAAAAATTTACAATAAATGATAGCATGTGACTAGATTTAAGGAAATAAGATTTAAATTTCATTTGGCTTTTCTAAAAAGAAAGTTAGTTTGACTATAAAGAAAGGTTAGTTTGACAAATAAAAACTATTCCTACAAATTTGTACCACTAAAATTATCTCTTGACATAGATATTGAGAAAAAGTGACAGGGGAGATTGAGAAAAATCAAAAATTATCCAATAAAAAACTCAGATCTATGGCATCAAGCTATGAGCGATGACACCCGAGGATATGCCAAAAGTCAAAACTGCCCAAGCTAAGTAAGGTTATTGTCCTAATAGAACAATATTCAAGTTATTATCTTTAGCAAATTGTAAAACATCTTGTGGGACTTGATCGATACTTGAAACTTTTACAATAACCGCTTTAACTTTAGGACTCATTGCTACAATTTCATTATGTGATTGATTTATACTTGAGCCTTTTGCTTCTGTCAACATATCTCTTGAATACGTAAATGCTTCAAGTAAATCTTCTTTTTTATAAATAGTATCTCCAATTTTAACGCTACGCATTTGTGTTTCAGGATTTTTAACTTGTGATATGTATTTCGCAAGTTTAGAGTAAGTTCTTTCGTCCAGTTCAATACCTTTTTGCTCTTTCATATAAGTTATGAATTCGTTTTTAACAAATGCTCTGTAATCATGATATTTTTCATATTTACCAGTCTCAAACATCAGTTTAGTAAATCTATTCAATCCTTTTTCAAAACCAGATCCAGTGTTTGAGAAGTGAGCTTGTGAAACATTTGCATTATCAAGTTCAACTACTAATCCTATTAGTCTACTACTATAAGTAGCTTTATCTTTTAAACTTACCATCGAAATTGATTGCGCTGAATAGTTCATTGGATTACTTGTTAAAGTTTTAAATATTTGCATTTGTTTTACATTATCAACCATATGCACATTTAATCTTAAATCATCAGCAGTAATATTAGCAAATCCAAATTGTTGCATATTGGTTGCTGGGTCAATATTTGCCAAATCTAATACGCCAATTTCAGTTTCTTCACCGTTAATCGTGATTTTTTCTTTAGGGAATTGTCTTGGAGCAACAACTGTCCCGTCTTTTTTGACTCCGCCTGGACGTTCCAAGAATTTTGAAGCAGTAATTACAACTTGTTTTTCGCCCAAAACATCAACTTCTTTTTTGATTTCAGCCATTTTCTCTGCAAATTTAGCGTCAGCTTCAACAACACTTGATGCACCTAGTCTTGATTGATAAAATCCGTCGTTTACATTTTTTAAATCAGCTTTTGCCATTATTTGATAGATCAAGAAATCTTCAGGGCGTCTTGTTAAAGTTGCAATTGTTTGAGCATCAACAGAACCTTGATTGTATTCCTTAAACCAATGGTGATTTTGAATAGCATTTACAATTCTTTCGTTCATGCTGTCATCGAAATTAAATCTTTCTAAAATTGAATAAGCCCATTCTGCAGAAAGTTGTGCATGTCCAGTATCCGAACCACCTTCAAGATGACGTTTTCCAATATCGTGTAACAAGGTAGACATTTTTAATACCAATCTATCTTTATCACCTAGTTTAGAATACAGTGGATCATTCATAGAATCTTGTAAAACTTTCAAAATATGAACATCTAAAGAATAGTCGTGTGCAGAGTGTTGAGATTTTCCAAAAAATGGAGCAAATTCAGGCACACCTTTTAAAATAGAGTTTAAGAAATCTTTAGCTTCTTGTGATAGGTTCACCCCATCAGCAACTCTATTACCTAAAGTGAATTTTTCAATTTCTTTAACCATTTTCTCTGCAACTGCACGTTGTTGAGAATTTAGATGCAATTCATCTAAATTACGAGTATTTAACATTCCTTCAAATCCTGTTTTTGTTTGAACATATCCTAGTTGTTCCGCAATGTTTGGGGTATCGATAAATTCTTCATTAGTCATTTGACGAGCTTTTGTAATCATTGGTAAAATGCCATCAAAATCAGCTTCATCTAAACTTTCGATTTTTTGTGCAAAAATTGTCATATATTCTTTACGTTTAATTAATTTATCAGCCAAATTTATATCATCACTCGGCGACTCGGAAATGATTTTATGAATTCTAGCTTCAGGCATTTCAGTAACGTGTTTTAAAGAGTTTAATAAATCCGCTTTGTTCATATTCATATAAATTGAATTATTTTCTATTATGCTAGCTAATTCATTTACAATACTATTGAAATCAGCTTTTAAACCACCTCTTGCACGATAATTTAAAGATCCACCGACATCAACTTTAACTGGTTTACCATTTTTATATTCGGTATTGCCATTTTTACTTGCATCCCAATTCGCCAACCAACAATCAGCGGCAAATCCTTCATATATTTCAGAATTACTTGAAGCTTGCTTGCTGATATTTGGTACATATTCACTTGCCATTCCAATAATTCCACCTTCTTTATCATAAACAAATTCAAGGTTAGGTGCATCAATTTCTGCGGCACGATATAATTGAGATGCCATAACTTCTTCAATGCTCTGTCCTAGTTCTGCAGCATTTGGATATTTTATATAGTATAATTTATCTTCGATTTGTGTGAAATATGCGGTATTTGAACCCCCTTGAGTGTCCATAAATCTAGTACCTTGAACAGTTTTTCCATCTATTATGACTTCTACCGACTCTGTTTGATGCCGACTCTTTAATTCTTCAATTTTTTGTTTTGTCAATTCAATATCTTCTTGAGTCAATTCTAATTTAGGGATTTCGACATCATTAATATTTGCACTACTGCGTGTTCCTTGATATTTTTTGATTAAAGCATTCATATTTTGTGCGAATTCTTCACGAGAATATTGCAGTTTGATACCATCTTTACCAAATTGAGCGAAGTCAGCGTTTTGAATTGCCCCATCAGTTTTTTCACTGTTACCGATACGGGTTAAAAATTCATTCATATTTTCACGAGTTGTTGAAATCGTAGGAGATTTTGCATCAATAGATCTCATTAATAAATCCATTGTTTTTTCAATATCAACACCTTGTTTTTTTAATATTTCAATGTGCTTCTCTTCTAAGCTAGATAATATTGTTAGTCTATCAATTTTTTCAGATATAGTTGCTGGTATTTCAAAATCAGTAATTGTTTTTATAAAACTTGCAACATCAGCATTTTTATTTTTCAAGTCTTTTATTATGCCAATTACATCATCATTAAAAAAGGATATCACCTTCGCATTTGAAACGATTTCACAACCTAATTTTGCATCAATACCACTATTTAAAATGAATTTTAATTTATTCAATATAAGATCCAAATTAGAATTTTCGTCTATATTAAGATACTCTAAGCATTCTAAAATGTATTTACGCGGAAAATCTTTTTTTGATAGCATTATGTCAGTAAGATGTTGTTTTTCATGTATTCGGTAATAATTTGCAATTTTTCCAATATCTTTTCTTGGAAAATCTTTTTCTGATATCATCATATCTACAACATTTTTACTTTCAGAATGATAATTATACCCAATATCTTGAATAAATACTCTGTTCTCAATATTTTCATCCCAAAGTTTTTTTGCATGAATTTCAAAACCATTTCTTGAACTGCCAATTATATTTGATATCATTGATCTTTCATCAGAGTTAGCTAAACAAAGAGTTTCTTTAAAATCATGATAAATATTATTTTTAGTGGATACCATTTCGCTACTATTGCCATTAGCCACAATATTTGATATTCCATATGGAGTCAGATAGGAATCTTTAATCATTTCTGTTATAAATTCTTTATTAAATGTTTTATATCGTTCACCAATTTCAGTAATATAATAATGGGATTCTGGGAATTTTTCAGTTAATTCTATTGCTAAATTTTCGAAACCTTCATTTGCACCTGCAATAATTGAAGATATTCCATATTTTTCTCTATCATCACAAAATTTGAATTTCTCTCTAAAATGTTCATATATTTTTAATTTAGTATTAATTTCAGCCTCGGATGCATTACTAGAGCTTTGTCCAATTTTATCAATATGCCCAATTGGATAATTGGGTTCATTACATAATGTTTCTAATAATTTCTTATTGTTTTTAAAATAATTATTAGCGACTTTACTTATTGCTTCTTTTGGAAATTCTTTTTTGTTCCAAAGTTTAATAACTAATTCTTCACAATTACCATTTGCACTTGATAAAATCTCAACAATTGTATTTTTGGTTTTGTCATCAGCTGTATTTAATTCATTTTTAAAATATTCATATAGTTGTAATCTTGTTTCGTTATTATGTACTGCTGAAGAACAGTTTATTTTTAAAATATCATCAGCATTAAATCTTTCGTTATTGCTAATTTTTGAAATAAAATTTAAATAATATTCACCAGATTCAGTATCTGTGTATACTTCATGTGCTTTTTTTAAAATGCTTGCTATATCATATGCACTTAATTTTTCGCCCGTATCTGCTACAAATTGCAATCTAGACTCAGTACTAACTTGATTTCTCCCAAAATGTTTAACTTTTGATTCCTCAAATATTTTATCGATATGAGTTAGGCTATTTTCTTTGCTACCATTTAGTAAAGACATTAACGCCTTGTTTTCTAAACAAAGCATGTCTGTATTTGCAAAGTCACATGGTGCTAGTATATTTTTAAGCGTTTCGGGATTGAAGTTATCAAACTTATTTTTTATTAAAGATATTCTTTTATTTACTTCTGACACATAATCTTTTAAATAATTATCACCTTTATTATTTCTCATATAAATAAAATATTTATACATAGTTCCAACAGAATCTTTTTCAATATCATCACGCGCAAGTAATTGATCCATTTCCATTTTATTATCTTGGGTTCTATTTTTAGCTAAAAGCAATAATTGATCTGATGGTATATTTCCTTTTAAATAATTCTGATCAATAAATTCAATATCATATTGTTCTAAATTAAATATTTGACTTAATTTTACTTGACTAAAATCAACATTTTCATTAGAAAATAAACTATTAAAATATGTATAATCATGATCTATATAACCAGATTTATATGCATTGTCTCGATCCGAAATTAATTTTAAAGCACCATCAAAATCCTTGTTTACTGGATTGACATAATTAACAATTTGTTCTTTGTAGTATTGTTTTTTTAATAAATATGTCAATAACTTCTCATTTTCAGATGACTTTAATCTTAGTAATTCTACTAATGTTGGAATATCTCTGTGTAATCTTGTTCCATAAGACTTGTTATCATCTAAAATCTCTTTAATATATTGTTCATCTTTTTTATTATATATTTCACTTATAGATATTAAATCATCAACCGTATAAGTTTTTACTTTATATTTATTTACACCACGTTGTTCGATTGATGACTCACGACCCAGATTTAATAAAAAATCCTTATTATCTTTATTTGCCACATTAATTAATTGTAATACATCTTTTGTACTATATCTTCTTTGTTCATCATTACAAATGTCTAATAATATTTTTTCATTATTATTATTTTTTACTCTTAATATCTCTTTTATTTCATCAGCACTTCGTGAATAACCATCAGTGGGTGTTGATATTTCTTTAATAAAACTTGCATTATCATGATTTGCATATATTAATTTCATTTTAGAAACAACGTCATCAATTGAGCAACGATAACGATTACTAGTTTCGTCACGATTTAATAGTAAATCAATATATCCATCATGTTCTTCTTTATAAACACTTGCTAATTTAACAATATCCTCTGGATAAAAAACATAATCATTGCTATTTTTTGTTTTTTCATCAAGTAACCTATTAATAAATTGTTCATTTTCATTTGTTCTAATTTTTTTAAGTTCTTTAATATTCCATTGTCCGAGAGATCTATCTGATGGAATTTTTTTATTCTTCTTTAAGTTATATGCGAATTTTTGATCATTAACAATCTCATCAACTTTAATGCCTATTTCCATTGCTTTTTTATGCAATTTATTAAGCAAATTAGTCATTTCTTCTTTAAAGTTGGCAAAGCCATTAACAATTTTTTCTTTAAGTTTAATATACTCTTCTTTCGTTTTGATATTGTCAATATCTGCATTTATTCTTGTGTATAAAGCATGTAGTTTTGTGCCAAGTTTTAATTTTAATGTATCATCTAAATCAACTTTTGTTTTAAGCTTTGAACTATCAGTAGTTGCGAAATCATCTGCAACTTCAGTTTCTGTGATTTCTGGCTTTTCGCCTCTATCTAACTGAGCACGTCTTTCATTAACACCCTTCATTATATCATCTGTAGTTTCTCCACCTTCACTGGTTATCTCGTCGGCTCTAACTTTCACATCAGCGCTTGGTTCATTACCAGTGCGTGTTTTTGGAGCGAAATCGGTGTTTGAACGGGTTTTTGCTCCTGTTGTGCTAAAATCTGTGCGTTGAGCTGCGAACATTCGTTTGCTCTCGTTAATCCCTGTTACGGTCGATACTACAATGCCCATTCCGTTTTGTTTAATCGTTTCAACCAAGCTTTGATCATAATCCAACATTCCAATCATCGCCAAGTCGCCCACGACTGACAAAGTCGCGTCAACTCCACGCTCCGCAATCATCGCAGCCGCTTTACTACTTCCATTACTAGCCATTTTACCAGCCATTGAAAGTCCTTGACGTC
>JAWXUD010000019.1:0-34584 GCA_044432945.1 Candidatus Gastranaerophilales bacterium
CCCTAATACAGCATTTGAAATAGGTTCAAAAACTAGCGATCCATTAGCTATGTATTTAACAGATATCGCTACGATTTCAGCTAACTTAGCAGGAATTCCAGGAATGAGCTTGCCTGCTGGATTTGATAAAGATGGCATGCCAATAGGATTACAAATCTTAGCACCACAATTAAAAGAAGCGACTTTATTTAATGCGGCTCACAAATTTGAAAGAGCTAACGATTATTATTTACAATTGGCTAAAATTTAATAATATAATTATTTATAATAAGGCAAAAAAAAGAAAACGAATTTATCGTTTTCTTTTTTTGCTTTCCTCTTTCCTCTTTCCTCTTTACCCAAAATCCCCCTAAAGCAGAATAAAAAATTAAAAAATATAATTAATAATAAAAAAATATAGGAGGAAAAATGACATATACTACATTTAAAACTACAAAAGAAAATCACATATTAGAGGTAACATTTGATTATCCACTAGTAAATATTCAAGATGTAAAAATGCTAGATGACCTGAATTTATTGGCTCAAGAGCTAGAAAAATGCACTGACACAAAAGTTGTTATATTTAAATCTTCAAACCCAGAAATTTTTGTAGCCCACGCTGATACAAATTTTTTAAAAGATATTTCGACAACTGCTGTCGCATTAGAAAATGTCGAACTTTCATACCTACAAACAACTTTAAAAAGAATAAATGAATTATCACAAGTAACGATCGCACAAATCGAAGGATATTGTCGTGGTGGAGGGAATGAATTCGCACTAGCTTGCGATATGAGGTTTGCTGATATAGATAAAGCAATATTTATGCAAATGGAAGTAGGCATGGGCATTTTACCTTGTGGTGGTGGTGCTTCTAGGTTATCACGACTAACAGGGATTGGACGTGCTTTAGAAATAATTCTTAGTGGTCGTGATTTTAATGCTAAGGAAGCTCAAAAATATGGAATGATTAACAAAGCGTTCAAAAAAGATGATTTACACAAATATGTGAATGATTTATCTCAAAGAATTGCTCAATTCCCATTTGGCTCGATAAAAGCCTGCAAAAAGGCGATTTATGCATCAAGTAATTTGACAATAAATGAAGCCTTAAAACACGAAGCCTTTTGGTTATACCAAGCCACAAGCACAACGCCAGCGATAAAACGTTTTACGATAGCTGATGAAACAGGGTTTGAGTATAAAATGGAAAACCAAAGAAATTTTGAACAAGCACTGATTGATTTACAAGAAATAGAATAAATATATAAATGCCCCTTTAATTAAAGGGGCATTTTAACTATACAAACTTAATACTTGTCTAAAAACACTACTGCACGCAACGAACTTTTGCATTACCTGATGAATGCTTGTAATTACCACCATATCCTGCATAATTTGCATAAAGCCAACGGCGATTAGCTTGCAGCATAGTAGAATTTGATGACCAATAATAAGTACCAACAGTTAGATCTAATTCTTCAAACCTATCCTCATCATAATCAGCATAAGTCGTGCCACTAGTAGTAACAGATGTATCATATAAATAACTTGCTAACTCTGCCCATTCTGAATTTGAGGGCAAATTCCTATCAGCCTCAGCACAAGCTTTCAACGCTCCTGCCCAATAATTTGTAGCACAGCTAGATGGCTCTATAGAGATTGCAATACTGCTACTTGATAAATTATTCTCATCAGATATATTTGCATAAGTAAAATTGCTGTCCCACTCACTTGTGCCATCACAAGTATTAATTGATGTGAAATACATATCTTTCAAATCCCACTTTGCATCACCTAGCAAATAATAAGCATAGATTTTAGAATTCATAGAAAAAATATCGCTTCCTAGTTTATTTTTACCTTTCTTACCATTAACATCATAAATTATAGAAATACATTGTAGCGCAGCTGCTCGATCTCCCTTAGTGTCATATGGATCTAACCACTCACAATCCTTGCTATAATTGACTATCGCTGAAACACCATCAGCCACAATTATTCCCATGTTTGTTGATGGAAATGAACTCGCTTTTGAATCATACGCAATATCTGTTCCATTTTTTAAATCCTCAAGTGAATGTGTTGTGTTTTCATTGTCAAATATCTCATCGCCAAAACAACTAACCAAATCCCCACTATCACAAACTTCATTAATTTTTAAATATTTCCCTAATTCTTCAACAAAATCCTCGGCTGAACTATAACCAGTTAGTTTTTCATGAAATCTCATCTGATTCATCGCTTCCTCTAAACGATATTCAAACAATTCTCTTTTACGTTCATAAGCATTACTTTGATAATTACTAAACAAAGTAGGCAAAGTCATCGCTGAAACTACTCCAATAATGCCTAAAGTAATTAAAACCTCAGCTAATGTAAACCCCTTTTTTGAAGCTGAAATTTGCAAGAAACTCAACTTTACTACATTTTTCAACATCATTTCTAATCTATTTTTCACACAACCTCCATAATTGCTTTATCTCTTTTTTAATAGATATATCTATTTTAATATATATATATCATCTAGAATATAAAAAAGCAAGTGTTAAGATTAGGTAATGAAAAAATGCTTAAATAATACATTTTTGGAAAAAGTTGGATTAAAAATTCGCTTAATCCGAAAAAAAAAGGGATTATCTCAAGAAGAATTAGCAGAAATCTGTGAAAGTGCAACAGCCTACATCGGCACAATTGAGCGTGGAATACAAAATCCTTCTTTATTATTATTAAAAAAAATAGCAGATGCACTAGATATAAATATATGCGAAATATTTGATTTTACTATATAAATTAGCAAAAACACAATAAAAATATAGAACTCCATAAAGCTTCGCTTTATGGGGTTCTCGCCTCGTTGCAATCTATACACTAAAAAAGGCTTCTGATAAACAGAAGCCTTTTAAATGGCGGGACTGACGAGGCTCGAACTCGCGACCTCATGCGTGACAGGCATGCGCTCTAACCAACTGAGCTACAATCCCAAAATATTTCTTTTTCAACATGTCAATTTATTGCTAAACCTTTCGACAAGTTCTATTATAATATGCTGATTTTTTTTTTGCAAGAGCTTTTTTAATATATTTTAATATTCTTGTTTATCAACCAGTTAACTTTCCACAACTCTCACTTTCAATTCGCTTTCAATTCGCTTGTAAACATTTGTAAACATTTTCTTCAGCATGATTAAAGTAAATACAAAAATATACCGTATATATAGATAATCAAGAATAATTTGTTACTAAAATCGAAAGGAAAGCGTTACTACAATGGGATTAGCAGCTTCACAAGCAAGATTATTAACCATAACCTCACGCAAAGCTAGTTGCGAAAGTGATTCTATGTCAATCGCTCAACAAAAGCTTTCGATTACTCGTGAATTAGCAACCGCTACTTCTGATTATTCTAACGCTCTTGATGCAACATGTCTTGTTTGGGACACCTCAAATTGCTCAAGTGATGTTGATACAGCAACAACATATGATTTTTCATACGATGCGATGTACACACCATCTGCATTAAATGGTTATGAACCATACGTTTTGACAGATAGATATGGCTCAGTAATCTTAAACGATAAAATGTTAACCGCTGCAGAAACTGCTGGCATTGCTTCAAATGGAAGCACAACCCCAACTGCTACTGGTTATGCAGATTTTATTGAAGCATTAGGTGTTCAAAATTATATCTCATACACTCAAGTTGATACCTTGACCAGCGAAATAAGAGCTGATGAAGCCGCAGGAACATATGACGATAGCAATGTTTATGATTTTTACGATAGCGATGTCGGTATTGGCGGAGAACCAATCGATAAAAGCAGTGCAACTATTGTTAACTTGACTACTTTAATATCAAACGTGAAAAGTAACTCTAGTGATTCTGCCGCATCTGAGGATCCTAGTTATTATAATGCTGTGAATTTTGATTTTAGCACTTTAACATATTACCCAACTGAAGATAGCAGTAACACTAATACAGGTGCACTTGACTATGGTAATTTATATGTTGATGATAGCAAAAAAGATGATGACACTATAATTAGTTTAACAGACTTTTTCATTGATGACATATGCTATGTAAGTGAAAATAACACTGATCAAGAAGATGCTTTAATGGAAGTGACCGCTATAGTTAAAGCTATGATCACATCTTTAGAGACAATTTTTGCCGAAGATGCACAAAGCTCTGCTGCATTTGAATATGCTGAATACCAAATAGAGCAATTACTAAACTCAGATGCATATAGCTATAGTTCTAGCACTAGCACCAAGATCTCAGACAAAGCTGATGATTACAACGGCTGGGTTGATGCTGATAGCGGCTGGTTTGATGCTGATAGCGGAATATGGGCGATAAATCTTTCTAATGTTATGAAATCATTCTTGACATACTACGCTCAAGCTGCAAGTAGTTTTGATTCTACATATACTGCAACAGGCTTGTCCTCTGAATCAAATTATGTTACAGATGATCCTGATTACTATTACGTACTAACAAATGAAGATGCTGTTGATGAACAAGATTTACTTGTAGCTGATTTTTATAGCAGTTTATACAACAACATTTGTACAAAAGGTTATACCTCTGCAAATGGCGATATTGATGATCCTGACTATCTAGCTAGTGCTATACAAAGTGCTCAGATTTTCATAACAACAATGTATGATGATTATAACTATTACCAAATCGCATACACTCAAGCTGATTGCGTTGTTGAAGTTGAAGATACAGAAGCTATAGCTAGAGCAGAATTAGAATATTTACAAATCCAAGCCGAATTAGATTATAAAGAAGAAGAATTAGACTTAGAATTACAAACAATTGATTTAGAATTGTCATCACTTAACACTGAATTAGAAACTGTAAAAAGTTTAGTCACCAGCAGTGTTGAAAGAGCGTTCACGATGTTTAGTAGTGGCTAATAAATAATCTATTCAAATAATTAAGATTTCCTTAATATATCTCATTTTTTCTGTATTTATGTTAATCTATACAAAGAAAGACCAGATATAGAGGGGAAATTTTTACAATGATTAGTTTTTTATTAAAACTTTTAGGCGATCCAAATGAAAAAAAAGTTAAATCAATAATGCCGATTGTCGAACATATAAACGCACTAGAACCAACTTTTGCAGAGATGAGTGATGATGAACTTAGGGCAAAAACTGACGAATTTAAAGCGATTTTAGAACAACGACCAACTTCTAAAGATCTCAAAGTTGACAAAAAATTAGAAAAGGAAGCACTTGATAAAATCCTACCAGAAGCTTTTGCGACTGTACGTGAAGCTGGGAAAAGAGTTTTAAATATGCGTCACTTTGATGTGCAACTAATCGGTGGATATTTTTTACACAACGCACACATCGCTGAGATGAGAACCGGTGAGGGCAAAACACTTGTTGCAACACTTCCTGCTTACCTTAACGCTTTAACAGGAAAAGGTGTTCATGTAATCACGGTAAACGATTATCTGGCTAAAAGAGATAGCGAGTGGATGGGCAAAATCTATAAATTCCTAGGGCTTTCTGTTGGTGTAATCCTTTCTGGTAGCCGTTCTGCTGAAGATTTTAACGTCAAAAAACAAGCATATGATTGTGACATTACTTATGGAACAAATAATGAATTTGGATTTGATTACTTGAGAGATAACATGGCTGGAAGCGTTGAGCTACTTGTTCAAAGACCTTACAACTACGCAATTATCGATGAAGTTGATAGCATTTTAATCGATGAAGCTAGAACTCCATTAATTATTAGCGGAAGACTTGAAAAATCGGCTGAAACTTATCAAATGATGTCAAAAATCGCTCCTCAATTAGAAAAAAATGTTGATTATGAGGTAGATGAAAAAAATAAAAACATAATCTTGACTGAAGATGGCATCGATCACGCTCAAGAACTTTTACAAGTAACTGATTTGTTTGATATCAATACGCAATACGCACACCATTTGTTACAAGCCATAAAAGCAAAAGAATTATTTGTAAAAGATACTGATTACGTTGTTAAAAATAATGAGGTAATGATTGTTGATGAGTTTACTGGTCGTTTGATGGAAGGTAGACGCTGGTCAGAAGGGCTTCATCAAGCAGTCGAAGCAAAAGAAGGTGTTAAAATTCAAGATGAAACCCAAACCCTAGCATCTATAACATTTCAAAACCTTTTCAGATTATACCCTAAATTATCAGGTATGACTGGTACTGCGATGACCGAAGAAGCTGAATTTGGCAAGATTTATAACCTCGAAGTTACAACAATTCCTACAAATAAAAACGACATAAGAGTAAATAACGCAGATGTTATCTATAAAACAGAAAAACAAAAATACCTCTCTGTCGTTGAAGACGCTATTCAAATGCACAAACTCGGCAGACCTGTTCTTGTTGGGACTGTCAGCATAGAGAAGTCTGAATATATTTCATCATTATTGAAACAACGTGGAATAAAACATAATGTATTAAACGCAAAACACCACGCTAAAGAAGCTTATATCATCGCTCAAGCAGGACGTATTGGAGCTATCACAATCGCTACTAACATGGCTGGGCGTGGAACAGATATCTTATTAGGTGGTAACGCCGAATATTTGGCTAAAGAAAATTTAGACGAACTTAATCTTGATACAAACAGCCAAGAATATGAACAAAAGAAAAACGAATTTTTAGAAGAAGCACGCAATATTACAGAAGCTGAACACGCTAAAGTTATAGAGGTTGGTGGGTTACACGTAATAGGCACAGAACGCCACGAATCACGAAGAATCGACAACCAACTAAGAGGACGTGCTGCACGTCAAGGCGACCCTGGCTCTACTAGATTTTTCTTATCATTAGAAGACAATCTTATGAGAATATTCGGCGGTGACAAAATTACTGCACTTATGGACATGCTCAATGTCGATGAAAAAATGGCGATTGAATCTTCACTAATCTCGAACCAAATTCAATCTGCTCAGAAAAAAGTTGAAACATCTCACTTTGATATGAGAAAAAATGTTTTAGAATATGATGATGTTATAAACGTTCAACGTGAAAAGTTTTACACACAACGCCGTAAGGTACTTGCAGGCAAAAATTTATCTGATGATGTGACATTTATGATAGAAAAAGAACTCGATAGAATTCTTAGAAGCTATATCTCACCTGAACAATCACCAGAAGAATATATCTATGAAGACCTTGAAACTATGATAAAAGAAATTCATTCAGTTATGCCACAACTTACGCATTTTGAAATCAAAGATGTTCAAGGACTTAGATTTGACAAAGTTTATGATAAATTAAGAAGCTTCGCTTTTGATGCTTACAAAACACACGAACAAGATATCGTAAATTTTTACAACGAAGTTCTTGTCAAATATGACGAAAATTTCACCCCGCACATAGCATTTAGTGAAAGTAACGTAATAAGAAATCTAGAAAAAGATGTCCTATTACGTGTCGTTGATAACAAATGGATTGATCATCTGCACAATATCGATATGCTTAGAGATGGTATCGGACTAAGAGCGTACGGACAAAAAGATCCACTTATTGAATATAAACGTGAAGCCTATGAAATGTTTAATAAAATGATTTATGAAATTCAAGGCGATACCGTAAAACATTTGTTTAGAACAAAATTTGGTATTCAAATAGTAAATAATCCAAATCAAAATGTATAAATATTATTAAAATAAAAAAAAGGCTATTAATATAATTAATAGCCTTTTTTAAAACTTACAGTTTATTATCTCTTCAACTAAAACCTCTAAGGCTTCCGCTATTTTATATAAAGTTTTTATTTTAAAATTAAATGCTCCTCTTTCTATGGCACTAACAGAATTTGTACTTAATGAAGCCTTAAACCCCAATTCCTCCTGTGATACTCCTTTTTTCAACCTTATATATCTAATACTCTGCCCTAATTTAAATAATAATTCATCTTTCATTAAATCATTTTAGTATCTTGACAAGATTTAATCTAGCTTATACAATTGTATTACTACATGTACACTTGTATTAATACAATTGCAAGTCATTATTTTGAATTAAAGGAGGTCACAATTGAAAATGATTAATTTCAAAAAAGGTTTTACACTAGCGGAGGTTTTAATAACATTAGGAATTATTGGTGTAGTCGCATCAATGACTTTGCCATCACTATTTAGTAATTACCAAACAAACGTACTAACACGTAAAAAAGAGTTATTTGTCGGACGGCTAGAAGAAGCTATGAATCAGATGAGATTTCACGAAAAACTTACTGGTTATAAGAGTCTTGAGGAATTTATTGAAGAATTAGGACAATATTTAAAAATCAACGAGATATGCGATAATGATGAGCTTACGAGCTGTTTTCCAGATATTGTAAAAACAGCTACACTTGAAAAAGATACTGAAATAGATTTATCAATTGGATATGACATAGGAACTGCACCAATACGAAACGATTTATTCACAAACAATATGGGTATAATATTTGCCGATGGCGTTAGTGGAATTATAAATTACAAAGACAATTGTGAATGGCTTGACCCATATCGTGGCGGAGAAAGCAGAAGCGAAGCAGGAAGCTGTTTGTCATTAGTTTATGATTTAAACGGACTTAGTGGAAGAAATACAGCAGGAAACGATATCCACACATATAATGCAGTAATCGATTGCTTATATTTAACAGATGGTGGTACTTGCTTTAATCAAAGTGCGTTTATTACTAGTGCATTAACATATGCTGAATGTGAAGCTCAAAAAGATGATTTAAAAATAAATGCATGCTGTTCAGTTAGCGATTGTAACAATACTGATTATTGGGCAGGAGCAGTCGCAACCTGTGGAGGAATTGACTATCTACCATCAATGGAAGATATAGCTGATTTTGCAACCAATGTTTATGGAGTAACAATAGGCTCATATAGTGCAGTTTATGACCTAGAAATAGATACAGAAATAACAGCCATCTTTGGATTGACAGATAGTTTCAGAATAATGTCTAATGAAGAATATAGCTCCACTCACGTTGCTCACAGATATTTTGACAAAGAATATACAACAGCTGGTGGGTCAAGCAGTACACAGAGCGAACGTGATTATTCCACAAGCAAATATACTCTTTGTATTCAATAAAAACGAACATAATTTTATAAATAATTAGATAACAAAAGCGAAACGATTTTCAATCGTTTCGCTTTTATTTAAACAATCTATAATTTATTTTTTTGCAAAAAAGTTAGTTACTGTATCAACTGTATTTCTCACATAATCTCTTGTAGTGGTTGTTATTTCAACACCATTATCTTTTGGCTTCATATCCTTAACTGTATAATACATATCAGTACCAGAATTTAATGACGTATATTTACTCACAACTTTACTACCATCAGCATGAGTTGTTGCAATTCTATTCGTATTAAAATCGGGTCCATTAAATTGAGATTGGACAACCCTTTTACCAGATGTTGCATTCTCGCTCATCCTCGACCCGACAGTTCCAACTATCTTACCTTTTCCACCTAGAAACAATCCTTTAGATTGATTGAACCCTTTAACATTTGGTATTATTTGAGACATTTTCATAAGATTATTCCTTTCAAATCACATTATTAAAATTTCAGATAACACACAAAAACCGATGAAATTTAATATTTACCAGTATGTAAAAAAATATTAAAAAATCCTACTAAATAATATGCATATTATCAAAAATTTCTTTTCTTTGAACCAATATTTCCATACCTAATTTTTGACCAGCTTCGATAACAGCTTGTTTTGTATCAGCAAAAGAGCGAGAAGAGTTTTCAATACTACCCAACATAAACATTACAAAATGCCCTTGCATCAATGTTTGTTTTATATCTTCAATATTAACTTCATACTCAGCCAACACTGTAGCTACTTTAGCTACAATACCAACTTTATCAACACCAGAAACAGTTATAATAATTTTATTCTCAGACATTATATAAACCCTTACCCTTCGCTTACTTCAACAGCTACAGGTTCAACATTCAACCAATCACTATTAATTTTCTTACCCAATTGATATTTTCGACAATACTCAGCCAAATCTTTTTTAACCTCTGGAGCTAAAATATACATCGCTATAATATTAGGAATAGACATAGCAATCATCATCGCATCAGTAATATTGATAACAGAAGTTACATTCAATACAGAACCGATAACAATAAAAGAACAATATATTAATTGGAACGCCAAACTTCTTTTCTTACCTTCACCAACAAGGAAGTTCCATGATTTTTGACCATAATAAGCCCAAGAAATCAAAGTTGATAACGCATACAATAAAACTATGCAAGCAAGAATTTTAGGGAAAAATGGCATAACTGAAGAAATAGCTTCAGATGTCATTTCAATACCAGAAGTATGACCTAAATGAGATTGATAAACCCCAGTTATAACAATTGCAAAAGCTGTTAAGGTACACATAAAACCAGTTAAAAACGGCTCTAACAATGATACAAACCCTTGTGATAATGGCTCATCAGTTTTAACAGTTGCATAAGCGATAGGTGCAGAACCCGTACCAGCCTCATTTGACTGGACTGAACGGCGTAACCCCATAATCATCGCAGCGAACATACCACCATAAACTGACTCAGGCTTGAACGCCTCTGTCATAATGACATAAGCAGCATGAGGAATTAATTTAAAATTCATAATAATAACAATTAATGCAGAAAATAAATATACGAATATTTTCAAAGGCACGATTTTTTCAGTAACCTTAACGATACTTTTAATCCCGCCGATAACAATCATTCCAACAACAATCGCCATAATCAAGCCAATCGCCCAATGGAAATTATGTAAAAAGCTATGCTCATTACCAGTCGCACTAATAACCATATTAGTCGCTTGGTTAATTTGAATCATATTACCGCCTGTAATACCTCCACAAATACAAAGTACCGCAAACATTACAGCTAGAGGTTGCCCCAACCAACGTAATTTTTTTCTAGTCAAACCATGTGCCATATAATGCATAGGTCCACCAGATATCGTCCCGTCTAAATTAAATCGTCTATATTTAACCGCCAACGCAGCTTCTACGAATTTCAAAGACATACCTAAAACCGCACCGATAATAATCCAAAAAGCAGCACCAGGACCACCCATAGATATCGCAATCGCAACACCAGCAATACTTCCAAGCCCTACCGTCCCTGAAAGGGCTGTCATCAATGCTTGAAAAGAAGAAACCTCACCAGCACCTGATTGCTCTGAAGCTTTTTTAGGCTTGAACACTAAATCAATTGCGTGTTTAAATCCCCAAACGGCAATTCCACGCAAGTAAAACGTGAAAAATAAACCCGCTATCAATATCCAAAAAATTATCAAAGGAACAGGTGTTCCCAAAATCGTCACTGGATAAAAAATTACATCAGCAATCTTATCCGTAAACGGTGCAATTTTTTCGTCCATTATTACATCGAAATTAAAAGCACAAGCTTTTTGGACATTCAGTAAAAGTGTTAAAAGTACAATTGAAATTTTGTTCATTAATATTTTCCTTTCGGGTTTATATACAGGCTCAGTGCAACTTTTCAGCGAATAAAAATATTCTATGCAAACCAACCTGTAATCATTATATCAAAAACATAGATATATGACATAATAATTTTATAAAAAATCAAATTCCACGCTATTTCAACTAACAAACAGCACCTGTAATGCAATAATATCAATAGTTTTCGCAATTGTAAACATTTAAAACTTTTTTCTAATTTACATTTAAAATTTAAGTGATATTATATATATAAGAGTAATTTGAGGTGTTTATAGAGTATGATGAGCCAATATAAAAAATTATCAATAGCTTTTTACTGGCATTTCCATCAGCCCATTTATCAGCTATCGCCAAACAGTGATTTTGTTATGCCATGGGTTAGACTACACGCCATAAAAGACTATTTTGACATGGTTAATATTCTTGATAATCACCCTAACATCAAATTAAATTTCAACATAGTGCCGATATTGCTTGACGCTTTAATCGAATACAGCGAAAAAGATTATCATGACCTACATTCTAGGTTAACTTGCAAAGCTACGAAAGATTTGACTAACGATGATAAAGAATTTATTATCAACAACTTCTTTGATGCGAATTACCAAAATATGATCTTAGCCAATAACGAATACCACAGACTTTTTCAAATATATCAATCATCGCAAATTAATGACATAAATATATTCAACGACCAAGAGTATTCTGATTTAATGGCGTTATTTAACCTTGCTTGGTTTGACCCTTGCCATAAAAACGATTATCCTGAATTAAAAAAATTAATAAAAAAAGAAAAAAAATACACATTAACTGATAGAAAAAATATCATTAAAATTCAGCGTAATATCATCAAAAAAATAATACCTACTTATAAAAAATATTTAGATGAAGGACGCATTGAGATAACAACAAGCCCTTATTATCACACAATTTTGCCTGTATTATTAGGTGATAGTGATAACGATATAAAAATGGGAGATGATGCAAAATTACAATGCGAATTAGCACTTGATAAAATTGAAGAGGTTTTTGGCAAACGCCCTAAAGGAATGTGGCCTTCTGAACATTGCATTAGCCCTAATGAATTAAAATTATTTAAAGAACTCGGACTTGATTGGACAATTTCTGATGAAGGAATTTTATCAAACTCTATAAATTTCGAATTTATCCGTGATTTCAAAGGATATTTAGAAGATCCATTACCACTAACAAAATCCTACCAATACGAGGATTTAAAAATCATATTCAGGGATTCTGTAATACCTAGTCTCATAAGCTTTGAATACCCAAACCACGATCAAATAGCAGCAGCAAATGATTTATACGACAGGATAAAAGTTGCACAAAACAAATTGTTATCATCACCTGATGACAACCACCTTTTAACAATCGCACTTGATGGCGAAAATAGTTGGGAAAAATACAACAATGATGGAAACTTATTCTTATCTACAATTTACAAATTGATAGAAGAAGATAGCTCTTTAGAAACGGTCTTAATCAGTGATTATCTTAAAAAAGATACCCCTAAACCGCTAAACAAAATCACTTCAGGTTCTTGGATAAATAAAGATTTTAAACTTTGGGCTGATGAAGTGCAAAAAGATTTAGCATGGGATTATTTAAAAATAACTCACGAAAGCTTTATTGAATTCAAACAAAACAATCCAAATCACCCAAATATCGAATTAGCACATAGAGAATTACTTATCACACAAGGAAGCGATTGGTTTTGGTGGTATGGCGAACCTAACGATTCTGGAAGAGATAATATTTTTGATTATATCTTTAGAGAACATTTGAAAAATGTTTATATTTATCTTGGATTGGCAATCCCCGAGTTTTTAGACAATCCTATTAGTCCAACAACTAACAAACCTTCTAGATATCCAAAAAATAAATTCACACCACAAATTAACGGTGCTGAAGACAGTGAAGAAAATTGGCTAAACGCTGGTTGCATCAAAATTCCTGACGGACCAGTATTAAAAGAAGATAAGTTTTTTGACAAAATTTGTTTTGGATACGATAAAGAAAATTTATATCTAAGATTTTACATAAGTGAATACGCTAACCAAAACAACTTTAATACAAACAAAACTCATCAAATGTTTTTATATACAAGGTCGCAAGACAAAAAACAATCCTTATCTCCGATAAGAATTGTTCACAAAAAAGAAAATATTTTACCTATTTCTAAAGAAAAATTTCATAGTGAAATAGAAATTGCTGTTAGCAACGGTGAAATTTCATTGCTAAGAAAAATCAAAGCTATTCCTAATAATCTTTGGATTATTGGCAACAATAAAAATATAGATATTGTTTATGACAAAATGATAGATGTGAAAATCCCATTTAATTGTATCGATGTTGATACTGATGATACGTTAGAGTTTTTATTCATAAACGCTAATAGTGGAATGAAAGATTCATATATACCAAATGAAATGCTTTTAACTTTAAAAAGAACATAATTATTTCAACAAAAAAACTCCGAAATTTCGGAGTTTTTTTGTTGTTTTAAAACATTATCTACATATTATAATAGCCAACAGTTGCTACATTTGATTCAAACATCGACTTAGCGGATTGATATTCAGCTTCAATCATTTTCAACCTAGTATTATATTGCAATTGTTGTGCATCAAGCTTTTGTTCTAGTGCCTTGAGCTTTGCCTGCCGTTGGTTCAGCATTTTTGTTGCAGGAGATTCAGGATCATAATCATTGCCAACTTCCAACAAATCATCAACAGATTTTAACAAACCCATTTTTGTTTGCGTAATCAATTGAAGCTTGTATTCCAAATCTAATCTAGATTGCTGCAAATACTGCATTCTGATTGTAGCTGTGATTAATCCCATTTTAATTTTCCTTTATCTGGTTTCGTTGAGATTATTCCCCTTTAAGAATGAATGCTGATTGTTTTCAGCTATTAATTGTTCCATTTTTTGAAATTGATGACGATGATAATTTAGTCTGTATTGTGCCATTTTCAATTTCTTTTTCATTGTCAAAAAGTCTTTTAGTCCATTAACTAATGAAGATTTTAGAGCTTTGAACGGGCTTTTTCTTATGAGGAAATTTTTTGAATATATCAAGAAATCTAATAATCTTTTTACATTCATCTCTAAAGTTTGACGAAGCATTTTTCTCCTTTACACTTTAGACCTACATGTATACTAAAACAAGGGATTATAAAATATTGCCATGTTGTAACAATATCTTTAACATGTCTTAACATTTGTTCAAAGTGTCTATTCATAACTCTACTTCCTTAACGGCAGATTTTCCAAAAAACTTAAATATAAATTTAACAAATAATTCAAATGAACTATAATATTATAAATTATCCATTGCACTACTATCGCCTTCGATAGATTCTTTTAACATCTTTTTAACGACATCACTTTGTGTGTCTAACATATTACAAACAGTTTCTAAGTTTGCAACTTTATTAGAAAGTATAGTATCAGCGTTAGCAGTAATACTACTTGACACTGTCTGATAAGCACTTAATGCTGCCGAACTTGTACCTGTCATCAAGTTACCCATAACAATTGCTGGCAATCCGAACTCACCTAAATATGGTGCAGCATTTGCCATGATGTTACCCCAACCAGAAATAACACCCGCAACTGGCAACACGATACTTTCCAGTCCTAGACCATAACTATCTGCCGTACCAACACCATAAGCTGCCGCACTAGCAACATCAGCCAATCCACCTAAATCTGAGGCATAACCTGTTGCATATTCACTTCCCCAACCAGAAATTGAAGAAGCATAACCACTTGGAAATCCTGAATAACTATATAAATCATCAGTACCATACGATGAGCTACTGCTATCTGTACTAAAATAAGAAGTACCAGGAATACTACTCATATCTGAGCTTCCGAATACAGTGGCAAAAGAAGACGGTGCTAACAAACTCGCCATATTATACAAAAATCCGCCAGAATCACTTGTACTCAAACTAGATGTGCTACCAGAAACGGTCAAGTCACGAAGTCTATCATAAGTTTCCCATAACATAGCCTTTGCTTCACCTGATGCTGAACCAAACTTGTTTGCTATTACTAAATAACCGTCATTCTTATATGCCATTTGTACCTCTTATATCTTATATAATTAATTATTATTGGAAAGTATTGAAAGTGTTTTCGATGTTTTTCTCAATTACACTCTTAACTGATTCCATCTCTGTTTGAAGAGCATTTTGCTCTGTATCTAAAGCCGATAATTCTAATTCTAAAATCAAATCTTCTTGTTGAATCATTTCAGTTTCAGCATTGATGTCAGCAATAGCTTTGTTATAAACTTGAACATTGTACTCATATTGGTTCATCGCATCATCATAAGCGTCTGTATCAGTAAGAGTTTCAGTATTTAGCGTATATACAGCTGAAGAATCTTCAAATTTAATAGATTCCGCACGTCCTGAATCATTAAAATCAATAAATGCTTTTTCTGTTGTTTCTATTTTTGTTTCTAAACTTTCAGCATTATATTGAGTTAATGCAGATTGATTCTCACTAGGATTTGTAGGATCAATTCCGCTGTTAGCTGAAGTTAATAAATCTTCTTCACAAGTGAAATATGTTACACCATCTTTCTCATAAGTATAGATGCTGCTTGATGAAGCAAATGTAGAATCAGGGAAATCTGATAAAATTTGATTATAAGCAATTTCTTGAGTAGCGTCAGTTGAATCATAAGCTGACAATTCTTTATTACCAACACTAATTGGATCTCCATTGCTATCTGTTACAACTTGTGGATTAGAATTCATTGACTCAACACCAGTGTAAACATCTGCATAAGTGTAATGAGAAACTAAATAGTTATATCCATCTGGATCATTTTCTAATTCACTCATTGAACTGATTGTCTGATCATATGTACCTTCAGTGAATGAATATTGTGTTGTTGTGTAATCAGTCGTATTAGGAGCTGTTGGAACTTCTAACGCTAACATTTCTGTAAATGCTGCTGAACTTTGGTTCGCCAAAGCTGTACGAGCTTGGTTAATTTGTTGTCCTTCATACTCTGCGTTTGATTTTCTTGCTGACAAAGCTATATACCTTGCCTGTGATGCTGCCATACCCATATAGTACGTCTCCTTCTATTTTTATTTTTCTACCTTACGTATTCTTTTATAATGATGATTTTTACAAAGTCAACATATTATAAAAATATTATACATTATTTTTTACAAAAGTTAACACTTTAAATCACAATGTCATACGAACGTATGAATAAACATAGGAGATTTCATCTTTTTAGTTTATATACTATTTATACAAAATACAGCAAACGCATTAAACAATAGCACCGTGCGAAGCATCTTGAACGTTCTTTGCATACTTTGCTAAGTAACCTGATTTAACTCTCAACTCAAATGGCTTCAAATTTTTACGGCGATTTTGCAATTCAACATCATCAACTAAAAGTTCAATCGAACGATTTTCAATATCAATAGAAATCTTATCACCATCTTTAACTAGAGCTATAACGCCACCATTAGAAGCTTCTGGACAAATATGTCCAACACAAACCCCACGTGTAGCACCAGAGAACCTTCCATCAGTAATCAACGCACATTTCTCACCCAATCCCTTACCGACTAAAAGCGAAGTTGGTGCAAGCATTTCACGCATTCCAGGTCCACCTCTAGGACCTTCATAACGTATTACAATAACATCACCAGCCAAAATTTTATCATCTTCAAGAGCCTTCATCGCATCTTCTTCACTGTCAAAAGTCCTAGCCACACCCTCAAATTTATAACATTTCTCAGACACTCCTGAAATCTTTATAACAGAACCATCACAAGCCAAATTCCCATACAAAACCCCCAAACCTGCTTGAGTGTAATCAGAATTGTCGTAATTAGGGACGATAGTTTCATCAGCCCAAGCGTTTTGTGCAATTTGTTTTGTCGTGAATCCACTAACCGTTCTCGTATCGGATAAAAACTTACTCAAGGATTTCAAAACAGCGGGAATTCCTCCAGCATTATCAAAATCTGTCATAGTCAACTTAGAAGAAGGATTAATCTTAACAATCTGATGAACTTCACGACTTAGCCTATCAAAATCATCTAACGACAAATCAACCCCAGCGACATTAGCTATAGCAAGAAGATGTAAAAACGTATTTGTTGAACCACCTAGCCCTAAATCAACAACTATCGCATTCAACAAAGCTTCTTTGTCTACAATATCCAAAGGCTTAACATCATTTGCGACCAAATCCATTATCTGCAATCCACTATCAAACGCCATTCTACGTTTTTTAGAAGAAACACAAGATGCCGTAGAACTATATGGCAAACTCAACCCTAAAACTTCTGTCAAACAAGCCATAGTATTAGCTGTATACATTCCTTGACAAGCACCTGCTGACGGGCAAGCTTCTTCTTCCAAACGACCTAAATGCTCTGCAGTAATCTCACCAGAATGATAACGACCAACCGCCTCAAAGGCACTAGAAACCATCGTCAATTTATGTTCACCACGACAAGAACCATCTAGCATTGGTCCTGCTGTAATAATAATTGTTGGTATATTCAACCTCAAAGCTCCAATTATCATTCCTGGCGTAATCTTGTCACAATTTGAAAGCAAAACCAGACCATCTAACTGATGAGCCGCAGCGACTGTTTCAACGCAATCAGCTATCAAATCCCTTGAAGGCAAAGAATATCTCATTCCGCAATGTCCCATTGCAATACCATCACAAACAGCAGGAACGCCAAAAACAAAAGATTGCCCACCACCGCTATGAATACCTTTTTCGATTTGACGTTCCAAATCTCTCATTCCAATATGACCTGGTACTAAATCAGAAAACGAACTAGCGACCCCTATAAAAGGTTGTTTCATATTCTTACGACTAACACCACTTGCCATTAATAAAGCTCTATGAGCCGTTTTTGATATACCAGTTTTTATATTATCGCTTAACATAATCTCCCCTTAAATTTATTCTGGATTAACCTTCAAAATATTCCAATCCTCGTCCCATTCAACAGAACCAGCCAAATCAACGCCATGATATATATACGGAGTATCAATCATCTTAACATCAAAAAGCCCAACACTAGCAAGCCTTTGAATGATATCAGATAACAATTTTGTACTACCTGCCAATGTCCCATTTTCAGAAGTTGCTTTTTTACCATCATAGTAAATCTTTTCACCTGCAAACACGACCTCTTCTAAACCACTTTTTGTGATAGGCAAACAATCAGCAACCAAAATAACCTTATCTAAAGCTTTTGAATTTAGAACCAATTTGAAAATCTCATCGCCAACATGCACCCCATCGGCAATGATTTCAACAAAAATATTTTCATCAATCAAAGCAGAAAGTGCTGTCGAATTATCACGATGCGAAACCCCACTCATAGCATTAAACAAATGTGTAACTCCAGTCGTTCTGGACAAATCCGACCCCACGCAATGACCCGCCTGAACCTTAATCCCTTTTGATAATAAGTAATTACTCAACTCAAAATCATTATCTAATTCAGGAGCTAAAGTGACAATTTTAATAAAATCATCTTCGATTAATTTATAATTTTCAACACATGGCAACAAAAACAGAGCTGGATTGTGAATACCTTTTTTTTCAGGGTTTAAAAACACACCCTCAAGATGTATCCCCAAAATCCTAGCCATGCCAGCATTATCACTCATCAAACTTTGTTTTTCTGAAGCTTCCTTAATCACAGCTATCGCTGAGCGGATATTTTCAACACTATCAGTAACAATTGTCGGAAAAATCCCACCTATTCCATATTTAAAAATCTCTTTTGAAAGGTGCAAAACATCATCAACACCAGCACGATTAAAATCAATTCCAAACGCACCATGAAAATGTTGTTCAATTAATAATTTTGTTTTTATCAAAATCCTTCCTCAATATTTTAAATTACGCTACCTTCAAAAACTTTTTTAGCAACCTCTCTATCATCAAAATGAATTGTTCTATCACCTAAAATTTGATAATCCTCATGCCCTTTTCCTGCGATTAAAACAACATCATTATTTGAAGAAATAGTTTTCAACAACTCTATCGCACGCCCTCTATCTGCCTCTACAAAAACATTTTCTGTAGAAACTGATTTTAATCCAGAAATAATATCAGTAATAATAGATTTTGGGTCTTCGCTTCTAGGGTTATCGCTAGTAATCACGATTTTATCAGAAATTTTTTCTGCAATCGCCCCCATTTTAGGACGCTTCGTAGAATCTCTATCCCCACCACAACCGAATAAACAAATCAATTTACCATCATCAGGCGTGATTTCTCGAGCAGAATTTAATACATTTTCCAAACCATCAGGAGTATGAGCATAATCAACGATAACTAACGGTTTTTTCACAACCACCTCAAAACGTCCCGCAACACCACGAACCCCTTGTAAAGCTTTCAACGTCACATCTAAATCAATCCCCATTGCCAACGCAACCGTAACTGATGCTAATACATTATAAACACTAAACATACCATTCAAATGCAGATTAACATTATGCTCAATCCCTTTTGCAACTAATGTAAATTCAGCACCGTTCAAAGAAAATTTAATATCTTTTGCCATAACATCTGATTTATTTTTCACACCATAAGTAAACTTTTCAACATCATCTGGCACAACTGCCGAAAATCTTTCAGCATAACTATCATCATTATTAATAACAGAGAAATCACCTTCTTTTAAGTTTTTAAATAACAATGCTTTCGCTTCAAAATAATTATCCATAGTCACGTGATAATCCAAATGATCTTGCGTCAAATTAGTCAAAACAGCACCATTAAAACGACAACCCCCAACACGGTTTTGCTCTAAAGCGTGTGAGCTAACCTCCATCAAAACATTATCAATTTTTTCAAAATCTTTTATCATTCTCAAAGTCGCTTGCAATTCTGGAGCTTGCGGTGTCGTATGTTTGGTATCACGATACTCACCTAAAGAAGACAATTTATAACCCAATGTACCAATCAATGCACATTTTTTTTGGTTTTCCTCGATAATTTTTTGTATCAAATGCGTAACCGTTGTTTTACCGTTAGTACCAGTAACCCCAATCAAATTAATACCCATTGAAGGTCGTGAGTAAAACCTATCCGCAATATCTGCAATTTTATGACGTGTCGTGTTGACGACAACTTGTGGCACTGAAATACCTTCCAACTCTCTTTCTACCAATAACGCAACAGCACCTCTATCAATAGCTGTCTGAGCGTATTCATGCCCGTCAGCTTGCTCACCCGTAAGACATATAAAAATATCTCCAGGATTTGTAGTCTGCGAATTATAAGAAATCCCAGTAACATCAACACTTTTAAACTTCACTAAATCTTTATAATCCAAATACTCAATTAACTCATCAAGCCTCATTATCTTTTCTCCTTATTCAAATCTTTTTTATCAATATTCCTATCAGGTTTTATGTTTAATATCCTAGCTGATTGTGTTGCAACCTCATTAAACACTGGTGCTGCAACAGTATTACCCCAGATAGCACCTTTTTTTGCACTATCAACGATTACAAATATCAACAACTGCGGATCAGATGCTGGTAAAAAACCAATTGATGACGTATAAGTATATTCACTATAACCCACCGCATTCTCTTTTGGCTTTCTTGATGTTCCAGTTTTTCCCGCAACCGTATAATCATCTAATTTTAATTCAGACTTCCCATTCTCTACACTTTCAGCCAATAGCTTCGTAACCGTTTTAGCAGTTTCTTCTGAAATAACTTGATGTGAAGTGATTTTATTAGCTAACTCCTCACCCTCATATTTAATAACATGTGGCTTTATTAAAACACCATTATTAGCAATCGATTGCACCGCTGAAATCATCTGCATAGCTGTGACTGAAGTCCCATATCCATAAGACATTGTCGCATGTATTCCCTCGTCCCAACTTTTCCAATAAGACAACAAGCCCGTAGATTCCCCAGGCAAATCAATACCAGTTTTTGCCCCAAAGCCAAATTTAACCAATTGATTATAAAATTCTTCAGACGACATCATTTTAGCAATAGTTATAGAACCTATATTACTTGAATGTTCGAATAAATATTGCAACGAAATCATTCCAGGATTTTTATGTTTGTCATAATCATAATTTCTTATTGTCCAATTACCAATTTTGGTTTCACCAGTATCCAAAACTTTAGAATTCTCATTAATCTTGCCAAGCTCTAAAGCTGAAGCAACTGTAACTATTTTAAATGTAGAACCAGGAGGAAAGACATCGGTCAAAGTCCAATTTTTCAACTGCTTTGGTGTCGCTTTTTTATAATAATTAGGATCAAAATTTGGATACACAGCATAAGCCAAAACCTCAGCTGTTTTTGGGTCCATCACCAAAACAGCACCACGCTCTGCATTTTTCTCCTGAACCATCGCAGAAATCTCTTTTTCGCAAACATGCTGTATCGCAGCATCAATTGTCAAAGTAATATCCTCACCTTTAGGATTTACCGTAGTTGCAACAGGATCAGTCGTGAAATCATATATTATTTTGCCATCACGAGTTTTCTGAAATTTTACCGTATTAATAACGTGTTCTAATCTATCTTTAGCAGTGTATTCAATACCGTTAGCTATATCAGCATCAAAGTTATAATACCCTAAAACATGTGAAGCCAAATCCCCTTGCGGATATTCACGAGTATTTTTCTTACCCAAACTAATTTCTCGCAAATGCAATTTCGCAATCGCCTGCGTATTTGCCCTATCGACATCTTTTTTCAAAGTAATAACAGGACCAGCTTTCTTAAGCTTTTTCACCAATTCAGTTTTTGAAATCCCCAAAAATGGCGATAAAATCTCTGCCAATTCTTCTGGAGTATGATCATAATCCTTTGGGTGAGCATAAACATCTGAATAAACTTTGTCAGTTGCCAATTTTATCCCATTTCTATCTGAAATATCACCTCTCAATGAAAAAATCCGACCCGCTCTTTGACTACGTGCCTTCCCACGATAATTCTGCTTATCAACCACCATAATCAAAAATAAATGACAAACTAATAGTCCAATAAAAAGAATTATGCACAAAAAAACAACATTTGAAACATTTTCAAAATGAGTAATTCGCTTATCCTTCTTGATTTCTTTTTTTATACTTCTCTTACGCTCTGACACAATTATCTCCCCATAAATATATTACCACAAGGAAACTTTTAATAACTAAATATTAAATAAATTTAAGCAAAAAACTTCTTTTGTAATATAATTGCAATATGAACACAAGCAAAAAAATTAAAATAAGCATAATCGGCTCAACAGGCTCAATAGGAACTCAAGCACTTGAAGTTATCGAAAAAATGCCAAACAAATTTGAAATAATCGCACTCGCTGGTGGAAAAAATAAAGAACTTTTAAACGAACAGACAAAAAAATTCAAACCTAAATACACATGTCTTGGCGAAGAAGGACTTGAAAAAATTTGCTCTGACAAACAAAATGACATAATATTAATGGCCTGCTCTGGCAGAATTGGATTAAAACCAACGCTTACTGCAATAAAAAATGGTATCAACATCGCACTAGCTAACAAAGAAACCCTAGTTATGGCAGGCGATATCGTCATGAAAGAAGCTAAAAAACATAACGTCAACATAATCCCAGTAGATAGCGAACACTGTGCAATTCATCAATGCATTAAAGATATTTCTCAAGTTGAAAAACTTATCCTCACAGCTTCTGGCGGACCTTTTTTAAACAAATCTATTAAAGAAATCAAATCAGCTACAGTTGAACAAACGCTTGCACACCCAAAATGGAATATGGGACGTAAAATAACAGTTGATAGTGCAACGCTTATGAATAAAGGCTTAGAAATAATAGAAGCACATCATCTTTTTGGCTTTGATTATGACAAGATAGATGTCGTAATTCACCCGCAAAGCATAATCCATTCAGCAATTGAGTACGTTGACGGAAGCGTTATTGCTCAAATTGGCTTGCCTAGTATGCACATACCAATACAATATGCTATAACTTATCCAGATAGATTTGAAGGGATAAAATCCAAAAGTTTTAGCTTCTCAGAAATAGCAAGACTTGATTTTGAAGCTCCGAATTTTGATAAATTCCCTTGCCTAAAACTTGCATATGAAGCAGGTAAAGCAGGTGGAACGTCAACAACTTGCCTAAACGCAGCCAACGAAGAAGCTGTTTTTGCGTTTCTAGATGACAAGATTAAATTAAATGATATTTATGAAATAACTAAAATTATGCTTAAAAATAATGAGATTATACAAAATCCGACAATTGATGATATTTTATCAACTGACATAAAAATTCGTCAAAAAACAAAAGAATATATTTCTGAATTACATTTATAAATATTGAAAACAGTTCATTTTTACACTAATATCAAAAAAAAGGGAGAGAGATTTTGATTGAAATTTACACAGATGGTGCTTGCAGTGGCAATCCAGGACCTGGTGGTTATGGAACTATTTTAAGATACAAAGATAGCTCTGGACAATACCACGAAAAAGAAATTTCTGCTGGTTATAAACACACCACCAATAACAGAATGGAACTTTTAGCGGTAATTGTCGGCTTAGAAGCATTAAAAAAAGATTGCAAAGTCAAAATATATTCAGATTCAAAATATTTCATAGACGCCTTTGAAAAGAAATGGATTGTTAATTGGAAAGCTAACAACTGGAAAACTGCCACTAAAAAATCAGTAAAAAACGTTGATTTGTGGAAAAGATTAATCCAAGTTATGGACAAATATGAAACCGAATTAATTTGGGTAAAAGGCCACAACGGACACTTTTACAACGAAAGATGCGATGAATTGGCAGTAAACGCCTCTAAATCTAACAATCTATTAGATGACGAGATTATTCAATAGATATTTTATGCCTCTTGATTTGTTCTTGATTTTTGATACCACCATAATCAATCACCCAACCATTTTTAACATTACTTAATTTAATATCAGTCGCTTGAAGTTTTGTTTTAGGAATATCCCATTTCAAACTATCTTGAATTTTAAACCTTCTATATATTTCTTCAAAATCTTTAAAATAATTTTTCCTAACTTTCGGGGAATCATCTTTAATAAATCTAGTCAACATATAACCCGATTTAACATCACCAAAAAAGAATTCTGCAAACATATTTTCATCACCTAACTTCTTTTTTAAATGTTGTGCATTCGCCTGCTCCCAAAAATTGCCGTGACTATCTTCATAGTTTATAAAATTCTCTTTTTCTGTTTTAAAATGAAAAATCTTTAACGCATAACTTTTTTCATCGACATCAAGCCTAAACACTCGACCATAACTAGCCCCATCAACATGATTTAAAGAAACGTTCTCACCTATCTCCTTAGTTTTTAATAACTCGACTAAACGCTGAGCTAACATTTCATTATCATTTTTAAATCTAGCATCATGAGATTTGTAATCATCAATTATCTGAGCGAATTGCTTATAAGTGTCTTTGACCTGATCCCCACGATTAGACTTAGGGAATTTTTCTACCCAAGAATTTGGAGCAGAACCTATAACCCCTTTCGATTTTTCAAAAACATCAGCCAAGCGAGGAAGGGTATCACTTCTAGTAAAAAACTGCTTTCCTACAGTTTTCGTAAGACCTTGAAAGCTTAACGAGCTATTTTGTTGTGGGGCAACTGCTAACATAATATATATATAACTACTAAAAAAAATTTTTTGCTAATTCAGAGAGGGTGGGATTCGAACCCACGGTGAAATTGCTCCCACACAACCTTTCCAAGGTTGCACCTTCAGCCACTCGGACACCTCTCCAATTCATTCTCATATTAGCACAAAAAGTTATTCATGGTAACATTATCTTATGATTAAAAAAGTAGAAAAAAACACTATAGGACTAAATGGAACTATCGAAATCCCTTCTGATAAATCCATTTCACACAGAGCGGTAATGTTTTCATCACTAGCTAAAGGAACATCGATTATTAAAAACTTTTCTAAAGGGCAAGACCCAAACTCAACACTAAAAGTCTTTAACTCACTCGGTGTACAATCAGAATTTATCGATGAAAAAACTCTGAAAATCCACTCCACAGGAAACCTTATTCCATTTAACGAAAATCTTGATTGCGGAAATTCTGGAACAACAATGCGTTTATTATCAGGCATTTTGGCTGGTCAAAATTTCGACTCAACTCTCACAGGCGATGAAAGCCTCTCTAAACGCCCGATGAAACGAGTTATCGACCCACTAGAATTAATGGGGGCAAATATATCATCTAACAACTACAAAGCACCATTAATAATAAAAGGCTCAGAACTATTCGGCATAAATTACTCATCTAAACTAGCTTCAGCACAAGTAAAATCTTGCGTCTTATTAGCTGGTTTATATGCAGAAGGCAAAACGACATTTAGCGAACCACATATTTCTAGAAACCACTCAGAATTGATGCTTAAATACATGAACGCAGACATTCAAAACGATAAAAACATAACAACAATAAACAAATCCACACCAGAAGCTCGCACTATCGAGATTTGTGGCGATATCTCATCAGCAGCTTTTTTCATTGTTGCTGGACTTATCGTGCCTAACTCTAAAATTATACTCAAAAATGTAGGACTAAATCCAACAAGAACTGGTATACTAGAAGTTGTTGAAAAAATGGGTGGAAATATCAAAATCCTCGACAAAAAAATCATATCTGGCGAGGAAGTTGGCGACATTCAAATTTGTCACTCCGATTTAAAAGCCTGCACGATAGAAGGCGACATAATCCCAAGACTAATCGATGAGCTTCCAGTAATCGCAGTCCTCGCAACACAAGCACAAGGTCAAACTATTGTTAAAGATGCACAAGATTTACGCAACAAAGAATCTGATAGAATAAAAGCCATAGTGAATGAATTACAAAAAATCGGTGCTGATATACAAGAAAGCGAAGATGGATTTGTAATTAATGGCAAAAAAGAACTAAAAGGTGACGCTAAAGTTGAAACATATCACGATCACAGGCTCGCAATGAGCTTATATATAGCAGGTCTAATCTGCAATAAACCTATCTTTATCAATGAATTTGAATGGGTAGATGTATCGTTCCCCGAATTTAAAAACCTCTTCAATTCTTTATAAAAACGCAGTCAGGACAAGGAAAATCCCGATTTTTGTGAACTTTTGTAACAGCGTTTTCACAAAAAAACGCAATTTTCTGCTCCCAAATTTCTTTATATCTATGTAAGGTAAAGGTTATTTTAATTTAAAGGGGTTAGGTTATGGCAGGAAATACAATTGCTTCTAATAATGTAGGATTTAATTTTAGCGATGACTATATGTGGAATAATTACATGGCTAGTCAAAACGCAGGAAGTGCTTATTCACCATCTTTCACAGGCTACGACAATTATTCAACAGCCGCAGCAAACACAACGAATACAGGAAGCTATCCAAGCAATGCAGTCGCATCTAGTGGTTCAATCTTCAACCCTGTAACAGTTGGTTTAGGTGCAGGTACAGTCACAGCTGGTGCATTATACAAATTCGGCACAAATCCAATAAGCGATGGCAAATTAGCAGCTGGAATGACTGATGAATTCTCCACAGCTTACACACAAGCTAAAAAAGCTGAAATATATAAAAGTCAAACAAAAAACAAAGTTGAATTGACTGATGAATTATTAGAAGAAATTAAAAATTGCAAAAATAAAGAAGATTTATCAAAAACAGCCAAAAAATATATTAAAGGCAAAGATTTCGCAACAGTTCAAGCCGATTTAAAAACAGTTACTGCTGACATTGAAAAAATAGATATCAACTTGCAAAGATCAAAATTATCTCAAATCGATGATTTAAAAACAAGTTTCACAAATAATGCGACAGCAAGAAAAACAAATTATACTAAATTATTCGGTGACAACATCGAGGACTTAAGCTCTTTTGGTAAGACTGTTGATGGGAAATTAGTTGTTGACCCAAAACTAGTTGATGGGTTCATAAATGGAAGCTCAGAAAATCGTATTAAACTTATCAAAGACTTAAAGACTAGAATTGCTAGAACAACAGATAAAACAAAAGTTACTGAACTTAAAAATCTAAGACAATCATTCATTGATCAAATTAAAAATGACCGTAGCGAAATGAGAACATTTTTAACAAATAATTCAAAACAACTTGGATTATATGATGACAACATTGACGAAATGACAAAAAAAATCAATGAATGCATGAAAAACCCTAAAACAGAGCTTAATAACAAAATCTCAAGTATGTATAGATCACAAAAAGCTGCTACTAGTGAATCTGATCATATTTTAGGTCAAGTAACTCATAACATCAGCAACGGTGCCAAACATAGCGATGAATTAATAAATGCGGCAACAAAATCAAGTGTAAAAAGTTTCAAACTAAAATCAGCAAGCAAATGGGGCTTGATTGCAGCAGGTGTTGTAGCTGTAGGAGCAATGATTTTCGGCGGTAACAAACAAGCTGCTTAATAAAAAAATTCAAATAACCCTTTATAAAATAACAAAGCGACAATAATACTATTGTCGCATTTTTTTATAAAGATAGTGCCTAAGTGCGATGAAAGGATTATAAAATAAAGTTATTATTCATTTGTAGAATAAAGGAGGCTAGTTTTATGGAACAATGTTTAGAGAAGCTCAAAAAGAAAAAGAAATTTTTCGTATTAGCATTTTTAGTAAGTGCGATTTTAATGATTTTTGCTCATATGGTTTATCTTTGCTGTGGTGACAATTTATTAAATTTCTTTTCAACAATTTTTGACATGAATGTTAAGGAATTAAACTTCATAACAATTGCGAGTATGGGGTTGTGGAAAATACTAATCGTTCAATTCACCTTAGTACCAGCGATTGTGCTATGTTTGATGAAAAAATCAGTTGAAAAGAAGATAGAAAAAGACAAATAATTTATTAATATTATTATAAATATGGTTAGGTTGTAAAAAATCTGACCATATTTTTCATTAAAATTTATGCTTGATTTTGAATTTCTTTTTTGATAAATTAATAATAGTGAAAGTTTTTCACGGAACTGTGGCACTCTACCGAAGAAAAGTTGACTTCATGTCAAGTTTTTTGAAAGGGGAAGGTAGCGAAGCTAACGCAAGCCACCAAGTCCACACAAAATCAATAACATGCCACGGGACTGTGGCGCAGCGGTAGCGCAGGGGACTCATAATCCCTTGGTCGTGGGTTCGAATCCCTCCGGTCCCAAATTTAAAAAAGCCAGTCATAGACTGGCTTTTAAACTATTCAAATATATTACTTTTTACGACCTCAATGTAAGTATAAGTCAAAAATGACTATGACTAAAAAGTACCACTTACACTATCATTTTATCGTCAATTCTTTGTCATCAATAAATTTTAATAAATTGCCAAGTAATAAATTTTGGGTCTTGACCCAACAGCATTAAATTTGCTAATCAAATTTATTCGCTCAAATCCAACATTCTTTATAATCAAACTAACTTTCTTTTTATAACGACCTGAAAACAGTTGTAAGCTGTATAGCAAACATCACAATAAAATACAGTCATAAAATAATGGATTGAACCCCATCATACGAGTTATTTTAAAAATTGATTTTTCATTTTTTAGATTAGTAACAAAATAATATTGTAAATTTGCTTTAATTTTTTCTTTGAACAATTAGAAATTAAATTCACAATATTATTAATCATGTCCTCATTAATTTTTACATCAACTAATAACAATTCAACAGGTTCAATATTAAAAGCCTTGCAAATTTTATCAATAGTTTCAGAAGTTGGTTGATATCTGTTTCTCTCCAAATTAGACAAACCTTGAATGCTCACTCCAATTTTTTCTGCAAATTCTTCTTGTGTCAATTGATATTTATTTCTTAACTTTTTTATATTTGAATTAATTAATTTTTGATAATTCATAGAATTAGTATAAGTTAAATGGTTATTTAATTTAACAAACTAAATCTTTATACTTATGGCTAAATAATTGTAACAAATTGTTAATTATTCTATAAAATCAAGCAATTTTAAATTTTATAAAGACTTTATATAAAAGTAAAGAGATGTAATAAATTTAACAAAAAGGAGAAATACGATGGAACCACTTCAAGAACGAAAACAAGTTACAATAGGCGGAGCAAAAATCCCGAAAGATGAAATTGTAAAAAGTACAGTAACAAATAACATGGGAGTTTCAATTTACCAAGTAGAGTTAAAATCAGGGGTAAAAATAACATACCCTGAACAAAATGGTTCAGCAAGCATCTATGCAGGCTTTACTGAATTTGGGCATAACATAGCTGGCTTAACTCTTGAAAACATGGATAAGGCACAAGTCATTGGTTCAAAAGAAAAAAACGACAATATTCAATTAATAGGCACAACGAATTCTACCATTGATGTTACAAATGACTGTGATAGAAACAATGTTGATACCGTAATTTCTGATAAAGAAAGTCGCGGCAATGTTGTTATGCATAATGATAAAGATATCATGATTGACGAGTCTAAAAATCTTTTTAATGACAATTAAATTTTTTATAATAAAAAATAACTTACTATTTATAGTAAGTTATTTTTTTGTGCGAAATTAATAATTTCAAGAATTTCATTATAATCATTCTCCACAACTAACTTGTGGGTTGGGTCTCGACCCAACATTTTATGCTCAAACTGTGCGTTTAAGATTATTTTTATTTTCCTAAGTTAGCAGTGCTTTTCAAATGCAACTCTCTTAGCTGTTGAATTGAAGCTTCACCTGGAGCTTCACTCATCAAGTCTTTTGCACCTGAATTTTTAGGGAATGCTATTACTTCACGAATAGACTCACAACGAGCCAACAAAGCAACCAATCTATCTAATCCAATCGCCAAACCTGCATGTGGTGGTGTTCCATATTGCAAAGCATTTACCATAAAGCCGAATTTTTCAATAGCTTCTTCATCAGACAACCCTAACGCCTTAAATATTGCTGCCTGAACTTCTGGGGAATGAATTCTTACAGAACCACCGCCCAATTCTGTACCGTTATAAACGATATCATAAGCAATTGACTTAACACTACCCAAATCTCCTGATTTCAACTTATCCAAATCTTCAATACAAGGTGATGTGAATGGGTGATGCATAGCTTTATAACGTTCATCTTCCTGCGACCACTCAAACATTGGGAAGTCTACTATCCATAAAAGAGCATGTTTATTTTTGTCGATAAGATTTAATTTATTACCAAAATATAATCTAAATCTGCCCAACACGTCATAAACAACTTTTGGCTTATCAGCAACAAAGAACACTATGTCACCTTTCTCTGCACCAGCTCTTGTTTGAATTTCTGTGATTTGCTCTTCACTCAAGAATTTAAACACAGGCGATTTAACCTCACCTGTTTCCATATAAGTAACCCAAGCAAGCCCTTTTGCACCAAAAGAAATCGCCAAGTTACGAACATCGTCCATATCTTTTCTTGAATAATTAGCAATTCCTGGAATTTTAATCGCACGAACTGTACCACCAGCTTTTACAACATCTTTAAACGCTTCAAATGTTGATGCTTCCATAATATCTGTAACATCAAACAATTCTAACCCAAAACGAGTATCAGGCTTATCTGAACCATATTTATCCATAGCTTCTTGCCAAGGCATTTGAACAAACGGAGGTTTAACCTCAACATCAGCAGCCTTAAACGTATCGACAATCAAGCCCTCAATAACTCTTATGATATCTTGTTGTTCAACAAATGACATCTCGATATCGATCTGAGTGAATTCTGGCTGTCTATCCGCACGCAAATCCTCATCACGGAAACATTTTGCAATTTGATAATATCTTTCAATCCCACCGACCATCAATAATTGTTTAAAAATTTGTGGTGATTGTGGAAGTGCATAGAATTTACCTTCTTGAACACGTGATGGAACTAGATAATCTCTAGCACCTTCTGGAGTTGTTTTGTTTAAGATTGGTGTTTCTACTTCTAAGAAATCCAAATTGTTCATGTAATTTCTCGTAGCTGCACAAATTTTGTGACGCAAAGTCAAATTACTCAACATATTTGAACGTCTAATATCTAAATATCTATATTTCAAACGAATATCTTCTGAAACATTTTCATCATCTAAAATAAACGGTAAAACTTTTGCTTCAGACAAAACTTCAACAAAATCAGGATACATTTCAACTTGCCCAGTGGCATGCTTTTCGTTATAAGTTTCTTCAGGACGGCGTGTAATTTTGCCTTTTACTGTAATTACGAATTCTGAACGAATTTTTTCTACGATTTTGTGTACATCAGGATTGATTTGAGGATTTGTAACCAACTGGAACAACCCGCTTCTATCCCTCAATTCGATGAACAAAATACCGCCTAAGTCACGTACAGTCGAAACCCAACCTGAAAAAGTAATCTCTTCGCCAATATTAGCGAGATTTAATTCACCACAATTGTGATCTTTTAATTTTGTTTTAATCATTTTATATTTCCTCGTGTTTTTTGTTTTGCTGAATTTATTCTAACAAAAACATAGAAAAAAATGAATTTTTTTTTAATTTCAATAAGAAAAATAACAAAAAGTCCCAAATCTCTATAAAAGATTTGGGACTTCTATGATAAATTTTGCGATATTTACTTATTTACGCCATTAAACATCTCTTTAATACCATCGACAGAAGAAAGTATTCCTGTTGCTTCATAAGGCATATAAACCACTTTATTGTTTTCACCTTTTGTCATATTTGTCAAAGTTTCCAAATATTTCATAGCGATCAAATACTTATCTGGCTGACCTTTATCAGCCAAAGCTGCAATAATTCTTTCAATAGCTTCTTTCTCAGCATTTGCTTCTACAATTCTAGCTTGAGCTATACCCTCTGCTTTTAAGATATTTGCTTGTTTTTCACCTTCTGCTGAGCGAATAGCAGCTTCTTTTTGTCCTTCAGCTTTTCTAATAGCTGCCTCTTTTAAACCTTCTGCTTCTGTAATAGTAGCTTTTTTCTCTCTGTCAGCTTTCATCAATTTGTCCATAGATGCCTGAATATCTGCTGGTGGGAAAATATCTTGAATTTCAACACGATTAACTTTTACACCCCATTTATTAGTAGCTTCGTCAAGCGTTGTTCTCAATTCATCATTAATTTTGCTACGAGAAGTAAGCGTTTCTTGTAAATCCATTTGACCAACAAGGTTTCTTAAAGTTGTTTGAGTAAGCTTTTCAATAGCTTCTGGAAGGTTTTCTATTTCATAAACAGCACTTTTCGAATCCATAATCTGGAAATAAATTAAAGCATTAATTGTTATTGAAACGTTATCACGAGTGATTACATTTTGACGTGGAAAATCATACATTTGCTCACGCAAATCAATTCTATCAGCCAATTTTGTATAAGAATAACTTGTACCATCAATACCTTTTTGACTAATTTTTTTCATAATAGCACGAGGTGCTTCAAGCACTGGGAATATAAAGTTAAACCCTGCACGCAATGTTTTTTCATAACGCCCCATACGTTCAATAAGAACCTCTTGTTGTTCCTGCACAATAACAATCCCTCTAATCATATAGATTAATAGTGCAACTAATAAAATTGTAATAAACATATATTTCTCTCCTTTTACAATATAACTTTTATAAACTAAACTTTCTCTACAAACATAACCAAACTGTCATTTCTAAGGATTTTCACAATAGAATCCACAGGGATTTCACCATCGTTTTCACATCTTGCTTCCCAACGCTCATCATAAATAGAAATAGCACCAGAAGATTTTGTAATAGGCTCAATCACCTTAACCTCTTTATTAATATATTTAACACTAACACCAGTTTCAGTTTCTTTATTCCTAACCAAAAGCGGTCTTACAAATAACAACATTATTACGGAAAAAGCGACAAATATAACAGCCAAAACTGTATACGAATCTATTGGTAACAACGACACAAACGCTGTCAAAAACCCTGCTAATGCGAGGTTTAGAAAAAATAAAGAAGGTGTAAACATTTCTAAAATCAGACAAACAAGCCCAACTATCCCAAAAATTTGCCAAGCGTCCATAACTTACTCCTTAAATAACTATTCCATTATTTTATCACATATAAATACTCTAGTCAATTAGTCATTACTACATTATCAAAACACCCCCCAGATGCATATTGAAAATCGAGAGGGTTTTGTTTGATTTTTGTTTTTTGTTATTTTATTTTAATAGTAAAGAATAATTCAATAAAATGTTAACTTTACCCCCTCCTCCTTGGACGGATTTCTGCAGGGGGCGAGGTGGTTCGTGCTGAAGTCAAGATTTATGTGGTGTTCCACGACCTCAATTCAGCACTTTTCACTCACCCTAGCCGAAATCCGCTATTCACCGACACAAAACAACACTCTACCAATTGTATTAATGCGAGTGCCATCATTGCCATAATTCGTAGACGCTGCGAAACTCCTACGGTACGCATATGTAGATGAAACCTCCTCACCAGACCAGATACCATATACTGAACTTGTTGGGTCGGGTAAACCGTAGCTTTCTAGAATATCTGTATCATATTCCACAGAATCAAGATTTGAATATGCTCCTACAGGTTGACCTGTGGCTTCTGTTGCGATAATTGCAAGATCTGCCATAGTTGGTAGGTAGTCAACACCACCACAATATGCCACTGCTCCTGCCCAATAATCTGTATTATAATAACAATATTTAATACCTAGCTCTTCTTTTTGTGCTTCACATTGTGTTGATGTTAAATAGCCGATTGTCGTGCCATAAACTGGTGTTGTTGTTGCACAAGTACCGTTGCTAAGTATAAACGCACATTCTATCTGAGCGTTTAGAGTCATAATATCATTATTAAGTGTATTTTGTCCTTTTTTACCGTTCAAATCATACACCATTGATACGCAATTAGACGCCTCACCTCGATTTGCTCCGCCATCATATGGGTCTAGCCAATCACATTCATCTTTGTAATTTATTATTGCAGAAACACCATCGGCAAATATCACACCAATATTATCTCCTGAATAATATTTTTCATTTGGACCTAAAATCAAATCAGGACCTGTCGCTAGGTCAT
>JAWXUD010000020.1:0-33927 GCA_044432945.1 Candidatus Gastranaerophilales bacterium
GTCATAGAATGTTGACAGCAAGTGAATTTTTGCAAATGTCTGGACGTGCAGGTAGACGTGGAATGGACGAAGTTGGATATGTAACAGTTATTGGTACACAATTCCAGACACCTGAGGAGGTGGCGGAGCTTGTTTTAAGCGATGCTAATCCATTAGAAAGCCGTTTCTCACCGAGTTATTCAATGGTTTTAAATTTATTGCAACATTTTAGTTTGGCTGAGGCTAAGGAATTGATTTTAAAAAGTTTCGGTTATTTTTCATCAGGTTCAGCGTTGCAATCTTTGTTAAAAGCTGTTGAGATGAATGAAAAAGATATAATAGAGCGTGAATTTGATTGTCCATTTGGGCATAATGATGATGATTTGTATAATTATGAGGTTTTACGCAAAACTTATGTTCAAAACCGTCAAACATTCAAAAAAATCTGTAAACAAGAGCGTGCAAAAAATCGACCGTTATCACAAGAAGCTTTGAAATTTGGTTCTGAGACAAAAGCAATGTTAGAAAAAATGCATACTTTTGCTTGTGATAATTGTAAATTATATAGAAAACATGCAAAAAATATTGAAGTAACTATAAGATTAGAGCAGAAACAGCAAAAATTAGTTAAAGAGATTGAAAAACAAAGAGATATTTTTTGGAACAAATTTCTTTCACATCGTGCAGTTTTGGCTGAAGTTGAGTATTTAAGAGATGATTATCCATCAGAATTAGGTGTTATGACCTCACAAATCAATTCTGAAAATGAGTTATTTATTGCTGAAATTATTAATTCAAAAGTTTTAGAATCACTTTCGCCAGCACAGTTAGCGGGTGTAGTTTGTGCAATTATAACCGAAGATTTAAGGACTGAGATACCATATCAACCAATAAGTGAACAGGTTCGAAAAACACTTAATCTTATTAGAAATATACGTAGAAAAATCGATAAAATCCAGGTTAAACACGGTGTTGAAGCTCCTATGTACATTAATCCTTATTTTAGTACAATGATAGAAACTTGGGTCGATGGTGCAGATTGGGACAAAATTGTTGAGCAAGTTGATATGGGTGAAGGTGATATCGTACGATCATTTAAGCGTGTTGTTGATGTGTTGCGTCAGTTTACAAATATAGCAAATGTTCCAGAAGCCCTTGTTTATAATGCTCGTGAAGCGGTTGATGGAATTTTACGTGAGCCTGTTAATATAGATTAACAATTCAAAAAAGATTTTTTATCGTCTAACGTTTTGTGCTATTATTCCAGAAACCCAAGGGACATAACTGTATAACCCTAATAGTGATGATATAGCCAGATAGATTATGAATAAATATATGATGATTTGTATAATCGAATATTGTATAAATATTGGCATATTTAATAAAAATGTTACTTGAGCAATCAATTTACTTAAAAATGGAATTATTGATAAAATATTACAGCAAAAGTTTATTATGTAAGAAATAATAAAAATAGTTATCGAAATAAAAATCGATTGAAATATATGATATTGCAAGAATTTTTTAAGTGGTGCTTTTGTAAATAACGAAATAATTAACCAAATAAACCCAGCCATTCCCATTGTAATATATGATAATGAAGCTATAATTCTTTCTAAAATGCTAATGTTTGACTGAAATTTAGCCATTATACTATCTCCAACTCACCATTTTGTTTTCTGTCAATGTATTCATTAATCACTTGAGTATAAACCAATCTAAATTCATCATTATCAGGTTCAATGTTCATAGATGCTCTATATGATGCAATTGCTTGTTCAATATCATTTTGTAAATAATGTGCGTTGCCTATAAGCATGTAAGTTTCAGCGTTATTTGGTCTTTGGTTAAAAGTAGATTTATACAAATCAATCGCCAAATCAAGTTGATTAAAGTTTGTGTATAAATTTGCTAACAATATTTGAGCGTTAATCTCATCAGGAGATGTGCTAATAGCTTTTTTATACATCTCAACAGCAATTTCATACTCTTCAAATTCGGTAAGAGCAATAGAATAACAAATATATGCTTTGTAATTATCGCCTTCCATTTTAAGAGCTTTTTCAAAATATTTGTAAGCATTTTCTTTATCTTTCATCAAGGTAAGCGTGTTAGCAATACAAATTGCAACGATTTTGTTGTCAGGGTTTAGTACAAAAACTTTTTTATACATATTTATGGCTGTTTCATAATCAAAAGTTTTAAAACATACGTTCCCCATATCAACTAATGCAGTGATGTTTTTAGGGTCTAATGATAGTGCTTTTGCGTAATATGCTTTTGCTTCAATATAATTTTCAGCATCTTGATATAAAAGAGCGATAGCGTTATATATTTCTGGATTTTTAGAGTTCATATCTATTGCTCTGTTGTAATAAAACAAGGCTTTTGAAAAGTTTTTCCATTCCGCAAATACGTTACCGATGTTGTAATAAAGCAAAAAGTTTTTAGGATTAATCTCAAGTGCTTTGTTGTAATAAGAAAGCGATTTTCTAAAATCTTTTTCATAAAACCACATTGTGCCAAGAGCGACAAGAGCTTGTAAGTCATTAGGTGCGAAGCTTAAAAGCTTGTCAAGTGTAGCTATAACATTGTTATAGTCGTTTTTTGCAAGATATAATTCAGAAAGTTTGTGATAATTTTCGACAACCTCTGGTTCATTACATATAGCCTGAACTAAATTATTAATTAGTGTTTCTTGTTCAATATTTTGATTTTCCATAACCTTATTTTACCTATTTTAAAATTTATTACAATACATATTTTGGTTGAATTTATGCTTTGTTAAACTCTGAATATTCTTTAGACAATTCACGCCATTCGCTTTCTGATACACAAAAAGCGTTGTTCCAGAATTTTTCAATCGCATAAGTTTCACGTTCTTCTTTGTGAAGAATATGAACAACAACATCGCCATAATCAAGCAAATTCCATCTATTTTTAGCATCATTCTCCATTCTAATCGGTGAGCGTTCAAAAAGTTCTTTGATACGGAATTTTGTATTTTCCATCAATGCTTTTACTTGAGGTGTAGAATCACCTGTAACGATTACGAAATAATCAGCTAGTGATGAAACGTTGCTTATATTTAAAATAGTGATGTCTTTTCCTAATTTGTCGTCTAACGTGCAAGCTATGATGCAAGCTAATTCTTTTGATGTTAATTCTTTTGTCATAATTTTCCTTTAATTTATTTTCTTAGTTTTTATTATTATATTATTCTAACATATCCAAGCGTTTTTGATGTCTACCACCTTCATAACTAGCTTGAAGCCAAGTATCGATGATGTCAAAAGCCAGATTTACGCCAATTGTTCTTTCACCAAGACACAAAATATTTGCATCATTGTGTTCTCGAGAAGCATGAGCTGAGAAGGTATCAGAGCATAGTGCAGCACGAATTCCTTTGATTTTGTTAGCAGCAATAGATATGCCAATGCCTGTTCCACAGACTAAAACGCCACAACTAGCCTGATTTGACAGGATTTTGTCAGCAACTTTGTAAGCAAATTCTGGATAATCACAAGAAACTTTCTCATAAGTGCCACAATCAATACATTCATAACCCTTATTTGAAAGATACTCAAAAATCTGGGTTTTGTAATCAAACCCACCGTGATCAGAGCCAATAGCTATTTTAACATTTTGCATATGATATTTTTCCAATAACTTTACTTAGTTATCATATCAAACAAATGCTATTTTGTAAAATTTGTTACAAATTAATGATTATTCAGCTTCTGTTTTATTGTTTCCTTCAAGTTCGTTGATTTTTGCTATGATACTAGCGAAATCATCGCTTTTGCTTTCATCACCGTTACCATATGTAGCGTAGTGATCTGATTTTTTTATGACATCGATTTTATCCATAAGTTCTTTTTTATTTGCTAAATTGAAATCACTATAATTAACTCTTTCTGTTAATTTATCTAGTATTTTATCGATGTACAGTGCTTTGCTTTTTTCAGCTGTAGAACCTGATTTGTTATCTAATCTACATTCATCTACAATAGTTTCATATAAATTTTCATCTTGATTTTTTTGATAATGATTAGCTATTTCAACTACGTTATCAGCAGTAATATCACCAATAGCTTCTTTTAACAATTTTGTATTTGTTCCAAAATTATCTTCAACTGCTTCATCGATTTTATTCGAAATTCCTTCAACTTCTTTCATATCAACTGCATTATCAGTTTTTTCTATTTTATCAAGTCCTTTTCTTTCTAAAGTTTCTTTAGTAGGAATGTCTAGCTTGTCGAAATTCTCAACCCCAGCTTTAATGTTGCCGTCTTTATCCAAAACGCTTGGGTTTTTAGAAATAATTTCAGCAATTAATGCTTCTTTGTCTGCATTGTTCAATTTAAGTCCATAGTTATCAACAATTCTTTTAAGTATTGCATCAACAGCTTTCATTTCTATATCACTGTTGTATTTAATATCCTCTTCAATATTAGCAGGTGTTAAATCCTTAATACTAGAAGCTTTTTGATAGCCATCTAGTGAGATTTTGCCAGTCCCTTGTTCTTTTAAAGGGGCAACAGGAGTTTCTGGATCTGGATCTTCAACTTTTTCTGTATTTTTAAGTGCTTCATTTTCTGCTTCTAGTTTTGCGTTTTTATCTTCTAATCCCGCAATAATTTTAGCTTGCTCAATATTTAGATTTAAATCTTTTAAACTGCTTCCAGTCGCTTTGATACCATCTTTATCATAAGAATAAACAAGCTCGCCATCTTTAATCTCAACTTTATATCCTTTGTCGCCTAATCCTTTTTCGGTTAATTCTGCTTGAGCAGTTTTTAGTTGGTCTTCAACGCTTACAGTTTCTGTTTTTGTTTCAGGTTTTGTTTCAGGAATTATTTTGATTTCTTGCTGTGGTTGTTGAACTTGTTGTTGGTTGCCACCGAAGAATTGAGAAACGGCACTTAGTAATGCTCCTGCAAATGCACCCCATAGTGTCATATTTGTTTCTTGTTTGCTACAGCCATTGTTCTGTCCTTGACAGCAATTGTTATTGTAGCCATTATTTACAAATATCACAGTATCTTGCTTACTTTTACTAGTTGGCGTTTTTATGTATGAGTTGCCAATATTTGTTGTTCCGTATGTTCTAGTATATACTCCCATAAGAGTTTCTCCTTAATTGTTGTTTATCTTATAAATATATTACCTGTTTGCTCATCTGTTTTTTGGCTAAGTTTTGTTGTTTGAGAAACTAAATCGTCATAGTTATCTATGTCGTCGTTTTCTGAACTTGATAAATCTTCTTTTGCATTGTTTATTTTCTTTAATAATTTTTCTTTAGATTCAAATTCTTTAACGAAAGTTTCACAATCTGATTTTGTTGCTGTTAAAGTTCTCATTTCATCTGCATTTGATGCTAAGTTTCTATCTGGTGATTTTGATCCTGTTCCTTGAAGATTTTTGATTTCTTCATCTAACTTGTCAACTTTCGCTTGAGCCCAAGCTATTGAACCTTTTGTTTCAGCACTTCCTTCTAATTTTTCAATTAGAGTGCTGCAAGTTTCATACTCCTCACTTCCTACAGTGTAGTTAGCAAGGTTAGCTTTTTGAGTTGCTAAATTACTTGTTAATTTCTGAACTTGACTTTGTGCATCACCCTTGTCTTTTTCTAAACCACTAATTTGATTATTAATCACTTTAACTTCTTGTTCATTTGCTTTTATTCTCTTTTCTGTAGCTTCAAGTTTTGTATTGACTTCTTTTAATGCACTTTGATCTAGTGGGTTATCGCTTGTAATTTCTAATTTTCCTAATAGAGTAGAAAGTGATGTTGTATCATTATAATTTGTAGTCGCATCACTGATAGCTGTTCTTAAATCAGTAGTGTTTTCTGCATCTTTCATTCCGTTAATTAAACTACTTGTTGTTACTGTTGCTTCATCTGATGTCGTAGTATTAACAGCTGCAGCTCCGCCAGGTCTTTCACCTGATCCAGCACCATTTGGTCCACCTTGTGGTCTTTCACCATTGCCTGCACCTTGAGGTCTTTCGCCACTGCCAGCTCCTTCTGGCCCCCGTCCAGTGCCAATGGTTCCATCAGGAGTATTTGCGTTACCGTCTATATATGAAGTTAATTCACTTAAACTATACGCACCTTGTGTACCATTGCCATCAGTATAAGTGTATACAACCCTATTTGAGCTTGTGTCATAGGTCGCACTATAATTATTGCCTAATTTTGCATCTTGAATTTCTTTCATTGCAGTATCAACTGCTTTTTGTTGAGTTTCATTCAATTGTTGTCCTTGACCTGCTTGTTGTCCTTGACCTGCTTGTTGTCCTTGACCAGTTTGTTGTGCTTGTCCATTTTGTTGAGTTTTTATACCTAAAAATCCAGCGACAGCAGTGAATGCAGCAGTCAAGCCGACTAGCCATTTTTGACCTGTAGTTAATTTTTGTTCGCCACAATCACAATCACGATTTTGGCTATAACCATAACCTGTTGTGTTATAAACCTTAGTGCTACTACTGCCAAAAACAGAACTATAACCGTTAAAATTGTTATAAGTACCGCTAGTATTAAGACCAGCACCTGCTCTATATTGCTGCAAATATGTAGTTTTTACATTGCTTTTGCTAACGGACATTTGCTTTTTTGCTCCTCGTCTTAGTACTCTCTTAAATGTATAAAGTATTTTCAGAGTAAGCTATTTCACATGACCTCTATTTTTGTAACAAAACTTAATAATAAGTCGAAACCGTTTTTATCAGTAGAAAAGCTCCAGAATTCTGGAGCTTTAAAATAAATTATGAATTTATTGATTATACCTAGGCTTCACCTATATTTTTGCCATATCCTTCAAAGCCTTTGTGTTGGATTAATTTATCAACATCTTCTAGTACATATAAATTACCTTTAGAAATTTCTTCACCATTTTTGCTTACGCATTCATAAATAGGTTTGCCGTTATAATATGATCCAGTGAACTCATATTTATAAACATTTCCGTTTTTATTTATTTGTTTATCAGTTAAAGTAAACTCTTCAAGCGGTTTTGAAGCATCAGCACCCCTCGTGATATTACCAATTTCAGTACCAATATCTTGAGTATCGCCACTGTTGTCATGGCAGTTCATTTTAATATTTTCGTCAATTTTTGAATAATCAAACTCTTGTATACCTGCAATGACCAATGCTTCTAATTCTTCTTTTGAATTAGCACTATAAATATTGTTATCTTTGTCTACATATGTAAATGATTTACTTCCATCAGGTAATGTTTTCTCTTTTACTGCAGCTTCATCATAACCAACTTTTTTCAATGCTTCTGCATTCGGATTATTTAATTTTGCTAATTCAACATCAACTGCTTTTTTTAATTCATCTAAATCTTCTGATTCAAAAGCAAAACCGTTTCCTCTATAAATAAATACATTTCGCTCTGGATCATAAGTGTAACCTTCACCAGCCTCTGATGCTAATAAATTTTTAGCTTTTTGCTCAGCTGTCAATTCTGCTTCGCCTTCATTATCGCCTTTGCCTGATTTTGATGCATTTACTTCTTCAATAAGTTTATTTAAGTCAGTATTCTCAAGTTTAATACCATCTTTATCATAGTAATATTTTATATTCTCACCATCAAATGTGTATCCAAAACCGTCACCGTGTGCTTTTTCAGCTTCTGTAATCGCTTTTGCAGCTTTTTCACAAGGTGAATCTGTTGTAATTTCGCTAGTGCTAGTTTTACCTTTTAACGCTGCATTAGCTGCATCTAATTCTTTTTGCATTGATGCCATTCTTGATTCTAAACTTGATGCATAATTGCTCCAGTTATTTGTTGAGTTATAGCTTGTATAGTTTCCGTATCCAGTCCCTCCGCCAAAGCAGCCACAGCTAGAATTATAACTCATAGGTTGATAATATGATTGCTGACGTGAGCCAAATAGGTTGCCAAAATAGCTTCCTAATGAAGCACCAAAATTAAAACCACCCATGAAACAACTTAATCCAGTCGCCCAATTGTTACCCCCACCACCTGAACGGTGATGATGACAGTTGCGATTAGAATTATTATTAATAATTATTGTTCTAGTGCGTCCCATGATATTATCCTCTCGTAATACTCTATGAATATATAAAGTATATACTTAATAAATAATTGCCTTTTTAAATAAATCACAGTTAATAATTCTTTACAAAAGAGTATATAACCCTTCAATTTTTATATGTCTAGTCCGCTAAAAAGCTCTAGTGACGTGATATTTTTAAGTTTTGAGAAATTATCAATATTTTGTGTGTTAATAAAATTTATAGCTTCATTTCTGGCTTGTTCTAATATTTTTGCATCTTTTACTATATCGGCGATAATCAAGTCAGGCAAACCACTTTGACGTGTTCCTAAAAATTCACCAGGACCTCTGAGTTGTAAATCTTTTTCAGCGATAACAAAACCGTCATTTGTCATGGTCATGATTTCTAATCGTTGTTTTGTTTCAATTGATTTCGAATTTGAATGTAGTATGCAAAATGATTGTAAATCATTACGTCCAACCCTACCTCTTAGTTGATGAAGCTGTGATAGTCCAAATCTTTCGGCGTTTTCGATTAAAATAACAGTAGCGTTAGGCACATCAACTCCGACTTCAACTACTGTTGTTGAAACTAAAATATCATATTTTTTCTCTTTAAAATCAGACATGACTTGTTCTTTTTCAGAATTTTTAAGCTTGCCATGCAGTAGCCCAATTTTAAACTGAGGAAATATTTCATTTTGAATTCTTTCAGCTTCTAATGTTGCAGCCTTGGCTGAAATCGTTTCACTCTCTTCAATTAGTGGATAAACAATATATGCTTGTTGACCAGCTTCAATTTCTTTTTTAATCAAATTATAAACAGATTTGTGCGATGAAACAAGTGAGGTTTCGATAGGTTTACGCCCTTTAGGAAGCTCGTCAATAATAGTTATATCCATATCACCATGAAGAGTTAGTGCTAAGGTTCTAGGAATTGGGGTTGCTGTCATTGTAAGCATTTGAGGGTTTTGAGATTTTTTCTTTAATATGTTTCTTTGTTTCACACCAAATCGATGTTGTTCATCGACAACTATCGTGCCAAGATTATTAAAATCTACACTTTCTTGAATAAGTGCGTGAGTTCCAACAGCGATATGGGTTTGTCCATTTAATAAATCCTGTCTGAATTTTTCACGAACTTTTTTGCCGTGACTACCTAAAAATAATCCAACGCTAATTCCCATAGGGGTGAGCCATTTTATTAAATTGTTGTAATGTTGTTGAGCTAAAATTTCGGTTGGTGCCATTATAGCACCTTGATAGCCATTTTCTATGCCTGCCAATAACATAATCGTAGCCACAACGGTTTTTCCACTACCTACGTCACCTTGTAGTAACCGTGCCATGGCAACATTTGAGTTTAAGTCGTTTAATATTTCATTAATTACTCTTTTTTGACCTCCTGTTAATTCAAAAGGAAGATTGTTTATAAACTGCTCTACGATACCGTTATTCTCAATGTTCATCGCAATTGAATTTTGGACGTTAGAATTATTAACCCGTAAGCGTGCTAATTTTAATTGGATTAAGAAAAGTTCTTCAAAAATTAGTGAATACCTAGCCTGATTTAAAATATCCTGATTATCTGGAAAATGGATTTGTTGAACGGCTAGGCTTTTGCCTAAAATGCCATATTTTTCACGAATATAATCGGGGATAACGTTTTCTATTTTGTCTTTATATAGCTCAATTGCGTTATAAATCGATTTGCGTAAGGTCTTAATATTTAAGGTTTCGCTAAGTGAATAAATTGGAACAATTCGTGCAAGATTGAGGTTGGTGTTATCATTTTCAAGAAGCTCATTTGTCATAATTGAATAAGTTGGCTTATCAAATGTTAATTTTTTATCAAAATTATTGAGCTTAACAGTTCCAGAAATCATAATTCCAGCGTCTTTAGGGAATTGAGCCTTAGCTCTTTCAAGCATATAATTGTTAGATTTTGATTGGAATAAACTAAGTTCAAAATTGCCTAATTCATCAGCAATTTTAACTTTTATAATCGCAAGTTTATTCTTTGTTGAATAGGCTGAAACAGATTTTATATATCCAAAAACTGTTGTACTATCGCCTATTTTTAAATTTTTTATAAGTGTTCTAGCAGAGTAATCAATATGTTTTCTAGGAAAATTCATGATTAAATCTTGAGCAGTATAGATCCCTAGTTTATTTAATTTTAATGCGACTTTAGGACCAACACCCTTAATATAAGTTACATCAACATCACTTGGGTGTTTGTCCGTTGTATTTTTCGTTGCTTCTTCATTTTTAGACGTAATTTCGTTCTTAACAACTTTTATAAATCTTTCAATCGTCTTTTGTCTGTGATTAATCGAGTCGCAAGGATATTGCTCAAATGCTTCGGCTAGTGTTAGCCATTTAGGATTTTTGTTAGAATTCTTATGAATTTTTCTAGCTTCGTTTTTCATAAAGGTTGAAAAAATTTGGGCTTTTCCTCGCACATCGATATAGCCGTATTTTATTTCGGCTTCAATTGCTTTTTTAATTTGCTCAAGATTTTCAATCATTTATATGCTCTGTGTTAATAATCAACTTTTAGAACTTCGTAAATATCCATTTTTTTGGCTTTACCACGAATAGTTACGTCACTTATTTTAATTACATTTGTGATAGAACTTACGTGAGAATAAGTCGAACTACTTATTAATAAGTTTGTTTTATAAACTTTGTTGTAGCTCTCAATTCTTGAAGCAAGATTTACCATATCGCCGATTACAGTGTATTCTAGACGTTTTTCAGAGCCTATATTGCCAACAAAGGCTTCACCTGTGTTGATACCGATACCTATTTCGATTTTTGGTTTTCCTTCGGCTATCCACTTGTCTTGTAGCTCTTCAACTCTTTTTAACATGTCATATGCACACGCAACAGCTTTTGACGGGTGGTCAATATCTTGAATAGGCTCTCCAAAAATTGCCATAACAGCGTCACCAATGAATTTGTTAATAACACCGTTATATTTAGTTATAATTGGCTCGATTTCAGAAAAATATTCGTTAAGAATGATTGAAACTTCTTCAGCGGTCATTTTTTCGCTCATGCTCGTAAACCCTCTGATATCGGCAAATAATACTGTCACATTGGCTTTTTTCCCGCCTAGTTTTATATTATCGATGTTTTGTACAACATTTTGCATAATATCTTGAGAGAGATATCTGCCCATTGCATTTTTAATTTTTTCTTTGTTTCTTCCCTCTAAAATAAAACGATATGAATAACCAAATACCATTGTACTAAGTTGTGCTGCTATTGGAGTTATAATAAGAGGTGCTAGGTTGTTGTTAAAACAAATTATACAAAATATAAAATAAATTATAGCTACTACAAATTGCAAAATTAAAGATGGTACAAAGCTAAAAAATCTTATTATAATGAAAGTTATTAGTGAAAGTATAAAAATAGTTAAAACATTTGTGCCAAAGGTAGTATTTACGATAAAGTCATCGTTTAGTAAATTTTCTAATATGGTCGCTTGTATGTCAACGCCTGGGTGACGCATGCTAATTGGAGTTTCTAACAAATCTGCTAATCCCATAGCTTGTGCTTTTACGTTCGCCCCAACAAATATGATTTTGCCCTCAAATTCTTTAGGATTAATTATCGGTTCTTCACCATTTCTTATGGCTATTTTTGAATTAATAATATCAATTGCAGAATATTGTTTATGCGAATATTCTGTATCAGGTATAAAAATATGATATTTAATTATATGTTGAACTTTGCCACGATTGTTGTAAATAGGTACTTTCAGACCAGTCTGATCTATCATCATGTATTTATCGCTGATGGTGATAGAATTTGCGTTGTTAATGTGCAAATAGGTACTCAATGCTAATGATGGATAAAGTTGATCGTTATATGAAATCATGTCATTAGATTTTCTTAAAACAGTGTCACTATCTGTATTTATATTAACAGAGCCAACGTGTTCCAGTGCGTTAAAATATGGGTCTGGGTAAGCACTTAGACTATTGTAGTATTTAGAAGTTTTGTAATAATTTGAACGTAAATCGTTTACTTTTATAGCAAATTTTTCTTCAAATTTCTTGTCATATTCTTGTCCAAATTCTTTGTTATTATATGGAGGAATTAATGCCATATAACCACCTATATAATTAGGGATACTTTTTACCGTTTCAAAAAACTGTTTGTCATCATCAGGAGCATCAGCATCAAGCGTGTTTAGTACAGAATCAAAAACCAAAGCTTTTGCAGACGTATTTTCTGAAAAATAACTAAACATTTCAGCGTAAAGAGAACGCTTCCAAGGCCATCTATAGGTTTTAAGAGATTCATCATCAATGGTGATAATAGCTATTTGATTAGAATAAGATGGGGTTGCTAGTTGTAACTGTATAAAGTCACGTACATTATTTTCCCATAATAATATTGATACGATTGATATGACAGTAATTAGTAGCAAATGTAATATTCCTGCTTTTATAAAAAATAACTTTTGTTTAAAAATTTTCATAACAATCCCTCTTTATAATTTTATGATATAATAAATTAGTAAAAAAGGATAGTTTATGAACAAAAAATTATTAAAAATGGTTAAAGAAGAAAAATTGTTCCCGATATTGCGTTGTAATGATGCGAAATCTACGATTGATATTGCAAAAGCTATTATTGATGGTGGAGCAAAAGTTATTGAAATAAATGCTGAAAACCCTGAAGCCTATAAGGTTATTCAAGAGATTTCTGAACATGCAACAGTGTGTGCTGGCGGGATAATCACCTCACAACAAGCACAGGCCTCAATTGATGTTGGTGCAAAAATATTATCTTCACCAATTTTTCATATAAATTTACTTAAAATATCTAAGGATAAACAAATCCCTTATATCGCAGGAACATCGACCGCTAACGAGGCTTATACGGCTTGGAAAGCACGTATTCCTCTTATAAAAATATTCCCTATTACTCCGATGGGTGGTGCGATGTATGTTGAAGATTTGTTAAGACATATGCCGTTTTTAAATATCATGCCTATTGGAAGCGTTAAATTAGAAGAAGTTTCTTCTTATATCAGAGCTGGTGCGGCTTCTGTCGGTATCGGTCGTGGGCTTTATGAAGGATTTTCATTTAACGAAATTACTCATCGCACAGAAACTATTTTGGCTGAACTAAAGGCTTGAATGCGATAAAAAGAGAGTAAAGGAGCAGGTCGTAGTGCTAAACTCTTGATGTTTAATTAGGGATAAGGATAAATCATATAATATGGACGAAAAATTAGATATAATAGCTATTGGTGAAAGCTTAGTTGAATTTTCAACTGACCTAAAAATGAGTATCGCAGATAATATGCAAAAATATTATGGCGGTGATGCTCTAGCGGCAGCTGTTGCAGCTCAACGTATGGGATCAAATGTTGGGTTTATAACAAGAGTTGGTAACGATGCTTTTAAGGAATATCTGCTAGAGAGCTGGCGTGATGAAGGACTTGATACCTCTCAAGTTAAACTGGCAAATGAGCCAAATGGATTATATTTTATCGCAAGAAGCTCTTTGCAAGACAAAGAAGTCGCTTATTATCGCCGTAAAATTGCACCTTCAAAGCTTTCATTAGAAGATATTTCTCAAGATTATATAAAAAATTCAAAAGCATTGTACGCATCAGGTTTGATGCAATCACTTTCACTTTCAGCTTCTGAAGCTGTTAGAGAGGCTTTTAAAATGGCAAAACAAAATGGTGTCATAACAGCTTATGACCCGAACTATTTCCCACAGATTACTTCTGCTACTGAGGCTAAAGAGGCATTTGAGAGTGTTATTTCTGATATCGATGTATTGTTTATGAGTACGAAATACGATACTGTGAACTTTTTTGAAATAAATTCAGTAGAAAATATTATCAAAAAAATATGGGATCTTGGTGTCTCGACTGTTGTCATAAAATGTGCAGAAAAAGGTGGATATTATACTGGTTATAACGGTAATATTGTTTTTACAGAATTTTATACCACTGATGTGCTTGATACAACTTCTTCTGGAGATGCTTTTAACGGTGGATTCTTGCACGCATTAGTTACTGGATTAAACCCATTTGAATCAGCGAAATTCGCATCGATTGTAGCAGGGCTTCAGGCTAAAAAAATTGGTGCTATCAAATCAATTCCGTTTAAAAATGATGTTTATGCAATATACCATGGAGATAATTAATGGTAAAAGTCGCTATATCGGGTTATTATGGGTTTAATAATTTTGGTGATGAGGCAATTTTATCTGTGCTTATTAACAAATTGAAATTTTTGAACGCAAAAATCACAGTTTTTTCAAGCAATCCTAAATTTAGCGAAAAAAATTATGCTGTTAAGGCTATAAAGCGTTTTGACTTTTTTAAAATATTATTTACATTATTAGAAACTGATATTTTAATTTCAGGTGGTGGAAGCCTTTTGCAAGATGTCACTAGTATGAAAAGTTTGCTTTATTATTCATTTTTGATTTTTTTAGCCTTGTTGTTTAAGAAAAAAGTAATTATTTTTGCTCAAGGGATTGGACCTTTAAATAACAAAATTTCAAAAATCATAGTGAGATATTTGTTAAAACGTGTAGATTATGTATCTGTTCGAGATGAAAAAAGTTATAAATTGATGAAAAAATATAAAATTAATGCAGAACTTGTTTGTGATCCAATTTATTCAATAAATGTTTCAAAAGCGATTAAATCAGGGGTTGTCGGAGTTCAATTAAGAAATTTTGCAACAATGAATTATGGTTTGTTGACTAAGCTTGCAGAACATATTGTTATTAATTTCAGTGATAAAAAAATAGAGATTTATTCGTTTCAAAATAGTATTGATTTAGACATTTGCAAAAAATTTCTTGGTATTTTAAGAACACTGAATCCTGATATTGATGCAGAAGTTATTTCCTCAAAACCTTTAAAAGAAACTATAGAACGTATTTCTAATCTTGAATACCTTATTGCAATGAGGTTTCATGCTATTTTGGTTGCATTGATGGCTGGGGTTAAGACTTGTGCTATTAATTATGATATAAAAGTTGAGAGGATTGCTGATGAGGCAAAAATCCCTATTATATCGATGAATGCAGAAGAAGATTTGAAAAATATATTTAAAAATTTAGAACAATTACAACAAGCAAATATTTTAAAATTTGCTCAATCAAAGCAATTTAATTGGGAAAATTTTGAAAAAATAATAAATGCTAAATAATTATAAATTAATCTTGCATGCCAAACAATTCGTTATAACTTAAATCAATTCTTTCTTTAGCATGTCCGCTGTTATCAGCCAAGCTTCTAGTGAAACCTGAAAATTCGCCAGATTGAATTGAGCCAGTCGCTTTGTTAGCACTATTCATTCTATCCATCGCCATCAATGACGCAGACATTTCTTGCTGATCAATTTTTCCATCACCATTCACATCTTGTTGTTCAAATGCTTTTTCTGCTGTTTTTGTCACTTGTTTTACCAGTTTATTATAACTTTTGATGTCATTTTCTTTTAACCATCTAGCATTATCATCTGTATCTAAATCATTTTTGATTGTATAGCTTGCATATTCTTCTGTATTAAGTGTTCCGTCACTGTTGCCAGAATCAGTGTCCATATGTTCAATATATGATTTTCCAAGCTCGCTTATAGCATCTTTATAACTTTGTGATACAGCTTGTTCTTCAACCTCTGTTGCTTCATCAAATGCTTCTGCAGGCATTATCTCAATAGCTTTGCCATCAATTGGTTTTCCATATTTATCAACTAATTCCGTGCAAGCCGTTTCAAATTCAGCTCCAGAAAGTTTAGGTGTTTGATTAACAGTTTCAGTATTGTTTTTACTAAAATCAATATTGATTTCTTTATTTGTTCCTGATGAAACATCTGATAATTTGCGATTGGGGTATGCAGTTGATATTGAATCAGGATTGATATTTAAACCGCCCATAAGTAATCCTCATTATATTACTTTTATATAAAAAATATATATCGCATAAAATTGCTAAGCAATTTTGTATTAATTGTTGAAATACAGTCAGGACTAGGCATAATCCAACTTTAAAAAACTTAATATTACAATCAAAATAATTCAACTTTTCTATTGACTATTAATTTTTTTTATTATAGAATATATTTATTGAGATTACACAAGCCCTGGTGGCGGAATCGGTAGACGCGCCGGACTTAAAATCCGGTTGAGATTATACTCAGTGCCAGTTCAAGTCTGGCCCAGGGCAATCTTAAAAAAAAGAGCTTTTTTCAAAGCTCTTTTTTTATGTGCGTATGTTCTAATATTATTTTATTTAACACAACGTGCAACCGGTTGATACATATGACGGCCACCCATTATAGCGTTAAAACTTACAGTATCATCATCAAATAATAAATAGTATCCATACGTATCATCTGAACTATCTGACCAGTAACGGTAGTAATCTGGTGAATAAGTATCTCCATAAAAAGAATCCCCAGCATTAAATTCAGCTAATTTATCAGTATTTAATGTTAAATTAGAAGCTCCACTACTAGCCGTAATCTTATCAGTATCAAATAAATAATTAGCTAGGTCTGCTAGCTGTTGCATAGTCGGTAGGCTTTTACCCTGCTCATCACATGCTTTCATCGCACCTGCCCAATAATCATTAGAAAAAGAAGTTGAGCCGTCACAATATTTTATCGCATCTTCACTCGTTTCATTCTGACAGTTAATAGGAACTATCGTTGCATCGTTTAAGTTCCAACAAGTTCCATCAATATATGTACCTAATGAAGAATTTTTAACATATATGTCATCACCGACTGTATTTTTACCTTTATCCCCGTTCACATCAGCTAAAATCGCCACGCATTGCGATGCTTCTGAACGATTTGCCCCACCATCATATGGGTCTAACCAATCACAATTTAGGTCATAATTAACCATCGCCTTTGTTCCATCAGCAAACACAAGTGCTACACTATCACTAGTAAAATCATTTTCAGACGAAGTCGCAGCAAAAACCGTACCATCAACAAGCTCATCGACTGTGTACTCATCATCACAAGAACTAATTACAACATCAGGAAAGCATTCGCTTAGACTAGAACTGTCACAAATTTCATTGATTTTTAAATATTTCGCTAATTCATCTACAAATTCGTTAGTTTTTGAATATCCTGTAAGTTTTTCATGAAACCTCATCTGATTCATCGCTTCTTCTAGTCGACTATCGAATAAAAGTTTTTTCTTAGCAAGAGCTTCTGATTGCATGTTACTAATCAAATTTGGCATTGTCATCGCCGCCACAACGCCTATGATACCGAGGGTAATTAAGACTTCTGCTAGAGTAAACGCAGAACGTTTTTCCTGAATTTTCACGTCTTTGCGAGGAGCGAAGCGACAAAGCAATCTAGCTTTTGCTTCACGAACAACCCCGACCTCACGGTCACCCCGTCTTGCTTCACTCGCATTAAACGGCAGTGCGAAAAGCGTGGTTTTCGCTTTCTGCCTCTGCTCGCTTGCGTTCCACTGGAGGGGAATTAATCCCGCTTGAACAGACTGGTTCGCTTCACTCACCCTACCGCAAATCCGCCAGTTCAGAATGACGCTACTTCTGTCAAATTGTTTTTTCATAAATTTCATTCTCCTTTAAATTCTTCGTTTAGTTATCCTGATTTAGATAAATAATAACTAAAAATATCCATATCATAAGAAATATATATCATATATGGTTATTATTGTCAATTATTAACCAAAATGGCATATTTTATTATTGAGATTTTCAATTAGAGTAATATAATTGAGGTAGGGGTAATGCAAAATACAAAACAGAACATTGGACGAAGATTATCAGAACTTCGTAAAAAAGCAGGGTTAAAGCAAGCAGATTTAGCTGAGCTTATTGGGGTAGAGCCACAGTATGTAAGCAAAATTGAGTGTGGATATTGTTATCCTTCATTTGAATTGTTAGATAAAATTGCCTCAAAGATGGGGCTTGAAACATATAAACTATTGCAGGTCTCACATATTAAATCGTGTGAAGAACTCAAGCAAGAAATTAATGAAAAAATAAATCATTTTGAGATTTCGCAGCTACAATTAATTCATAGAATTATTAATCAAATTTAGTTATATAACTACTTGCTGAATTCTTTTAAAAACGCTTCAGCTTCTTTTATATCTAATTGAATTTTTGTTATTATCTCAGCTAAAGAAGCCAATACAAATTTATCATTTTTAATCCCTGCAGGCCCAATCAATGGGACATTTTGTAGATTTGAGTAAAAATCATTTTTGAATTTTTTCAATGCGATATAAACTGATTTATTTAAAGTGCAATCATAATCGTGAATATCAGCAAATAGTTCACCTAGTTTGATTTTTGCAGGAATAATTTTATTAATTTTTATAAGATTTTTCATTTCGATTAGATAAATTAAAATCATTTTATTTTTTTCTAAAATACTAGTTTTTTTCTTAGGTAATGATTTTTTAAAATAATCCATTGTCTGTTCATAGCCTAACTTTATTAACGCTTCTCGTTTGTCCTGTGCGATGTTGAAATCAACAATAATTATGTCGCCTGTATTAAGTACAACATAATCAAATTTATCACAATTGCCATACATTTCAGTAATAAAAGTAGTAGAATTTGCTGTCATACAGCTATAAATAGCGTTAGCAAAATCAAGAGCGTTCATATCCTTGTGTTCAATCAATCCTTCTAATCTAAATTCTAAGATTCTTTCATTATCATTCATAATGTTAGGAGAAAGCTTCCACATCGGTAAGCTTTTTTGTAAATCACCATCAACTAAAATCATATTATTATATTCTATAGGCTTCATCAACCCTGGCATACTTGAAGAAATCCTTATAGCTTTGGCTATTTCATAATCAGGTGTTTCGAATTTAGAAAATTCTTTACAAGAAAAATTCGACAAATCTGTTGTAATAATAATCAAATTTTTATCAATATCGCCAAAAGTAACGGCTTTATTATGACCTTTTTTGTATTTGTCGCCATAATATTTCATCTCTATAAGCTCTCTTAGCCATTCTAAAAAAACTTCCCCCTTACTTAGTGCAAATTTAGGTCCTATTGTTAATTGAATGTCTTTAAACAATTCATAATTTATTTTTAAAAATATATCTTTTATCTCATCGGAATTAAATCCAATAGCTAGGAAAGAAGCAATAATCGAACCGACTGAAGACCCGACTAAAGTATTAGGCATAATGCCAATATCTTCAAGTGCCTGAATAGCACCAACATAAGCCATACCACGTACCGCACCACCACCAAATAAGCAAGTATAATTTAAATAATCTTTAACCATTGTTCTATTATACTACTATTTATAATAATTTTACCTACTTTGTTGGGTGTATTTTTGTAATAAGAAAGCCCTATATTTTATTATAGAGCTTTAATGTATTTATTAAAAAAATTAGTTTCTAAGCGGCTTTAGAGCATTCAATTTCACGAATAAGGTATTCAGCAACCCATTCAAAATCTTTGTTATTTAAAGCAGCTTTTTTAAGATGTTCAACAGAAGCATCGCCAATTCTAATCAAAGACATTGCCACAACGCCACGTTTAACGCCTCTAACCAATTGTAATTGATCAACCAACAAAGGTAGAGCTTTTGTTCCAATATTTACTAATTTATTTTCTAACTCATTTTTTGTTGAGTTATCAGCAGTTTCTAATTTTGAAAGAATTTCTTTTACAGTTTCCATGTTAATCTCCAATATTTTTCTATATTCTAATTATAAGTCAGAATATAACAAAAGTTTGATTTCCTTACATAATCTTTATATCATGTAAAGAAGCCATTATCATAAATAATAGCTTCAATTAATATATTATATTTTTATAAAATCTATGTATAAATTTGTAAAGTTCTTTCAATGTTTGAGCTAATTGCTGTTTGAATTGATTCATACTCAGTTTCTAAAGAGGTATGTTCAGTGTCAATACTTTCAAGTTCCATATCATATTGTAAATCTTTAGTTTCAATTTTTGCCATTTCTTTTGTGTATTCAGCCTCTGCGATTGCAAGAGCGGTGTCATCATAATCTTCAGTGATATCACCGACATTTGAATATATTACGCTTTCCCATTCGCCATCATCGTTAGCTTGTGACATTGTAACCAATCCTGCTTCAAGTGCGAACGTGATCCAATCAGCATTGCTTGCCGTACCATCATTGACTATGGCATATGTACTAGCAGCACCGTTACCCATTGCCTCAAATAAATTTGTGTACCACTCAGCTTTATGATCAGCATTACCACTGTTTGTAGAATCTGTACTATCAATCCAAGCAACGTTTGGTTCTCCAAAATAGCTCATCATAATGTCAAGTGTAAATATGTTTAATACTTCCTGAAACTCATCTGAAATCTTATCAGATAGGTCATTAGTTGTATCGCTATCGTTATCATATTGATCAATTAACATACTAATACCAGTGCTACTTTGTAATAATGAGTAATCAGTTGAATCAACAGCGTTTTCATCACCGAATAATATTTCAGAGAATGTTTCACATAGTCCAACATATGTATCATACAATTCATCACCAGCACTATAGAATTTCATTGGATCAATATTCCAAGAATATGAATTTAACCAATCTGTATATGCTGTAGAAAGTTCTGCCTGCAACTCTTCTTCGATATATGAAGTATAACACGTATATTCTGATTCAAAGAATAATTCATCATCGCTATTTATGCTAAGTGCATTAAACTCAGTACTGTCAAATATGTCTGACAAATCGAAAGCTGTAGTACAATAATTAGCTATAGATAATGTTATTTCACTGTTAGTAACTGAACTTGTAGCAGGTTGCTCAGCGGTACCTTCGCTTTCATCAGTATAGACGCTTGATTTATATGTAATATTACCATCAGCATCAGTATTCTTTACAACAGTTACAACAGAATCTCCAAAATCAATTAAAAGTGTGTTATCGTTTCCTCCCTTATTAAAAGTAAAGGCGTCAGTTATTCCTGACATTGGTGATGTATATGTTGTATTATTTGTACTCATTCCATATTTATCTAAAAAATCATTCAAATTGGTTTTAATACTTTCGTAAGAATCATTATCGGTTCCGCTTACTAAATAACTAGCAGCTATTGTGTCTAAATAGTCTATAAATTGAGCAGTATAGACAGCATTATTGCTTGTAGCATCAGTCGTTGCAGTTTGAAAATCTGTTAATGTCTTGCTACTACCACTAATAGCTAATTCAGAATAAGCTGTATTATAAAAAACATCATTAACACCACTACTAGCTTGAGTTATCATAGTTTCATAGGTTTCTGCGATCTCTGATGTATATTTTGTGTATTGATAGTAACTATCTGATGTTAACATCGCATCATAACCAGAATATGTTATGCCATCAGCACTTCCATCATCATATGTACCACCAAGATACATTGCTTTTAATTCTTCTGCTGAATAACCTAAATCTCCAGCTACATTTCCATCAGAATCATAATAGTTGACAAATCCTGTGCTGGCATCAGTATATTTCTCATCTATTGTGTCAAAATATGTTGTATCCTGTGATAAACCATACATTCCTAAGAATGTTGTTAAGTCACCGTTTGAGTTTTGATAATTAGCTGCATCTGTTTCTGAAACCAAAATTTGCCCAGAAGAATTCATTAAGCCATATTGGTTGTTATATTGACTATAATTAGTCATAGAGTTAAATGTTAACTCTGTATAAGATGTTGAATCATCAGCGTTATAGTTTGTAAACATCATTTGTGTTTGATTCAGTGCATCTACATAAGCCTCACTTACCGAAGAACTCTCAGTAGCAAGACGAATCTTTGCGTTGTTAAGCAATTGAGCGCTTAACTCGTTATCAGATATGCGAGATGTTATTGATAATAATCTTGCTTGTCCTGCTGCCATTCCCATAATTTAATTTTGTCCTTTCAAATCCTTAGTAACTGGGTTTACATTAAGGATTATCGGCAGGTTTATAAGAATTCTTTAATTATCTATGTTATTTGTTACAAAATCGTTACAATTTATCTAATTTATTTAAAGCACGTTCAAGTGAATTTATTTTTTTTATAGTTGTACCAACGCCACATAAAAGCATGGTTGAAGTATTATTAGTTTTTTCATCTTCAATATTAAACTCATTAAACAGTTTCTCTGATAGCTCTACTCCATTAAAATTTTTGTGCTTAATCAATATTTTTAACGGGTCATCTCCGCTAAATTCTATATTTTTAAAATCCAATTTCATATCATTTATAGTAATTATCAAATCATCAATTTTATTCTTACATTTCGCACTTTTTAGATAATTGATATTAGCCTCAATCGTTGCTAATAGTGGATATGAGGGGGAAGTTGTTGAGATTTTTTTTAAAGCAGATGTAGGTGATAACTTGCAATTACAGTGTAATAGTGCTGTTGGATTTAACCCACCTGCAGTTTTGTGAAGCGATTGAATAGTATAATCTGCAATCTTGACAGCAGAGGTTGGTAATTTATCACTAAATGGATATAACGCTCCATGTGCCTCATCAACTATCAAAAACGTATTATGTTTTTTGCAAATCTGAGCAATACTTTTTATATCACAAACTATTCCTTCATAACTTGGTGAGGTTATAATTGTAGCTTTTGGAGAATACATTTTTAATAAATTTTCAAATTGGCAAACATCAATTTTATCAGGGATATCCCAATTATTAATCTGGTTTAGCGAATAAAAAATAGGCTTGCAACCAGCAAGTTCAACTGCGTTGCAATGGGCCATATGAGCATTATCCCATATTAAAATTTTGTCGTTGGGGCTAGTACATGCCAAAACAGCAGCAATAATCCCTGAAGTCGACCCATTAGTTAAAAAATGCGTACTTATAGTTCCATAAATTTTACTAGCAGATTGTTCAGCTTTCAATAAGGCTGTTTCAGGGGCATGTGCGTCAGTTTCTGAAATATCATATTTATAAAGTTGTCGAAATTTGTTGAATATAAAAAAGTTCTGATTGTGAGAGGGCGTAGTAAATAAAATTTTACGATTTTTTCTTTTAAAAAGTGAAATAAGACTCATAATTATTTATTACGGATTTCGATGCTTCTAGTAACACAATATTGGGCTAACGCCATTTTTTCTTTATTTGAATTCATTGCAAATCTTCCAGAGAGTGTATATGAACCCTCATTATTTCTTTCTATCCTAATAGGTAGAAATTTAGCACTGACATTAATATTTTTTGCTAAAGAAAGAGTTAGGGAGTATTCCTTATCAATATCGAAATGAGCAGATGTCTTAAATTTCATACCACCAGCTGAAATATCTAAAGTTAAGACCTTTAGAGCTTCATCATCACTATATAATTCAATATTATTCACATATTTTACACGAGTGTATTGACGTCTTTGAAGATATTTATGCTTTGCAGGGTTGACTATAAGAAGAGAGTTGCCATTGATTTCTTTAGGATATGAATTAAAATAAAGCATGCCATTTTTATTGTTAGTATAAAATTCACAATAATTATGTTTTAAAAACCCAACCGCTTCACTTTCAAGTTCAATAGTAAATCCCTGAGAAGTAACCTCTGTGATTACACCACGATTAGCATTTTTAAAGTTGTGCGGAACAACGGTTATTTTTTCATTTTTTTCAATTAATTCTCTCATTATAATTCCTCAGTATTTATATATGAATATTACAATATTTATACACATCATGTCAACTTATTAATTAATTAGTGCAAAAGGGGGCTACGCCCCCAAAAAAATGCTCCACTATACTTGTGGAGCAAACTGAGCAATCAGAAGAGTTGAGGATTTACATATCTATCATAGCTTAGTTTTTTATATTAACATTAGCAGATTCGATTATAATTGATAGAAAAAAGTAACCCCTAAAATATAGAGGTTACTTAATCATTTAGTATTATAAATCAATTAATCTTTCAAAAACGATTCATAATTTCTAGCAAGTAGGTGTGTTTTAACCTGATTTATCAAATCAAGTGCTACCCCAACCATGATGATTAGAGAAGTTGCACCAATACCTTGTAGAGTTTTGATGTTAGTCAAATAACTAGCTAATGATGGAACTAAGGCAATAATCCCAAGTCCCATTGCACCTATAAAAGTTGTCTTAGATAAGATTTTATCAAGAGCATCAGCTGTAGGCTTCCCAGGTTTGATACCAGGTATAGATGAGCCATATTTTTTTAAGTTATCAGCAATATCTTTTGGTTGCATATTTGGCATAATAGAAGCGTAAAAGAATGTTAGCACAACGATTAGACCAAAGTATAAAAGATAATAAACAATTCCATCTGGACTCATGATTTGTGTCAATTGAACAATGAAATTTTTGACAGCAACATTAGAAATATTTGCTTGTCCAACCAAACTTAAAATTGTAGATGGAAACAATAAAATTGCAACAGCAAAGATTATCGGCATTACACCACCAGGATTAAGTTTGAATGGAATAAACGAATTCATTCCACCATAAATTTTATTACCAACTTGACGTTTAGGGTTGACGATAACCACTTTTCTAACAGCTTCTTGCATTATTACGATAAAAATCATAGTCAAGAAAAATATTGCTAAAAGAGCGATTAAGCCAACTTGCATCATACCGTTATTGGCAACGATTTGAGCAGTTCTTGAGGCATATATCGGAATACCAGAAAGTATACCAACAAAAATTATCAAAGATCCGCCGTTACCTATGCCTTTTTCAGTAATCAATTCAGACAACCACATGACCAATACAGAACCAGCTGTTAAAACGCAAATAGAGCTAACAAAGAACGTAATTGGATTAACATTAGGTAAAACTGCACCAGGAAGATGGTGAAGATATAGCATAAATACTAGTGACTGAAACGCCGCAAGAACAACAGTAAACAAACGAGTATACTGTGATAGTTTTCTTCTGCCTGCTTCACCTTCTTCTTTCTGTAATTTTTCCAATGAAGGAATGACTACAGAAATGAGCTGTATGATGATTGATGAAGTGATGTATGGTCCAATTCCTAATGCTAGGATTGAAACCTTACCCAATGCACCACCAGAGAATAGGTCTAAAAAGCCAATAATGTTGTTACCTTGTGCGATATTTGAAAATACTTCATTATTTATACCGAATAAAGGCATTTGAACACCAAAGCGAAACGCAGCAATAACAATGAAAGTAAAAATAATTTTTTCTTTCAAGCCAGATGCATTCCACATCGACATCAAATCATTGGTATTCGGCATTCTAACTCCTTGTGCCATTATACTAACTCAACCTTTCCGCCAGCTTTTTCGATTTTTTCTTTAGCTGAAGGTGTGACGTGAGAAGCTTTAACAATAACAGCAGTTTTGATTTCGCCGTTGCCTAAAACTCTCAAACCAACACTTGAAGAGTGAACTTTGTTGCCCATAGTTTTAAGAACTTCAAAGCTAATTTCTTTCAAACCTAATTGGTCAATTCTGCCAACGTTGATTTCAGTATAGTTAAGTCTATTGATAGATTTAAACCCTTTTAATTTAGGTAATTGTCTGTATCCAGGCATTTGTCCACCCTCGAAACCACGTTTTTGAGAGTTACCAGAGCGTTGTCCTTCACCGTTGTGACCACGAGTAGATGTTTTACCGTGTCCAGATGATCTACCACGACCTACACGTTTTGTTTTGTGAGTTGACCCTTCAGCAGGTCTTAAATCTTCTAATTTAATTGTCATTTTAATTTTCCTTTATAAATTTGTATGATTGCTCGCTTTCACTTAACCCTTCTTGAGTTATCCGCAATCCAATCAGATTTTTCTGTTATTAATCTACGATTTGTACTAGGTGAGGGATTTTGTTAACCATACCTAGGATAGTTGCACTGTTGTAGTGTTCAACAACTTGGTCAGTTTTGCTAAGCCCTAAGCCTTGAGCAACTCTGCGTTGTTTTTCTGTTGAACCAATTAAACTTTTAACAAGTTTAATTTTTATTTGTTTTAATTCAGTTTTTGTCATTTTTTTATTCCTTTATTTAATTTTAGTAAAAATTTTAATATTTAATCAATAACCAGGTTACTAATTAATAATTGCTTAGTTTAAAAGCTCAGCCATAGTCAAGCCACGTTTTTTAGCGACTTCAGAGAATGGAGTAAGGTTTTGTAAAGCATCTAAAGTTGCAGCAGCAGCGTTTAGAGGTGATTTTGAACCTAAAGATTTTGAAAGAATGTTTTCAATACCAGCAAGTTCTAAAACTAAACGAACCGCACCACCTGCGATAATCCCTGTACCTTGTGTAGCTGGTCTTAACATAACAGAACCAGCACCAGAGCGACCAGTGATAGGGTGTGGAATAGTTGTTTTGAAGATTGGCACAGTGATTAAGTTTTTGCGACCATCAGCAATAGCTTTTTGAATAGCAACAACAACTTCAGCTGCTTTAGCACAACCAACGCCAACTTGACCTTTTTTGTTACCAACGATAACAATAGCTCTAAAGCTTAGTTTTTTACCACCTTTAACAACTTTTGTTACACGGCGAATTTGAACAACACGTTCAGTCCATTCAGAAACTGGTTTTTCTTCATTAGTTTCAATTCTAGGTCTTCTAGAACGTCCTTTTCTTTCAGTTTTCTCTTCTGCTTTAACTTCAACTAAAGCAGTTGTTTTTTCTACGATTTCAGTTACTGCAGTAGATTCTGCAACTACGATTTCATCTTTGTTTTCTAAATCCATTGATTTTACCTTTCATTTTTGTGTGATTTTCTACATTTTATATTGTTTACGAATACATCATAAAATACGCTAACTAAAGCTATGATAAGATATTCGTGATTGAGGTTTTCTGACAAGACTAAATTTAACACGAGTATAAAATAAAATCAAGCACTTTTTTTCTAAGGTGCTTGATTTATATCTGATTAATATCAACAATTTTTATTTATTTAAAATTTCATCAAGAGAGTTAATCATGCTATTTTGAAATTCATTACATTGAAGCTCGTCTTTCGCTTCAAATCTAAGTGTAAATACAGGTTCTGTATTACTTTGACGAATTAGGGCAAAACCGCCATCAAAGACTATTCTCATGCCATCTAATGTAATTATATCTAGAATTTCGCTTCCAAAAATATCTTTATTTTCTTCAACTTTTCTTTGATAAGCTTCTAGTGTTGATTTTTTCAAATGGTTTGGGCAAGAGTAACGAACTTCTGATGAAGAATAAACCTCTGCAAACGGTTTTAGCATATCATTAATTTTAAAATTAGGATTTAATTTTTTCTGCTTAGAGATAATCTCAATAATTCTACAGCCCGCATAAACAGCATCATCAAAACCGTGATATCTGTCCTTAAAGAAAGTGTGTCCGCTCATCTCGCCAGCTAAAACTGCACCCGTTTCTCTCATCATAGATTTAACATAACCATGTCCAGTTTTGCACATAACAGCTTTTCCACCGATTTTGTTTATGTTATCAAATAAAACTTGTGAACATTTTACTTCACTAACAACTGTTATAAGTGCGTCATCTGAAGTTTTAATCAAATCTTGAGCATAAATATACAATAGCTTGTCGCCAGTTAAAAAGTTGCCAGAAGCGTCAATAACACCAATTCTATCTGTATCACCGTCAAAAGCTATGCCTAAATCAGCATTGTTTTCAAGAACTACCTTTTTCAAATCGTCCAATGTTTTTTCGTCACTAGGGTTTGGGTGATGATTAGGGAAATTTCCATCAGGCTCAGAATACAATTCAATAACCTCACAACCCAATTCTTTATAAAGTTGAGGACCAACAACCCCACCTGTCGCATTAGCACTATCGACAACGACTTTTACTCCACTACCGATTTTACCGAATATAGATTTCATATCCTCTATATAAACAGGTAAAATATCATAACTATTAACTGTTGAATTGGTTTCTACAAGAGTTGATTTCGCAATCATTTCTTTGAATGTAAGTTCTTTAACCTCAGATATTTGAGTTTCAGACAGAGTGCTTTTATTGAATGTCATTTTTAGTCCATTATATTCTTTAGGGTTATGACTAGCTGTAATAATGGCTGCAGCAGTAATATTTTTGCCATTTGTATAAGCTTTATCGATACCAACAACTTCTGAGTAATATCCAATAGGAGTCGGAGCAAGCCCTAATTTAACAACATTTGCACCCTTTGAGGTAATTCCATCAATCAACGCTTTTTCGAGGCTATCTGAATGAAGCCTAGCGTCTTTAGTTATAGTAATCCACATTTCATCAGGATTTAAATTTGATTGAATTTTTAACCATTCAACAAACCCTAATCCTATATTAAAATATAATTCTTCAGTGATGTCCTCACCATAAATTCCACGTATGTCGTTTTTGCCAAAAGCGTTCTCGTATTTTTTCATTTTATTACTCCCTTAAATTATATGATTATAGTATAATTTTATCATGGATATAAAATCATTCTTATCTAATGTTTCAAATTGTGAAAAACTGGCTGGTTGGGTATTCATAATGCCAGCATTGATTGGAACAATGATATTTATTATTATTCCAGTCATATGTTCATTTGGGCTTAGTTTTGCAAAATGGGATTTGCTAAACCCTATACAATTTGTTGGATTAGCAAATTACCATGAGATTTTCACTAATCAATTATTTTATAAAATTTTATTAAACACTGTTATATTCGCACTTTCTACCTCTGTTTTTGGGGTAATTATACCACTTTTGCTTGCGAGCATATTAAACAACAAAATTAGAGGTTCTGAATTTTACAAAACAGCTTATTTTCTACCGTTCATCACTCCTATGATAGTTGTCGGTATTATTTGGCAATGGATATTTGATCCAAATATCGGTTTTTTAAATCAATTTTTGCACATAAATATTAATTGGCTTTATGATACAAATTTTGTAATGCCAGCATTAATCCTAGTTTCTGTATGGAAATTAATCGGATATAACATGATTATTTTCCTGTCAGCACTAAGCGGGGTTTCACAATCATTATACGAAGCGAGTAAAATTGATGGTGCAAACCCTTATCAAACTTTTAAAAATATTACTGTTCCAATGCTTTCATCAACTATATTTTTCGTAATTATAATTACGGCGATTAGCTCGTTTCAGGTTTTTGACCTAATTTATTTGATGACACAAGGTGGACCGTTAGATAGCACAAACGTTTTGGTATATGCGATTTATAAAAACGCATTCGAATATTTTAAAATTGGCGAAGCTAGTGCATTAGCTTATGTTCTTTTTGTAATCATTTTGGGCTTAACTCTAATACAGTGGAAACTCCGTAAAAAGATAGTTTACAACGAAATTGATTAACTTTTGTAACAATATTGTTCAAATTATTAAAGTTTTTCAACCAACTTGCCGATAGCATATTTACGTTAGTGAATAGTTGATTATTAGGGAGTATTTATTGTGTACGAAAAATTGAAGGAAGAAAAAGTGATTTTGGATATTACGAACTTAGTCGAAAATTATAATAATTTTCGTGAAGATTTAATCGATGGTTATTGTGATTTTATGAAAGAAGTTATGCTTAGCACTTCGGGTATAAATTAGCTAAAAGGGCAATGAAAAAAAACTTATGTTAGATTAGCCTTGATATATGAAAATATTAATTTTAGGCGGTGTTGCTGCAGGTGCAAAAGCAGCAGCAAAGGCTCGTAGAATGGCACCAGATGCAGAAATAAATCTTTATACTGATGGAACACATGTTTCATATTCAGCCTGTGGAATGCCATATTATATTGAGGGTAATTTCGAGGATTATCGTGAACTTTTAGTTAGATCACCTAAGGATTTTTTAGATAGTGGTGTAAATATACATTTAAGAAATAAGGCAGTCAAAATTTTACCTGATTCAAAGCAAGTTCTAATTGAATGCTTAGAAACTAGGCGTGCATTTTTGGAGGATTATGACAAATTAATCATTGCCATTGGTGCTAGGCCAATCATTCCACCAATAAAAAACGTTCAATTACCAAATGTGTTTACTCTTAGAACATTAGAAGATGGAATTGCGATTAAAGAACAAGTTTTAAAAGCAAAACATGCGACTATTATTGGGGCTGGCTACATTGGCATGGAGCTTTTAGAGGCATTTGTTCATCAAAAATTGCGAGTCACTATGGTAGAATACGCAAAAAATATTTTACCAGTGCTTGATGAAGATATGTCAATATTGGTTGAAGAACAATTGGCTACGATAAATGACGGACGTTTTGAGATTATAACCTCCGAACTTGTAACAGAATTTTCAGGTGATATGACGGGAATAAAATCAGTTAAGTTAGGCTCAGGCAAAGAGTTTAAAACGGATCTTGTAGTAATTTGCACTGGTGTTACACCAAATGTCGAAATAGCTCGTGAAGCGGGTATTGAAATTGGCATAACAGGGGCGATAAAGGTTAATGAAAGAATGGAAACTAATTACGAGGACATTTATGCCTGTGGTGATTGCGTTGAAGAAACGCTAATTGTCGATAATTCAAAAATCTGGTTACCGCTTGGTTCTAACGCTAATAAAGAAGGGCGTACTGCAGCGATAAACGCATGTGGTGGGGACGAAAGTTTTCACGGTGTGCTTGCTTCTACAGTAACGAGATGTTTGAATTTAACTCTTTCTATGACAGGATTGACAGAAAAAAATGCCAGAAAAAAAGGATATGATGTTGTTTCAACTGTCGTAACAAAATATGATAAAGTTGGTTATATGCCAAACGTTAATAATATTTCACTAAAACTTATTGCTGATAAAAAAACAGGTCAACTTTTAGGCGGGCAAGCAATTGGTTGTGGCGATGCTGATAAAAGGATTAACGCACTTACCGCTGGGCTTTTAGGAAAGATGACGGTTAAGGAGTTTTATAAAAACGATTTAACCTATGCACCGCCATACTCACCTACAATCGATCCACTGCTAAATGCTACACAAATACTTATGGATAAGATTGATTCAAATAATGATTAATCAAATTCCTTATTTACATGATAATAGTATCTTACAGACACTATTTATTTCAATAAATTAGCTCTAATATTATCTAATGTCAAGTATTAATTTATATAAAAGACTTGGGAATAATATAAGAAAACAACGCAAATTGAAAAAAATCACCATAGAAAGACTCGCAGAGCTTGCTAATATTAATGAATGTTTTTTAGGCGAAATGGAACGAGGGCGTAAAAAACCATCAATAGATACATTAATTATTTTATCAAATTCGCTAAATATAGATGTGTCTTTATTATTTGTTCAATAAATTATTTGCAATATATTTTGCAATACCCTCACCCATTGAAAAACAGCTAGGTTGTACACGCAACGCTCCTTGAGCCATAAAATCCGCACTCAAGCATTTTCCAGCGATAAATAAATTTTTTATATCAGCTGACATTAAACTTTCAATCGGCAACATATACTCTGAAACCTCCGTCAACACTGATGAATTTCTATTTTTACTATGCACATCAATTGGATAATTTGATATAACAACAGGATTATCAAACTTTTTAAAAGACTTTATATCATCTATTGTATAAATGTATTTCCCTAAAATTCTCTCTGAAACCCTTACACCAAGCTCATCTGCGATATTTGATATATAACTATTTTCAAATCCTTTTAAATACTTCTTACAAAAATTCGATAATCTCAATATACTTAAACGAGCTTTTTTAAGACTTATTGAATAATTTTTTGATGACAAATCATACTCATCAACTAATAATCTAGGGCAGTTAAAAGCAATGCTAGTCGGCATTTTAGCCACTGTGAAAATCTGAAAATAGTTACAATCTTCCTCATTCAAGTCACCATTTTTAACAGCTTCATTAAAATAAGGTGCTATAGCCCAATTTTTGTCCTTATCCCACGTGTAAGCAGTAGACAAATGCATAACCCCATCAATAACCTCTATAGGTGAAACTTCACGATTGTTATCAATAGCTTCTAACCAACCACCAAAAGCATTGATGTCAACTCCACTCATAATAAAACGCAAACTATTTGGCTGAACTTTTTTCTCTAAAAAATTACAACCAGCAATTTTTCCAATCTCACAATTACCAGTCGCATCAATCACGTATCTCGCTTCGATAGGTTCAAATAATATTTTAATATCGGGAGTTCTGCAATTACCCTCACTTTGTATCGCCTCGATAGATGACGATAATCTTTCATGGTGGGAATGTACGAATAGTTTTGTTATTTCATTATTAATTTTGTCTATTTTGTCTATTTGAGAGGAAAATCTAACTTCAACGTTCGCCTGTTCCATCAAGTTATCAAGTGCTATTTTCGTAAGCTCTGGGTGAAACCAACCATCGTTTCCTTGAAAAGAAACCTGCCCACCTAATGACTTTAATTCTTGAACTAAATCGTCAAAAAAGCTTGTATTTATTTGATTTTCACCACATTTCATCGCAGGCAATACCAAGCCTGAAGTAATTGCACCGCCAAGATGAATATTTTTTTCGACAAGCAAAGTTTTCAATCCATTTTTACCAGCAATATAAGCGGCAGCACAGCCAGCAGTTCCACCGCCAACAACAATTACATCATATTGCATTCTTTTTCCTCTCTATCTTTCAAATACCTTGTGGCCTTGATTAAGTTACTTGAATTATAATCAAGTTCTCTATTTTTAATTATATCATCATTTGATAATTTAAAATCATTATCATTATAACAAATTCCAGCCCTCGTCCCAATCAACCCTATATCTTTTTCATCTAATCGAATAAAATTATCATTACATTCAATTATATTTTTATTTTTTGTCGCAACAGTACCAATAAAATCATCATTTAACTTGTTTTTAATGTTAGCAATCTCAAACCCTGCCTGTATTAACGTACTTTTTATAACAATTGATTTTGAATATGTAATCAAGATACCATCATCATCTAGACGCTCATACAATAATTTAAGAAAGTCTAAAGTCCAAAGCATAGGGCATTTAGAGGGTGTAAATGCATCTAAAAAGATTATGTCGTATTTATTCATATCATTCAAAACAGCCATTCTAGCATCGTTAATTTCGAATTCTAGGTCAATTGTGAGGTTTTTGTGAAGTTTTTGACCTTTTTTATATCTTTTTGATAGGTACTCATAATATATATTATGTAAGAAGGGATTTATTTTGTCCTCTGCTGAACTATTTGACCTAGAAAAATTCATCAACTGCTCAAAATTGAGTAGTTTTTCATCATAATACTCATGTAATTCATTATTTGCTAAATTATTTATTAAATCTTTATCCTCAAAATAATTAATATCATATTCTAATAACTTACATATGATAAAATCCTTTACTTTCCTAGACATAACGTAGTTTGCAGAGATTTTATTATCATAGTTATTTAATATTTTTTCAATCATATTATTTTTAAAATATAATTCTTTATCCTGACTTCCACCTTCTGTTTTAAAAAATGGCGATAAATACACTAAATCTTTATCTAATTCAAGTGCTTTTATTAAAATATTATGTTCTTTATTAATTATTTGCTTTTTTAACATAATCTTTAAATAACTTTTCTCGAAAACTCTAAAATTCTTTATAAAAAATTTCCTAACAGAATATTTCGAGAAAGTCTTATCATTATTTTTACAAAACAGATTATCAGCATCTATCGAACTGATACAACCTCCCACGGCAAATACTTCACTCATGTTATCGTCATCTACCGAAGCGATACAATTGGTAATTTCGGATTGGCACTTTTTGTTATTGGTATCTATCGTGTCGATATAGCTAGTTTTTACTATTGATTTATTTTTTAAATATTTTTTATTTTTTTTAATCTCTAACAAATAATTTATAAAACTTTTTGTATTATAACCAATTCCATAACAAACATCTAACAAATTGATTTGAGATTTTCTATTGAGGTAATATGAAATATCAGCAGGCA